>JBDLJB010000037.1:0-24543 GCA_039714555.1 Bacteroidota bacterium
TTAAAGGAATCAACTAAATGTTTATCAAAAATAAAAACTGAATCCTTACCTTTTAGGGTTACTAATTCATCACTATAAATATTATAGTTAATATTTTTATAATTATGAATTATATCCTTTGAATTTATTGATCCTACATTATTCCATTCTTTATATAAAAACGGATTTCCTGAGATTTCAGACCTTCCTAATCTTTTTAATTGTTTACTAAAAAGATCATTTATACTTGTTATATCTCCATTAAGGGATTGGGCATCCAATTCTTGAGAATTTCCATAAATAACTGTAAACAACAATACAAAGAATAAGAATTTTTTCATGATAATATACTGATAAAAAAAAAGGATATGCTAATATAGTATATCCTTTTTTAATTAATTTATAAATTGAAAACTTTTTAAGCTTCATCCTTTTTTTCAGAATTATCACTTTTAGTTTCTTCAACTTTAGCTGTAACTTCAGTTTTAACTGTTTCTACATTAGATTTCTTTTTACCTCTTCTACGTGTAGTTTTCTTCTTTTTACCATCTTTAGGATTATATATTTCGTTATAATCAACTAATTCAACCATCGCCATATCTGCATTATCACCCAAACGATTTCCTAATTTTATGATACGTATATATCCTCCTGGTCTATCACCAACTTTTACAGCAACATTTCTAAACAATTCTGTAACTGCATATTTGTTTCTTAAATATTTAAAAACTATTCTACGATTGTGAGTAGTATCTTCTTTAGATTTTGTCACCAATGGTTCAACAAACTGTCGTAATGATTTGGCTTTTGCTACAGTTGTATTGATGCGTTTATGCTCAATCAACGAACATGCCATATTAGCCAACATTGCCTTCCTATGTGCAGTTTTTCTACTTAAGTGATTAAATTTCTTTCCGTGTCTCATTTCTAAACTCTATATTTTTATTATTTGTAAATTGAAAAAACAAATAATGCTTATTCTTTATCTAATTTGTATTTTGCCAAATCCATTCCAAAAATTAGACCTTTGTTATTTACCAATTCATCTAATTCTGTAAGTGATTTTTTACCGAAATTTCTAAATTTCATTAAATCAGTTTTATTGTAAGAAACTAAATCTCCCAATGTATCAACTTCGGCAGCTTTCAAACAATTTAATGCTCTAACTGAAAGATCAAGATCAATCAATCTAGTTTTTAATAACTGACGCATATGTAGTGACTCTTCATCATAAGTCTCTGTTTTGGCTATTTCATCAGCTTCTAAAGTAATTCGTTCATCAGAGAATAACATGAAATGATGAATTAATATTTTAGCAGCTTCTGTTAAAGCATTTTGAGGTGTAATAGAACCATCTGTATTAATATCAAAAATTAATTTTTCATAATCAGTCTTTTGCTCTACACGAAAGTTCTCAATAGTATACTTTACATTTTTAATAGGTGTATAAATTGAATCGATAAAAATAGTACCAATTGGTGCAGTAACCTTTTTATTTTCTTCAGCAAGCACAAAACCTCTACCTTTATCAATGGTAATTTCCATATCTAATTTTACAGCTTTCTCTAAATTACAGATAACTAGATCAGAATTTAGCACTTGAAATCCAGAGATAAAATTTTGAAAATCACCGGCAACAATTTTATCTTTACCATGAATAGAAATAACTACTGTTTCATTATCTGTATCTTCAATTTGTTGTTTAAAACGAATTTGTTTTAAATTTAAAATGATTTCGGTTACATCTTCTACAATTCCATTAATAGTAGAAAATTCATGTTCAACACCTTCTATTCTCAAAGAAGTAATTGCATAACCTTCTAATGAAGATAACAATACTCTTCTCAAAGCGTTTCCAACGGTTAAACCGTAACCTGGCTCAAGAGGTTTGAATTCGAATGTACCTTCAAAATCGGTAGATTCAATCATTAATACTTTGTCTGGTTTTTGAAAATTTAAAATTGCCATAAGTTTACTTTCTATCTTTAATTATTTAGAGTATAACTCTACGATGAACTGTTCATTAATATTTTCAGGAATTTGAACTCTTTCAGGAATTTTTACAAATCTTCCTTCTAAGGTTTCTGTATTCCATGTAAGCCATTCGTAAACAGCTTTGTTTGCTGTTAATGAACGGTCAATAATTTCTAAAGATTTTGATTTTTCTCTTACACCAACAATATCACCTTCTTTTAATTGGTATGAAGGTATATTAACTATTTCACCGTTTACTGTTATATGACGGTGTGATACTAATTGACGAGCTCCACTTCTTGAAGGTGAAATATTCAATCTATAAACAACATTATCAAGTCTTGCTTCACATAATTGCAATAATACCTCACCGGTAATTCCTTTTGTGCTTTGTGCTTTTTCAAACAAATTGCGGAATTGACGTTCAAGGATACCGTAAGTATATTTTGCTTTTTGTTTTTCTTTTAACTGAACTGCATATTCAGATTGTTTTCCTCTCCTTCTTGAATTACCATGTTGTCCTGGAGGATAATTTCTTTTTTCTAGAATTTTATCTTCACCAAAAATCGGTTCACCGAATTTTCGTGCTATTTTTGTTTTTGGTCCTGTATATCTTGCCATTTTTATTTAATTTTAAGGGATTATGAATTAAGGCATTCCTTCGATAATCTTTATCCTTAGTTATTATTAATTATTTAACAGATACTGAAACGGGTTCAGTATTAAACTCTTCTTCTTTTTGGAGGTCTGCATCCATTATGAGGCATTGGTGTAACATCAATAATCTCAGTTACTTCAATTCCGTTATTATGCAATGTTCTAATTGCTGATTCTCTTCCATTTCCAGGCCCTTTTACATAAACTTTTACTTTACGCAAACCAGCATCATGTGCTACTTTTGCACAATCTTCTGCAGCTGTTTGAGCAGCGTAAGGTGTGTTCTTTTTAGAACCTCTAAAGCCTTGTTTTCCTGCACTGGACCAAGAAATAACATCTCCATTTTTATTGGTTAAAGAAATGATAATGTTATTGAAAGAAGCCGAAATATGTGCTTCTCCAACTGCATCAACAATTACTTTACGTTTTTTTTGAACTTTCTTTGCCATTATTAACTATTATTTAATTGCTTTCTTTTTACCTGCTACTGTTTTTTTCTTTCCTTTTCGGGTTCTGGAGTTATTCTTAGTTCTTTGTCCTCTTAATGGAAGACCTAATCTATGTCTAATTCCTCTATAACTACCAATATCCATTAAACGTTTTATGTTCAATTGAATTTCTGATCGTAATTCACCTTCAATTTTAAGTTTACCAACTTGTTCACGAATTCGTCCGATTTCGTCATCTGACCAATCTTGAACTTTGATATTTTCGTCAACTTTAGCATCGCCTAAAATTTCTTTAGCTTTGCTTCTTCCGATACCAAAGATATAGGTTAATGCTATTACTCCTCTTTTGTTCTTTGGGATGTCAATTCCTGCTATTCTTGCCATAATTTAACCTTGTCTTTGTTTAAATCTAGGATTCTTTTTGTTGATTACATATAATCTGCCTTTTCTGCGAACAATTTTGCATTCGGCACTTCTTTTTTTAACTGATGCTCTAACTTTCATGAGTTCTAATCTAATTGTTTTTGAACTACTATTTTATATTACAACTCTTTATATAAAAGTAGTCAATTGAATTTTTAATATCTATAGGTTATTCTTGCTTTAGACAAATCATAAGGGCTCATTTCTAATTTTACTTTATCGCCTGGTAACAATTTTATATAATGCATTCGCATTTTTCCGGAAATATGTGCTGTTACTATATGTCCGTTTTCTAATTCAACACGAAACATTGCATTTGATAATGCTTCAATTATTGTTCCATCCTGTACTATTGCCGGTTGTTTTGCCATTTTAATTAAGCTATAGATTTTCGTTTTAAACCTGTTTTCATCAAACCATCATAATGACGATTTAACAAATATGCATTGATTTGCTGTAAAGTATCAATTGCAACTCCAACCATAATCAATAATGATGTTCCTCCATAAAATAAAGCCCATCCCGGTTGTACTCCTGCTTTAGTGATTATTGCAGGTAAAATTGCTAATACTGCTAAGAAAATAGATCCTGGCAAAGTGATCCTAGATAAAATTGTATCTAAATAATCACCAGTTTCTTTTCCTGGTCTAATTCCCGGAATAAACCCTCCTCCTCTTTTCAAATCATCAGCCATCTTATTGGTAGGAATTGTAATTGCAGTATAAAAATAACTAAAAATGATAATTAATACTGCAAATAATAAATTATACCAAAAACCAAACATATCAGTAAAGGCAACCCCAATTGATTTTAAAGTACTATTTTCAGAACTTGCCAGTAATCCCGGAACAAACATTAATGCTTGTGCAAAGATAATTGGCATTACACCTGATGAGTTTAACTTTAAAGGAATATATTGTCTTGCTCCGGCAACATCTTTTATGCTACCTGCTACAGTTCTTCTTGCATATTGTACTTGAATTTTTCTAACAGCTGTAACTAAATACACACTGGCTAAAATAACCAATAACCAAATTACAACTTCAATTAAGATCATTAATAAACCACCATTTGATTGCGTAATCCTTGATGTTGCCTCTTGCATAAATGATGCAGGAAAGCGAGCAATAATACCAATCATGATCAATAATGAAATACCGTTACCTATACCTTTATCTGTAATTTTTTCACCCAACCACATTGCAAATACGGTTCCTGTTGTTAATAACAAAATAGATGAAAAATAGAATAAAGGACCTTTTCCTAATAAAAAGGCACTTTCAGGAATACCTAAACTTGGTAAGCTTATCAAATAAGTTGGTGCTTGAATTATCAATATTGCTATTGTCAACCAACGTGTTATTTGATTGATCTTTTTTCTTCCGCTTTCACCTTCTTTTTGCAATTTTTGCAAATAAGGTATCGCCATTCCCATTAATTGTACAACAATTGATGCTGATATATAAGGCATAATTCCTAATGCCATAACTGATGCTTTAGCAAAGGCACCACCGGTAAATGCGTTTAAAAGACCTAACAAACCGGAAGATGTTTTATCAGCAATACCTGTTAATTGTGTAGGATCGATTCCCGGTAAGGGAACCTGAGCAGCCAAACGATATACTACCATTAAACCTAAAGTTATAATGATCTTATTTCTAAGCTCTTCTATCTTCCAAATATCTTGAATGGTACTTATAAAATTTTTCATTTAGGCTTCTTAGTTTAAATGGTTTCTGCTTTACCTCCAGCTTTTTCAATAGCTTCTTTGGCTGTTGCAGTATATTTATGCACCGTGATATTTAACTTTGATTTTAATTCTCCTCTACCTAAGATCTTAACTAGATCATTTTTTCCTACCAATCTATTTTCAATTAAAATATCTAAATTAACAGTATCTGTAATTTTACCGTCATCAACTAATTGTTGTAATTTATCTAAATTAACACCTTGGTATTCTTTTCGATTTATATTTTTAAAACCAAATTTAGGTACTCTTCGTTGTAAAGGCATTTGTCCACCTTCAAAACCTATTTTTCTAGAATAACCTGAACGTGATTTTTGTCCTTTATGACCTCTGGTAGCAGTACCTCCTTTTCCGGAGCCCTGACCTCTACCAATTCTTTTACCCGTTTTAACTGAACCTTTTGATGGTTGTAAGTTATTTAATTGCATAACTCAATATCTTATTTTATTTCTTCTACAGAAACTAAGTGATTAACTGTTTTTACCATTCCTAGAATTGAGGGAGTAGCTTCGTGTTCAACTACTTGATCAATTCTGTGTAAACCTAAAGCCTCTAAAGTTAACTTTTGATTCTTAGGTCTTCTTATTTTACTACGTACTTGTGTTATCTTAATTTTTTTCATCTTAATCTAAAATTATCCGTTAAACACTTTTTCTAAGCTTATTCCTCTTTGTTTTGCAATGGTATGTGCATCACGTAAGTTTAATAAGGCATCAAAAGTTGCTTTAACAACATTGTGCGGATTTGATGAACCTTGTGATTTTGATAATACATCGTGAACCCCAACTGATTCTAATACTGCACGAACGGCTCCACCTGCAATAACTCCGGTACCGTGTGATGCTGGTTTTAAAAATACTTTAGCACCTCCGTATTTACCCTTTTGTTCGTGAGGTAATGTTTGCTTAATAATTGGAATTCTAACTAAGTTTTTCTTTGCGTCTTCAATAGCTTTTGAAATTGCAGTCGCTACATCTTGAGATTTTCCTAAACCATGACCAACAACACCTTCACCATTTCCTACAACAACAATTGCAGAAAATCCAAAAGTTCTACCTCCTTTTGTTACCTTGGTAACTCTTTGTACACCAACTAAATGATCTTTTAAATCTAATCCACTTGGTTTTACTCTTTCGATATTTTTATATTTTTTGTACATGGTGTTTTATTAAAATTTTAAACCTCCTTCTCTTACTCCTTCAGCAAGTGATTTTACTCTACCGTGGTATAAATATCCATTTCTGTCAAAAGCACAAGTTTCAACTCCGGCTTTTGTAGCTTTTTCGGCTAATAATTTTCCTACTGCATTTGCTACTTCAATATTAGTACCTTTTGCAACACCTTTTTCTCTTGATGAAGCTGATACTATTGTTGTACCGGTAACATCATTGATTAATTGGGCTGAAATTTCTTTATTACTTCTAAAAACAGTAAGTCTTGGTTTTATTTCAGTACCTGAAACAATTTTTCTTATTCTGTTTTTAATTCTGTTTCTTCTATCTAGCTTTGATAATGCCATAACTATATTTTATTAAGCTGTTTTACCTGCTTTTCTTCTTATTTCTTCTCCTACAAATTTCACACCTTTACCTTTGTATGGTTCAGGTTTACGGAAAGAACGAATCTTTGCTGCAACTTGTCCAACCAATTGCTTGTCTAGTGAAGTTAATTTGATAAGTGGATTTTTACCTTTTTCTGATATTGTTTCGATTTTAACTTCGGGTGCTATATTTAAAACGATATTATGAGAAAAACCTAAAGCTAAATCTAATTTCTGACCTTGATTTGAAGCTCTATAACCTACTCCTACCAATTCTAATTCTTTAGACCAACCTTTAGAAACACCTTCAATCATATTAAAAATTAAAGCTCGGTATAAACCGTGTTTTGCTTTATGGTCTTTACTTTCAGATGGTCTTTCTAATACCAAAGTATTATCATCCTCTTTTTTTATCGCAATCTCATTTATCGTTTGAGATAACTCGCCTAGCTTACCTTTTACAGTAACAACATTATCTTTGATCTCTACTGTTACTCCTTCCGGAATTGCTATTGGGCTTTTTCCTATTCTTGACATCTTACTTATTTTATTAATAAACGTAACATAATACTTCGCCTCCAACGTTTTCCTGACGTGCTTTCTTATTTGTCATAACTCCATTTGAAGTTGAAACAATAGCTATACCCAATCCGTTTAAAACTCTTGGCATATCTTTAGCGCTAACATATTTACGTAAACCAGGTGTACTGATACGTTGAATTTTCCTTATTATAGGTTGCTTAGAAATTTTATCGTATTTCAATGCAATCTTAATAATATCTTGAACTTTATTCTCTTCAACTTTATAACTTAAAATATATCCTTGATCAAATAAAATTTTGGTCATTTCTTTTTTTAAGTTAGAAGCTGGAATTTCAACCACTCTATGACCTGCATGTGCTGCATTTCGTATTCTGGTTAAAAAATCTGCAATAGGATCTGTATTCATATTATTGATTTACGGTTTTGGTTTTTAACTCAATGTTAAACTTCAAACCTGTTAATTATTCTTTTTTTACCAACTTGCTTTTTTAACTCCGGGTATTAATCCTTTGTTAGCCATTTCACGGAACATTACACGAGAAATACCAAATTGACGCATATATCCTTTTGGTCTCCCAGTCAATTTACAACGGTTATGCATACGAATTGGTGATGCATTTTTAGGTAATTTTTGTAATGCTTCATAATCGCCAGCTTCTTTTAAAGCTTTTCTTTTATCAGCATATTTTGCAACTATTCTTGCTCTTTTTACCTCACGGGCTTTCATTGATTCTTTTGCCATCTTATTAATTCTTTTTAAATGGTAAACCTAATTCGTGTAATAATGATTTTGCTTCTTTATCTGTATTTGCCGAAGTAACAAAACTGATATCCATACCACTAATCTTGTTAACTTTGTCAATATTGATCTCAGGAAAAATAATTTGTTCAGTAATACCTAAGTTATAATTTCCTCTTCCGTCAAATCCATTAGATTTAACACCTTTAAAATCTCTAACTCGTGGTAAAGCAACTGTAACCAATCTGTCTAAAAACTCATACATTTTATTTGCTCTTAAAGTAACTTTAACACCAATTGGCATTCCTTTACGCAATTTAAATGCAGCTACGTCTTTTTTAGAAATAGTAGTTATTGCTTTTTGACCTGAAATAGCATTTATTTCTTCAACAGCATGTTCAATCAATTTTTTATCGGCTATAGCTGCTCCAACACCCTTACTAATTACAATTTTTTGTAATTTAGGCACTTGCATAATATTTTTATAGCCGAATTCTTCCATCAATGCAGCTTTTATTCTGCTGCTGTACTCTTCTTTAAGTCTTGGTGTATATTCCATAACTAAATAACTTCTTTAGATGCTTTAGAAAACCTAACTTTTTTATCTCCATCCATTCGATAACCAACTTTTACAGTTTTACCGTTTTCAACTAACATTAAGTTAGAGATATGAATAGCAGCTTCTCTTTTAATAATTCCCCCTTGTGGATTTTCTGCACTAGGTTTCGTATGTTTCGAAATCATATTAACGCCTTCAACAATTGCTTTGTTTTTAGCAATAAAAACTGCAACAACTTTTCCTTCTTCTCCTTTATGATCACCGGCAATTACTCTTACTGTATCTCCGGTTTTTATTTTTAGCTTTGTCATAATTCTAGTAATTAAAGCACTTCCGGTGCTAATGATACAATTTTCATGAATTGTTTTTCACGTAATTCTCTGGCAACTGGTCCGAAAACACGTGTACCTGTCATTTCTCCAGAAGTTGCATCTATTAAAACACATGCATTATCGTCAAAACGAATATATGAACCATCCTTACGTCTAACCTCTTTTTTAGTACGAACAACAACTGCTTTTGCTACCTGACCTTTTTTTACAGTTCCATTTGGAGTTGCCTCTTTAATTGAAACTACAATTTTATCACCAACAGAAGCATAGCGTTTTTTTGTTCCACCAAGAACGCGAATTACTAAAACTTCTTTTGCTCCGGTGTTATCTGCTACTTTTATTTTTGATTCTTGTTGTACCATAATTATTTAGCTCTTTCTAGGATTTCTACTAATCTCCAACGCTTGGTTTTACTTAACGGACGTGTTTCCATTATCTTTACTGTATCACCAATATTGCAATCATTGTTTTCGTCGTGTACACGATACTTTTTAGTGTTTAACACGAATTTTCCGTACATAGGATGTTTTGCACGTTTAACTTCTGAAACTACAATAGTTTTTTGCATTTTATTGCTTGAAACTACTCCTATTCTTTCTTTTCTAAGATTTCTTTGTTCCATCTTTATTATTGTAATTCTCTTTTTGTTAATTCTGTAGCTAACCTTGCAACTGTTCTTCTAACTTTACGTAATTGTAAAGGATTTTCTAATGGAGATATTGCATGTGCAAGTTTTAAATCAGTATAACTTTTTTTAGTCATATCAAATTTTTCTTGCAATTCTTCTACAGATAATTCTTTTATTTCCGACTGCTTCATATTTTCTGTTTTTTAACAGTTAGATTTTTATTTTTTCCTCATCATAATCACGTGCAACAACAAATTTTGTTTTTACAGGTAATTTTTGTGCCGCTAAACGAAGGGCTTCTCTTGCTACTTCAATTGGCACTCCACCAATTTCGAACATAATTCTTCCGGGTTTTACTACTGCAACAAAATATTCTGGAGCTCCTTTACCTTTACCCATACGTACTTCTAGGGGTTTTTTAGTAATCGGTTTATCCGGAAATATTTTGATCCACAAACTACCTTGCCTTTTCATATAACGGGTAGCGGCTACACGAGCTGCTTCGATCTGACGTGAAGTAATTGAATCTTGTTCCAAAGCTTTTATTCCATACATTCCGTTTGAAAGTTGATGTCCTCTTTGAGAAATCCCTTTAAAACTTCCTTTACCTTTCTGTACCTTACGATGTTTAACTCTCTTTGGTTGTAACATTTCTTAAATATTTAATAAATTATCTTCTGCGAGGTTTATTTCTTCTATCTCCACCTCCCGGTTTGCCTTTACCTTTTTTAGATAAACCTACTAAAGGAGACAATTCTCTTTTACCGTATACCTCACCTTTCATAATCCAAACCTTAATACCTATTTTACCATAAGTAGTGTCGGCTTCTTCAAGTGCATAATCAATATCAGCTCTAAAAGTAGATAGAGGAATTCTACCATCTTTATAAGATTCTGACCGTGCCATTTCAGCACCATTCAATCTACCAGAGATTTGAACTTTGATACCTTCAGCATTCATTCTCATTGTTGCTGCTATAGCCATTTTTACTGCTCTCTTATATGAAATTCTACTTTCAATTTGACGAGCAATACTCGCTGCAACCAATTTAGCATCTAATTCAGGACGCTTAATTTCAAAAATATTGATCTGAATTTCCTTACCGGTAATTTTTTTAAGTTCTTCTTTTAACTTGTCTACCTCTTGACCTCCTTTTCCGATAATAATACCCGGACGAGCAGTAGTGATAGTAACGGTTACAAGTTTAAGTGTGCGCTCAATAATTACTCTAGAAACACTTGCTTTATTTAATCTAGCATGAATATACTTTCGTATCTTTTCATCTTCGGCAAGTTTATCGCCGTAGTCATTTCCACCATACCAGTTTGATTCCCATCCTCTGATGATTCCTAAACGAATTCCTATTGGATTAGTTTTTTGTCCCATGCTATTATTAATTACTTAAATTATTTGTTCCTAAAACCAATGTAACATGGTTGGAACGTTTTCTAATTCTATGTGCACGACCTTGTGGTGCAGTTCTTAATCTTTTCAACATTGCTGCGCTATCAACATAAATTTCTTTAACATACAAACCTGCATCCTCAATATTTTCATCTTCATTTTTGGCTTGCCAGTTTGCAATGGCTGATAACATCAATTTTTCTAAATTGACAGAAGCATGTTTTGAATTGAATTTTAAAATATGAAGTGCTTTTTCAACCTCAACTCCTCTAATTAAATCTGCTACCAAACGCATTTTTCTAGGCGATGTAGGACAACCTTTCAATTTAGCAACATAAGTACTCTTACGCGCTTCTTTTCTTTGATCTGCTCTTAATTTTTTTCGAACTCCCATAATTTCCTACTTATTTTTTACCTTTATTTCTTGCACCTGCATGCCCTCTAAAAGAACGTGTTGGTGAAAATTCTCCTAACTTATGACCTACCATATTCTCAGTAATATATACCGGAACAAATTGACGACCATTGTGTACACCGATTGTTTGTCCAACAAAATCAGGTGATATCATTGATGCTCTTGACCAGGTTTTAATAACCGATTTTTTACCTGATTCTATATTTTTTTGAACCTTCTTATCTACTGAATGATGAATATAAGGTCCTTTTTTTAATGAACGTGCCATACTTAAATTATTATTTTCTTCGTTCTATTATATGTTTATTACTCGCTTTAGATTTTGAACGAGTTTTAAATCCTTTTGCTGGAATACCTTTTCTTGATCGTGGATGACCACCAGATGATCTTCCTTCACCACCACCCATTGGGTGATCAACAGGATTCATAACTACCGCTCTTGTACGAGGTCTTCTACCCAACCATCTACTTCTACCTGCTTTACCAGATACAGTTAATTGATGATCAGAATTTGAAACTACACCAATTGTTGCTTTACAAGTCAACAATATCAATCTTATCTCACCTGAAGGCAATTTAACAGTAGCATATTTTCCTTCTCTTGCCATTAATTGTGCAAATGATCCGGCACTTCTTGCCATAACTGCTCCTTGTCCAGGATGTAATTCTATACATGAGATTACTGTACCTAATGGTATATCGCTCAAAAACATGGTATTACCAACTTCAGGTGAAATATTTTTACCTGAATTAACAGTTTGACCAACTTTTAAACCATTTTGAGCAACGATATATCTCTTTTCTCCATCAGCATAATTTAATAATGCAATATACGCTGTACGATTTGGATCGTATTCAATAGATTTAACAGTTGCCGGTACACCATCTTTATTTCTTTTGAAATCAATGACACGGTATCTTTTTTTATGACCACCACCTAAATAACGCATGGTCATTTTACCTTCACTGTTTCTACCTCCCGATCTTTTCTTTTTAGCTAATAAGCTTTTTTCCGGTTTACTTGTAGTAACCGAATCAAAGTCGGTAACTATTCTAAATCTTTGTCCGGGGGTTACTGGTTTTAATTTTCTTAATGCCATCTCTTTCTCTTAGATATTGCTATAAAAATCAATGTTATCTCCTTCTGCTAACTGTACAACAGCTTTCTTATAAGCGCCAACTTTTCCTGTTACCAAACCTTTTTTAGTGAATTTGGTTTTTCTTTTTACAGGATAAGTCATTGTTCTAACTTTATTTACGGATACACCGTAAGCACTCTCAACTGCTTCCTTAATTTCAATCTTGTTAGCTGTTTTTCTCACAACAAAACTAAAGCAGTTACTCAACTCACTTAGGTCTGTTGCTTTTTCCGTAATAATAGGTTTTATCAAAATATTCATAACTATTATTTGCTAAAATTTGATTCAATTTCTTCTAAACATTCTTCAGAAAGCACTACTTTGTTTGCGTTTAAAACATTGTAAGTACTTATTTTAGAGCCATTTACAATATTTACATCTTTTAAATTTCGCGATGACAAATATACATTTTTATTTGACTCTTCCAACACAAACAAAGATTTTTTATTTTCTAAATCTAAAGACTTTAATATATTTATAAAATCTTTTGTTTTTGGAGCGTCAAAACTAATCTTTTCAAGTACTACAATATTCTCTTCTTTCGCTTTAATTGATAAAGCTGATTGACGTGCTAAACGTTTAACACCTTTATTTAATTTGAAAGAATAATCTTTAGGTCTTGGACCAAAAGCTCTACCACCACCTCTAAATATAGGTGATTTAATACTACCTGCACGTGCTGTTCCTGTACCTTTTTGCTTTTTGATCTTACGCGTACTTCCTTTTATTTCAGCTCTTTCTTTTGATTTATGCGTACCTTGTCTTTTATTTGCTAAATGATGTTTTACATCTAAATAAATAGCATGATCATTTGGTTCTATCGCAAAAATAGCATCTGAAAGCTCAACTTTTCTTCCAGTTTTTTTCCCGTTGATATCTACTACAGCTACTTTCATTATTTCTGAATAATTACATATGAATTTTTATGGCCTGGAACTGCACCTTTTACTACCAAAAGGTTTTTATCTTTAACCACTTTTAAAACTCTTAGGTTCTGTACTTTTACAGTATCACCACCCATTCTGCCTCCCATACGCATTCCTTTGAATACTCTAGAAGGATAAGATGACGCACCTACTGAACCCGGCGCTCTATGCATACTTTGCTGACCGTGAGTTCTTTCTGAACCTTGGAATCCATAACGTTTAACAACACCCTGGAAACCTTTACCTTTAGAAGTTCCAGATACATCGACAAATTCACCTTCTTCAAAGTGATCTACTGTGATCTGATCTCCTAATTTATACTCTTCTTCAAATCCTTGAAATTCAACAACACGTTTTTTAGCAGCTGATCCGGCTTTCTTAAAGTGCCCATTAAGCGCTTTATTTGATTGCTTTTCTGCTTTGTCATCGAAACCAAGTTGTAACGCTTCATACCCGTCAACCTCTTCGGTTCTGACTTGGGTAACTACACAAGGGCCAGCTTCTATAACCGTACATGGTATGTTTTTACCACTTTCGTCATAAATACTGGTCATTCCTATTTTTCTTCCTATTAACCCAGACATTTTTGTTTATTTAATTATTATTCTATTTATATTAAAAAAGGGTCAAAATACTTCAACCCTGAATGTATTCTTTTCGTTTTTCCTTCGTCAATCGCTCCGGACATGTTACTGAAAATATTTTTTCAGTTTAAAATTTTTGAGTTCCCCACTTCCGTGGAATAAACTCCTTGAGATCTCAAACAGCTTCGCTTTTGAGATTTAATTCGACAAAGATTTTTAATTCACTATCAGCTCTTAAAAATCAAGTCTCATTAAACTTTAATCTCTACCTCAACACCACTTGGCAATTCTAATTTCATTAGTGCATCAATTGTTTTTGATGAAGAACTATAGATATCTAAAATTCTTTTGTGTGCACTTAATTGGAATTGCTCTCTTGATTTTTTGTTCACGTGTGGTGAACGCAATACTGTAAATATTTTTTTATGTGTTGGTAAAGGTATAGGTCCATTAACAACAGCTCCTGTATTTTTAACAGTTTTTACGATTTTTTCAGCTGATTTGTCAACCAAATTATGATCGTAAGATTTTAATTTTATTCTGATTTTTTGACTCATCGTTTAAATTTTTAGGAAATTAACCTAGTGCTTTTTTAATTACTTCCTCTGAAATATTAGATGGAGTTCCTGCATAATGAGAAAATTCCATTGTAGATGTTGCTCTACCAGAAGATAACGTTCTTAAAGTAGTTACATATCCAAACATTTCTGCTAGTGGCACTTCAGCTTTGATCACTTTAGCACCAGCCCTGTCATCCATTGAATTAACTTGACCTCTACGACGATTCAAGTCACCAACTATATCTCCCATATTTTCTTCAGGAGTAACAACTTCTAATTTCATGATTGGCTCTAATATTATAGCTCCAGCACTTTTAGCTGCAGATTTATAACCTAATTTAGCTGCCAATTCAAATGATAAAGCATCAGAATCTACCGGGTGATAAGAACCATCCAATACAGTTACTTTCATTGTATCCATTTCATAACCGGCTAAAGGACCATTCTTCATTGCTGCTTTAAATCCTTTTTCAACTGCAGGTATATACTCTCTAGGGATATTTCCTCCTTTAACTTTATCAACAAATTGTAAACCTGGGCCTTTGAAATCTTCATCAGCTGGACCCATTTCAAAAATAACATCACCAAATTTACCTCTACCACCAGATTGTTTTTTGTAAACTTCTCTATGCTTAGCTAATCTTGTTAATGCCTCTTTGTATTCTACTTGAGGTTGTCCTTGATTTACTTCAACTTTAAATTCGCGTTTTAAACGATCAACTAAAATCTCTAAGTGTAATTCACCCATTCCTGAAATAATAGTTTGACCGGATGATTCGTCAGTTCTTACTTGAAAAGTAGGATCTTCCTCTGCTAATTTCGATAAACCAATACCCAATTTATCAACATCTGCTTTAGTTTTAGGCTCAACAGCTATACCAATTACAGGATCAGGAAATGTCATTGACTCAAGAATAATTGGTTTTTTTAAGTCAGACATGGTATCACCTGTCTTTATATCTTTAAAACCTACAGCTGCTCCAATATCTCCAGCTTCTATTCTAGCAATAGGTTCTTGTTTATTAGAGTGCATTTGATAGATACGTGAAATACGTTCTTTTTTACCAGAACGAACATTCAATACATATGAACCTGCATCTAAAGCACCTGAATAAACTCTAAAAAATGCTAATCTACCAACAAAAGGATCCGTTGCAATTTTAAAAGCTAAAGCTGCAAAAGGCTCATTAACGTTAGGTTTGCGAATTTCAACTTTACCTGAATCAGGATTAGTTCCTTCAATTGCTTCAATATCAAGAGGTGAAGGCAAGAAACGCATAACACCGTCTAACATTACCTGAACACCTTTGTTTTTAAATGCCGAACCACAAAACATAGGTATGATTGACATATCAATGGTTGCTTTTCTTAAAGCTTCAATTATTTCCTCTTCAGTGATCGAATCTTCATCTTCAAAGAATTTTTCTAACAATTCTTCATCATATTCAGCTACAGCTTCAACCAATTCAGCACGACGCTGCGAAACCTCATCTTTTAATTCTGTTGGAATTTCAATTTCTTTAAAGGTCATTCCTTTATCTTCTTCATTCCAAACCATTGCTTTGTTAGCAATAAGATCAACAACACCTTTAAAATCAGATTCTTCTCCAATAGGCACTTGCAAAGGAACAGGATTACCTCCTAGCATCTCTCTTACTTGTGTACAAACATTAAAGAAATCTGCACCTTGACGATCCATCTTATTTACAAACCCTATTCTAGGTACTTTATATTTATCCGCTTGTCTCCAAACAGTTTCTGATTGAGGTTCAACACCATCAACAGCACTAAATAAAGCTACCATACCATCTAACACACGCAATGATCTTTCTACCTCAACGGTAAAATCAACGTGACCAGGTGTGTCAATAATGTTTACAGCGTAATTATCTTTATTATAAGCCCATTCACAGTGAGTTGCAGCAGATGTAATTGTAATACCTCTTTCTTGCTCTTGTTCCATCCAATCCATTGTAGCAGCACCATCATGTACTTCTCCAATTTTATGAGAAACTCCTGTATAGTATAAAATACGCTCTGTAACTGTGGTCTTACCCGCATCAATATGAGCAGCAATTCCTATATTTCTTGTATATTTTAAATCTCTTGCCATTACCTATTAAAATCTAAAATGTGAGAATGCTTTATTAGCTTCAGCCATTTTATGCACATCAACTTTTTTCTTAACAGCAGCTCCTTCTTCTTTAACAGCAGCTAAAATTTCACCAGCTAATCTTTGTGACATTGATTTCTCATTACGCTTACGAGCATATAAGATCAACCATTTAATTGCCATTGAGATTTTTCTGTCTGGTCTAATTGGCATTGGAATTTGAAATGTAGCACCACCAATTCTACGGCTTCTAACTTCAACATGTGGCATAACATTAGATAATGCAGCTTTCCATAATTCAAGAGCTGTTTTTTCTTCGTCTTGCTTTCTTTGCTCTACTAGATCTAGAGCATCATAAAAAACTTTAAATGCTACTGACTTTTTACCGTCATTCATCAAGTTGTTTACAAAACGAGTAACCAATTGATCATTGTATTTCGGATCCGGTAAAAGAATCTTCTTTTTTGATAACTTTTTTCTCATTGTTCTTTACATTAAAGTAATTATACTATTTTTTTGGACGTTTGGTACCGTATTTTGAACGGCGTTGATTTCGTCCTTCTACACCTGCTGTATCTAATGCACCACGTACAATATGATATTTAACACCAGGTAAATCCTTTACTCTTCCACCTCTAACCAATACTATCGAGTGCTCTTGTAAGTTATGTCCTTCTCCTGGGATGTAAGCATTTACTTCATTACCATTTGTCAACCTTACCCTTGCTACTTTACGCATAGCCGAATTTGGTTTTTTTGGTGTTGTTGTGTAAACACGTGTACATACGCCACGACGTTGCGGACTAGAACTCAAGGCAGCCGATTTACTCTTCTTGGTTATTTTGGTTCTTCCTTTACGTACTAATTGTTGAATAGTTGGCATACTATTATATTAATTTTTTATTTGTTAATTTCTCTTTTTTTAAGAGTTTGCAAATGTATAAATTTTTTCTTGTATAAAAAATTATAAGTGATTGATTTTTTTAAACTTAATTATTAACAAAAAAACTACATTATTTAACATGTTAAAATATAATAGATATTTGATGTTTTTTTCATTTTTAAAAAAATCTAAAACTCTGACTCTTTCAGTCCTGAAGAAGTTGAAATGACATAAATATCGTTTTGAGAACTTCGAACAAACTTTCGAGTGTTAAAGTCCTTAACTATTAGCAAAGTTAAATTCAAAATACCTAACGTTTTCTCCCGTTCAAAAAAACAGGATTAGGTCAATATAGCTTACTTTAAAGTTTAAAATCAAAGTCTCATTAATAAATTTGAATATTCATACATTTTCATTGATATTTACCATAATTTTATAAGAGGTTTGAAAATAATCACTACACCATATATATATATACTATTCTTTTTCTTACAAAGCTGGACAATCTACACCCAAAATTTAACACTAATTCCAAATTCAAAATCTCCTATGAATAATGCTGTTTTCAAAGATATTATCTTTCAAAAAGATCATACTTCAGAATCATCTATTTATAAAGAACTGGATTCCATTACACTTCAATTACAAAAATTAGGTTTTGTTCATAACAAACTTGATACGTTTGTAAAAGATGATACCATTTATTATGCAGATTATATTTTAGGTAATCAAATTAAAACTATTCAAATCTTTTATAAGGGCCAAATCGAAAAAAAGTATTTGGAAAAATATTCTGATAATGTTACTGATAAATTTTTTGAAATTCCTTTTTACAAAATATCTGAAACCCTTCAGTTTTTGGCAAATAGTTTAGAAGAAGCAGGGAATTCATTTTCACAAGTATCTCTACATAATATTAAACTTCAAAATTCTATAGCTAAAGCTGATCTGTTAATTGAAAGATCAAAAAAAAGGAAAATAGATAAAATTATTGTTAAAGGCTATGATAATTTTCCGGTATCATTTATCAAATATGCATTAGATCTCAAAGAAGGAAATACCTTTAACTTAGAAACTCTAAAGATGACTTCTACAAATTTAAAAAATATTCCTTTTGTTACCGAGATCAAAGCACCTCAGGTATTATTTACCAATGATTCCACTTATTTATATTTATATCTGCAAAAGCAAAGATCAAATACTTTTGACGGACTGATTGGTTTTAGCTCCAAGCCCGAAGGTTCAGGTTTAGATTTCAATGGTTATCTTGATGTAAAATTGCAAAATATTTTTAATCGTGGTGAAATGATCTCAGTTTTTTGGAAAAGCAATGGTAGCGATAGTCAACAATTTGATCTTACAACGCAATTACCCTACATTTTTAATTTACCCATTTCACCTCAGGTATCTTTAAATATTTTTCGACAAGATTCAACATACAGCAATGTTAATTTTAATGCAGGTATTTATTTTGATATCAAAAAGAATAGTAAAATTGCAGCATTGATAAATTCAGAAAACTCAACTAATTTACAAAGTGCAGATTATCTTAATAATGTTGTATCATTTAAAAAGAATAATTATGGAGTGAATTTTTTATATAGAATCCCTTATGACGATGATCTATTCTTTAATAAGTTCAATATTGATCTTAGAGCATTTTATGGAATTAGAAATACTGAACAAAATAAAACCAATCAAACTAAACTTGAATTTATAGTCAATTATTTATGGCGTTTGAATTTAAAAAATTACATTTTCATTCAAAACCAAAGTAGTATCATAAATGCAGATAATTTATATACCAATGAATTATTTAGAATTGGTGGTATAAATACCATTAGAGGCTTTGATGAAGAAAGTATTTTTGCATCAGCATATAGCATCTTAAATATTGAATATCGCTACAAAACTAATTTAAGCGCATATTTTTATACGATCTCAGATTTTGCATATGTCAATGATCAGATCAACAACCAAATTTCAAACAATTTTAGTTTAGGTCTAGGTTATTCTTTTTTAACCAAAATGGGACGATTAAATCTTAGTTATGCTATTGGAAAATTTCAAGATCTCCCTTTCAATTTAAACAATTCTAAACTTCATATTAAAATTAATAGTTTCTTTTAAATCATACAATACTCAAATTATAGATTAATATCTTGTTAAAAAAGCTTTAAATATTAACATAAACAAGTGAAAATATTTTGTTAATTTATGTTAAATAGTTGGTTTATTAAGTTGTTATTAAGACTTTTGAAATATAAACTCAAATTATTATATTATGAAAACAAAGTTTAATGGAATTTTAACGCTATTACTGGCGTTAGTAGTGCAATTCACATTTGCACAAGACAGAACAATTTCCGGATCAGTTTCCGATGAAACTGGACCATTACCGGGAGTTAGTATTTTAATTGATGGTACAACGCGTGGTACTGAAACTGATTTTGACGGTAACTATAATTTAATGGCTAAAACAGGAGATGTACTTCGTTTTAGCTTTGTAGGTATGTCAACGGTTACAAGAACAGTTGGTGATTCAAATCTGATAAATGTAACTATGATTCCCGAGGATAATACTCTTGATGAAGTAGTGTTAACAGCTCTTGGTTTAGAGGTAAAAAAAGAAAATGACCTGAGTTCATCTACCGCAGTAGAACCTGATCTTATCACAAAATCGGGTGAATCTGGTTTAATTCAAGGTTTGGCCGGTAAAACTTCCGGTTTAAAAATTACTAAAAGTAGTGGTGATCCTGGTGCAGGTGCCTATATACAAATTAGAGGGCAAAATACAATTACCGGTTCATCTTCCCCACTTATTGTTATTGACGGTATTCCTGTATCCAACACAAATGTTAACATTCAAAGTAGTGGTACTGCCGGTGTAACAGAACAATCCCGTTTAAATGACTTTAACCCTGAAGATATTGCAAAAGTAACTGTATTGAAAGGTGCTGCTGCTGCTGCTGTTTGGGGTACAGGTGCTGCCAATGGTGTAATTATCATTCAAACTAAAAAAGGTAAAGTTGGTAAAATGAGTGTTGATATTACCAGTTCAACTGCATTTGATAGAATTAATGTTGAGTTTGAAAAACAAGGAATTTATGGTGAAGGAAGTAGAGGTGTTTGGAGAGAAAATTACAGCCTTTCTTGGGGTGATAAAATTGCTGACAGATCTGGTGAACCTGATATATTAGATGTAGGTAATAGAAGATTTGAATCTTATACAACTGGAAATGTTATTTATCCTATTGACCAAAAAAATGATAGAACAGTTTATAATGATATAAACCGTGATCAGGTATTTGGTACAGGAATGACCTTTAATAACGGTGTAAGTATAAGTTATGCTCATGAAAAAAGTAACACATTTATGAGTTTTTCTAATTGGACCCAAGATGGTATCATTAAAGGAAAATCCAACTATAAAAGAAATACTTTAAGGTTAAATCACGATGTGCAACTATCTGATAAATTTACCGCAAAATTTAGCACTTATTATGCTTATATTTCTTCTGACAGAATTCAACAAGGTTCAAACCTATCCGGTTTGTATTTAGGATATTTAAGAACATCACCTGATTTTAACAATACAGATTATATAGGTACTTATTATGATTCTAACAATGTTCCTACTCAAAATTCACATAGAGCCTATAGAAAATCTATTGGAGGAACTAGTAAACCAGTTTATAATAACCCGGGATGGACAATCAATGAACAAGACAATCCAAATAGAGTAAATAGATTTACTATTGCTCCTGAATTAAACTGGCAATTTACAAGTAGTATTAAATTAACAGCCAGATACGGTTTAGATTATTATAATGATCATAGAGAAACTTACTTCCCTGTATATTCAGCTGGTGAAGGAAATGGGGAGTATTACCAAGATGATATTACTGAAAAAACTGAGAATTTCAATATATTTGCACAAGGTATTCATGACGTAAATGACGCTTTTAGTTTTGACTGGATCTTGGGTACTTCATTTGATAGTAGTCAATATGCCAGAATGAGTGGTACATCAATTGGCTTTACAAATCCTGATGTAGATGAACTAAGAATTTTTGGAAATACTACAGCAGAAAATGAAATACCAGATTCATACAAATCAGAAACCAGAAAACACGGTGTTTATGCTGTTGCAAACTTCAATCTGTTTAATCAACTTTTAATAAGTGCATCAGGTAGATATGAAAGACCTTCTACTTTAGAAAAAAATGTATTTTACCCAAGTGTTTCTTTAGGTTGGAAATTTTCTGAACTACTTGGTGATAATGATTTTATTAATTTTGGAAAATTAAGAGCAAGTTACGGTGAGGTAGGTATTGAACCGGGAGCTTATACATCAAGTACAACATACGGTCCGGGGGGTATTGGATCTTCTTGGGGTGATGGTTTAGCTGCGGCCGCATATGGTAATCCATTTACCAGGTCCAGTACTTTAGGTAACCCTGATCTAAAAGAAGAAAGAGTAAAAGAATTTGAAGTTGGAGCTGATTTTAGATTTTTAAAAAATAAATTAAATTTTGGCATAACTTATTATGACAGAGTTACCGAGGATGCTATTTTATATATAGATGTAGCTCCAACAACTGGGTATACAAGAACACCAACCAATGCTGCTGAAATAACTAATAAAGGATTAGAAATTGACTTTGGTATTAATATATTTAGAAGCGAAAATTTCTCTTGGGATATCAATGGTTTTTATTCACACAATAAGAACTTAGTTACAGATCTAGCTGGTGTAGTAGAAGTTGGTTTAGCTGGTTTTACAAGTGCTTCTTCAAGTGTAGTTGAAGGTGAACCAATGGCTGTTCTTATGGGAAATGGTTTTTTATATGATGATAATGGTGATTATGTTTTAGATGTTAATGGATTTCCACAAGTTGATCCAATAAGAAGAAAAATAGGTGACCCTAACCCTGAATGGATTGGTGGTTTAGGAACTTCTTTAAAATTTGGAGGTTTTACTCTATCAGCTCTATTTGAAACATCACAAGGTAATGACCATTGGGCTGGTACCTCAGGTGTTTTAAAATATTTCGGTATCGATCCTGAAACAGCAAATGAATCTGTTGCTCAAACTGACCTGCCAACATATAATAGCTCAACTATAATACCAGCAGGAACTACTTTTAGAGGTAATGTTGCAAATTTTGGTGGTAATGATGTTGCTTTAACGCAAAATTGGTATACACAATTAGGTGGAGGATTTGGTAGTCAGAGAGAAAGTTTTGTAGAAGATGCTTCTTGGACAAGGTTAAGAGAACTTTCATTGGGTTATACAATACATCCTGACTTAATTTCAAGAACTGGTTTAACCCATTTTGAAATTTTATTTACCGGTAGAAATTTATTTTTATGGACAGATATTGAAGGTTTTGACCCGGATATTAACTTAACAGGTCCAACAAAAGGTAGAGGTTTAGATTATTTTACCAATCCTGCTACCCAATCATTTATAGTAACCTTAAAATTTGGATTTTAATAAATAATATATAATTATGAAAACAATTAAAACATATATTCTGTTGTTTGCTCTAGGATTTTCCTTATTTTCTTGTAGCAATTATACAGATGGCATAAATGAAAATCCTAACACTTTTACTTCTGCTCCCGGTGATTTATTAATAGGGCAAGCAGAATTAACTCTAGTTAAGATTTCAGCGAGTAATTCATCTAGATATGGTGGAATTTTTACTGATCAATTTACAGGATCTGAAAGGCAATATGAGACCGTAAATAATTATGGAGTCGTTGCAGGTGATTTTAATGATGCTTGGGGAGATTTATATACACGCGGTGTTGCTCAAGCAAAATTAGCAAATGATTCTGGTGTAGAAGCTGGTGATATATTATTAGTAGGTGTATCACAAATTATTGAAGCTTTATTAATGGGAGAAGCTGCAGCACTTTGGGGTGATATACCTTATAGCACAGCTTTTGATTATACTAATTATCCTGATCCTACATATGATACACAACAATCAGTTTTAGAAGCTGTACAGAATTTATTAAATGATGCAATAACTAATGTTGGTGATGCAACAGTAGCCAGTGTTTATGGCCAACCTGTTTTTGTAGGTAACGGTGCAAAATGGGCAGAGGTTGCTCATTCATTAAAAGCAAGATATTATTTGATTACCAAAGATTATAGCAATGCTTTATCAGAAGCGCAACAAGGTATTAGTAGTGCTTCAGCAAGTTTATTATCTTCCCATGAAGATGCAACAGGTGCAAGAAATATGTATTGGCAATTTGTAGAAGTAGATAGATCAGGTTATTTAACAGTAACTGATTCTAATTTACAAAAATTACTCGATGGTAGAAGAGAAAGATTATTAACTACTCCTGGTGATGCTGATAGAATAGCAGTATATTTTGACGGAAATGAATTGAACACGAGTGATGATGGAGAATTTGCAGCAGATGCGCCTTTTCCAATTGTTTCCTGGATAGAAACTAAATTGATCGAAGCTGAAGCTGCACAAAGAACAGGTGGCGATGCTACTACTCCTTTTAATGATGTTAGAGATCATTTAGCTGCAACTTATGGCGGTGATTTCCCACATTCAACAGCTTCAGGAAATGATCTATTAGCACAAATTCTTGAAGAAAAATACATCTCTTTGCCAGGTTCTTTACAAATTTTCCATGATACACGTCGTACAAATAATTTGATAGAAGTACCTATTAAAGGTATTGGATTTACAACAATTCCTCAAAGATTTTATTATCCGCAAATTGAAATTAATGCTAATGATAATTTCCCTGGATTGATTGATCTATTTACACCAACTCCTGTAAACAATTAATATATAATTTAGATTAGACATCTTTATATATTTTAAAACCATCACGCTAAGCGTGATGGTTTTTTTTAATTTTAATATCTTATATCATAATTTCTTATTCCATGAACTTAAATCAAAAAAA
>JBDLJB010000038.1:0-22966 GCA_039714555.1 Bacteroidota bacterium
TGTAACTAAACGTAATAATAATAGAAGTTCAATTAAAAAGAGTTCAATAAAAAGAATGAGTTCTAAAAACCAATCAAAAAGAACTGTTGCACAAAGAAATAATCGATCAAAAAAATAAGGTTTACCTAATTATTAAAAAAATCCATTGAAAATATTTTCAATGGATTTTTTATTAAATATTATTTAAGATTCTTTTTATAAAAGAGCGTCAATCTTATTGGAGTAAACTGTTTTTGGCGCTACACCAACTTGTTTTTCAACTACTTCTCCACCTTTCATGATCAAAACTGTAGGTATATTTCTTATACCGTATTCAGCAGCATATTTTTGATTATTATCAACATCAACTTTGGCAATAACTATCTTATCACCATAATCGTTTCCAATTTCATCTAAAATTGGATGTAGCATTCTACAAGGTCCACACCATACGGCCCAAAAATCTACTATAACGGGTTTATCAGATTTTAATACCACTTCTTCAAATGTTGCATCAGTTACTTCTATTGCCATAATTTTTATTTTTAAATTTAGTTTTTCTGAATTAGATTGCAAAAATAAACAATAATTTTAGTTTAATTAATATTGTGAATTTCTTTTTCTTATAGTTGTATTAATAATAGTAATATACTTACAAACTATTTACACTAATTTAAAAAACACGTGAAGCTATTGCCTTGATATTATCTGATTTTCCCATTGAATAATAATGTACAACTGGCACTCCGGCGGCTATCAACTCTTTAGATTGTTTTACTGCCCATTCGATTCCAACTTCTCTAACTTGTTTGTTATCACTACATTTTTCAATTTCTTTCACCAACTCATCCGGTAAATTAATTCTAAAAATCTGGGGTAAAACATTAAGGTGTCTGTTAACAGCCACAGGTTTAATTCCAGGAATAATGGGTACAGTTATACCAATTTCTCTTGCTGCTTTAACAAAATCAAAAAACTTTTTATTATCAAAAAACATTTGGGTTACTACATAATCTGCACCTGCTGCTACTTTTTGGGCAATCCTTCTAAGATCTGCTTCCATACTTGGCGACTCGAGATGTTTTTCCGGATAACCGGCAACCCCGATACAAAAATTTGAACTATAGGGTGTTTTATTCATTTCATGCAAATATTTACCTTTATTTAGATCGCTAATTTGTTTTACCAATTCTGATGCATAAGAGTGTCCGTCTTTTGTTGGCTCAAAATAAGGTTGATGTTTCATAGCATCACCTCTCAATGCCATAACATTATCAATACCCAAATAATGACAATCAACCAAAACATATTCAGTTTCTTCTTTGGTAAAACCTCCACATAGAACATGAGGCACCGTATCTACATCATATTTATGCATGATCGAAGCACATATTCCAACAGTTCCGGGTCGCATACGCGTAACTTTTCTTTCTAATAAACCATCTGATTTTTTAATATAGATATATTCTTCTCTCGAAGTTGTTACATCAATAAACGGTGGTTTAAATTCCATTAAAGGATCAATATTATCATATAATTTTTGAATATGTTGTCCTTTTTTGGGAGGAATTATTTCAAATGAAAATAATGTTTTCCCTTTTGCTTTTTTAATATGATCAGTGATTTTCATGTTCTATCCTAAATTTGGTGATAACCATTTTTTTGCTTCATCAATATCTATCTTTTTCCTTTTAGCAAAATCTTCTACTTGTTCCATTGTTATTTTCCCTACACCAAAATACTTAGCCTTTTCATTGGCAAAATAATATCCTGAAACTGAAGCCGTAGGCCACATTGCCAAACCATCGGTTAATTTAATTCCAATATTTTCTTCAACTTTTAAAAGTTTCCAAATTGTTAGTTTTTCTGTATGATCCGGGCAAGCTGGGTAACCCGGTGCCGGACGAATACCTTTATATTTTTCTTTGATAAGATCATCATCATTTAAATATTCATCACTGGCATAACCCCAAAATTTCATTCTTACTTCCTGATGCAGAAACTCAGCCAGGGCCTCTGCTAATCTATCTGCGAGTGCTTTTATCATAATTGCTTCATAATCATCATGCTCTGCCTCAAACTTCCTTGCCATTTCATCTGCTCCAAATCCTGTAGTTACCGCAAAACAACCCATATAATCATTTATATCTTCGCTTTTTGGAGCAATAAAATCAGATAATGCCATGTTTGGAATTCCTTCTTGTTTTTTTGCTTGTTGCCTAAGCGTAATAAATTTTGATAAAACTTTATCCTTATTAATAGATTCATATACTTCAATATCATCTTCTACAGCATTTACAGGAAAAATTCCAAATACAGCTTTTGCACGTAACAGATTTTCACTTACAATCTTTTTAAGCATTGCATTGGCATCTTTATAAAGTTTACTCGCTTCTATGCCTATTTTATCATCTGTTAAAATTTCAGGAAACTTTCCTTTTAATTCCCATGTTCTAAAAAAAGGTGTCCAATCAATAAAATCAATCAATTTTTTAAGATGAATCTGATCAAAAACTTTGGTGCCAAGGAATTTTGGTGTTGGTATTTTTATAGTATCCCAATCTATTTTAAATTTATTATTTCTAGCATCGGTTAAGCTTAAAAACTCTTTCTTTTTACTACGACTATAAAACCCTTCTCTAACAATTCTATAATCATTTTTAAGTTGATCGGTATATGCTTTTGATGTTGTTGTTTTCAAAAGATCACCTACAACAGTTACTGCTTTAGAAGCATCCAATACATGCACAACTGCATGTTGGTATTCAGGATCGATCTTTACAGCAGTATGTGCTTTTGATGTTGTTGCACCACCAATAAGTAATGGTACTTCAAACTTTTGGTGTTCCATTTCTTTAGCTAAATGAACCATTTCGTCTAAACTAGGTGTTATCAATCCACTTAATCCAATGATATCAACATTTTCATTTTTAGCAATTTCAATTATTTTTTGAGGTGGAACCATTACGCCTAAATCAATAATTTCATAATTATTACAACTTAAAACCACACCAACTATATTTTTACCAATATCATGCACATCACCTTTAACAGTAGCCAAGAGGATTTTTCCTGCCCCCAGAGACCCTTCAACTTTTTCAGCTTCAATGTAAGGCGTCAAATAAGCAACCGCTTTTTTCATTACTCTGGCAGATTTAACCACTTGTGGTAAAAACATTTTACCTGAGCCAAATAATTCACCAACAACATTCATTCCGGTCATCAGATTATTTTCGATTACTTCAATAGGTTCTGTAACGCTTAGTCTAGCTTCTTCCATGTCTTCGACAATGTAAGAATCAATACCTTTTACCAAAGCATGAGTTATACGATCTTGTAATGATTCTTCACGCCAGGCCAAATCAAATATTTGCTCTTTTTTGGTTCCTTTAACAGTATCGGCAAGATCTAATAATCTTTCGGTAGCATCTTCCCTTCTATTTAAAATTACATCTTCAATATGTTCTAACAGGTCTTTTGGTATTTCATCATAAACTTCTAACATTGCCGGATTAACAATACCGATATTCATGCCCGCTTTAATGGCATGAAATAAGAAAACTGAATGCATTGCTTCACGAACAGTATTATTTCCTCTAAAAGAAAAGGACACGTTACTAACACCTCCACTTACACTTACGTGTGGAAGATTTTTTTTAACCCAGCGAGTTGCTTCGATAAAATTTACAGCATTGTTCTTATGTTCTTCCATTCCGGTTGCAACCGGAAAAATATTAAGATCAAAAATAATATCTTCAGCAGGAAATTTAACTTTGTTAACCAAAATATCATAAGAACGTTTGGCTATTTCAATTCTTCGTTCATATGTATCGGCCTGACCATTTTCATCAAAAGCCATTACAATAACAGCAGCTCCATATCTTTTTATCAAAGTAGCATGATGAATAAATTCACTTTCCCCTTCTTTTAAACTTATGGAATTCACTACACATTTTCCTTGAACAACTTGTAAGCCTGCTTCAATAATTTCCCATTTTGAACTATCTATCATAATAGGAACTCGGGCAATATCAGGTTCTGCAGCGATCAAATTCAAAAAATTTACCATCGCTTCTTTTCCATCGATCAAACCATCATCCATATTTATGTCAATAATTTGTGCGCCCCCTTCTACCTGATGACGTGCAATATCCAGAGCTTCATCAAATTTCTCTTCTTTGATCAAGCGAAGAAATTTTCGTGAACCAGCTACATTTGTTCGTTCACCAACATTGATAAAATTACTCTGTGGTGTTATAATTAAAGGCTCTAAACCTGATAATTTTAAATTTTTATGACTCACTTTTTAATTTTAAATTTTATTAATAAAAGCTAGAATTTATGAACTTTCACAATCAGTTTTATACTTTAAAACTACCCATCAACTCTTCATTTTTCTCGGTTGATAAGCTTTTACTACTTCGGCGATCTCTTTGATATGATCTGGTGTTGTACCGCAACAACCTCCTACAATATTGACTATATTCTTATCTAAATATTCTTTTATTTGTTGTGCCATATCTATTGGAGTTTCATCATATTCTCCAAAAGCATTGGGTAAACCTGCATTGGGATGTGCTGAAATAGCAAATTCAGATTTATCAGATAAAACCTGTAAATAAGGGGTTAATTGTTTAGCCCCTAAAGCACAATTTAAACCAACTGTAAGCAACGGGATATGAGATACAGAAACTAAAAATGCTTCAGCTGTTTGCCCTGAAAGGGTCCTACCACTGGCATCAGTAATAGTACCACTAACCATTACCGGAATTTCAATTTTTCTTTCTTCCTTAATTTCTTCAATAGCAAAAAGTGCGGCTTTTGCATTTAAGGTGTCAAAAACAGTTTCTACCAACAATAAATCTACTCCACCATCAATCAATGCACCGGCTTGTTCTTTATATGCTGTTTTTAATTCTTCAAAAGTTATTGCCCTAAATCCCGGGTCATTAACTTTTGGCGACATACTCGCAGTTTTGTTTGTGGGTCCCATTGAACCAGCTACAAAACGCGGTTTTTCAGGTTCCTTCAAAGTAAATTCATCAGCAGCTTCTCTGGCAATTTTAGCCGATTGATAATTGATATCATACACAAGATCTTCCATTTCATAATCTGCCATTGCAACAGTTGTTGCTGAAAAAGTATTGGTTTCAATAATATCTGCTCCTGCTGCTAAATATTTACGATGGATCTCTTTTATTGCCTCAGGCTGGGTAAGCGATAATAAATCGTTATTTCCCTTTACAGAAACATGAAAATCTTTGAATTGAGCTCCCCTGTAATCATCTTCTGTGAATTTATATTGTTGAATCATAGTACCCATGGCACCATCTAAAACTAAAATTCTTTCTTTTAAAATCTTTTCTATTTTTTGCATTATTGTTCTCTTTTTCCCCATTTGATGAAATTCCATATTCTTTCATGAAAAAAATACAAAATCATCTTGGTAAATATTTCTATACCCCCTATCGAAACTGCAATTGCAATCTTACCTGTTAAAATATATGAAATAATAATAGTATCTAAAGTCCCTATAGTTCGCCATGTTATTGCCTTTACCAAACTCCTGCGTTTGGTAGCTCCTTTTTTGTAATAATTACCATTATTTTTGTTAAACAATAACATTTTTAAGTGTTTAATGCCTGATAAAGGTCATTGATAATATCATCAATATGCTCTAAACCAACTGAAACTCTTACCAAGCCATCGGTTATACTAACTTCTAATCTATCAGCTACAGATAGTTTACTATGCGTTGTTGAAGCCGGATGTGTTACAATGGTTCTCGTATCTCCTAAATTAGCCGACAAAGAACACATTTTTATTTTATTTAAAAAATTCCTTCCTGCTGTAATTCCTCCTTTTACTTCAAATGCAACAATATTACCACCCAATTTCATTTGATTTTTGGCAACTTCATATTGTGGATGACTCTTTAGAAAAGGATATTTTACCCAATTTACATTGGAATGACTTTCTAAAAACTCAGCAACTTTTAAAGCATTTTCACAATGTTTGTCAACTCTTACTGCTAAGGTTTCTAAACTTTTTGACAATACCCAGGCATTAAATGGCGACATCGCCGGGCCTGTATTTCTTGAAAATAAATAAATTTCACGAATCAGATCTGATCTGCCTACTGCAATTCCGCCTAAAACTCTTCCTTGACCATCCATCAATTTCGTTGCCGAATGTACTATAATATCTGCCCCAAAGTTAATAGGTTTTTGCAAATAAGGTGTTGCAAAACAATTATCAATTACCAATAAAATATTATGTTTTTTAGCAATTTTACCCAGAAGTTCTAGATCTAAAATATCAACAGCCGGGTTTGTTGGTGTTTCAGCATATAAAATCTTAGTATTTGACTGTATCAAACTTTCAATTTTATCAGCTTCATTTACATTAAAATAAGAAGTCTCAATATTCCATTTTGGTAAATATTGGGTAAATAAAGAATGTGTTGAACCAAAAACCGAACGGCAGGAAACTATATGATCTCCGCTTTGCAATAATGCACCAAAAGTTGAAAAAATTGCTGCCATTCCTGTTGCAAAAGCATAACCACTTTCAGCACCTTCCATACTTACAACTTTATCTACAAATTCAGATGTATTTGGATTTGAAAATCTGCTGTACAAATTTTTATCTTTTTCTTCTGCAAAAGAAGCGCGCATATCTTCAGCATCATCAAATACAAAACTTGAAGTTAAGTATAAAGGGGTTGAGTGCTCACTAAATTGTGATCTTTCGGTTTGCTTTCTAATAGCTTCTGTTTCGAAATGCTTTTTTGTACTCATTATATTATTTTTTTTAATCAATTTGCTTTTTCTGTCAATCGTAAAATATCGCCAAAAACACCGCGAGCCGTTACTTTTGCTCCTGCTCCTGCTCCTTGAATTACAAGTGGCCTTTCGCCGTAAGATTCGGTATAAATTTCAAAGATAGAATCCGATTCTTTTATTTGCCCTAAAGAACTTTCTTTAGGTACAGAAACTAATTCTACACTTAATTTTCCTTTATCTTTACTTAGATCACCTGATAATTCACCAACATATCGCAATACACAACCGGGTTTTTGTTTTAATTTAATTTCTTGAAAAACTTCATCCAGATCTTTTAAATTTAATAAAAAATCTTTTTTTGTGCCAGTTCTTAGATGTTCGGGAATTAAATTTTGAATTTCAATATCATCAAATTCATTTTGCAGATCTAATTCTCTTGCCAAGATCAATAATTTTCTCCCAACATCATTTCCGCTTAAATCCTCTCTAGGATCGGGTTCAGTAAATCCTTTTATTAAAGCATCATTTAAAATATTACTAAAAGAGTTATCTTCAACCGAAAAATGATTAAAAATATAACTCAAACTACCCGAAAAAATACCTTTTATTTTGGTAATATTTTCACCGGAATGATGTAATAATTTAATGGTATCCACTAAAGGCAAACCTGCACCAACATTGGTTTCATATAAATAGTTCTTTTCTTTTTCCTGAAGTTTTTTTCGCAATAACTTGTAAAAAATAAAATCTTTGGTATTGGCAATTTTATTAGAGGAAACCAGATCAAAACCATTTTCAACCAAAGGAATATAATTTTGAATAAAGTCTTCACTTGCTGTATTATCAACAGCAATCAAATTTTCATGATGGTTCTTTCGGGCAAATTTAATAACATCATTTATATTGTAATTTTCTTCACCATTTTTTTCTAATTCTGTTTCCCAATTTTTATCAATTCCATTTTTTTGGAGTAATACTTTTTTAGAATTTGCTACGGCAAAAACATTGAGTTTAATTTTTCTTCTTTTCTCAATATCAGCCGCACTTTTTAAAATCTGATCAATCAAAGTTCCTCCAACCAAACCTTTACCAAAAATGGCAATATTAATTTTAGTAGAGACACCAAATATTTTACTATGAATTACATTAACAGCTTTATGCAGATCATTCTTGTCTAAAACCAAAGAAATATTATCACCGGTAACTGAGCTGTTGATCAACACAGGAGAAATATCGTTTTTCATCAATGAATTATAAGAAATATGAAAATTATCTAATTTTTGACCAATAATAGAAACGATTACCAAATCATTTTTTACATGAACATCATTAACATCAAAAGTTTCGAATTCAATTTTAAATTCTTTTTCTAATGTTAATTTTGCTTTTTTAGCATCCTTTGATTGAACAACAAAACCGATTCCTCTTTCAGATGAACCTTGCGAAATAATACTAACGCTTATATTTTCTTTTCCTAAAGCTGTAAATATTCTCGCATCAACTCCTGATTTTCCAAGCAATCCTCTACCAACCAAACTAATTAACGATACATTTTCCTGAACAGTAACTGAACGAATTCCTTTTTTACTTACTTGTGACTTAATTAAAGTGCCATTATTTTTAGAATCAAAAGTGTTTAATAATCGTAACGGAATATTTTTTTCAATTAATGGAATTATTGTTTTTGCATGCAAAATATTTGCGCCAAAATTAGCCAATTCATTTGCTTCCTGAAAAGTTAACTCTTCAATTTTTTGTGCATCTGAAACCAGATCAGGGTTAGCTGTAAAAATACCATTTACATGTGTGTAATTTTGTAATTCTTCTGCATCTAAAAAATTTGCCAATAATGAAGCCGAGTAATTACTACCATTTCTTCCTAAAGTAGTTGTTTCATCATCTAAATTTGAGGCTATAAATCCTGTAATTAATTGTATTTCAGAATTGTTGTTTTTAAAATAACGTATTACATTTTCTTTAGAAATTTCAAGTAAAGGAATTGCCTCACCAAAAGCATCATCAGTTTTAATCAATTTTCTTGAATCGACAAAATTAGCATCAATTCCCTTTTTTTGCAGTAGGTTTGTCAACATTTTAACCGATAGTATTTCTCCTTGTGCTAAAACCCTATCTTTAATTTTACAACCATAATCTCCCAATAATTTTACACCTTCAAAAACTTTTCTCAAAAGTTCAAATTCTTTACTAAAATCAACATGTTGATCAGGTGCTTTTTGATAAGCTTTAAATTCTTCAAATTTTGATTTATAATCTTTATCAATTTTGGCATCTTCTAAAATTTCTTCCAATAAATCAGTTGTATTTCCTCTTGCCGAAGCAACCACAACAATTTTTTCTTCATTTTTTACTTTGTCAGAAATAATTTGAAGTACATGCTTTAAACCTACTCCATTTGCCAATGATTTACCTCCAAATTTTACAACTTTTACTTTTTGTTTTATTAATTTTTTGGCTTTCGGATATTTAAAAATACCATTTAATATCTCATTTAACTGTTCATATTCAATCAAAAAAGCATCATGACCATGAATAGATTTTATCTCGTGATAAGCATTTTCTACTCCGGCTTTATCTAACATTTTTTTAGTTTCAATGATCTCTTTTGGCACAAAAAAGAAATCAGAATCAACTCCAACCTGAATCACATTAGCTTTTATTTGCCCGGCAAGTTCTTGAAAATTCCCTCTATCTCTTGTAACATCAACAGTACTTAACAAATGGTTTAACATTTTATACGATTCTAAACTAAAGCGATTTTCCAATTGTTTTCCGTGATAGAGCAACCAACTTTCAGTATTAAAATTTCCTTGATCTTTATTTTTTGTACGATTAAATTTTTGTTTAAACGAATCAGCCGTTCTGTAAAATAACATTGCCATCATACGCGCATCATGAACCGGTTGACTTGAATTTGACAAGATCTGCAACTGAGTTTTGTTATGAGCCAAGATCCAATCACTAGCTTTCCAATCGGAAGCAACAGGAATTAGATTATCTGCCAGTTCAGGAAATAAAAAAGCCATTTCCCAGGCTATTCCACCACCAAGTGAACCTCCAATTATGGCATAGAGTTTTTTAATCTTCAATTCTTCTAAAACCAAACCGAAAAGTCTGGCAATATCACGGGCAGTAAAATCAAGATAGTTATCAATTATATTCTCATCTTTTTCATCAAATCCGTTACCGGGAACATTGATACTGATAATTGTATAATTATTAGTGTCAATAATTTTCCCCTGACCAATTAAATCTTTCCACCAACCCGTTTTTCCTGCAACATTAGAATTTCCTGTTAAAGCATGATTTACCAAAACAATAGGAGCAGTGTGTAAGTCTTGTCCAAATAATTGATACGACAATTCAAAATTAGGATAAAAATAACCCGATTCTGTAGTGTAATCGTTTAAAATGATATGTTGTAAAGTGTTTTTCAATTTCTTTAATTTTAGCATTTAAAAATTTAGAAATTGTTATAAAAAAAAGGTAGATAGCATATATCCTTGGTTATCTGCCCAAATTAGGTAGAATTTAGCACCTTCTTTACAAGGTAAAGGGTTGCTAAGGCTTCAAAGGGTCTAATCCCTCCGCCTTTCTTGATAACAATTTCAAATGTTTATGAACTTAAGGGCAAAGAAACATATAAATTTATTTTAAAACAACTCATTTTAAATAAATAAGACACTTTTAATGTTCTTTTAACTTAAATTTAATAAAATATTTGCTCTAATAATTTATTATTTTATAGCTTTGCCTCTTTAAACAAAGAGGATAGATTTGTAATGATTGCAACCTCTGAAGCTGAAATAATTCAGCAGAAATAAAAATGCTAAAGCAATAACACTTCTTTAGATACGCTGCAATCATACTTTTTTAAACTTCTTTTATAAATATTAATTTATGTCATATTTATTTACATCAGAATCTGTTTCTGAAGGACATCCAGATAAAATTGCCGATCAAATTTCCGATAACCTATTAGATGCTTTTTTAGCTTTTGACCCTGAGTCAAAAGTTGCCTGTGAAACTATGGTGACTACAGGACAAGTTATTTTGGCAGGTGAAGTTAAAACCAAAACCTATATTGATGTAGCGCGAATTGCTCGTGATACCATCAACAAAATTGGATATACAAAAGGTGAGTATAAATTTGAAGGTGATAGCTGTGGTGTTATCTCATTGATTCACGAACAATCTGAAGATATTAATCGAGGAGTTGATCGTGGTAAAAAGGAAGAACAAGGTGCTGGTGATCAGGGAATGATGTTTGGCTATGCTACCAATGAAACCGAAAACTATATGCCGCTCGCCTTGGATCTTAGCCATTTATTATTAAGAGAACTGGCAGATATTCGTAGAGAAAATAAGGATATTCCTTACTTACGCCCCGATGCCAAAAGTCAGGTAACTATTGAGTATTCTGATGAACATAAACCTGTAAGAATTGATACAATTGTACTTTCTACACAGCATGATCCTTTTGACAAGGATGATAAAAAAATGTTGGCTAAAATCGAAAAAGATATCATTACAATTTTAATTCCAAGGGTTAAGAATAAATTACCTAAAAATATTCAGAATCTTTTTAAAGATGATATCAAATATCATATCAATCCCACAGGAAAATTTGTAATTGGCGGTCCGCATGGTGATACCGGTTTAACAGGAAGAAAAATCATTGTTGACACTTATGGTGGCAGAGGAGCTCATGGTGGTGGCGCTTTTAGCGGAAAAGACCCTAGTAAAGTTGACCGTTCAGCAGCTTATGCAGCAAGGCATATTGCTAAAAATATGGTTGCAGCAGGTGTTTGTAATAAAGTTTTGGTACAGGTTTCTTATGCTATTGGTGTTGCTGAACCTACATCAATTAATGTGGAAACATTTGGTACTGCCAAGGTTGAGAAAACCGATGGTGAAATTTCAAAAATAATTGAAAATCTATTTGATCTGCGTCCTGCTGCTATTGAAGAACGATTAAAATTACGCAACCCGATATATGCCGAAACTGCTGCTTATGGCCATATGGGAAGAAATCCGAAAAAAGTTACAAAGACTTTTAGTTCAAAATATTTTTCTGATATTACCAAAGAAGTTGAATTATTTACCTGGGAAAAACTGGATTATGTTGATATAGTTAAAGAAACTTTTGGATTGTAATTTTTTAGGTAAAAAAAATAAAACTTAAAAAGGCTTGATTTACATCAGGTCTTTTTTTTGCTAATCCTATAATTTAAATATGTGAACTAACATTTTAATTTTTCTTACATTTGAATAAATGAAAACAAAACTACTTTTTGCTTTATTGATATCTATCAATATCTCTTTTTCACAAGAAATTCAAACTGAGCTTGTTTCTAAAACCCCTTTAGTTGCTGATCAATTTATTGGTGTAGATGAATTGGAGAATATTTATTATATCCAAAACAATGTATTGCACAAAAAAAATATTCGTGAAGATTTAGTTTATAGCAACGTTAAATTAGGGGAGATAACTTCGGTAAATATCAATAATCCCTTTAAAATTATTTTGCTTTATAAAGATTATAATTCGGTTATTGTTTTAGATAATAAATTGAATGAATTAACACAAACCATCAATTTTCCAAATACAAATATTTCATTGGTAAGTTATGCTTCTGAAAATAATTTATGGATCTACAGTAAAGATAATAATATCTTACAACTATTTGATTATCAAAATCAAACAACAAATCTAACAACACAACCATTGAATTTTTATCATGAAGGTTTTATGGCAAATAATCTATTCAGCAGCAATGATAATGTATGGTTATTCAATCAAAAAGGTATTTTACAATTTAACCAATATACCAGTTTTATTGAATTTTATGAGTTAGAAAGTATCAAAAAAGTTTTTCCCTACAAAAAAGGTTTTATTTACATTCAAAATGATGAATTCTTTTTTATTGATAATGAAATCACAAGCATAATTTCTGTGAATTTCCCTCAAGGGAAAAATGAAATCTATTTTAATAAAGGAAAAATTTATATCTTCCATAATGGTATCCTTTTTCAATATAGAATTTTATAACATATATTTTACCGAAAACATCCACAGTCTTGGTTGGATATAATATAAAGAGGTAGTATTGCTATTGGAGATCTCATTATAACTATCAGTATTGATCGACTTATTATCCGTTAAATTACTTCCAGATAATTTGAATTCCCATTTACTATCTTTTTGTTGATAATACAAATTGGCGTTCAAAAATGAATATTTATTTTCATAGGTTCTTTCATCATTCCTATAATTATAATAACTATAATCAGCAGTAAATATAAAGCTCTTTAAAAAAGGAATCTCTAAATTGGCAAAGGGTCGGTTCGTAGTACTACCAGTTGCAGCATACTTTGAAAAAGACAACTGATAGCCTACTTCAAAGTTTGGAGCATTCTTAAATTTTGTTGCAACACTGGCCTGATAATTTTGTGTAAAAGTATTTGACTCTACCCATTCATCATTAACAATATTATTAAAAATTGAATTGTTGATATTGGCTCTAAAATTGGTTTTGAATTTATTATAAGTTTTACCATACCTAAAGAATCCGCTAAAAGTTTCATCAGCAAATTCAGAATTTATGGGATATGAAATTCTATCTATTCCAATAATCTCAGTATTATTTTTTATACCATCAACTTTTCTTGTATAGGAAATTGATGCATTTATATTGGTGAACGAAAATAAACTAAAACTAAAAAAACTTAATGAATACCTGTGATTCAATGAATTTTCAAGATATCTGTTACCTCTTGTTAAAGATTTATAATTTGTAAGCATATAGCCTTCGGCAGCACTGTTAACATCTGAAAATTGTGAAGTAATTGCATAATTAAAACGCAAACTCTGCGAAGAATTAAATTGTAATCTTGCATAAATATCGGGTAATACTTTTGTTAATTCATCTGTATCTGTTGTACCTAGTTGTTTGTCTTCTACTTTAAATTTATGAATACTTACACCCGGGTTAAAAGTAAATATCCCTTTTACTAACTTATAATGAACTCCCAAAAAAACATCTGAAAAATAATAATCAACATCATTATTTAAATTCTCTTCATCAAAATTTACAACTGATCCATCTTCTAAAGTTTGTGTTAAATAAGATTCAAATTTTTGAGAACTTAAAGTTGCTCCCAGTGTGAAATTAAGGTTGCTTTTATTGTTTAACAGATAATAGTAATCCACTTTACCATCAAATTTACTTGTGGAGAATTTTTTATTTTGGAGAAGATCATAGTAATCCTGTTCAATTGAAGGTATTATTTCAAAAGGTTGCTCCTCGGCAATTGAATTGAACAGAGGTGTATCTTTTTGGTAAATATATTGCAACTCAGATGAGAATACATTTTTCTCGTTCAAGGTATAATAGGCGTTTAAATTCTGATTTAATGATACCGGTTGTTCTTCCAAATAAGTATCAGCACTTCGTTGTGTAGATGTTACATCATTCATTTCTGTTTGTTTGGATATTTTTCCGAATATATCATAATCAATATGTAAATCATTATTAGGTGTATAAGTTGTACTAAATTTCAACATAGCCAATTGATTGCTTTGATTAGAAACAGTCTCACTATTATCAACTATTCCTGATTCATTGTAAGCAGTATTTCGTTGTGCAAACATGTCTGTATCAGAATCATTTACAATAGAAAAACCATTCAATACCAATGATTCTTTCGGAGTTAAGCTAAAGTTTACTGCACCAAAATTGGAAACAATTTCTTGAGCCCTATTATTTTGAGCCATGGTAAAACCAAGATCACTGGATGATACATTGAATGAACTTCCACTTCCATGCATTGCACCTCTTAAACCACCGGTAAATCTAAAATAATCTCTTCTGGTAAAAGGAGGTTCACCAATATTATTAAAATCGGCCAAAATATTTACACTTTTATCAGGGCTGTAATAAAATAATTTGGGTTTCCCCTGATATTTTAAATCCTCATCACTAGTCCCAACTCCTGCATTAACTTCACCAAACCAAAATCTTGTTTTCCCTTCTTTAAGTTTGATATTTATGGCAATATTATCTTCATTATTTGTAATGCCACGCATACTTGATACTTCATTGTAATTCTTTAATACCTGAACTTTATCAACCGCATTTGCAGGAATATTTTGAGTAGCCAACTTTGTATCACCATCAAAAAATTCTTTACCTTCAACTAAAACTTTTTGAACTTTTTTACCCTCAACTTCTACTTCACCATTATCATCAATTTCAACACCGGGTAACTTTTCTAGAACGTCTTCAAGTTTTTTTTCTGTTCCGGTAGTAAATGAGTCGGAATTATAAACAATGGTATCTCCAACAATTTTAACAGGCATTTCGTAGGTGAGTTCAACCTCATTTAAAGATTGACTTGATTCTGACATTACAATATCCTTAGTTTGATTTTCTGAATTATCAAGACTAACATCAACATTTTTGGTTTCATAACCCAGGTAACTAACTTTTAAAGTATATTCCTGATTTGCTTGTAAACTTAATTTATAGTTACCCTTAGCATCAGTTATCGAATAAGATTGCAATAAATTTGTACCTTTTTTAAAGGCTATTACATTTGCCATTTCTAAAGGGCCGGATTTGTCATTTACTACGCCTTCTAATTTCACAGTTTGTGAAAAAACAAAAAAAGGAACAAAAAAAGCAAAATACAAAACAATTTTCTTCATTTTATTAAGATTTAAAAATGTTTATTAATTACCAATTCTAATCATTCTATGCCCACTACTTCCACTTTTTTGGCGTTCATTTCTAAATCTTTCTCTCATTTCTTCAGTTTTCTTTACAACTATTTCATCATATTCTTCTTGAGTTACTGTTTTTCCTTTTGTTGGTTCTTTTAATTCTGATTTCTCTTTAGGATTCATAACAATCTTTGTACACATGATCTTAGTATCTCTGGCATTAATTTCTAAAATTAAACCCGGTAAACCCCAATAATCTCCGGGGCCTTGACTTATAGGGATATCTAATGTGTACCAAGCTGTAACAATTACAGATTCTGTTGAAGGTTTATTTTGTGTGTCATTTTCTTTCTTTTCTTCATCACTATTATTTCGCCTGCCAAACCTCATTTCTCTCCTAACCGGCATATCAACAACTGTAGTTGCTTTAAAACACATTTGTTCTCCAATCATTTTTGTTTCTTGCTCCATTTTCCAATCATAGGTAACCAGATCATCTTTAATTAAGAAATTCTTACCGCTAAATTCATTTTCTTTAGTAGATTTTTTGGTTTGAACATTTTTATAATGACTGCCTGAAACTCCTCCGCGCATCATCATAAAACGCATTCCACCATGACCTCCACCAGTAGTTTGGTCTAATTTTTCTTCTTCCTTGTAAATTGAAGCAGTTTTATCAAAAGTTAATTCGTAAGTTCTTTCCAGGTTATTCTTCATCCTTTCCTGTATCATTTTAACTCTGTCAGCAGGAATTCCTGTTTTAGAAAAATCAATATCTAAAGTTGTTTTAGATTCATAGATAGCTTTTCCTTGAAAATTTTGAGCACTTAAAGAAGTTAAACTTATTAAAATGACCAGGCTAATTGTTAAGATATTTTTATTCATTATTAATGATTGAAAAATGTTAGAAAAATTTAATTTGTAATAAAATAAAAAGTTTACTTTTTATTTAGACTATAATAAAATCAAAAAGTTTAAAAATGATAAAAAAATATATAGTTTCCAATAGTTTAATCACAAAAGTTAATTTATTCTTTTAAAAAACCATATTTAGAAACTAAAAATCGATCTAATAATTATTTCATGATATGAATACTTTGTAAAATCATAAAAATTTTAATTAACTTTATCCCCATAAAATTCACTTAAAAAATAATTATGCATGTAGCTATTGCTGGAAATATTGGAGCCGGAAAAACCACTTTAACAAAACTTTTGGCAAAACATTACAAATGGGAACCTCATTATGAATCAGTTGCAGAGAATCCTTATTTAGATGATTTTTATGCTTCAATGGAAAGATGGTCGTTTAACCTACAAATTTATTTTTTAAATAGTCGTTTTCGTCAAATACTAAAAATTCGTGAAAGTGGTAAAAATATCATTCAGGATAGAACTATTTATGAAGATGCCCACATTTTTGCGCCAAATTTACATGCTATGGGTCTAATGACAAATCGTGATTTTGGAAATTACGAATCGTTATTTGAATTAATGGAACGTTTGGTTGCTCCACCTGATCTTTTGATCTATTTACGTGGAAGTATTCCAACATTAGTGGGGCAAATTCACAAACGTGGAAGAGATTTTGAAAACACAATAAGTATTGACTATTTGAGCAGGTTGAATGAAAGATATGAAGCGTGGATTTCAACCTATACAAAAGGGAAATTATTAATTATTGATATTGATAATCTAGATATCGTTGACGTTCAAGAAGATTTAGGGTTTGTTATTGACAAAATTGATGCTCAAATTCACGGTTTATTTTAATTTTCCAGCTTTAATTTTTTAAAAAGAATTTCTCTTAACTCTTTTGTGGTTTCCGGGTCAATTAAATTTAGAGCCTTCACATTACATAATTTTTCAATTAATTCTGAACCTGCATAGGTATTGGTTGCTATACCACTTACAATATCTGGTTTAAGATTAAAACTTTTCATAACACCATAGACCGCATAAGGATCAGAAGCACATAAAACAATACATCTTACATTATTTTTTAACTCTTCAAAAGCAATATCTCCATTATAAGGTTCTAGGGGTGATGCCCCTAATTCTATTACAGCAACATCTGCATTAACTGAATTAATTCTACTTAACAACTGCAATAATTTCTTTCTATATTTTTCTCTTGGATAAATTGATGAGGGAAGTCCAATATCAACAAAATCAAAAATATAATCTGCACCAACATCTTTTAATGATAGTATATCTCTATATCGGCTGGCACCAGTCAATTTTCCGGCAACTACTTTTAAACCGGCTCTTTTTAATTGATTAACAATTATTCTTGCTGAAGTTGTTTTACCAGCTGACATTGAAGTTCCTACCAACAAAACAACCGGTATATTAAATTTTTTCATCTTTATGACTTTTACATAATCATCCATAACACATACTTTATCATTAAGCATCGTATGTCCCAGGTATTCGATCTCAATAAGATTTGGTAAAAAAGTAGATTTTGAAGTGCATTTTCCAAACAGGCCAGCCCCCGTTAACATATGCATTTTACCATCTTCACCTACATCTTTCCATGATCCGGTAGCTTCTAATGTTGCATATCTTTCACCTAATGCACCAACAACCAGATCCTCTTTCATAAAACTTCGCATTCGTCCATTTATCAATTCAATTTTTAGGGAATCACTGTTACTTAAAACTTTACAAACAACATAATCTCCTGTTTTCCACTTGACCTTATCAAGTTTTTTTACAAAAAATGATTTCTTATCTAAATCAGATATTCTGAGCATTGAAGAAAAAATATAACTAGAATCCATTTTTTAAAAATTTATATTATACATTATTTTCTCTTATTGGTTTTTCAATAAGTAATAAGGTCAACAAAGCTGTTCGTTCAATCAATTTATCAGTATAGATAAATTCATGTTTTGCATGTGCTCCACCACCAATTGTTCCTAAACCATCTAAAGTTGCGGTAAACAAACTTGTTGTATTACCGTCAGATCCACCACCTGCAGTTGATTCTTCCAATTCTAAACCAATCAATTCACCAAGATTTTTTGCCATTTTCCAAAGTCTTTGGTTTCGATCGGTTCTTTCCATAGGAGGTCTTCCAAAATATCCATTTACTAATAAATCAATATCTTTGTTAACTGGTTTTAAGCTCAAAATTTCTTTACTGATAAATTCTGCATCTTTATTATTATGTACTCTCACATCAATAACTGCACTGCTTTCAGCTGCTATTACATTGGCTGATGTTCCCCCTTCTATCATACCCACATTTACAGTAATGCCTTTTTCAAAATCGTTAAGAGAAAATAAATGTTGTATATGGTAAGAGAGTTCTACGATAGCACTAACTCCCTTATCGGGATTTAATCCAGCATGTGCAGGTTTTCCTCTAACAGCTAAAGTAAAACGACCTATGCCTTTACGTGCTGTTTTTAATTTTCCTTCTAAACCTAATGGAGGTTCTAAAACAAAGGCACGCTTAGTTATTTTTGAAATATTTTTAATTGTATTTGTAGATTCTCTACTTCCAATCTCTTCATCTGAATTGATTATTATCACAGGTGTTAAAAAGCAATTCAATTTTAAATCTCTAATGGCTCGTAAAGAATAAATCATTTGAGTTAAACCAGCCTTCATATCAAAAATTCCCGGTCCGGTTATTTTAAAACTATCATGAGTTATAGGCATTTCTTTAATAGTATTCGTTTTCCAAACAGTATCGCAATGTCCTAACATAAGCTGAATAGGATCATTTTTTAATCTATCATGAGGTCTGGCAAACAAATATCCACCTGTTTTCTTACCGGGGATATATAATACGTAATAATTGAGTTCTTCTAGTGCTGATTTTAACAAGTTAATAATTTTAACCTGTGCATTTGCATCTGTTGAAGGTGATTCTGCTTCTACAAGTTTTTTTAAAAAGAGAATCATGGAGTCTTGATTTTCTTTTAAATAATTTACAATATGTTTAGCTTCTGATTTTTTCATGCTAAACTTTAACTTTTTATATTTCTATCTTTGAAAATCTTTTGGATACGGGAAACTAAATGTTTCTTTTATACTTGCAAATCTTCCTTGTGCTATATATGCCAAAAGAGGATTATCATATATATTTTTTTGTTGGGAATCTTCATCAAATATTTTGAAATCCTTATGTACAAATGCCGCATCAATTAATCCTGTAATGATACTATAATCATCAAATCCATCAATAATTTTATGTAAAGTACAATCTAATAAAACATAAGAGTCAGCAATAAAGATATTGTCATTATTTGTAGTTGGAATTGTAGGTATTTTCTTAACTATTTCTTTGGAGTAACGGTTATCTTCACATCTGGGAATTGCCGCTAAAGAAGCTAATAAAATTTGATTTGGTTTAACAAAGCTTACAGTAAATTTTTTTTCTTTTTTTATATTATGATAGGTTTTATGTCGGGGAGTACATACAAATCCTAAATAATTTGAAAACCCAATTGGTGTAACCATATGTTTGGGTGATAAATCAAATACATCATTTTCTTTAGAACCAATAACAACTAAGGGAGCAACAGTGTAAAAATCTTCCCAAATGCATTCTTTAACATTTAGTGATATAAAATCTTCAAAATTTTTCTTTTCTTTCATAACTCCAACTGCATATTATCTATTTCACTTCCCTAAAGTTACAAAAACAAGGTCTATTTAACAAATATTTATATGGAAATAATTGCAAAAAAAAAATGCGAGCCAAAGCTCGCATTCTTATATCTATTTTAGAATATCTTCTATTCTTTTTCCTTTTTGATCAACTTATCAACTTCTTCTCCTTTTAATGTATCAACTTCTACAATTTTTTTGTCATTTTCAACAGTTATTGTAGTAATTATTGCTGTTTTTTCTCCTTCATCATTAGTCCTAACTTTAACTTTCTTTTCAACTTTTTTTGTTGCATTTGCTTCTTCATGTAATTCTATAGTAACATCATTATTATGAGCTGCAATCTTATCAGTATCTAAGGCTATACTTGGAGCAATAACCAAGGCAACAACAGACATCAATTTCAACAAAATATTTAATGAGGGACCTGATGTATCTTTAAACGGGTCACCTACAGTATCACCAACAACAGCAGCTTTATGAGCACCTGTGCCTTTTCGACCTTCTTCTTCGATCATTTTTTTTGCATTATCCCATGCACCCCCGGCATTAGATTGAAAGATTGCCATTAAGACTCCTGCAGTAGTAACACCTGCTAATAAGCCACCTAACATTTCTGCACCACCAATAAATCCTGTTAAAACAGGAACTGCTAAAGCTAATAAACCCGGTAATACCATTTCTTTAATAGATGCCTCAGTAGAAATTTCTACACATTTTTCATACTCTGCATAACCATCAGCAGCATCAAATACCTTTCTATCTTCTAACGATGCTTTTGACATATCAGAATCATGTTTTCTCATAATTTCTAATGCTGCATGTAATTGAGGAATTTCTTTAAATTGACGACGAACTTCTTCAATCATTGCCATGGCTGCTTTTCCTACAGCTTTCATTGATAATGCAGAAAAAACAAATGGTAACATACCACCGATCAATAAACCAGCCATTATTTTTGGTTGTGAAACATCAATTGCAGTCACATTGGCTGTTTTCATAAATGCAGAAAATAAAGCTAAGGCGGTTAATGCAGCAGAAGCAATTGCAAAACCTTTTCCTATAGCAGCTGTTGTATTACCTACAGCATCTAATTTATCAGTACGTTCACGAACTTCTTTAGGTAATTCTGCCATTTGGGCAATTCCACCAGCATTGTCAGAAATTGGTCCGTAAGCATCTACTGCTAATTGAATTCCTGTATTTGCCAACATACCAACTGCAGCAATTGCAATACCATACAATCCTGCAAAATAATGTGATACTATAATTGCAGTAGCAATTAATAAAATTGGAATTGCAGTTGACATCATACCAACACCTAATCCTGCAATAATATTAGTAGCCGATCCTGTTTCAGATTGTTTTACAATTGATGTAACAGGTTTTGTACCTGTACCTGTATAATACTCAGTAATTTTTCCAACTAAGAACCCTGCTACTAAACCGGCAATGGTTGCATAAAAAACACCCATTGCACCAAAAGGTAAACCATCAACTGTTTCGGGAATCATTATTCTAATTATAAAATAAGAAGCAACGATCATTAAAAATCCCGAACCAAATTCACCAAAATTCAATGCTTTATGCGGACTACCACCTTCCTTAACTTTTACAAAAAAAGTTCCAATAATTGACATGATAATACCTACAGCTGCCAATATCAAAGGTAAATATACTGCTCCTAATCCATTAAAATCTGGAGTAATTATTAATGCTCCTAAAACCATTGTTCCGATAATAGAACCTACATAAGATTCAAATAAATCGGCACCCATACCTGCAACATCTCCTACATTATCACCTACATTATCAGCAATTGTAGCCGGATTCAAAGGATGATCTTCCGGAATACCTGCTTCAACTTTTCCAACCAAATCAGCACCAACATCAGCAGCTTTGGTATAAATACCACCACCAACACGGGCAAATAATGCAATTGAAGAAGCTCCTAATGAAAAACCGGATATAATATTTAAAACTGTTTTTAATCCACTTTCAGTTCCAACATCATATATATTACTATATACAATTAATAGAACACTTAATCCTATCACACCTAAAGATACCACACCAATACCCATTACAGCTCCTCCTGAAAAAGCAACTTCTAATGCTTTATTTAATGAAGTACGAGCAGCATTGGTTGTTCGTACATTTGCTTTAGTTGCGATTCTCATTCCAATAAAACCGGCCAATGCTGACATTAAAGCACCAACTACAAACGAAACTGCTACCAATCCGCTTGAATTTTCTTCAGAATTTCCTTTAAAAAATAATAGAACGGCAACTGCCAAAACAAATACTAATAATACTTTGTATTCTGCCTTTAAGAAAGCCAATGCGCCATCTGAAATATGTTTTGCGATGACTGACATTTTAAGGGTACCTACTTCTTGTTTAGTAACCCAAGCTGATTTAAAGAACATAAAAATGAGCCCCACTATACCAGCAAGTGGTAAATAATAAATTAAATTTTCCATTATTGAAATTTTAACTGTTAAATTTTTTTTGAGTTGTTAATTTTTGCAAAAGTAATAATTCTTGACATATATAAATAAAAAAGACTTAATAATTCTTATTGAACTAAAAACTTTGATTATCTGATACTTATATAATCAATAAAAAATAGCTTGCTAAAGCTAGAAGAAAAGCCCGATAAATCAACTTTCTATTATTGTTACCAAACAGTACTACAATTAACACAAAAAATAAGTTAAAAATACAAGAAGTGTTATGTTTCAGGGGTTCTGTAAGGGGTTGTGATGAAAAAAAAACTTAACACCAAAATATTCATTGTGTTAAGTTTTTATCGATGTACCTTGAGTGGGAA
>JBDLJB010000039.1:0-22222 GCA_039714555.1 Bacteroidota bacterium
TTTTTCCTTTCCCCTTATTACCATTCTTTTCTTTTACTTTTGCACTCTTACCTTTATATTTTACCTTGTGTTCAGCATTATATTTTTGTGGTGAATCTGAGCCCAGCTCCAATTCAACTCTAACTGCTCCTTTCAGGTCAATCCCGGCAAATAGTGAAGGCAACTTTGCACTAACCTGCCACTTGCTACCCTCCATATAGATATACATATTATTTTGAAGATCAAAATAAAAATTGTCATCTGGAAAGTAAATATGACTGGTTTGTGCCCTGTAGCCGTGTGCAGGTGCCCAGGATGGAGGCCCTCCTTTTCCTTTTTCTTGCCCTAATGCGTCTAAGGGCATAGCAAAGGCCATTATTAAAAATATTGCAAATCCGAATAGTGTAATTTTTGATTTCATCTTTTCTTTTTTTAAGTATTTTTTTACTGTTGACTACAACGATATTTGTAGTGATTTATTGTAAAAAAGGTATATATAAAACAATAGCATTTCTACAATTCATTTTTGAATATATTAATCTGTTCTATGCTTTAATAATTCAATATTGCAAATAAATAACTTAAGAATTACTTTAGAAATTACAATTAAATTTACACCCAGAAACAAAACGATATTAACAATTAAATAAATTTAGCTATGAAAAAAAATGTATTATTTATTGTATTAGCCGTGGTTATTATGTCTTTGGGAATTCAAAGTTGTAGTAATGATAAAGATAGCGATACATCGAGAGTTCAACTGATGTTAGTAGATGCTCTAGGTGATTATGAAGAAGTGAATATTGAAATTATAGATATTCAATATAATAGTTCTGAAAACGAAGAAGGATGGAAGAGCTTTATACTGGAAGATGATCATATTAATGTTGATCTTACTAAACTCATTGCAGGAAATAGTCTTTTATTGACCGACGAAATAATTCCTTCAGGAATGTTAAAACAAATAAGACTGGTTTTAAGCGATAATAATTCATTAGTTATCGAAGGTGAGGCAGAACCTATTCACCTTAATACACCAAGTGCACAGCAATCAGGTTTAAAATTAAAATTAGATAAAGAATTAGAACCGGGTTTTTCTTATACATATATTCTTGATTGGGATGTGCAGAAATCAATTGTGAAGACCGGATCAGGAAAATATAACTTAAAACCTGTAATAAGAGTTAACACTGAAGTTAATTCCGGCTCTATTGGAGGTACAGTTGTTGGGAAAGCAACGGAAGGAGATAATAATAATGGTGCTGAACCTTTAAATGGCGTTGCTGTTGGTATTTATACAATAGATGATTCTTATATTACTGAATCTCCAACTAATGAAAATGGTAAATTCATGATCTACGGACTTGAAGCAGGAGATTATAAAATTAAGATCAACCATAATGGTTATACTGAATATGTATCTGAGACGATTAGTGTATCTGCTGGTCATATTTCAGAAGTTGGAACCATAGAATTGGTTGTGCCTGTAACAGAATAGTTATTAAAAGAGGGGGTTAATGAAAGGATCCTCCTTAGAAATAAGGGGGGTTTTTTTGTTATGTACGGTAGTTAGTTTCATATTGGATTATTTATATATATATTATTTTCATATATTCTTTGTTTACAATTATATTAAAGGTTTAATTGCTTTGTTACCTGCCAGCTTTATCTTATACTTATTATTTTACCATTTTTCAGAATTTATGCTTTATCAGATAAACCATACTTTTCTAATTAATTTCTTATTCCTTTCTTGTTGTTGGACAATGATTTAGTACTTCCCAAATAATTAGCTTTTTCTTATGATTACTTTAATTAAAAGTTAACATTATTGAGATTGAAAAGCAATACATTTGCCACGATTAATTTTGAGTTAATAAGTTTAAAAAACCGAGAATATTTGAGGGGATATCTCGGTTTTTTTTATGCTTATTTTTTATATACTATAAAATTCTTAAGAGACCTAAATCTACTTTAGGCTATTAAATTAAAGCTATTTAGACAGGGGAGTGTTTCCATTTTTATATAAATACCCCTTAATTATTTATATCCTGCGCTTATATAAATTTTAACTTTTAGGTTTGTTTGATTCATTAATACTTTAATTGATTTAAACTTAATAATTTGTTTAGAAAATAATTAAAATGAAAAAAACCAGTCACATTACTATAACTGGTTTTAAAGATTTGGTTAATTGATCTTTTTCAAGCTAATTTTTTAAATATTCTTCTAAATCATTGGAATTTAACAATAAGCCAATCTCATTATAACCTCTTTCATTTGCCCTGTGTTGAATAGCATTTATAAGCCCTCTTTTGTTTATTGTATTAGAATTAAAAGTTCTTTTAAATATATCCTTAATTAATAAAAGCCATGACAGTTGTTCAAAAGGTAATTGTGATATTTTATTATTTAAGGTCATGTCTATTAGGTAAAAAACCCCAAAGATACTCAATATCAATAGGGGCCTGTTCAACAAAGTTATTCTAATGATAATAATTAAGTTGCATCAAATATACTATGCATCATCAATAGAACCTTGTGACATTTGTCACTGAAATTGTATTATTTTTATTGTAATAGTATAATTTAAATTCTAGTTTTAAATACTTCAATTTTACTATTTATATTCAATTTTCTATAATTTCTTATGTGACTTAAGTAACTTTAAAACCTTTTCAGTTTTTATATATTTATGCTCATATTTAATTTATGAAAAAGATATAAAACCGAGTAATCTGAGGGGAAATCTCGGTTTTTTTAATGAGAATAGTTGTGCATAAGGAGAAAAATAACAGTAAAAATAGTCCCCTAAAACAAAAATACCTCAATAAAACTGAAACTTTTCATTGGTTAACTTCATGAGCTTTAAACTCTTCATTAAGAACACAACTATTTTAAAAGCTGTCTGGACGGAAGCTCTAACCACTTTTATATTTATCTTTTTATCTAGATATTACAATGTTTAAGAAGAAATGTATTCTTTTATGTATTCCTTTTTATATTATTAATTAACTTCCTGATTGTAGTACCTTTTTCAGCGTATATTCTAATTAGATAAATACCTTTTGGTAAATAGTTTATTGGTATTGAATTTAAACTGATGTGTTCCCCCTAATTATTTCGATTCTTTTAATGATAAAAGTTCTGTATTATGAGTTTATAATGACGAACATCATCTATTTTGTTGACGCTCGTCATTGTATGATCTTTTTATAGTAAATATTTTTGTGAAATTAATCTAAATCTTAACCTATGAAACATTCAATCTTAATGTATTTATTTATTGGTGTAATCTTTATCTTTTTTGGTTGCACAGAAGACACTTTATTTGATTCTCAATTTAATCAAAGTGATCAAAAAATCACTTTGAAAAAAGGAAATGAAATAATAGACTATAAAGGAGAATGTACTCCAAATTTTTTGATTCCTGAGGTAACCCCTGAAGAAATAGGTGCACAATTATTAAAGGGTAAAGTTGTAACATGGTATGATAATGCAACCGATCTTCTTGGTAATCCTGATCCATTAGTTACAGGAACAACTATTTGGTATGTTAATGAGATACCTAAAAAAGATGGCACTTCAAAATTTTGGGGAAAAGCAGAGTTATTAGTAGGTGTTGAAAATCCAGATGATCCTGAAGACGATTGTCTTGGAAAATGGGATATGACATGGCATGGTTACTTAACACCAATTATTGATGAAGGTGTTCAAGTTGGTATAAAAGCTACTTGTGATGCTGTTGGTACAGGTAAAGAAGGTATTGTGAAAGGATTGGTTTCAAAATCGTATTATGAAATGAATTTTATATTTGGCGACATTACTACACTAGTTTATTATTTCGAAGGTTCTTATCATTAAGTGATAGAAAAACCACAAAATGATGAGTGAAGTACTCAACTCAATTAGTTTTGAAAGAAATATAGAATATTGAATTGTAGTTTATTAATTGAAAAACCGTAGTGATTTGCGAAAATACTTCGGTTTTTTTATTATCTTTTATTTTGAATTTCATAACAATGTGAAACAAAAAACCTCAGTGGAAACTGAAGCTTTTCATTGGTTAAATTTTCTTGAGTCTTAGACTCTCAATTAACATTATAATTATTTTTACTTGCGATCTGGCAGGTATACTTTAGAGACTCCTATCTACTAAAAGGCTAATCAGACTTTTGCTAAGAGCAGTTCTCGTGAGTGAAAATTCAAGGAGGATACCATAATGGGTAGTTTTACTGTTTACAAAGGTTGATAGCTAACTAGTATACTATGGTCATAACCCTCTTACTCTAAAGATTGCGGATGCTAATAACTATACAAACCCGATTGATTCTTTTCATTCAGGTTTTTTAATAGGCGTGAAATTCAGTTAACACTTCTTCTTTTGAATTGTTGTAATTTTAAAGAGCTTGTTAAGTACAATTTGATTTTTGTTTTTACAAATTCAATTGTTTAACTTAAAATGCAAACAAAAACACTTTTTCTCTCATTTTCTTTATCCGAAAATATTATTTTTAATTCCAACAGCTTATCTATTTACCAATTTATTGCTGTTAATAGACAACGATCAGAAAAAAGGGCATTTGAGAAAATATTTCAAAAACCAGAGGGTCAAATACAACTCTTAAAGGGCATAAAATAATTTCCTGTATAACTTTTTTTAAAAAAATTTTTATATTTATTAGAAAAATATAGTTTTACATAAATATTAACTCATAATTCATAGTAAAAAGTAGAGATTATTATCATTTGAAAGATATAAAAAAAATAGAAAATTTTTTATGGGAAAAATTGAAGTCGGGAGATATTGATGCTCTTGGAGAATTGTACGACCTATATATTGATATATTATTTTTATATGGAATTCAAATATCAAGAGATAAAGAATATGTTATGGATTGTATCCACGATCTTTTTCTTGATATTTATAAATATAGGGCAAATTTAACAACTACGAACAATGTTCAGTCCTATTTGATAAAATCACTGAAAAGAAAGATCAATAAAAAATACAATTCAAAAATGATTCTTGTTGGAAATGAAGATTCCATTGGTAGAAAGTCTCAAGGTAATTTTACAAGATCATTTGAAGAAGAAATAATATTGTCAGAACGATTATCACAAAGAAAACTACAACTAACAAATGCCCTTAGTCTATTAACCAAACGACAAAAAAAAGGTTTATTTCTTAGGTTTAATGAAGAAAGACCTTATGAGGAAATTGCTAAAATCATGAACGTTTCAGTTCAAACATCCAGAACAATTGTTTACAGGGGAATTAAAAAATTAAGAAAACACCTCACTTTATTCATTTTTTACATAGGGGGAATATTTTTTTATTAAAAAGATAAAAAATATTGTCTATAAAAGACAAATAAACTGCTTATAGTTATATAGAGCAGTTTAAGCTTTTTTAGGAACTCCTTAAAATTTAATAAAAAGAGTACTTAAATATTTTAAAAAAATGAGAGAAAAGAAACAATATAAAGTAAACTTCACACATCTGACAGAAGGTGAAAAAAAGGAATTAAAAGGTAGAATAATTGAGTCAGTTTATAACTTTAAAAGAAGCAAAAAAAGAATTAAATATACCATTGGAATTGCAGCATCAATCGCTATTTTAATTTCAATAGGGATATTTAATTATGCATCTAAAAGTTCTTCAATTAGCGATTACGTTAAGACTACAAAAAAAATTGACACTATAAATTCTGATAAAGTGAAACTTATTTTGAGTGACAAACAAAATATTGATATTGATGAAGAAAATTCAAATATCGTATATTCTAATACAGGTCAACAAGTTAAAATAGGAAATACAAAATCAATCAATCAATCATCGGTAAATAATAATAAAGTTGCATATAACACCTTAATAGTGCCTTACGGAACCAGATCAAAAGTTAAGTTATCAGATGGTAGTATGGTTTGGTTAAATTCAGGTTCTAAACTGGTGTATCCTATAGTATTTAATAGTGCTAAAAGAGAAGTTTATTTGGAAGGAGAAGCTATTTTTGAAGTAACGCATAACAAAGCTCATCCTTTTATGATAATGATTGATAATCATGAAATTGAAGTTTTAGGAACTGTATTTAATGTTAGTAACTATTTGGATGAAAACATTATTAATACAACTTTAAAAAGTGGTAGTATTCAAATTAACTACAAAGGGGATTCTTTCTTTAAACCTAAGAAAACATTTAAAGTTTCACCGGGTAATATGACCTCTTTTAATAAGACTACAAATCATCTAAATTCAAAGAAAGTAGATGTAGAAAAACACTTCGCATGGAGAAAAGGCATATTCATATTCAAAAATGATAATCTAGAGTATATTATGAAGAAACTATCTAGATATTACAATGTAGATATTGTTATTGAAGATGATAATATTGCAAATCAGACCTTTACTGGTTATTTAGATTTAAAAGATAATGTTGAAAGGGTAGTTCAAGTTATTAAAGAAAGTACAAGTTTTGAATATAATAAAGTAACTAACGATAAAATAATTATTAAATAAAAAACGGAAAATATATGCTATAAAACAACATTAAACTGATTTAAAAAACCAGAAGATGTTAGCCCATCTTCTGGTAAGATAATTAACATAACTGTATTGCACAGTAATATTAACCAATGAAATACAAAATTATGAATAAAATTGTTAATCCAAACTACTATGGGGAAATAAAAGCCCTTAGGTTCTATTTACTAACCATTATGAGAATTTTTCTTTTATTTATTAGCATAGGTCTTGGTTCTGTTTATGCAAATTCTTCGTATTCTCAAACTAAAATGGATATTAATGTTAACAACATAACTTTTGAAGAATTTTTTAAAGAAATTCAAAACAAAAGTGAATATATCTTTTTTTATCAAGACAATGTTATTGATAAAAACAAAAGGGTATCTGTAAATTTAAAAGAATCCACGTTACTTACCATTTTAGATAAAGCTTTTATGGGGACTGATTTGAGCTATAAAATTGATGACAGGCAAGTCATTGTAAAAAAAAGACTTAGGTTAGTAATGGCACCAACTTCAGATCAAGTGTTATTACAACAAGAATTGTTGGTTTCAGGAAGTGTCTTGGATAAGGACGGAGTGCCATTACCAGGAGCTTCCATAGTTGAAAAAGGGACAAATAATGGTGTCACTACTGATTTTGATGGAAAATTTAGTATTAAAGTAGCAAGTGATAATTCAGTATTAATAGTTGCCTTTATGGGATTTTCAACTAAAGAAATATTGGTAGGTGGAAAAACAAATCTTACCCTAGTTTTAGAAGAAAGTGAACAACAATTGGATGAAGTGGTAATTAATGCTTTGGGGTTTGAAGTGAATACAGACAGGCTTGGTAGTGCGGTATCAAGTGTAAAAGCTACAGCATTAGTGAGTTCAGGTGAAACATCCATTACTAATTCTATTCAAGGAAAAATGTCTGGGGTTAATATTACCAGAAGCACCGGTGATCCGGGATCAGGTTCAAATATTAGAATTAGAGGTGCTAATACTATTTTTGGAAGCACACAGCCCTTAATTATTGTGGATGGTATTCCTGTTAATAATATGAGCACACAGGGAGGAGCTAGTTCTTCAACAGGAAATGGAGTATCACAGCAATCACGTTTAAATGATATCAATCCTAACGATATTGAAACCTTGCAAGTATTAAAAGGTGCATCGGCAGCTGCTTTATGGGGTTCAAGAGCTTCTAACGGTGTAATTGTGATTACTACTAAATCAGGAAAACGAGGATTTAAAGTGTCTTTTAGAAGCTCAGCAGCATTTGATGAAGTAAATGCAATAGCGCCTGTTCAATCTAATTATGGACAAGGATTAAGTGGAAGATATCGATATGGCTATTTACATGGTTGGGGAGATGAAATATCAGATAGGACAGGAGGAGAAGATAATTTTAATACAAGTGGTGGATATTTTATAGGTGACCAAACAGGAAAAATATATTACCCAATAGCAAGTGGAACTTCATCTAATCCACATGGTGGTAAAAATTCAAAAGAAAATTTTTTAGATAAAAACTTTAATAAAGTTTTTCGAACAGGAGTTTTATTAGAACAGTCTGTAAGTTTAAGTGGTGGGGATGAAAAAAGTAATATTTACTTCAGTCTAGGAAATACTGATCATCAGGGAGTGATAAGAAACAATGATTATAAAAGACATACTGTTAATATAAGTGCTAATAGAAAGTTTAATGATTATATTAATTTAAAAATTAAAGGGAAGTACTCAAGAGTGAGTGCTAATAGAATTCAACAGAATTCAAATACAGCCGGACTATTACTAGGTTATTATAGAAATATTTCAGATTTTGATATTGAAGATTATACAGGTACCTATGTGAATTCATCTGGTTCTGAATTTAGCTATAGACACAGATCTTATAGAAATCCAATCGGTGCAAATGAAAATCCTTCTTATAATAATCCACTATGGACAATTAATGAACAAAAGGCTTTAAATATTGTGAACAGACATATTTATTCTTCAGAGCTTGATATATTACCTACCGAAGGTTTAAATATTAAGTTTCGTGGAGGAATCGATACATTTAATGATTATAGAACCTATTTATATCCTAGAGGATCATCTAGGACTGGTATAATACCAAGATTAGAAGGAAACTTAACATTTGAAAATATTGGTTTTACCGAATTAAATTTTGATGCTATTGCTAAATATGATTCGAAAATTACTGATGATATAAGTTCTTCATTTGTTTTAGGTTGGAATGTAAATGATAGGAAATATAATAGAGAAACAACTGTTGGTAGTGATTTCATAGTAAATGATAAAATTTATACTTTAGATAATTCAAGAATAATTCAGGCGGATAATTATAAAAGTCATCGAAGATCTAATAGAGGGTTTGCAACAGCAAATTTCGGATTTTACGATCAATTGTTTATTGATTTGTCTGGAACATTAGAGGCTACATCCACAATAAATGAACCATTCTTTTACCCTGCTGCAAGTGCTGCTTGGCAATTGTCTAATGCAAACTTTTTTCCTAAAGAAAGTTTTTTGAGTTTTGCAAAAGTAAGATTAAGCTGGGGTAAAGTAGGTATTCAACCAGCTATGTATAGAAGTGCTACTAATTATGAAGGAGATTTTACATATAGCAATGGTATTTTCGGAAATTTATCTTCTACAAATCATGGTGGTGGTTTTAGGTTAGATAATGGTTTAGGAAATGATAATTTAAAACCAGAAATTAAAACTGAAATAGAAAGTGGAATTGAATTACGTTTTTTTGATGATATCTTGTCTACAAGTTTTACTTATTATACTAACAATATTGAAGATATTTTATTGACACTTGATAGAGCCCCTAGTGGAGGTTATACAAGCATATATACCAATGGAGCTTCAATGAAAAATAGAGGTTTCGAATTTGAATTTAATGCTAATTTATTAAAAAATGTAAATGCTTGGACTTTTTCTGTTTATGGTAGTTTTGCTACAAATATAAACGAGGTTACAAGCTTAGCAGGTGCTGATGTACAACGATTAACAGGTTTTGGCACTGGAGATTCTGTGGCAGCAGTAGGATATCAAATGGGTGCACTATTTGGAGGGTCTCTTCCAAGAAATGAAGATGGAAGTATTATATTAGATGACAACGGTTTTCCAGAAGGAACACCTGTTTATGATGTGATTGGAGATCCAAATCCAGATTGGACGGGTGGTATAGGTTTAAATTTTGGCTATAAAAACCTCTCTATGAATTTGTTGTTCGAGCACTCGCAAGGAGGAGATTTTTACGATATGACCAGACAAGTAAATTCTCAAAGGGGATTTAGTGAGGAGTCTGGAAATAAGGTTGTAATTCCAACTGATGGTATAAAAGATGTAAAAGGAAATACTTATACTCAAGGAGAAACTGTTAGAGGTAATTTATACGATTTTGGAGCAGGACAGGTTCTTTTAGAACAAAATTGGTATCGTGGAAATGGTGCAGGTAACAGAGGTTTTAGCGAGCTTTGGTTACAAGATGCTACATGGTCACGTATAAGAGAATTAACATTTACCTATAATTTAAGTGAAAAAGTATTAGAACAATTAAAACTGTCATCAGCTAGTTTTGGTGTTACAGGAAGAAATCTTTTCCTATGGACAGATGTGATTGGAAACGATCCTGATAAGAATTTTGCAGGAGTTGGAAACTCTAGAGGGTTAGATTATTACACAAACCCTTCTACAAAATCATACATGTTTAATTTTAATATAACATTTTAAAAAGTAAGATTATGCGATTATTTAAAACAATCTTAATTATAGTAGTTTTTTTCAGCACCCTTGCATGTCAAGGTATTGTTGATGATATAAATGATACTAACCCTAATAAAATTAGCGATGTAGATGGACAAACACTATTTACTGGTATACAATTAGCTGATATAACAGCACAATCTGGTTACTTAAATTGGGCTGCCGGAGTTTGGACGGGTAACTTTGTTGGAGCTGGAAGATTTGCTCCGGTTCAGGACTATCAATATGGAAACACAAATTCTAATACACCATGGAGGAATATATATGTTGGTGTTGTTAAACAAGCTCGGCATCTTAGAAGTGGAATTGAAGTAACTAACAAAGATTTTTTCTTTGGGGTTTCAAAAGTATTAGAGGCACATGCAATTGGAACCGCAGTCAATGTTTTTGGTAAAGTTCCATATACTGAAGCAGCTAATGATGATATTCCTACTCCAAAATATGATGAACAAGAGGCAGTTTATACTAATTTACAAATTTTATTAGACGAAGCAATTATTGATTTGCAAAACGCTGGAACTTCTGGTGGAATTGACGAAGATTTATTTTATAATGGAGATGCTAACAATTGGATTAAAGCAGCATATACCTTAAAAGCTCGTTTATATTTAGATGTCAGAGATTATGCCAATGCCTTATCAGCAGCTCAAAATGGAATATCATCAATGTATGAATCTATGAGGTATTTTCCTCCAGCTGTTGTTTTAACAGGAGATACAAACTTATTAAATCAGTTTTTTAATGGAAGTTATCCAGACGATTTATCAGTAGAAGATACTTTTTTAATTGATTTATTAGGAACTGGTGCTTCAAGTAGAAATAATGCCAAAACAAATGAAGTAGATCGTGCTGCCTATTATTATAGCGGTACTAATATTAATGATTCAGAGAGTGGTATTGCCGGAATTGATGAACCTATGAATCAAATTTCTTTGCAAGAAAATTTATTGACTTGGGCCGAAACATCATTAAGAGCCAATTCTGGTGATTTTGATACTGCTTTGGGAAAATTAAATGAGCATAGAGCTAATTTAAGAAATGGCATTTATTTTGATATTTCTAGTGGTATCTATGATGATTATGTAGAAGCAGATTTTGTAAGCGGAGGTATTGAAAATATTGATGGTTCTTTAACAAAAGAAGATGCGTTACTAAGAGAAATCATTGAAGAAAGATATGCTACATTTTTTGCAGATATTATTGCGTTTAATGATTTAAGAAGAATGAAAAAGGATCCGGTAGGAATTCAAGTTCCTGTCCCCTTTAATGTTGGGTCAAAACATCCTGAAAGATTTTTATATCCGTTCTCAGAAGAAAATACAAATGGAGCGAATGTTCCTGATGTAGTAGATATTTTTGTAAAAACAGATATTAATCAATAAATGATGAATACTAGGGTTTTAATAACTTCGGTACTTCTCAGTGTCTTTTTTATTGGTAGTATAGTAGCTCAAAATAATAGGGCTAATTTAGTGGCTTCTGCAACACCAGAAGCAACAAAAGCGGGCACTTTGGTTTTAGATAAAGGTGGAAATGCAATAGATGCTGCGGTAGCTGTTGCATTTACTTTAGGGGTTACAGAGCCGGCAATGTCTGGTATAGGAGGCAGAACTATGCTTATTGTTTCAATTCCTAATAAACCACCAGTAGCTATAGGTGGAATTACATTAACCCCTTCAGTTTTAGAAAGTGAGATTGAAAAAAAGGATCTAACCTATTACAAACAAATATCAATACCTTCTCAAGTAAAAGTATTACATTATACTTGGAAGAAATATGGAAGTGGAAAGATAGAATGGAAAGAATTGTTGCAGCCTGCAATACACTATGCCGAAAAAGGATTCATGGTGGGTATGCATCGTCACCATATTTTTAAGAAATTGGAAAAAAAACTCATTGAGAGCCCACACCACAATAAAGAATTGTTGGTAGAAGGAGGAATACCGGCTATTGGTGATATCGTAAAACAACCTACGTTGGCTAACACTCTTAAAAGGCTTGCAACTTATGGAGCTGATGATTTTTATAAAGGACAAATAGCTAAAAATATTGCTGAAGATATGGCTAATAATGGTGGATGGATTAGTTATAATGACTTAGCAAATTTTCCAGAACCTAAAGAGCTTAACCCTCTTCATAGCACATATAGAGGGTATGATGTGTATTCTTTTATGCCACCAGGTGGAGGTTGGGGTGTACTTTTAGCATTAAATTTATTAGAAAATGTAACTGTTGATGAGTTGAACAAAGACTCTTTCTCTAGAACAGAAATCTTAATAAAGGTACTCAATAAAACGCATAATGATAGAAGAGATGCTCCAATTTTAGATCATATCAATTATCAGTCAGAGATCAATAAGAAGTTATCTAAAGAATATGCAAAAGAGATGTTTTATCAAAATATTTTTTCTGAAGATATTAATCAAAAAGATAATGGAGAAGGTGAAACCACGCATGTTTCAATTGTTGATAAAAATGGAGTTGCCGTAAGTATAACCTCTAGTGTTGGTGGGTATTTTGGTTCCGTAACTTCAACAAAAAAATTAGGTTTTTTCTATAATAGCTATATAAAAAGTTTAATGGGATTTGGTTTTGGAAAGCCAAAGTCAATACAACCAAATGCACTTATTCCTTCTTCGATGAGCCCTAGTTTAGTTAGAAAAAATGGAGAAAATGTGTTGGTTATTGGAACTCCCGGAAGCAAAAGAATTGTTTCTACCATTTCTCAATTAATTCAACTATGGATTGATGGGGATAAAAGTATAAATGAAATTATAAAGTATCCTAGGGTACATGCCATAAATAATGAAGTTTATTTAGAAGATCAATCATTAGAATCTGAAGAATTACAAAAAATTAGAGCCAACGGGTATAAAATTGTTTTTCCAAGTTATGATTTAACAAAATCTGGATTAAATGCTTATTTCGGTGGTGTTCATGCAATAGAATTTAAAAATGATATTTGGAAAGCTGCCGCTGACCCACGAAGGGATGGTACTTCAAGCCAAAATTAACATTTTTAATAGTAATTAAACATTATACTTTGTTTCAATTAAGAGGTTGTTTGTAAGTAAAATTTTTCAGCAACCTCTTATTAAAATTTAATAATGAAAGTAAGATCTTCTTTTTTAATCGTAGTATTAGTTAGTCTTTTCCTAAATTCTTGTACTAAAGAATCGGAAAATATTTTTAGAGTTGACCAATTAATGGTAGATGCTTCTTTTAAAGGAGCAAGGCTTAATCAATTTGAAAAGGTAGAGACTAATACATATGTAGCTCATATTTATCCAGCGTTTGAACCTGTAAATAAAAGTCCTTGGTATGCATTTAGTCTAAGTTCAAAAATCGAGCAAGAAATTAATTTAAAACTTAACTATAATTCCTATAAGCATCGGTATATTCCAAAGTTAAGTTATGACAGGGTTCATTGGGAAAAAATAGCAGCTGAAAATATAAGTATTGATACTGTTTTAGGTGAAGCTACTTTACATTTGAAAGTCATAAATAAAAAACTATTTGTAGCTGCACAAGAAATTGATTCTTCTGAAGATACTTATAATTGGTTAACTGAAGTAATGAATAAATATGACTTTTTAAGAAAGGAAGTTGTGGGTAAAACAGTTAAAAATCAGCCTATTTATGTAGTAAATTCTGAAAATAAAAATGTAAAAAGATCAGTTGTTCTTATTGCAAGACAGCATCCACCCGAAATTCCAGGTGGAACTATTGGATATAGAAGTTTTTTTGAAGAATTAATGTCTGGTTCACCTTTAGCTAATCAATTTAGATCAAAATATAATATCTATACATTTCCATTGCTTAACCCAGATGGTGTTGATATGGGAAATTGGAGACATAACGCAAACGGAAAAGATTTAAATAGAGATTGGGCAGCCTTTTCTCAACGCGAAACTCAAGCTACTAGAAATTATATCGTAAACAAAGTAAAAGAAGGAAAAAAAATAAGTTATAGTATAGATTTTCACACTTCATATTCAGGTCCTTATATGTTAGTACTTGATAGTATTAATGAAACTAAAGTAAAAGGATTAACACAAAACTGGATAAAAAGTATTGAAAATAATTCAGAATTTAAGGTTGAAGCCAGACAAAGAAGTCAGGAATTACCCTATTGTTATAATTGGTTCTATAATACATATAAAGCAGAGGCTGTTACCTATGAAGAAGGCGATGAAATAGATAGGGAAATTATTAAAAAAAGAGCCAAAGTATATGCAGTGAATTTTATGAAAACTATGAATTTAAATAATGAAAAAGAGTTATGAAAGTAAGAATTAAGAGAATGATCCTGTTATGTATGGAAATCATTTTAGTGTTTCGTGTAAAAAAAATGAGCTGTCAATTAAAGTTTAATTAAAAAATGAAATACATGAATAAATTATTTAAAAAATCGAAATACATGTTTGTAATGTGGGGAGTAATTTTACCAATTTTATTTTCTTGCTCAGATTCAGGAAATGAAAATATTGTGGATGAAATAGAAGAAGATGTTGTTGTGACAGAACATGAAGACCTGAATATTCCGGAGAATGTAAATGTAATTTGGCCTCTAAGTGGTGCTAAAACGTTTTCATCAAATAATGGTGATGAAATTGCTGACGGATATGGCCCTCGAATTCTAAGTGGTAATTACGACTTTCATAGGGGAATTGATTTTCCTGAGCCTACCGGAACACCGATTTATACAAGCTTAAGAAGTGGTAAAGTGGTTAGAGTAGAATCATCGCAACCAGGTTCAACTTTTGAACGTTGGGGTAATTGGGTTGTGATAGCTTATCCGGCTAGTTCACATCCCGACCCGGATCATAGTACTGTTTTTCAGGTAGCCTACCTTCACCTTTCAAGCGTGTTTGTTAGTGAGGGGCAAAACATTAATATAGGTAAAATGATTGGAGAAGTTGGTAATACCGGTGTTGGAATTAACACAGAGCACCTGCATTTTGAATACTACGATACTATTGATAGTGGTTTGATTCAGAGGAGACATAGTAGAAACCCATTTACTTTGCTACCATATACCACGGTAGCACCAACTGTAACTTCTTCTAAATCAAACTCTATAATAACAGTTAACATTACACAAACTGTACCTAGTCTTGATGTTGTTGAAATAGCTCTTTTGGTAGATGGTACTACTATAAGTCCAGTTTTAAATTTTGAACAAAGAATTGGAATGGACATAAACGATGAAGATAATGATACTTATACAGATACTGATGGTACTGTGATTAATGTTAATCCAACAAACTTTAGTGAGGGAGATTCAAAGTATTATCTAAGTGTTACATTTACAAATGATGTATTTGGCAGCCTTTCAAATTATCAAGTAAGATTAACAAATGCTAAGGGTGAAGAGTTTATTTATTAATATTTGTTAACTAGAGAACATAGGAAAAGCCTTTGCAGTACAAATGATGAATAACTTACTAAATAAATATTTAGAAGGATTGAAATATAACATTGCTAACTGAAAGCTTGCTGATGAAAGTATTAAATATACAGAAAAACTTAATGGAAGAGTTTTAACAAAAAAAAATCTGGTTAGATTTACTAACTATTAATATTTAGAAATGATGAAAAAACACCTAACTTTTACTTTTTTATTTTTAAGTTCTTTAATTGTAGCGCAAAGCATATCAGGAGATCTCGAAGACTATATGGGGAATTTAATAGATAATGCACCAGGAAGTTCGGGAGATGATTATGTAATACCAAATACTAATCAATTAAACACATGGAATACTGTTATAGATTATATTTTAGTAAATAACCTTGTTGATGCCCGATCAAATGCAAGTTCAATAAACTATCAGGTTACTGAATTTACAGATACTTCAATAAATCCAAATCAAGTTTTTTATATTTTAGAAGAGAAAAGTTCACAATCCTACTATTGGGGAACCTATATTTTTAGCAAAACACCAATCAGGAATAACCTGGTTATTATGGCACCTCATTCTAAGTATGATACCAACACTGGGAAAGAAGCAGTATATAGTCTTAAAAATACTGTAGCAAAAGCCGCTTTTATTAATGGAACCCATAGATGTAATAGCGACAATTATTCTTCGTGCTCAGGTACAACAAGTGCTTGTGGTTATACTGATGATTACAAAATGTCTGATCTGGCACATACAACTACATCAATGTTTCAAAAAACAACAGAAAATTTATTTAATAATATTTCCAATTCTGTTTTTATACAATTACATGGTTTTAGTAAAACATCAAGTGACCCTTATGTAATTATGAGTAATGGTACGAGAGAAACTCCAACTATTGATTATGCTGAATTAATTAAAGATGCACTTTTGGAAGAAGATAATACCTTAACTTTTAAATTAGCTCATAAAGATCAAAGCTGGACAAGACTTATTGGATTTACAAATACTCAAGGCCGATTAATCAATGATTCTCCAGATCATTGTTATACTTCAGCAACTTCAACTTCTGGAAGATTTATTCATATTGAACAAGAAAAATCAAAATTAAGAAATGATGAAACGGGGTGGAAAAAAATGAGTAATGCTCTTGCAAAAGTTTTTTCAAGTACACTAAGTACACATGTTTTTCATTTGGATAATTTGATTTCTATTAGACCAAATCCAACAACCGGGAAATTTTTTATTAGTGGGGAGAATATTACTTCTATTGAAATTTTTAATTTATTGGGTCAGAAAATATCTTCTCAAAAAAATAATAATAAGAACTTAATAATACTCGATTTAAATAATCATGTTAGAGGTGTTTATTATTTAAAAATAATAAAAGACAGAAATATTATTTCGAAAAAGATCATAAAAAACTAATACATTGAATATATGTGTTAAGCTCTTCTAGGTATACTTTGGGTGGGAATCGAACCCACATTAAATTGCTATCACTGGATTTTGAATTCTATTTCAGACAAATACTACTCTTTTCAAAAAAACTATTGATCTATTTCTTTCAGGCATATCACGATAAAAAACTTATCAAAATGCATTTTACACATATAATAAGATATATTTCCAATGGAAAAAAAGTAAAATAAATTAAGGACAAGGTGCGTGTAAAATGTGTACAAAACAAAAAAACCTCAGTGGAAACTGAAGTCTTTCATTGGTTAACTTCCTGAGTATTAAACTCTTCGTTAACAACACAACTATTTTATTTGCGGTCTGGACGGGAGCTCTACCCACTTCCATATCTACCTGTATATCTAGTTATTACAAACTTTAAAGAAATATATGTTCTTTTATGTGTTACTTTATTTATTCCTTAATTAACTTCCTAATCGTAGTACCTTTTTCAGAATATATCTTAATTATATAAATTCCTCTTGAAAAGCTTTCAGTTGATATTGAAATAAAATCAGAGTTTATCTCTTTTACTCTTTGACCTAATGTAGAAAAGATCTCAACTTTTTCAAGTGGTAGTTGTTTTGATTCAATGGAAAATGAATTAGAAACTGGATTTGGATACAAGTTAAAACCTTCAGCTAATATCTCATCATCTATACCTAAATAACTTTGACAATCTTCAGAATAACTTGCTGTGGCATCTATCTGCCAATTACCATAAGTTCCAATACCAGCATTAGCATCAGTTTCATTATCTACTTCAACACATTGTAAAGATGAATTTGATAATGCATTTAAGGTGTTTAATTTTGAATTAGCCCCATTTTTTACATTTAAAGATTCAAGCTTATTATTACCACAAGTCAATGAAATTAATTCAGTATTTTGAGTTAAATCCAAACCTGTAATCTCATTATTCTGGCAATACAATAGAGCTAACTTAGTATTTTGAGTTACATCTAAACTTGTAATTTGATTGTTGTGACAATAAAATGAGTATAGCTTGGTATTATTAGTTATGTCAATACTTGTAAGTTGGTTTTCTTGGCTTTGTAATCGTTCTAGTAAATCATTTTGGCCAATATTTAGACTAGTAAGTTGATTATTTGAACAAGCTAATTCTATTAATAATGTATTCTTCGTTACATCTATATTTGTAACTTGATTATTGCTAAAATATAATTTTGTTAATTCAGTATTTTTACTCACATCTAAAGTTGTAAGTTGATTATTAAGACAATATAAAAGATTCAAAGCAATATTTTTGCTTACATCTAAAGTCGTAAGTTGATTATTATTACATTGCAAATAAAATAAAGCTGTATTATGGGTAACATCTAAACTTGTTAGCTGATTTCCAGTAAAACCAAAAGTTGTTATTGCTGTATTTTGACTTACATCTATACTTGTAAGTTGGTTATTGTTTAAATTTAAAAATGTCAAAGCTGTATTTTGAGTAACATCTATACCAGTAATTAGATTATTATAACATTGTAAAAATGTCAAAGCTGTATTTTGAGTAATATCTAAACCTGTAAGTTGATTATTAAAACAATATAATTGTGTTAAAACTGTATTTTGAGTAACGTTTAGACTTGTAAGTTGATTATTAGCACAATATAAATAGGTCAAACTTATAAATCCCTCAATACCTGTTAAATTACTAATGTTTTTCTCTCTCACATCTAGTGCAGTAACTCCTGAAATATCAGAAGTTGCAACACTTTGATTAATTGTACCATCTGTATCAATATTCAAATCTATTAATGCTTGTTCAAAATTTGCATCTGGTATTGCAGTGGTTTGAGAGTAAATATTACATAAAAAAATGAAAAATACGAAAGGAAGGTAGTTTTTTAACATGGTATATGTTATTTAAGGGGTTAATACTCAAAGATACAACTTTTAATATTTATGATTTATATTAAATGAATATGCCCTATAAGGTTGAAGAAAAACCTTATCCAAATTACCCTTTTTAATAACCAAGATATTTAGAAACAAATAATAAGTTTAGATATAATACTTATTAAGATAATTGCCTATATGAATTATTCTAATGTACCAATATTATTCAGTTTTCTATCAAAAAATTCCTTTAAAGCTTTAATTATTTCTTCTTTATCCTCAATCAATTTTTCAAATTTTTCTTCATTTTTTACTAATTCAAGTAATTATTCGTCCCCTGAGTCAGATCCTAAACAAAAAAGCCTTATTAATTTTATTCTTAATAAGACTTAATTGTAAGTTAACATATTCATGTTGTTCTGAAGTTTCTAACAGCTTTTGCTTTTTACTGTTCCAGTGTTCTGGAATAACAAATAAACCAGTAGAAAAATCTTTACGTTGTTTATTATATGTAATTCTACATTGAATAGCTGCAAGTCCTTTTTGGTTCAATCTTTTTGAAATTAAATTGAATCTTATAAATAGTTTTAATGTTGCCATGATTTTAAAGTTTTGTAATTTGATGTTATTACACCCTTGAGAAAATATGCACCCTTGGTTGCACCCTTTCCCAAAAAATATTTATTGAAGTAATAACCTTGATATGATTAGATTTAAATGATATAAATCAAATTTTAATCATAAGATTTTCAGATAATTAAAAGAAATTAAAATATTTGATGAAGTTGAAAGTATTATATGAAATACATGATCTTTATAAAACAAAAAAACCTCAGTGGAAACTGAAGTCTTTCATTGGTTAACTTCCTGAGTATTAAACTCTTCGTTAACAACACAACTATTTTATTTGCGGTCTGGACGGGACTCGAACCCGCGACCCCCTGCGTGACAGGCAGGTATTCTAACCAGCTGAACTACCAAACCGTTGCTCTAAGCGGATGCAAATATAAGTTCGTTTTTTTTTATGACAAAAACATTTTTTACTTTTTTTATAAAAAACGTTGTCTTTTTATTAAATAAGCTGTTAAAATTTGATCAAAGCCTAAATTGATATCCACAGGAACATAATCAATTTTATATTGCATACACTTCAATTTCAGATCATTAAAATATTTATTTACAGCTTTTTTATAGTTCTCTTTGATAGAATCTGCATATAGATTTATTTTTTCTCCCGTTTCTACATCGATAAATTTTTTAGGTTTTTGATCAAAATCAAAATTGTATTCTAATTTCCCATCAAATGTGTGAAACAAGACAACTTCATGTTTGTTGTACTTTAAATGACGCAATGCTTCAAATAATGATTTATCATTTTTATCGGCTTGCAGCATATCTGTAAACAAAAAAATCAATGAACGCCGGTGGATCTTTTCTGCTATTTCATGTAAAACCTTAAAAGTATCTGTTGTTTTTACCGATTTATTTCGTAACAGATTTTCTAATTGTTCCAGTAACATTCTTCGGTGTCTTTCACTTCCTTTAGCGGGAGCAAAATAATCAATTTGATCTGAATATAAACTTAAACCAAAAGCATCACGCTGGCGCTTTAAAATTTCTAATAAAGAGGCAGTTGCCATAATCGAGAAACCTATTTTGTTCAATTCGGTAATTTTGGAATTGGTGCTTTCAGGAAAATGCATAGACGCAGAATTATCAATTATGATGTGACATCTTAAATTGGTTTCTTCCTCATATCGTTTAATAAATAATTTTTCAGTTTTAGCAAATAATTTCCAGTCAATATGCCTTGTACTTTCTCCTTTATTATACAAACGGTGTTCAGCAAATTCAACCGAAAAACCATGAAACGGACTTTTATGCATACCGGTTATAAATCCTTCAACAACTTGTCGTGCTAAAAGTTCAAGATTTTGAAATGTAGTATAATTATTAATTTCGGATAATTGCATATTTCAAAAGTAAGAAATATTTAATCCTAAAGCTGTTTTAAAATTTAGAAAGCTATTTACTGTTCAGTAAAAATTAATTTTTAAACTGAGTTCGATATAAAATTTATTCAAATTTCTTTGTGTATCCCAGTATCTATCTAGGTTTAATATTTTGGCACGTTGTTTGCAACCATTAAAATGATAGTGCTAGCAAAACTATTTTTTTATTAACATTAAATACAAACACCATGAGAAAAAAACTACTTATACTCGTTTCAATAATTTCATTAAGCTTTTCTCCGCTAATTTTTGCAAACACCAAAAGCAATATAAATACTACTTTATATGGTTATAATAATTATGGAGAAAAATTTACTTTCGTAGAAAATGGAATTACATTTTCAGTATTCCAAAATGGTGAATTTGATTTTTATATTAACCCTAGAAATGGTATACATACAAATGTTAATTTTGGTGCTGTAAATATTTCTTATAATTCAGGATATAATTATAATGCTTATGTACAGTATGATGACTATGGGGCTATCATTCAAATTGAAAATGTTCCAATTTATTATGACTATTACGGTAGAATAACACAAGTTGGTAATGTTAACATAAACTATTTTAAAAATAGATTGAATAGAATTGGAGGTTTACATGTATATTATAACAATTATGGACATTACTCTCATTACACAGGATATATAAATCACTTTAACAGGGTTTACGTATATAATCCATTTCATAATTTTTTTATAAGACCTCATTATAATAGATGTGTTGTGAGTTATAATCCTTACAGGCGATATTATAATCCATATCGTTATGAATACAACAGCTATAGTTACAATAAATATTATTATAAAAAATACAATAAAAAAAGAAGTTTTAGAAAAGTAGATTCAAGAGTTGGTAGAAAAAATTCGGGTAATAATTATCATAAACGTTCAACTAATTCTAATAATAGTCGTTTAGCCAGAAATAATACTTCTGTTAGAGGTCAAAGATCTCAAACATTAAATAATTATAATCGTAATTCTACTAAAAGTAATTCTCGTGCAACAAAACATGTTTCCAACAGAAATGTTAAATCACAGAGAAACAACACATCCAATAGAAATAATAGAATTACTTATAATGATAAAAAAGAAAAATTACATCTATCTCAAAGAAGAGCCGTTACAAATAGAAATACACCAACAAAAAGTGTAAGACAAAATAAAACCGTTCAAAGAGATGCTTATAAAAATAATAAAAGGCAAACAAGATATGCTCCTAAAAAAA
>JBDLJB010000040.1:0-21455 GCA_039714555.1 Bacteroidota bacterium
TTTATTCCTGCAAATAATTCTGATGATTATACCGAAAAGAATTATTCAATCTATTTAAATTCAAATGGAATTCATTTAGATATTATTATTCCAAAAAATCAAATCGACTCAAAACTACTAAATGATCTAAAATATTATAAAAATGATAACTATTTTTCATTTGGTTGGGGAGATAAAAATTTTTACTTCAATACACCAACCTGGAATGATCTTACTTTTAATAATGCTTTTAAAGCTTTATTTATAAATAGCTCAACGCTAATTCATTTAACCAGATATACAACAATTCAAGAAGACTGGGTAGAAATAAAAGTAAATCAAGATCAATTGTATAAGGTTAATCAGTATATCAACAAAACATTTTATCATGATACGCTTGATAAAAAGGCACTTTTAAATGAAAAAGGATACACAAATAATGATGATTTTTATGTTGCTACAGGAAATTTGTCAATTTTTAAAACTTGTAATAGTTGGGTCAATTCAGGATTAAAAGAAAGTAATATAAAAGCTTGCTTGTGGACACCTTTTGATTTTGGTTTACTAAATATACATAAATAAATAATCTTTTATTAATTTAGCTTTTTAAAATTTAAAGCCATTTTTTATATAAATAATTCAAAATCAAAAAAAATGAAAAATATACTTTTCCCGTTTTTATTAATTGCATTTTTTTATCAAACCAATGCACAACATACAATTATTCCTATTCCGGTAAATTATGTAGCGAATAACAACGAATTTATTCTTGACGATCAAGCAAGTATAAATTTACAAACTAATGATGAGCAAGTAAAGCGATACACAGAACAATTTCAACTTTTTTTAAAGGATAACAACATAAATACAAGTATTCTAACAACAAAAAAAGGCAATAAAACAATTGATGTAATTCTTAATAAAAAATCAATATCTAAACTTGGCAATGAAGGATATACCTTAGAAGTTAACCAAAATAATATCAAATTAGCTGCCAATAATCCTGCAGGAATTTTTAATGGTTTTCAAACTTTAAAACAATTGATACCAATTGAAACTATGTTAACAGATAACAAAACTTCAAACCAAATCAATATAATGGGTTGTAAAATTACAGATTATCCACGGTTTGGATGGAGAGGACTTATGCTTGATGTGAGTCGTCATTTCTTTTCTGTTGATGATGTTAAGGCATATATTGATCAAATGGCGCAATATAAATTTAATGTTTTTCACTGGCATCTAACAGATGATGAAGGCTGGCGTATTGAAATTAAATCGTTGCCTAAACTAACAGAAGTTGGCGCATGGCGGGTAGAGAGGTATGGCCGGTTTGGAGAAACCAGAACTTATCCACTGGAGGGTGAAAAAGCTACTTATGGCGGTTTTTATACGCAAGAGCAAATTAAAGATATCATAAAATATGCTGCTGAAAGAAATATCACTATAGTTCCTGAAATAGATTTTCCCGGACATAGTATGGCTGCTTTAGCTGCTTATCCTGAGCTTTCTACAAAAAAGGAGGCTAAGTTTGTAAATCCGGGTTCTAAATTCGCAGAATGGTATGACAATGGTAAATTTGAGATGCTCATAGAAAATACATTGAATCCGGCAGATGAAAAAGTCTATGATTTTGTAGATAAAGTATTTACAGAAGTTGCAGCGCTATTTCCCGGAGAATATATTCATATGGGTGGTGATGAATGTTACCATGGATTTTGGGAAAAAGACCCTTCAGTACAGAAATTCATGAAAAAGAATAATATAAAAGACAGCCATGAATTGCAAAGTTATTTTGTTAAAAGAGTGGAAAAGATCATTAGTAGTAAAGGTAAAAAAATGATTGGATGGGATGAAATATTGGAAGGTGGTTTGGCAGATGGAGCTGCTGTAATGAGTTGGCGCGGTATGAAAGGTGGAATTGAAGCAGCAAAAATGGAACATGAGGTGGTTATGACACCAACTACTTACGCTTATCTAGATTATACACAAGGAGATCATAGTGTTGAAAATCAAATCTATGCCAGCCTGAGTCTTGAAAAATCGTACAGCTTTGAACCTGTACCTGAAGGAGTAAATCCTAAGTATATTTTAGGAGGTCAAGGAAATTTATGGACAGAGGTGATTCCTAATTTACCTTATGCTTTCTATATGACCTACCCAAGAGCTTTTGCTATTGCAGAAACATTATGGAGCCCAAAAGAAAAGAAAGATTGGAACAATTTTATCAATCGTACCGAAAATCATTTTGACAGATTTAATGTACAAAATACCAATATTTCAAAAGCTGTTTTAGATCCTGCAGTTAAGGTTTATTTAAAAGATAACAAATTGATGTGTGAACTAAAGAACTCAGTACCAAATTCTGAGATTTTTTATACTATTGATAATACATATCCGGTGAAATTTGGTCAAAAATATACTAGCCCTTTTGAAATACCAGTAGGTAATCTTTCTTTACGAACTCAAACTTTTCAAAATGGTAAAGCAATTGGAAGAGAATTATTAATTCCCAGAACCGATTTAGAGAAAAGAGCTGGTAAATAATATCTTTTTCAATAAAAATGAAGTATAAAACTATATTTATTTACAAGATAAAGATCAGGTTGTTTTTATCGATCTTATTCTTTCCTTTTCTTATCATTTCCCAGTCAACAACTATTGCTGAACGAATAGGTTTTGATAAAAACACAAAGTTTTTGATCATTCATGCAGATGATATTGGGTTGGCCCATTCAGTTAATACAGCAGCCATTAAAGCATTTGAAGGTTCAGGAATTAATTCAGCCAGCATTATGGTACCTTGTCCGTGGTTTCCTGAAATTGCCGCCTATGCTAAAGGTCATACTGAATACGATTTTGGTTTACACTTAACTTTAAATTCCGAATGGAAAAATTATCGTTGGGGTGGCGTATTACCCGCTTCTGAAATACCTAGTTTATTGGATAAAAATAACTTTTTTTACCGTTCAGTCCAAGAAATAGTTGACAACGCTGATCTTAAAGAAGTTGAAAAAGAGCTAATAGCGCAGGTAGAAAGAGCTTTAGCATTTGGTGTAAAACCTACCCATTTGGATAATCACATGGGGAGTCTTTTTTCAACTCCTGAACTTTTTCAGATCTATCTAAAAATCGGTAAAATTTATGATCTACCTGTTTTTATTCCTATGGTTGCTAAAAAACGTTATCCTGAATTGATGAAATTGATTGATGAACAAAAAGTCATAGTTGATAATTACATGATGATGGAAACCAATAGGCCTGCTACTGAATGGAATGATTATTATATAAATATCATTCAACAATTAAAACCAGGATTAAATGAATTGATAGTTCATTTAGCCATAGATAATAGTGAAATGCAGGCAGTAATGATTGATCATACTGATTTTGGTTCAACCTGGCGACAAAATGATTTGAATACCATGATGAGCAAAGAATTTAAAAAGGCTCTAAAAAATTACAATATTAAATTGATCACCTGGAAAGAGATTAGTTATTTACTTGATAAGAATGATGAAAAATTATAGCTTTTAGTATTGCAATTAAAAAATAATCCTCCAAACCTGAGCCACTAAAAAAGTAATAACAAAACCCATAATTAGTGGTAATATTGAAGCAACGGCTGTCCATTTTATACTTTTAGTTTCTTTGTAAATTGTATAAATAGTTGTGCTACACGGGTTATGTAATAAGCTAAATAACATTATATTAATCGCTGTAAGTAATGTCCACCCTCCTGCTCTTAAAATATCACCTGTTGCATTTGCTGAATCCAATTCAAACATTATGCCTGCTCCTTCACCTCCGGCAATTCCGGTAACCAAAACTGTTAACATCAAAATGGTAGGAATTACAATTTCGTTTGCAGGAATAGCAACTATATAAGCTAGTAGAATAACCCCATTAAGTCCTAAAAGAAAACCAAAACCATCCAAAGAATTAATAGTTAATGCGGCTATACTTTCATTACCAATATTAATATTTGAGATCAACCAAATAGCAGCACCTGCAGGTGCAGCAAAAACAATGGCACGCCACAAAACTATCAATGTTCTGTCAATAATTGAAGTGTAAATTGTTTTCCAAAAACGAGGTGGGCGATAAGGCGGTAATTCTAAATTAAAAGTAGAAACTTCTCCTTTTAACATTGTTTTTGACAATGCCCAAGAGCTAAAAAACATAAAGAATATTCCTAATATTGCAATACCAATAACCGCACTCACTGATGCTAATCCCGATAATGAACTTGGTACAACGGCTCCAATAAAAATTGTTGCAATTAGAATTTGAGTTGGCCAACGCCCATTACACAAAGAAAAATTATTAGTAATAATGGCAATTAAACGCTCTCTGGGGCTATCAATAATTCGGGTGGCAACCACTCCGGCAGCGTTACAACCAAAACCCATACTCATGGTTAAAGCCTGTTTACCATGCGCACCTGATCTTTTAAACATATAATCTAAGTTAAAAGCAACACGGGGTAAATACCCAAAATCTTCAAGCAGTGTAAATAAAGGGAAAAATATTGCCATGGGTGGTAACATTACAGCGATTACCCAGGCTACTGCCAAATAAACTCCGTCAATTAAAAAACCATCCAACCACCAAGGCATTCCAATATTTGTAGCTAAGCTTTTTAATACAGGATAAATGTTTTCTAAAAACAAACCGGCAAGCCAAGAAGAAGGGTAATTAGCGCCAATTATCGTTATCCAAAGTATCAACCCTAAGATTAGGAACATGATAGGAAAACCCCAGATTTTACTGGTAACAATTTTATCAATCTTACTGTCTAAACGAATTTGTTTTTTTTGATTATTAGTTTGAACAGTATTATTTACAATTTCCGAAGCATCCGCATAAATACCTTCTGCAAGATGATCGTGTAAATCATCACCAATTTGCCAACGCAGGTCATTTGATAAGGTTATAATATTTTCAACTGAATTATTCTTCATATTTATTTATTAGACTAATTCACCTTTTCGTAGTGCATTAATAATTTGGGTATCTCCCTCTAATAATCTAAATGCTATCCACCTGCTATTGGGAATGGTTGGAAACTGTTTTTCAATTTCGACACTTAGTTTATTAACTGCTTTCAATATGTTTTTAGGTACATTCTTAATACGATGAGGTTTGCAAACAATCTTTCCATTTGCCACTTCTGTTATTGTTTTGATCAATTCAGGAATACCTTCATTAAATCTGGCACTAGTTGGAACAACAGGAATACCTAGATCACGTGCAAGTGATCGCTCATCGATTTTTATATGATTGCGTTTTGCTTCATCCATTAAATTTAAACATAAGACTGCTTTATCCGTAATTTCTAATATTTGTAATACTAAATTCAGATTTCTTTCCAATCTACTGGCATCTACAATAATAACCGTTACGTCTGGCTTTCCGAAAAGAATAAAATTTCTAGCAACTTCTTCATCTTCTGAAGTTGAAAGTAAAGAATAAGTTCCCGGTAAATCAACCAATTTGTACTTTTGAGCATTGTACTCAAAGGCTCCTTCTGCTCTTATAACAGTTTTGCCCGGCCAATTACCTGTATGTTGACGCAAACCTGTTAAAGCATTAAAAACGGTACTTTTTCCTGTATTTGGATTTCCGGCCAAGGCAACTACAAAGTCAATATTATCAGTATTTACACCTAACTTTTTTAAACCTTTGGCATTAAATTGAGGGCAACCTTCACAAGTACTATTTACTTTATTTTCCATGCCTTACAATTTTTTAATAAGTATTTTCGATGCCTGATCATTCCGTAAAGCAATAGAAGTTCCTTTTACTAAATATGCTTTTGGATTTCCTAAAGGGCTCTTAAGGTCAATTTTAATAGATGAATCTTTTACAAATCCCAGATCTAATAATCTTCTTCTACTCTCTCCTCTAATTTCTTTAGAAATGCCTACAATTTTAGCACTCTCATTTTCTTTTAAACTTGATAATCTACTTGTATCTTCTTCTTCAATTACATCTTTTTCTAAAAGATCAACCGTTATATTTGCTGCTACGATTGGTGCTAAAACAAAATCTTCACCCTCGGCATAAAAAACAATTCTCTTTGCATTGTTTTCAACCACCCTTAATTGAGAACCTATATGAATATTTTCGGCAAGAATTTGTTTGTAGATCACATCGGGCTCGTCTTCGATATGAGTAATTCTACCAATTGAATTTACAGCCAATGATGATAAAGCAACTCCATTAACTTTTGCAATGTCACCTTGATTTGTAGGAATAGGGTCACCATGAGGATCATATAAAGGGTTCCCCAATTGTAAGGCCAATTGATTGGTTTCTTCATCATTCAATTGGTGTTCCATCAACTCTGCTCTTTCATGCCATTCAGTTTTATCGTATCCTGTTTTTTCTGCCAGAAACTTTTCCCATAACCTATGAACTCTAACAATTCTTAATGCATAATCTCTTCCGGCTTTTGTTAAACTTAGTACATTGCCATCAAATTGTACTAATTCTTTGATCGTCATTTTTTTAACAACATCAACTATCAGACTATCACTAAATTTTAAAACGGCTGTTAAACTGATAATATTTACTTCATTTCCTGAAATTTCATTGTGATATAAATGTTTTAAAACATCTTCAATAACTGTTTTTTCATTGACCTTTAAGTTGTTTTTTATAATCCAAAACCATCCTTTTATTGGTCGGAATAATAGATATATTAATATCGAAAAAATCAAAAAAATCAACAAGGCATATGATGGGTTATATGAATTCATCCTTAGATTTTTATATTTATATTTTCAGCAACCTTTTTAGAAATTACCAATTGATGTGTTTTTGTTTCTATATGGATAGAATTATCAAAAGGTTCAATATCTATTACTTTAATTCTATCTCTAAGAGCAAGGTTCTTTTTATTCAAATATTTTAAAAACACATCCGATGAATCTTTTAAACTATCTAATATGCCTTTTTGTCCTACTTTTAATTTCAATAGATTTACCGTTTTAGTTAACATTATATTTCCATCTTTATCTGGAATTGGATCACCATGAGGATCAAATTTTGGATGATTTAAAAAAGCCTCTAAATTATCTATGAGCGTTTCAGATTTAATATGTTCTAACTGTTCTGCAATTTCATGTACTTCATCCCATCTATAATTTAATTTTTTTACCAAAAAATATTCCCATAACCTGTGTTTTCTAATAACTTTTAAAGCAATTTTTTTACCTTTTACTGTTAATTTTACTCCCTGATATTTTTTATAGGTAAGTAATTTTTTTACAGATAATTTTTTAATCATATCTGTTACCGATGAAGCTTTTGTATTCATCTTTTTGGCAATTAAATTGGTGTTAATTGCCATTCCATGATTATTTTGCAATGTATAGATCGCTTTTAAATAATTTTCTTCGGCTTGTGAGAACATTTTATTTTATTTTACAACAAATATAAATATATTTTTAGACAAGTCTAAATCTCTTTTATAAAATATTTAACAAATCACCATTTAATGATTGATCAGTAAAAAATGTTTAGTTGTGAAGTTTTATTTTTTGTTATTTCGATCAGCCTCTTTCTTTTTAGCCAAACCAATTATTAAAAAGAGCCAGCCAACAGCTATCAATACAATTCCTAAAGAACCATTATTCTCACTTAATGTAATTTTAAAAGTAATTCCCAAAGCAATAAAGGTTAGACTAAGAATTAAAAATCTTTTATAATTAGGCATAATAATATTTAATATGAAGTAAATTAAAGATTAATAATTAAGATTAAGCCATTGTAATCTTTAAAATTTATTGACCTTTAAAATCTCTTTTTGAAAGGCTTCAAGCTCACAGTTTTCAATATCAATTTCAGTTGCTTTGGCTACAATCGCATTTACATTTTTGGTTGGAAAAGCTAAACCTGTTACAATTTTTCTTAAAACTGATACTTCTTTAACATCAACAGTATGATCTGCTTCAACCATTTTTATTAAATCAAATAAACGTTCAATACGCTCTTCGCATTCGATATGTGCAATAGTTGGGAATTTTTCAGGATTCTTATAAATCTCTTTAAATTTTCCATTGCCAATATTATACCTAATGGCAATTTTTTCAAGTAGTGCAACCTCTTCTTTGGTAAGAATTTTATCTGATTTTGCGATTCTAACAATATTAGCAAAGTGACTGATATTTCTTTTTTGACCTACGCTCATGTATAAATCTGAAATAGCCATTTTACTTACTTTTTGCTTTATCTCAAATTTACAAAATTTTCTGCACTTTATTTTCTAAACTTGTGTTAATCTTTAACCCGTTTCCAACGCAAAGTTCCAATCATCCATTTAGGCAATGATTTGTTGGGATCTCTTTTTTTTAAATTAATGTTCCATCCCAACTTTTTTATGATCGGAACTCTATGAGTTTCAACGAACTCTATAGGTGTACCATCGGGATCAGAAATATAGGCAAAATGTCCTGCAGTCTCGCCCATATCAAATGATTCAGAACTATCAACAGTAAAAGGAAATCCTTTGGCCTTAACCTCTTCTCTAAGTAAATTCATACCAATTGTATCAAAACAAATATGGATAAATCCGGGATCACCCCAGATACGATTTTCATAAATTTTACGCCCTTTCTTATTAATCAGTTGTACAAGTTCTATTTGAGTTGGGCCAAACAAAGGGGCAAAACCTCCACTGCGAGTAAATGAATGTTTTAATAATACTCTACGTACTTTTTGACCACCTCCGGGTAAACTGGAAAAATCTTTAAAAACACCAGTTTCATCATAAACAATTTCATCATAATCCAATATATCTTGATATACCTTCAATGATTCTTCAATATTACTCACCCCAATGATCGCTCCATAGATTCCTCCGGTTACAGATTTTGTTTCTTCAAATAAATAATCATTTTCTATTATTTGAAAAACATTATTAAAAGGATCTTTCATAAAATAATGTGGCTTGGAATCTGGTGACTTCTCTAATTTTCCGAGCAAATTCAACTCTTTTGATTGCATATTTTTAAATGCAACTTCGGGGTTTTGACTTTTAATTTTTGCTGCAAAAATACCAATATCACCAAGTTTAAGTTTAAAATCTGCCTTTAAAGGCTTCTTCCCTGTGTGTTGCCATACTTCAAAACCTCCTCCTGATTGCATATTAAAAGCTAAAACCGCATGTCGTTCGCGTTTTTCCCCATCAGTATAATGGAGCATTAATTCTGCAATAGCTTCTTCTTCAAAAACTCCTATGTCCATTCCAAAATGTTCTCTATACCATTTCCAAGCAATATGAACATCTTCAACACCAATTCCAATTTGTTGGATACCTGTTATTTTCTTTTGCTTCATGCGATAAATATAGTTGCTTAATTTTTATGATACAGATACTTTTCGAAATTTCTTTTAATGAAACCCGGATAAAAATAGTCAATATAAAAAACCCATACCTTTTTAATAATTATAAAAATTATGATAATAATAAGTAATTACTATAAAATCTTTTAAATTTTAAATACAACTCTGATAGTATTATGCAATATCTTAATTTTTAATTTCATTATACATACTCTATAAACAACAAGGTTAATTTTGAATATAATCAATTATATTTGCACAAATTTATAAACTTTGAGTAAGCAAGTTATTGCTAATTTTTACGATCAATTCGATAAAGTTAATCAAATTGCTCAAGCATTAAAACAAGAGAAAAACCAAATTGAAATTTCAAATTTGGCCGGATCTTCATTGTCTTTTGTTGTTGCTTCTGTATTTAAAAAAGTTGAAATTCCTTTATTATTGATCTTTAGTGATAAAGAAGAAGCTGCTTATTATTTAAATGATCTTGAACAACTTTTAGGAGATAAAAACTTATTATTCTATCCGGGTTCCTATCGCAGACCTTATCAAATTGAAGAAACCGATAATGCCAATGTTTTACTTAGGACAGAGGTTTTAAACCGAATCAATTCTCAAAAAAAACCTGCTATAATCGTTACTTACCCCGATGCTCTTTTTGAACAGGTAATTACCAAAAGTGAATTAAACAGAAACTCTTTAAATTTAAAAGTTAATGAAAATATCTCTCTTGATTTTGTTAATGAGATGCTATTTGAATACAACTTTAATCGCGTTGATTTTGTTACCGAACCTGGTGACTTTGCTGTAAGAGGCGGAATTATTGATGTTTTTTCTTTTTCTAATGATGAACCTTACCGGATCGAATTTTTTGGTGATGAGGTAGAGAGTATCCGAACTTTTGATATAGAAACGCAACTTTCAACCGATAAATTAACAAGAATCAACATTATGCCCAATGTTGAGAATAAGTTATTGGATGAAAAACGTGAAAGTTTTCTCAAATATATCTCAAAAAAAACAGTCGTATTTATAAAAAATCATGAACTCTTAAAAATACGTTTAGACAAACTTTTTAGTAAAGCCGAAGAAACTTTCAAAAATTTAGAAGGCGAAATTAAACACACCCATCCTGAGAACCTTTTTTGTGATGGAAATTTAATTACCAAGCAAATAACAGGCTTTAGCTTAGTAACTTTTGGAAATATTTCAGTGAAAATTCAAAGTGAAAATATCATTGAATTTTCAACAAAACCACAACCTGCATTTAACAAACAGTTTAATCTGTTAATTGAAAACCTAAATCAAAATACATTAAAAGGTTTTACCAATTATCTATTTTGTGATAACCAAAAACAAGCACAACGTTTTCATGATATTTTTGATGATATAGAACAAGATATTCAATATAAAACATTAGTATTACCTCTTTATCAAGGTTTTATAGATGAAGAAAATAAAATTGCATGTTATACCGATCACCAAATATTTGAACGTTACCATAAATTTCATTTAAAAAGTGGTTTTTCAAAAAAACAAGCAATAAGTTTAAAAGAACTTACAAATTTAGAAATTGGCGATTATGTAACACACATTGATCACGGAATTGGAAAATTTGGCGGACTTCAAAAAATAGATGTAGAAGGTAAAAAGCAAGAAGCTATTAAACTTATTTACGGTGAAAGAGATATTTTGTACATCAGTATTCATTCTCTACACAAAATAAGTAAATACACCGGAAAAGACGGAAAAGCTCCTAAAATATATAAACTTGGTTCAGGTGCATGGAAAAAACTAAAACAAAAAACAAAAACCCGTGTCAAACAAATTGCTTACGATTTGATAAAGCTGTATGCAAAACGTAAAATGCAAAAGGGTATTGTTTACAATCCTGATAGCTATTTACAACACGAATTAGAGGCGAGCTTTTTATTTGAAGATACACCTGATCAACTTAGCGCTACCATTGATGTTAAAAATGACATGGAAAATGAACAACCCATGGATAGATTGGTATGTGGTGATGTTGGTTTTGGTAAAACCGAAATTGCTATTAGAGCTGCATTTAAAGCGGTTGATAATGGAAAACAAGTCGCTATTTTGGTACCTACTACAATTTTAGCCTTTCAGCATTTTAAAACTTTTAGTGAACGTTTAAAAGATTTTCCTGTTGTTATTGATTATTTAAATAGATTTAGAACTACAAAACAACGCAATGAGATCATAAAAGGATTGGCTGATGGTAGTGTTGATATTATTATTGGTACACATCAATTGATAAATAAAAAAATCTCTTTTAAGGATCTGGGATTGCTTATTATTGATGAAGAACAAAAATTTGGTGTTGCCGTAAAAGATAAACTCAAAACTATTAAAGAAAATGTTGACACATTAACGTTAACAGCTACACCTATTCCCAGAACATTACAATTTTCATTAATGGCTGCCCGTGACCTATCAATAATGAATACACCTCCTCCAAATCGTCATCCTATTGAAACAAATGTTATACGCTTTAATGAAGAATTGATACGTGATGCTATTCAATATGAGATCTCAAGAGGTGGTCAGGTATTTTTTATCCACAATAGAATTGAAAATATAAAACAAGTTGCAGGCATGTTGCAACGATTACTGCCAGACGCAAAAATAGGCATTGGCCACGGACAAATGGAAGGTAAAAAGTTAGAAAAACTCATGCTTTCATTTATCAATAATGAGTTTGATGTTTTGGTATCAACAACAATTATTGAAAGTGGTTTAGATATTCCTAATGCCAATACAATTTTTATCAATAATGCCAATAATTTTGGATTAAGTGATCTTCATCAAATGCGCGGAAGGGTTGGTAGATCTAATAAAAAAGCATTTTGCTACTTTATCACACCACCATATCATATGATGACAGATGAAGCTAGAAAACGCATTCAGGCACTTGAATTACATTCAGAACTGGGAAGCGGATTTAATATTGCCATGAAGGATTTAGAGATTCGTGGTGCAGGTGATCTATTGGGTGGTGAACAAAGTGGATTCATCAATGATATTGGCTTTGAAACATACCAAAAAATATTAAATGAAGCTATTGTTGAACTGAAAGAAAATGAATTTAAAGAACTGTACAAAAATGAAAAAAGAGAGAAAAAAGAATTTGTAAAAGATGTACAAATTGATACTGATTTTGAAATTTTAATTCCTGATGATTATATAAGTATCATTTCTGAAAGATTAAGTCTTTACCATAAATTAAGTGAGCTCAAAACTGAGGAAGAATTACAACAATTTGAGACCCAAATGATTGATAGGTTTGGTGAACTACCTGTTCAAGTTGTTGATTTATTAGATAGTGTAAGAATAAAATGGTTGGCGAAAAAACTTGGTTTAGAACGAATTATTTTAAAACAAAAGCGAATGATAGGTTATTTTATTTCCGATCAACAAAGTGAGTTTTTTCAAACAGATAATTTTACATCTATTCTTAAATTTCTTCAAGCAAACAGTAAGATATGCGTTATGAAAGAAAAAGAAACTAAAAAAGGTTTACGTTTAATGATTACTTTTATTCACATCGATAGCATAAAAAAAGCATTAGAAACTTTAAAATCAATTTGATAACAATGTTAATAAGTTTCGTATACATTTTTCTTTTACTCAATTAGGTAAAACATATTTTTTATACCTTTTCCTTGAAAAAATTCTTTTATGAGGAAAAGTAACGCCAAACGTAAGATCTACGTTCTAGATACTTCGGTATTATTATTCGATCACAATTCTATTACAAATTTTGAAGAAAACGATGTAGCATTACCAATTACAGTTTTAGAGGAACTGGATAATTTTAAAATTGGCAATGAAACCAAAAATTATGAAGCCCGTGAAATAATAAGGTTTTTAGACAAGCTATCGGGTAAAAAAGGTTTAGATAACTGGATAAAGTTAGGTAAAGGTAAAGGCAAGCTCAAAGTGGTTATGCACACACCTAATTTAGATATTGATGCTGAAGATATCTATAATAAAAGTAAAAATGATCATAAAATTATCAATGCTGCCATCACTTTAAAAAATGACGAAAAGAATGCTACTGTTGCTTTGGTAACTAAAGATATTAATTTGCGTATAAAAGCTAAAGCTATAGGTTTACTAGCTGAAGATTATGAAACAGGTAAAGTAAAAAACATTCAAAATTTTTCAAAAGGATTACCTGTAATTGATGATATTGATGCTAATATAATTCAAAATATTTATCAAAAGAATTTTATTAGAGAAGCTGGATTGTTAGGTAATCAAAAAATTGCCAATGGCTATTATATTTTAAATAATTGTACCAATTCTGTTTTAGCAAGATATAATAGTGATACTGATCATATTGAAAAAGTAGATAAGAAATATGTTTATGGAATAAAACCAAGAAATGCCGAACAAACTTTTGGTCTCAATGCGCTACTTAACGATGAGATCAAATTAGTAGCTTTAGAAGGTGTTGCCGGTACCGGTAAAACTTTGTTGGCCTTAGCATCAGCATTAGAGCAAAAAAACAAATACGATCAAATTATTTTAGCACGGCCAATTATTCCTTTAAGCAATCGTGAAATTGGTTTTTTACCCGGTGATGCCGAGGATAAAATTTCTCCTTATATGCAACCACTTTGGGACAATTTAACTTTTATAAAAAATCAGTTTAAAGCCAACGAGAAAAAAAGTAAAGCTTTAAAAAATTTACAAGAATCAGGTGCTTTAACCATTACTGCACTTGCTTTTATTAGGGGAAGAAGTTTATCAAATGTTATGTTTATCATTGATGAAGCTCAAAATTTAACACCACACGAGGTGAAAACTATTATTACTCGTGCCGGCGAAGGTACTAAAGTGATATTTACAGGTGATATCAACCAGATTGACACACCCTATATGGATGAACAAAGCAATGGTTTGACCTATTTAATTGACCGTTTAAAAGGAAATGCATTATTTTCTCATATCAAATTAGAAAAAGGTGAAAGATCGGAATTGGCAAATTTAGCAAACGAGCTTTTATAATAGATATACTTTAAAAAATTGTAATTGGAAGTCTGAAAATCAGGGGGAATCGTAACCTGTAAAGTTAAAAGCTTTGCAGGTTTTTTTAGGACTAGTCACAATTAAGTTTTTAAATAAGTTTGTTACATTATTCTCTTTAATTCGTCTTCTAATAAAACTTATACCATGAAAAAAATATTTTTTATTATATCGCTTGTATTTCTTACCTCTTGTGCTACTCAAACTTCTTTTAATGATTTTTATCAAGACAATCAAAAGGAATCGGATTTTTCAATGGGATTAAATGCCTCAATCGTTAGAACTTTTTTATCTGATGAAGATTTTGAAGAAGTAAAACCTTTACTAAAAAAAGCCAAACATGTACGAATTTTGGTTTTTACTGAGGATACTCAAAAAATGACTTCAAAATTTAATAAGTTCATAAAACGATCCGACTTTGAGAATTTAATTTCCATAAAAGATGATGATGATAAAGTTAAGATCTATGCCTTAGAACAAAAAAATAGTATCAAAGAAATAGTTCTTGACATCAATAGCGGTGATGAAATGGTTTTATTAGGTTTAAAAACCAATTTAAAAGAAGAAGATCTCCATAAATTAATAGAAGATAATGATATAACCCTAAATTAAAATGATTTAATGCTATAATGATACAATATTGTATTTGAATATACAAAAGTCAATTATTATCACATTTTTAAATGTTCCAATAATATTATAGTATTACCTAAATTAAAACTCTCTTATGTAACATTCACTTTTCTTACTATTTTAGATAATAGTTTTGGTAGAAATCTTTTTAAATATACTGCTGCGGTTTCTTTTGAACCTGCAATAATAACTTCTTGTTTTTTTCTCGCAATTGCTTTTAATGCTTTTTTTGCCAATTCTTCAGGCTGTAAACCTTTTGCTGTAGCATCATCCATTTTATTGAATTTAGTGCCATCTCCGGTTAAAGCATTTCTAGAAACATCAGTATTTACATAACCCGGACAAATAATTGTTACATCAATATTTTTATTAAATAATTCGGCTCTTAAACTATCAAAAAAACCGTGCAATGCATGTTTAGATGCAGCATAAGCACTTCGTAATGGTGTTCCTAATTTTCCCATTATGCTACTTATCACTACAATTTGTCCACTTTCTTTCCCAATAAAATTAGGCAAAAGTGCTTTGGTTAAACCAATTGTTCCAAAATAATTTACGTCAAATATTTGCTGATCTACTTTGAATTGCGTGTCTATTGCTAAAGAACGCTGACTTACACCTCCATTATTTACCAAAATATCAATCCCATTAAAAAACTGTAAAGCTGTAGTTACCTTTTCACTAAAAGAAGTAAAATCTGTTAGGTCTAAAAGAAGTATTTTTACTTTATCAGGATTTGTACATTGCCCTTTAACTTCATTTAATTTTTGTTTATTTCTAGCAGATATTATGACATTGGCACCTTCCTTTGAAAATGCTAATGCTAGTGCTTTTCCAATTCCTGAAGAAGCTCCGGTTATCCAAATAGTTTTGTTTTTAAAATTCATATTTTTCATTCTGTTATTAAGGATTGAAAAGATAATTTAATTAGCTTTAAAATTAATCTTATTTTTGGCAAAAATATAATCAAATGTTTAAAAAAGTTTTTACACTATTTTTATTGATATCAACAATTGTCCATGCTCAATATTCTGTTAATGGAAAAATTGATCCCGATAATAATTATACATGGATCTTATTGTATAAAATTGAAAACGGAAAACAGGTATATATTGAAAATGCTAATGTTGAAAACGGTGTCTTTCAATTTAACCTTTCATCAAATCAACCTACTGGAATTTATAGGGCTTATTACCAGGTTGAAAATAACTCATATGTTGAATTTATTTACAATAACGAATCGATAGATTTTACTTTTAACCCTGAAAATCCTTCAGAATCTATTAAATTTTTAACTTCGGATGAAAACAAGATCTATCAAGAATATTTTCAAAATATTTCATCTCAACAACAACAAATAGATTCACTACAAATGGCATATTTTAAATCGGATGATGTAAAGATCGATAAGAAAATAACCAAAAATTATAAAAAAAAGTTAACTGTATTAAAAAACACTCAATCTCATTTTGAAAAAAGATCAGAAGGTAAAATGGCGCATCATTTTATCAAATCAAGTGCTCAATATAATGCCGAAATTCCATTTAAAAATCCACAGGATTATATTTTGGCAGCTAAAACACATTTTTTTGATCGTGTTGATTTCTCAAATCCTGTTTTAAGTAATGCTACTTTTCTTAATGATAGAATGACCGATTATGTTTTATATTTAAATCAATCAGAAAATGAAGAAAAACGAAATAATTTACAAAAAACAGCTATAAATGATGTTTCAAAAAAAATAAATAATAATTATACTGTACTTAAGAATTTTGATGAAACACTTTTACAACAATATGCACAAAATGAGAATATTGAAATGGTTGATTTTGTGTTACAAAACCATTATAATAATTTACCCGGTGAATATCAGGATTTAGCTTTAAAATTTAAAATACAATCCGAATTAAAAACGGCAGTAGGTAAAGAAGCTCCAGACATTGATTGGGAAGAAAATGGGATTTCAAAAAACTTACATAACTTAATTGGTACAGATTATTATGTAGTTGTTTTCTTTAGCTCAGGATGTAGTCATTGCCAAAGAGAAATGCCTGTTTTTCACGATTTTATCAGTACTATACAAAATGTTAGCGTGATTGCTGTTGGACTAGAAGATGAAAAAGTGCCCTGGGATAAAATGACTTCCGATTTTATAAATTTTACCAATATTATTGATCTTGATAAATGGAATAGCCAAAAAGTAAAAGATTATGGTATTACTGCAATACCAAGTTATTTTATACTAGATGCCAATAAAAAAATTATTGCAAAACCCAATGATGTTGAAGAATTGAAAGCAATGTTTGAAGAAAAGTAGCTAATTTTCTTTCCCCTCTCAAGAGGGGAGACTTTACCTAAAAATGGAAAAAAGCATCTTCTAAATGCTCAATTTTATTTTCACTATCATTTTTAACAATTCCAATCACATCAAAACGAACATCTACATCCAAATCTCTTGAAGTTACATATTCATCTATAGCTGAGATCAATGATTTTTTTTGCTTGATTTTAATAAATTCTTGCGGATCACCAAAAAAATTGGTTGAACGGGTTTTTACTTCCACCATAGCTAGTGTATTCTCTTTTTGTGCTATAATATCAATTTCAGCTTTTTTAAACCGCCAATTTCTTTCAATGATTTGATACCCCTTTTTAATTAAAAATGCAACGGCTAAATCTTCACCTTCTTTACCAAGTTCGTTGTGTTGTGCCAAAATTAGTGTTGAGTTTTGAGTTTTTTGTGTTGAGTGCTAAGTTTTCAATTAAAAAAATTATTTTCAAATTAATCAATTATTAAATTAACTCCATCTTTTTTCTTATTTAAAAACTACTTTCGCTTTTTTATCGGTAACTTTTAGATCAATATAACTGCCAAAGATCAAAGCCCTATTATCGTCTATATGGCCTGCCGGAAAATTAAATATTACCGGAAAGTTTGTACCTTCAACAGCGTCCAGCATAATTTTTTCAATAGTTAAATTATAATTATTCCCGTCATGTTTATTTGGAGCAAAATCTCCAACTATCAAACCTTTACAGTTTTTAAAATACCCTGCTCTTTTTAAACCATTCATCATTCTATCTACACTGTGAAAATTTTCGTCTATATCTTCAATAAATAATATTTTACCATTCATATTCAAATCGATATCAGATGCTAAAACACTATAAACCAGTGATAAATTACCTCCAACTAATTGCCCAGTACTTTCTCCTGTTCTGTTATATTTTGTACTATTTAATTTGTAACTTAATTTCTTTCCGAAAAGAGATTTATACAAAGCAACAATAGATTCTTTCTGAACCGGATTTTCCAATTCTAAGGTCAAAGGCATTTGTCCGTGAATAGATTCATACCCCAAAGTGGTCATTTTGCTGTGTAAAACAGTGATATCTGAGTACCCGATTATCCATTTTGGGTTTTCATAGAACTTTGTAAAATCAAGTTCATCAATAATTCTAACTGTTCCATAACCTCCTCTTGCTGCCCATATTGCTTTTATACTCGGATCATCTAATGCTTTTTGCAGATCTTCAATACGATCACTTTCACTGCCTGCCCAACCATTTTGTTGAGAAAAAAGATGATTTCCTAAAAAGACTACTAGACCCCATTGATTTGCCAATTCAATTCCGGCATCGACCGAAGACTTTTCTTTTAATCTTCCTGCAGGAGCTAAAATCATTATGGTATCACCCTTTTTTAGGTATGGTGGTTTAACCATTCCTCTTTCAATAGACGTGGCCATACCTTCTTTATTTTGACCTACTGAATTCCAAGAAAAGGTAAATGAAATTAGAAAAATGAAAAGTGTGATTTTAGAAAATTTACTAGCAGTCATAATTGATATTATTTTTCGCAAAAGTAACTTATTTTTTTATTTTAATATTCAAATGCCATATATATTGATTTTCTTACTTTTGTGTTCTTAAATCATACCCATGCAAAATAAGGAAATATCAACCACTAAAGCAGATAGAATAACAATAACGGCAGCTTTGCCATATACAAACGGACCAGTTCATATTGGTCATTTAGCAGGTGTTTACGTACCTGCCGATATTTACGCGCGATATTTACGCTTAAATAATAAAGATATTGCTTTTGTTTGCGGCTCTGATGAACACGGTGTACCGATAACTTTAAAAGCTAAAAAAGAAGGTATCACACCTCAACAAGTTGTAGATAAATACCATGCAATTATCAAAAAATCTTTTGTAGATTTTGGAATCAGTTTTGATAATTATTCAAGAACTTCAGCAAAAATACACCATAAAACTGCTTCTGATTTCTTTAAAAAATTATATGAAGATGGTAAATTTATTGAAGAAACATCCAATCAACTTTACGATGCAGAAGCCAAACAATTTTTAGCTGATAGATTTATTATTGGAACTTGTCCAAAATGTGGCAATGAAGAAAGTTATGGCGATCAATGTGAAAAATGTGGTACAAGTCATAATGCCACAGATCTGATCAACCCTAAATCGGCCATTACCGGAAATGTGCCTTCTTTAAAAGAAACCAAACATTGGTATTTACCTTTAAATGAATATCAGGAATGGTTAAAAGAATGGATCTTGGTTGGTCATAAAAACGATTGGAAAGCCAATGTATTGGGGCAGGTAAAATCATGGACAGATGACGGTTTAAAACCAAGAGCGGTAACGCGTGATCTAGATTGGGGAATTCCTGTTCCGGTTGAAGGCGCCGAAGGCAAAGTTTTATATGTTTGGTTTGATGCGCCTATTGGGTATATTTCTTCTACTAAAGAATGGGCTGAACGAGTGGGTAAAGATTGGGAACCTTACTGGAAAGATAAAGACACCAAAATGGTGCATTTTATAGGAAAAGACAATATTGTTTTTCACTGTATCATTTTCCCTGCCATGTTAAAAGCTGAAGGATCATATATTTTACCGGAAAATGTTCCGGCTAACGAGTTTTTGAATCTAGAAGGAGATAAAATTTCTACTTCAAAGAATTGGGCAGTTTGGTTGCATGAATATTTAGAAGAATTTCCCGATAAACAAGATGTTTTACGCTATGTTTTAACAGCAAATGCACCCGAAACAAAAGACAATGATTTTACCTGGAAAGATTTTCAGGCTAGGAATAACAATGAGTTGGTTGCCATTTTTGGGAATTTTATCAATCGTGTGGTTGTATTGACCAATAAATATTATGAAGGTATTGTGCCTAATCCAAATGAATTAAATGAAATAGATATTCAAACTTTAGATAAACTTAAAGAATATCCACAAATTATTTCAAGTTCTATTGAAAGGTATCGTTTTAGAGAAGCTTTATCAGAATTGATGAATTTAGCCCGCTTGGGGAATAAATACTTAGCCGATGAAGAACCCTGGAAGCAAATAAAAACCAATCCTGAAAGAGTTCAAACCATCATGTATGTTGCCTTACAAATTGCAGCAGGATTATCCGCTTTAAGCGAACCATTTTTACCTTTTACCAGTCAAAAATTAAAATTGATGTTGAATTTATCAATTGATAAAAATTGGAGATCTGTATCAAAAGAAAATGAATTAATTTCTGCTAATCATAAAATTAGTAAAGCCAAATTACTTTTTGCAAAAATTGAGGATAGTGAAATTCAAATTCAACTCAATAAATTAGAAGCTACAAAACTTGAGAATAAAGAAGAAATTGTTGAACCACAAAAAGAAACCATTTCGTTTGATGATTTTACCAAATTAGACATTAGAATTGGAACAATTATCGAAGCTGAAAAGATTGCCAAAACCAAAAAACTTTTGAAATTAAAAGTAGATGTTGGTATTGATACGCGAACAATTGTCAGTGGGATTGCAGATAGTTTTAAACCCGAAGATATTATCGGGCAAAGAGTGTCGGTATTGGTAAATCTTGCTCCAAGAAAATTACGTGGTGTTGAAAGTGAAGGAATGATCTTAATGAGTGAAACTACAGAAGGAAAACTCACTTTTATTGAACCTGAAAAAGATTCAGTTAAAAATGGTGAGAGTGTGAGTTAGAATCAATCATCGGATGACTGATATTCACAATAAATAGAGTCATCCGATGATTTTTTTTAATCTGTTTTTTCAAAGTTATGATGTGATTATTTCAAAATAGAATCGCAACATCAAATTTTAGTAGTAGTCTAAGTTTCTAATCAGCAGATGATTTAATGAATTTTCGTTTTTTGTTTAGTCAATAGGAGTTTTTTTAGTACTCATTCAAAAGATCAATATCTAAAATTTTTGAAATCTTTTTTAAACATTTTAAATTCATTTTGGTTTTCCCTTTTTCTAAATTGCTGTAAGCACTTTGAGAAACACCTAAGTAATCAGCCATATATTCTTGTGAGTAATCTTTCTCTAAACGTGCTATTCTAATCTTTTTTAATATCATTTTAAAGGGGGTTAGTTGAATATTTAAAGTTTTTACGAAGTTT
>JBDLJB010000041.1:0-21203 GCA_039714555.1 Bacteroidota bacterium
CAATGTGTAAAATTTATTTCTCATTTTAATTAATAATTAATTTATATACTTGTTTTTAATGTTAATACAGTTTTATAATTTTCTAATAATTTTACTTAGTTTTTCATCTTTTTTAATATTCATCTTTTTACGCAATCTATACCTATTTACTTCAACACTTTTCGGAGTGATATTTAAAATTGAAGAAATTTCTTTAGAGGTTAATTTTAAACGCAATAATGAGCATAGTTTTCTTTCATTATCGGTTAAACCCGGATATTTCTTTTCAAGATTTTTATAAAAACTATTGTTTAATTCTTTAATGTATTTATCAAAAGATTTTCTTTCTCTTTCAATATTGAGATTTTCTATAATAATTAACTTTAATCGATTTAAGTCATTGAATTTTAAATTATCTTCAGGTTTAGTCTTCAACTTTTCAATTTCACCTTTCAATTCTGATAAGATCTCATTTTTTCGGATGATACTTAATGCAACCTTTTTTTGCTCTTTTTCTTTGTTTTTAATTTCTACTTCTAATTTTAAATTTGCTTCACTGGTCATTTTTAACTCATTTTCCAGTAATATTTGCTGAGCATCATATTTTTCAATACTTTCTTGATATTCTTCCAGTTTATCTTTTTCTTTATGTTTATTTATGATAATTAATAAATATACAATTACGATCACTAAAAGAATTATCACAATAATAACTGCCGGCTTGTACAAATTAACCATGGTTACTATTTCACTTGTATCATCAAAATTTTCAATAGTTTTTGTTTTACTATCTACCGGAGTTTGTGTATCTTTTGCTATGTAAACATCACCTTTAACAAATTTTGATGGATTTTCAGAAACTTTCAGATTAAATACATTGCTCATAATAAACAAAGCAAAAAATGCTATAAAACCTGCAATGATCGGAGTTACCAACCAACCTAAAGCAATTTTTCCAATAACTTTTAATTGAATATTTCTACCACCTTTTAAAATGCCAATTCCTAAAATTGCACCAACTATGGCTTGAGAACTAGATACGGGTACTAAAGGTATTTCGGGTAAACCAATTCTTACAAATAAATCGGATAAATTCTGTGATGAAAATACAAATAACACCAATGAATGAGCTAATACAACAATTATCGCTGTTTCAGCATTTAATTTCATCAATGAATTTCCAACAGTCATCATTACTTTTTTAGAATACGTAATAATTCCAACAGCAATTGAAATACCACCTGCTAAGAACAACAACTGAATTCCATCTAAAGTAAAGAAACCAAAATCTAAAGTAATATTTGGTGCAGATGGTACAAAAACACCCACAACATTTGCAATATTATTTGCACCCAAACTGTACGAACCAAAAGCGCCAACAATTAGAAGAGCATATTTGATATAAGCATCTAATTTAATTAGATGAATTTTACTTTTTTGTAAAATAAATTGTAGCAATAAAAATAATAAAACAGCAAAAATACCACCTAAAATTGGACCAGAAATCCAGGTAGTAACAATTTTTGTTAATGAGCTTATATCAGTAGGGTTATGTGTAAAGAAATTCCAGCCAATTATGGCACCTACTACAGCTTGTGAAGTAGAAACAGGAAGTTTCAACTTTGTCATCCAAAAAACTGCAATTCCAGCTGATAGCGCAACTGTAAAAGCTCCCCCCAAAGCATCAATAGAACCTAATTTACCTAAGGTATGTGAACCTCCGGCTCCTTGCAAGACGGCACCCAATACAACAAAAATTGAGGCAATAATAGCAGCTTGTTTAAATTTTATCATCTTAGACCCCACAGCTGATCCAAAAACATTGGAGGCGTCATTGGCTCCTAATGTCCATCCTAAAAAAAGTCCGCTTGATAAAAAGAATAAAAACATAAACTACATTAAATTTTCAATTACATTTTAATTTTTATTACTAAAGAAGATAATTGTTGTGCAACATTTTTTGCAGCATCTGAGACTTGTTCTATATGAAGTGCAAAATATCGTAAATGAATTTTTTCACTTAATTTTAATGAATCAAACTCTTGAAATATTTTTCGCTTAATATTGGTTGACAATACATCTGTTTCTCTATTATAAAAAAGAACTTTTTGAATTTTATCTTTAACTTCATCTGGTGAAGTGAAAAATATTCTCGCAGCAGGAACGACATTTTCTGCAGATTTAGCAGAGAGTGATACTAATTCTAAGTAATCATTTTTAATGTCTTCAGGTATATGAGGTGTTTCAACATCAAACTGATTTAAAACAGATTTAGATCTATCAATAATATCATCAACACTTTCAATTAAATTTAAAATATCACTTGCATAATTTGGCATTAATGAATGTAAGTAAAAATCATTTTCAATTTTTCTCTGTATAGAATCAGCATCCTTTTCTAAAACATTTATAGTTTTCAGATTTTGTTCAAAATCTTGCGCATTATCATTGATATAATTTTTAATTCCTTGCTTGAAATTTAAAATCCCAAGATCAATTTTATCAAAAAATTCATCAATACTTAACGCTACAGATTTTGAAGTTTTAAAAATATTAATCATTAGTTCACATTTTTAAATTATAGAGCAAAGATATGCTTATTTATGGGTTATAAAAAGTGACAAATATCATACTGTAATTTTATAAAATATAGTGTAGTGGTATATTTATATTTTAAATATCTATATATTAACTATTTATATATTAATTGTAGTGTCATTAAATTCGGTATATTCTTAATTGTAGTGTTTATGTTGGGTTTTTAATTGATATTGTTATCCACTATTTACTAAATGTAGTGTTTATATTAATTAATAATGTATCTTTTTTACTTAATATTTACACTAAATATTTCTTTATTTTCGAGTTTCCCTACCAAAACATCATCAATATTAACTTTACCTACTCCGGCAGGCGTTCCTGTAAATATAATATCTCCTTTTTTAAGTGTAAAAAATTGTGACACATAAGCAATGATCTCATTAATTTTCCAAAGCATATTTTTTGTATTTCCATCTTGAACCAATTCGTTATTTTTGAACAATTGAAAATGTAGATTCTCCAGATCATAATCTTGTTTTGGGAAAAAATCACCAATAACTGCACTCCCATCAAAAGCTTTTGCCTTTTCCCATGGCAATCCTTTCTCTTTTAATTTGCTTTGCAGATCTCGAGCCGTAAAATCTATGCCCAAACCGATCTCATCATAATATTTATAAGAAAATTTCTGATCAATGTATTTACCTACCCGATTAATTTTAACCAAAACCTCTACTTCGTAATGTACATCACTACTAAATGGTGGAATAACAAATGGATTTCTTTTTGGTAATACAGAAGAATCCGCTTTTAAAAAAATTACAGGTTCTTTTGGTTTTTCATTGGCTAACTCTTCTATGTGTTTGGTGTAGTTTCTTCCTATACAGATTATTTTCATTGTAAACAGTTTTGGGTTTATTGCATTGGTTTTAACACCTTAATTCCACTAAAGTAGTAACTTCTAACTTTTTCCTTTGAACTTATAACAATTAAGGAATCCATTTTTTTTCGAAATTTGGTTTACGCTTTTCTAAAAATGCATTTCTACCCTCTTTGGCTTCATCAGTCATATATGCCAAACGTGTTGCTTCACCGGCAAAAACCTGCTGACCAACCATGCCATCATCAGTTAAATTCATGGCAAACTTGAGCATTTTAATGGATGTAGGTGATTTTGCTAAAATTTCCTGAGCCCATTGATATGCTGTATTTTCTAATTCTTCATGAGGAATTACTGCATTTACCATTCCCATTTCATAAGCTTCCTGTGCTGAATAATCTCTTCCTAAAAAGAAAATTTCACGCGCTTTTTTTTGTCCGACCATCTTTGCCAAATAAGCTGAACCGTAACCACCGTCAAAACTTGTAACATCCGCATCAGTCTGTTTAAAAATCGCATGCTCTTTACTAGCTAAGGTCAAATCACAAACCACGTGCAAACTATGTCCGCCACCAACAGCCCAACCGGGAACTACAGCAATTACTGCTTTAGGCATAAAACGTATTAAACGTTGGACTTCTAAAATATTTAGTCTATGGTATCCATCATCACCTACATAACCCTGATGTCCTCTGGCTTTTTGATCACCTCCACTACAAAAAGAATAAACACCATCTTTAGTAGAAGGGCCTTCAGCAGAAAGTAAGACAACACCAATTGAAGTATCTTCTTGTGCATCATAAAAAGCTTCGTATAATTCTTTGGTAGTTTTGGGCCTAAACGCATTTCTTACATTTGGACGGTTAAAAGCAATTCTAGCCACTCCATCACATTTTTTATAAGTAATATCCTCATATTCTTTAACGATTTTCCAGGCAGATTCTTTCATTTTTAATTATTAATGTTTTTATATAAAATAATTAATGTATTTATTCGTTGAATTATATTAATATGTAGCGAATTTAACAAAATTTGCAACATGTTTAGTGTTTAAATTCAAATTAGGCAATAACAATTTTATTAAAAAAATAAATTTCGAATAATGAAGCATTTAGCCATACTATTCTTTTTAATATCTTTTAGTATTTATTCTCAGGATAATATCACTTTAAAAAAGTTTAATTCTCATCAATTAAATACAGAAAGAATATTAAAAATTTATTTACCACAATCTTATGAAGAAAATAAGGATCACACTTATCCGGTTGCAGTAATTTTTGATGCTGAATATCTTTTTGATGTTTATGTTGCCAATTCAAAATTATTTTCTTCGAGAGATGATGCACCAGAACAGATTATTGTAGGAATTTATCAAAATCAAAATGAAGAGCGCTATGTTGATTGCGATTATAGTACCGATACAGGATTGCCCAATGAAGACAGTTCAAAATTCTATGGTTTTATAAAAGATGAATTACTTCCTTATATTGATGAAAATTATAGAACTTCATTATTTAAAACATTGGTTGGGAATACCTTAACAGCTAATTTCACCAACTATTTCTTCTTGGATAATAATCATGAATTCAATGCATTTATTAATATTAATCCGACTTATGCGCCCAAAATAGCAGAAAAACTGGAGCTTAAAACTCAAACTTTAACCGATGATGTTTTTTATTATGTTAATTCAGGAGATTACAATAAAGAAAGAAGAGCTAAAAAAATTAATGAAGTAAATAATCTTTTAAAATTATCAGAAATTAATAAATTTCATTATAAATATGACAAATTTACACATACGACTACAACAGCTTCAATTGGTCAGGCCATTCCAAGTGCAATAGGTCATATTTTTGAATTGTATGGTGCTATTTCAAAAGAAGAATACGAAACCAATATTGCTGATCTTTCACCTCCGGAAGCAATAGAATACCTTGAAAAAAAATATGTTGAGATTGAGTATTTATTTGGTTCTAATTTGGATATTAGAGAGAGTGATATTTTTATGATCGAATCTATTGTTATAGAAAAAAATAATGGTGACTATTTAGAAGAATTCGGTAAAATGATCAATAGAATGTACCCTGATTCGCCTATGGGTGATTATTATATTGGTTTGTATTACGAAACCGGATATGATTATAAAAATGCTTTGAAATACTATAAAAACGGTTATGCTAAAATTGGATCAGATAACCCTAATGCTGATGCATATTACCAAAATATTGAAAGAGTTTTAGATAAGCGACGCGCCGAAAAATTAGGATTCCCGGTAGGTGAAGATGTTATTGAAGACGAAGAAAAAAATGATGATGATAATGGTAGTAAAAATTAATTTTTAATATTTAAAACACTTTTTCCTAAAATTAACACTTTATTAGTTTAGCTATATCATAAAAATCCGAAATTAAATTTTATTTTTGTTTTTTGTACAAATTCACTCTTAAATAAAAATAAAATTACAATGAAAAAAGCTATTTTAATACTCTTTTTTACAATTAGTTATAACTTTATATTAGCGCAACAATATCAATTTACTCCTGTAATTGACATTCCAGTTTCTTCGGTAAAAAATCAAGGCAAAACCGGTACCTGTTGGAGTTTCTCAACAACATCTTTTATCGAATCGGAAATTGAAAGGATATCCGGAAAAAAAATTGATATTTCCGAAATGTACACTGTAAGAACTACCTATGATGAAAAAGCATGGAATTATGTAATGCGACAAGGCAATGCACAATTTAGTGAAGGAGGTTTAGCACATGATCTAATGAATGCTATAAGATTAAATGGTTTACTACCTCAAGAAGCTTTTACAGGTTTATATGGGCAAGCTAAAGGATATGATCATTCTAAAATTGAACCCGAAATAAAAGAAATCTTAAATAAATACATTCAAAAAGATTCTATAATAACTGATTGGGAATACCCTACAAAAACTATTTTAGATCAACATATTGGTGCTCATGTGACAACTTTTAGTTACGAAGGAAAAACTTATACTCCTATGGCGTTTTTAACCATGACTAAATTAAATCCTGATGCTTATATAACGCTTACATCATTTACACATAAACCCTATTACACAAAATTCATTCTAAATATTCCTGATAATTTTTCTAATGGAAGTTTTTACAACCTTCCTTTAAATGATTATATGGATATAATTGATACTGCATTAAAAAATGGTTATACTGTTGAATTGGATATTGATGCTTCTGAACCAACATTTTCTCAAAAAGCGGGAGTTGCTATTATTCCAAAACAAATAGAAAATAATCAAAAAGGTTTAAGTCAAATTGTTGATGAAAAGTTAATTACTCCAGATTTCCGTCAAGCGGAATTTGAAAATTTTAATACTACTGATGATCATTTAATGCATATCACAGGTATTGTAAAAGACCAAAAAGGGAATAAGTATTATAAAGTTAAAAACTCTTGGGGACCTAATGTAACCAATGGAGGGTTTATCTATATCTCGGAATCATTTATGCAATTAAAATCAATCTCAATTATGGTTCATACAGATGTAATTCCAAAAAAAATTAAAAAAATATTAGAACTGTAAAAAAACTGATTTTACAATATTCATAAAAAATGCCCCAATAAATTGGGGCATTTTTTATATTTTTACTTTGGTTATCAGTTAATAAACAGATTCTTTTCCAAATTCTTTACATAATAAGTAATAGAACATAGCTCTGTATTTATTTCTGTTAGAAGTACCTAATTTTTCACATACTTTTTTAATACCGGCATCTAATTCTGGTCCGTCTTTAAGTCCTAGTTTTTTAATTAAATAATTATTCTTAACGGTAGCTAATTCTGAATCATCACTACAAGAAACTGTTGCAGAATCTTTATTATAAATTGATGGCCCACATCCAATAGTAACTTTGGTTAACAAATCCATGTCTGCATTTACACCACCTTTTTCTTTTAGTTCACTAGCATATAATGCTATTAGTTCATCTCTTTTACTCATAATTTTTTTTAAAATTGGTTAATAATAAATTCATCTAATATATTGATACCAAATATAATAAAAAGTTAACATTATATAGTATAAGTCTTTGATAAAATAATATTATTTATAAACAACTAAAATACTCCGTAAGTACTTTATCATTAATATGATTAGGTGTAAATATTTCTAGGACTTTTGGTTTTTCAGAATTTTTATAAAATGATCTTAAACAATTCTTTAAATCCTTTTCATTATTAGCACTAATATATTCAAAATCAAACATTTCACTTAATTTCGAAGCATTTAACTCATGAGGTGTTTCAAAATAATCTAAAGCATTGGTTTCTTTTGGCCCTGGAATAAATCTAAAAATACCTCCTCCGGAATTATTGATCAAAATAATTCGAAAATCACTTTTGATATATTTATTCCACAAAGCATTACTATCATAAAAAAAACTGATATCACCAGTAATAAAAACAGTTTGACTCTTATTAGAATAAGCAGCACCTACAGCTGTTGAAGTACTACCATCAATTCCACTTGTTCCTCTATTACAGTAAACTTGTAGCGTATCATTTAAATCAAATAGCTGTGAATACCTAACTACAGAACTGTTGGATAACTGTAAGTGTATATTGTTTGGTAAACTTTGTAAAACTATTTCAAAAACTTTTAAATCAACAAAATTTACTTTACTCAAAAAATTCTGATGCTTTACTTGCCTCTCACCTTTAATTTGAAGCCATTTTTTTTGATAATCACAATCTTTATTTTTGGTTAAAAAGAAAAACTGACTAAAAAATAATTGTGGTGAAATTTTAAAATGATGATCTAAACATAGAAAAGTATCGGGAGCATTAAATTTATCAATATGCCAATGATGTTTTGGTTTATATTTTCGTAAAAATTGTTTTATTTTTTTTGAAACAATCATCCCTCCAAAAGTTATCAATATATCTGGTTGAAGGTCTTTAAATTCATCTTCATTCAAAGGAGAAATCAATTTATCAATACAATTGATGAATTTATCATCATGCACATTGGATATCGTTTCTGTAAAAACCAAAACCGATGGATCTTTTATTATATGAGATAATTGGGTTTGAATCATTTTATCAGGTTTGTTTGAACCCAATAGAACCATTTTTTTAGAAGAATTATTCCAGATATCTGCGAACTTTTGCAGGTCATCTACTGCTAACGGTATTTCATCTAATAAACTATCACTTTTTTTATCAGCTAAAGCTACTTTCTCTTGAATTTCAATAGTAAAATCATTTACAGTTTCATACAAAGGTTCATCAAAAGGTACATTAATATGTATTGGCCCTTTAAAATCAACTGCCTTTTTTAAAGCGGTTTTGATCAGAGTTTTATTCTTTTTAAAAACTTCATTTGCAAATTGATTCGTTTTTTGTTCAAATAAGTTTGCATTAAACAAAATATGATTGTCAAAAACATTTTCTTGTCGGATGGTTTGTCCGTCGCCAATATCTATTAAATGTTTTGGCCTATCAGTAGAAATAACCACCAAAGGTATTTTACTATAAAATGCTTCCGCAATAGCGGGATAATAATTTAACAAAGCCGAACCTGAAGTACAAACTATGGCAACGGGTTTTGATGATTGCTGGGCAATTCCTAAAGCAAAAAATGCCGCACTTCGCTCATCAACAATACTAAAAGTTTTAATTTTTGGATGGTTAACAAACCCTATGGTTAAGGGCGCATTACGAGAACCGGGAGAAATCACAACATTTTCAATTTTATTAGCAACACAATGTTGTAAAACCAGTTGAGCTAGCTCATTTTTTGGATATTGGGGCATATACTTATTTTGATTTATACTACAAAAATAAGAATGTTTGTAACATTACCATCAACCAAAATAATTAATAAAAGATTTGAATCAAATTAATTAAATATTTGATTAATCATCTATATCAAAGAAATGACCGATTTGTTATATAAAATGAATGAAAATTAACATGTCATAGAATATATTTTGTATTACTTTATTGAATAATTAAAAAGATTTAGATGTCTTGTCTAGGTACTTTATCATTTATGTAAAAATAACTATATAAAATTCAGTTAATGAACGATTTGTGATCAATTTATAGCTAAAATAAATGTTTTTATCAGATATTTTGATTATCTTTAAGGAAATAATAAATTAACATTGGCAAACGTATTTGCCATCTCTAAATCCCCTCCTATGAAAGCAATTACACTTGAAGTTAACACTGCAGAAATCAATCAAGGCAACATTGAAGAATGTTGTCATTTTGAAGGGCAAATAAAAGGCTCTCCAAATAAAGAATTTACAACTCAGGCAGAAGTTGGAGACATGATAATTTGGAATGGTGTATCTACTACATCAGAAAATGATCTTGTCAATATCACTTTTATAAATTGGGAAGATGGTAAGGAAATATTTGGTAAAAGGCAATTAAAAGGAAATGATGATGAACCAGAACTGGTCGTAGGGAAAGTGCTTCACAACACTTTAGAAAACGATGTCGATCAAAATGAAAACGAAATACATAATAATTTTAAATATAAAATATCATTTACAGTAAAAAAATATGGTGAAGAAAATATTGATGGCTTTGATACTTATAAAATTGATCCAAAAATTCAAGTAAATCGATGATCTTTTATTATTAACTATTTTTTAATCCTGATGGTAAACTCTTTTTCCATAATATATTTTAAAAAAAAGGCCTATCTGATACTGGGCTTTTTTTTTATTTTTTACACAAGAGCTTATTGCCAGAATCAAAGACTTGCTGATAGTCTCGAAACAGTTTATTCGTTGAATATCTTTGAAGAACAAGATCGATTAAAAATCCTAGAAGAACTAGCTATATCTAATTCAGATCCTGAAAAAAAGCTAACTTATAGTAAAGAACTTATCCAGACAGCCCAAATATTAGATTCCATCGATTATTTATATGTTGGTTATTTACAAAAAGGAAATGCACATAAAAGTAAAGGTGATTATATAAAAGCCTTGGATTGCTATATTAAAGCTTCAAAATTTGCCATTGAAGAAGAATCAAATCAGAAACAAGGTTCAGTAAATATTACCATTGCTGATGTTTATTCAGAATTGGGAAATCACAAAAATGCGATTGATTATTATCAAAGAGCTATTGATATACTTAGAAAAGAGAATGAATCCCTACTTGTTGCAACAGCACTTTATAATGCAGGTGATGAATATTTCAACATTAAGAAATACGATTCGGCAAAATTATATTTTGACGAGTCATATCTCATCTTTAAGAATTTAAATGAAACAATGTACATGTCCTATTACTTAGGCAGCATTGGAATGATATTTGCCGAACAAGGTAATTATCTTCTGGCAAAGGAAAAAATAAATCAAGCGATAGCTATTCTTGAAGAATTAGAACAATATGCTCCAATTTCTGAATTCCTGATAAGCATGTCGGATATCTATGCAAATCAAAATGATTTGATTACTGCATTGAGTTATGCTCAACGAAGCCTGGAAATCGCTAAGAGGTATGGGCTAAAAAAACAGATCAGTGAAACCAGCCTTAAGCTTTCAGAGCTATATGAACAAGCCGGAAACTCATCCGAATCCTTTAAATATTTTAAGAGTCACATAGTTTACAAAGACAGTGTTAATAATATCAAATCTGTGCAGCAAATGGCTGATCTACGTACAGATTTTGAAATACAAAAGAAACAAGATGAAATAATATTTTTAGAAAAAGAAAACGAAATCTCACAATTACAAGGTAAAAGACAAAAAACGATTAACTACATCTCAATTGGTGCTTTTATTTTGGTTTTATTTTTGGCAGTAAGTTCTTACAGACGTTATAATTATGAAAAAAGAACCAATTTGATTATTCAAAAAGAAACCGATAAATCGGAAGAATTATTACTAAATATATTACCGAAGGAAACAGCATTAGAATTAAAGAAAAAAGGAAAAGTACAGGCAAAAAAATTTAATTCAGTAAGTGTTATGTTTGTTGATTTTAAAAATTTTACACGTCATTCATATAATCTATCACCGGAAATGCTAGTAAAAAGTGTAGATTATTATTTTTCAAAATTTGATAAGATTATAAAAAATTATGGTTTAGAAAAAATCAAAACAATTGGTGACGCATATATGTGTGCTGGAGGATTACCTTTTCCAACCGAAGATCACCCCTTTAAAATGATAAAAGCTGCTTTTGAGATTTCTGAATTCATAGCAATATCTAAAAATAAAAACAGCAAAGATTTTGCACATTTTGATGCACGAATTGGCATTAATACAGGTCCGGTTGTAGCTGGTGTTGTTGGTACTACAAAATTTGCTTATGATATATGGGGTGATACTGTAAATGTTGCTTCTCGCATGGAATCTTTATCCAAACCGGGAAAAATTAATATTTCAGAAAATACATATAAATTGATCAAAGATAAATGTGAATGTGAATACAGAGGTGAATTCCAAGTTAAAAATAAAGGAATGATGAAAATGTATTTTGTAAATGAAATCAAATGCAAAGAATCATTCAATGCCACGAAAGGTAAAAATGTTGAAGTATAATTTTTTTGGTATATTTATTAAAAAACTTATCCTTTGGTTAACCAAATTAAAACAAATATTATGTCTGACCCTAATAATTATTGGATGCAATTGGAAAGATTGGAAAGACTTATACGTGCATCTGAGCTTAAATCAGGGATCATATTCTCATTTCACAGTGTGATATTAGGATTTTTTTTTGATAGGATGGACTATTTACAACAAATCTTTCAAAATAATATTTTCTTTATTATACTTGTTTCTTTATGGTTAATTTTTGTGTTTATTTCTTTATTTTTTTCAATTAAATGTTTTATCCCTAAAATGGAATTGAAATATGATAAGAACGTTTTTTTCTTTAGAGATGCAGTTTACCGTTTTGGTAACGTTGAAGAGTACCGTAAAAAAATAATCGATGTTTGTAATAATCAAGACGAACTTTTTAAGCATCTAAGTGAGCAAATACACGTAGAAAGTAAGATAATTGAATTTAAATTTAAATATGTTAAAAGATCAATAATATTCTTTGCCATTAGTTTTATTTTCGTGGTTTTAATGTTTATATTATGGGTAATAATTATATAAATAATTACGTTAGCTATATTATTGAATGAAGGGTTATAATAAAATAAGAAAAAAAGCTAAAGAGATATTAAATACAAATTTATCTCATGAGTTGTACTATCACACAGTACATCATAGTTTAGATGTACTTAATGTGGTCAATCAATATATAAGACGTGAAAAAATTGACAAATACAACGCAAAACTTTTACGTATAGGAGTTTTATTTCATGATATTGGCTTCTCTGTCTCCAACATTAACCATGAAGAACGAAGTATTGAAATTGCTAAAAAATACATGGTAAAATATGGATTTTCCAAAGAAAATATTGAAATTGTAAAAGGCCTCATCATGGCAACTCGTACTCCTCAAACTCCTAAAAATTATTTAGAAAAAATTATTTGTGATGCAGATTTGGATTATTTGGGCAGAAATGATTTTTACTCGAAAAGTAACCTACTTTTTAAAGAGTTAAAAACTTTTTCAAATAATAAAAATATTGATGAATGGAACAAAACTCAAATTGAGTTTTTAGAGGCACATCATTATCATACAGAATTTGCTAGAAAAAATAGACAACCTCAAAAGGAAGAGCGAATAAAAGAGTTAAAACTAATGTGATTTTGATTCATACTAAAATAACTTTTTTCATTATTATACTTTTTGCAACAGTTTCCTCCCATTCATTATCGGGAATGCTATCAGCTGTTATACCTCCGCCAATGTAAAGAGTAGCTATTTTATCTTTTATCTTCATACAACGAAGATTTACAAATAGATCACTGTTATAATTCACATTTAATTCTCCTAAAAATCCAGCATAAAATTCTCTTTCATATTCTTCATTTTTCAAAATATAATCTTTAGCAGCTTCTTTAGGTAAACCACAAACAGCAGGTGTTGGATGTAAGCTTTGAATTAGATCCTCAAGATTAATATCATCTGATATTTTCCCTTCAATTTTTGTGCAAATATGTAATAAATTTCCTGCTTTTAAGGTAAATGGTTTACCAATTTTAAGATCCTTTTTATTAAGTTTTGAAATAAGAAAATCGGTAACAAATTGTTGTTCCTGTAGTTCTTTTTCACCCCAAATTACATTTGTATTTTCTTTATAAATTTGAGTACCTGCCAATGCCATTGTTTCAAATTGTTTATCATTGACCTTTAACAATGATTCAGGACTTGCGCCTATCCATAATCCTACTTTTGGATGAAACCATACATAAACAAAAGTCGAAATATATTTGTAAATTAATTCTTTGAACATTTTACCAATATCCGGATTTTGTAATACAACTTCTTCCTTTCTTGATAAAACCACTTTTAAAGCTCTTCCTTTTTTAATAAAATTAATACCTTTTTCAACAAGTTCTATATGTTTTTGTTTGTCGGAATGACTTTTTATTGAAAGATCAATTTGATCTTTTATATTATCTTTTTCTAAGATATTTATTTGTTTACCGGCTATTTTAAATTCAAATGATTCACAATGATCAAAAGGTAATAATACGGTTTTATCTTTGTTGTTAAAAGGAGCAAATACAAATCCGGATTGCGTATAATCTTCTAAAAAAATAAGATTATCATTATTCTGAAATAATGCTTTTATAATATTATCATTAGGTTTGCGATAAACAACGAAAGGCATTTCTTGCTCATAAGCATTCTCTAATTTTAATAATATTTCTTCCAAAATCATTCTAATTATTTTTCTATCTTTTTTAAAATTTCATTTTTAATTAAATCAAAATGTGTCCAAACTAAAGCATGTGTTCCTTTATCAATTGCTTTCAAAGAAAATTGTTTTTCATTGAAAATCTCTTTTAAATACAATGAGTTTTTATAAGGAACAATTCTATCTGAATCTCCATGAATTGAAATTACTGGTGAAAAACTGTTTGTCCACTTATTTCCAAAAGTGGGTAATTCGGTAATATGGGTTATTTTTTCCAGAGCAGCATTTTGAAAAATACGGGGTATCAAAGGTCTTGTTAAATTCCATTTATAAAAATTCAAAACCCAATATAAAGGTTCGAATTCTCCTTTTACAGAAGGTGCCAATACAATTTTTGATCTATAATTTTTAGAGGCTGCCATAACGATAGTACCTCCATAAGAATAACCAATTAAAATTACTTTATTAATTGGCAAATCTCCAATTACATTATGTAAAACAGAAACTTCCTTATTGATATTATTTAATGCTTTTTCATGCTTTTTTATACTATAACCTATTCTATCATAAGTAATTATATTAGTTTTTTTATTTAGTAATGAATCGGTAAGATATTCTTTAAAATCCATTGATGATCCTGGTGAGCCATGTACAAATATCAGCGTTGGTAAAGTAGTATCAATCGCTTTTTGCATAGTAATTAATCTAACTTTATATCCTTCAAAATTAGAAAAAGTAATCGTTGGTTGAAAACTGGTATTTTTAAATTTATTGTGTATATATTCATCGGATTTGGGTTTAGAAAACTGATAAATTGTGACAATAAAAACTATAAAAATAATTGTAAATAAAATTCCTACAATCTTTAAAACACGCTTTATCCAATGCTTTTTTTTAACCATTAAACAGTTTTCTTTGGTAAAATAATGTTGGTGAGTTTACACACTGAAATTAAAGCGCCATTTTCATCTGTAATCTTAATTTCCCACAAATGTGTTGTTTTCCCTTTATGAATATATTTAGCTGTAGCAGTTACAATTCCATCCTTTTTACTCTTTAAATGATTGGCTGAAATTTCTATACCTCTTACTTCAAATTTATTATCATTAAGAAATATATGTGATGCAGCACTACCAACACTTTCTGCCAAGGCAACAGTAGCACCACCGTGTAATAAACCCAAAGGTTGATATACCCTTTCATTTACTGGCATGGTTGCAACTAAAAAATCATTACCAATATCAATATATTGAATATCTAAGGTTTCCATCAATGTGTTTTTTGAAGCCAAATTTAATTTTGATAATATTATATTTTTATCCATTGCAACTATTATTAATGACGTAAAAATAGAAAAAGAAACGATTTATACTTAAATTTTAACTGATTATTTAGTTTATATGTGTTAATTTTGTAACGTTCTTTTAATAAGTGAAAATGGTTTATAAAATTAGAATAATTTTAGATGTTGAAGAAAATGTAATTAGAGATATTGCAATTCTAAAAAAAGATACTTTAGAAGATCTGCACAATGCCATAACCAATGCATTTGGCTTTAGCGGAAGTGAAATGGCTTCTTTTTATCTATCAGATGAAGATTGGAATCAGGGAGAAGAATTTCCTCTTTTTGACATGAGTGAAACTCCGGGAGAAGTATCCCAAATGCATGAAATTCCAATCAAAGAAGTTTTATCAAAAAATAATGATAAGTTGATCTATGTCTATGATTTCATTTTTATGTGGACATTCTTTGTTGAACTCGTTGAAGCAAATGAAGAAGAAAACACCAACGATTTGCCACATTTAATTTTTTCTTTAGGTAATATACCCAATGATGTTCCTGAAAAAAAATTTGAAAGTGAAGGGTTTGATCTAGATGAAGATGACGATGATGATTTTGATATGGATGAATTTATGGAATAAAACAAAGTATCAATTGTTTTATTAACCTTTAACTTAGATTTATTTTATTATATATACATTCACACTTTCATAATTACGTACAACAAAATCAAAAACAACTTGTAATATTTCTCCCATTGAGTTACAAGCTTTAAAATTCTTATCGTGTGTATATTCATTAAGTTCTTTTTTTAATCTTTCAACGTTTTCGGGTGTTGAAATGGTGTCATTTTTCATACATTGCATTAAAAGCTCAACTCTTTTTGCATAACCTTTTAATCTTTTAGCTAAAGCTGAACGTTCTTCTTTTTTGTATTGTTCAATAGATTCTTCCTGCAAACTGTTTTGCACCATTTTTATAAATGGAAAATTATCTTTAAAAAATTGTGGTCTATAAACCTTTAAGTTACCTTCATAGCTTTGTTGATCAAAATCCATTGCTCTTATACGGTATTGCACCTGATCAAAATCGTAAGTTGGTACAACAACATAATTATAAGCCCGCATATCTCCAAGCAATAGTAAAGTACATCGTTCGTTAAATTTTACAAATTCTTTTGACAATCGTTGTTGTTCAACTTTTGGTAATTCTGCTAAATTTTCATCAATAAACATATCACCCGGTATACCCAGAACATGCTCTTCAATCAAAGTATCTTTATGTACCAAAAAATTCATGTTATTTGGTGACAGTATATCTTCTAATTCTAAGCCATAAACTCTTGATGCATCTGCTTTTTTAATATATAGATAGGTATAATTATCATTTAGAATATTTCTGATCTTTACACGAAATGGTTTTGAATTTCCAAAAGTGCAAAAGTCAATCTCATCTACAGATAAATTACTAAAAGTATCTTCACTTCCATCTGCATGTAAAATGGTGTACATGCGTTTTAAACTCAAATCAATTTCTTTTTGTTCAAACTCAGGATAATAAACCCTGATCCATAAAGTATCATTATCATACTTATCATAAACAGATACCGATCCTGAAAAACGTAAAAGGTCATCATAAAAAATAGGAATCTTTATGGTACGGTTATACTCTGTCAAATAATTATACAATTCTTCATTTATGGGAAAAGAAGGTTTTTTATTTGAAATTAATTTTTCATCCATCACAAAGATTCATTAAAAACATTAAGAAAACGAATATAACAAACATTAGTTCGTCTTCCTAAATATTTTTGTTAAATCAAAAAAGTAACATTTTTTGAATTGTTTCGTCTTATAAATAATTCAATTTAAAAAAATTTGGAAACAATCTTAAGTTTAAAGAATCTCGATAAAAAATTTGGAAGAATCCACGCTGTAAACAACCTGTCATTTGATATTCAAAAAGGCAATGTTTACGGTATTTTAGGCCCGAATGGGAGTGGAAAATCAACAACTTTAGGAATAATTCTAAATGTTGTAAATAAATCTTCAGGAACTTTTAACTGGTTTAACGGAACAACTTCTACACATGAAGCTTTAAAAAAGGTTGGTGCCATTATTGAGCGACCCAATTTTTATCCGTACATGACTGCTATTGAAAATTTAAAACTGGTCTGTAAGATCAAAGAGATCTCTTATAACAAAATTGATGAAAAACTTAAGGCTGTAAATCTTTACGAAAGGCGTAATAGTAAATTCCGAACTTTCTCCCTAGGAATGAAACAGCGTTTGGCTATTGCATCTGCCCTTCTTAATAATCCTGAAATTTTAATTTTAGATGAACCAACCAACGGATTGGACCCCCAGGGAATTCATGAGGTTAGAAGTATCATCAAACAAATTGCTGCTAATGGAACTACTATTTTATTAGCTTCTCATTTGCTAGATGAAGTTGAAAAGGTTTGTACGCATGTTGTGGTGATCAGAAAAGGCAAAAAATTGTATTCAGGAAGAGTAGATGAAATGACATCTTCTTATGGCATAATTGAATTGAACTCTGATAATCAAAAAGATGATTTGATTAATGCGCTAAATAATTTTAATGGTATTTCCTCTGTAAAACAGGAAAATGATTTGATCTATGCTAAATTGGGCAAAGATATTTCTGCATCAGAGATCAACCAATATATGACCAAAAATAATATTACACTATCGCATTTAGTGAAAAGAAAACCAACATTAGAGCAACAATTTTTAACCTTGACCAACGAAAAATAAGTTGAAAAGATATGTTTAGATTACTCAATATAGAACTACACAAAATAAAGCATAATAGAGCAAGTAAAGTTTTGATCATAACTTATTTTATTTTACTTACTTCAATTGCTTTAATTGCTGCCATAAAATTTGATATTGGTCCGATAAAATTTCATCTGGCTGAACAAGGTATTTTTAATTTCCCTTATATATGGCATTTTAACACATTTATCGCTGCACTTTTTAAACTTTTTTTATTGTTAGTAATTGTATCCATGGTCGCTAATGAATACAGTAACAAGACTTTAAAGCAAAATTTGATCGACGGGCTAAGTAAAAAAGAATTTATTTTAAGTAAATTTTATACCGTTGTTCTATTTGCATTTGTATCTACAATTTTTGTTTTTATCACCTCAATGGTCTTAGGTTTGATCTATTCTGATTATAATGAATTCTCTATTATTTTTTCAGATCTAGAATATTTGTTAGCCTTTTTTGTAAAACTGGTTGGTTTTTTCTCTTTTGGTTTATTTTTAGGTATGCTTATCAAAAGATCAGCCTTTGCAGTAGGCGCCATGCTTATATGGTTCTTTGGCGAAACTATTAGTTATAATATTTTTAAATGGAATTTTTTTAAAGATACGGATATCGCTGATAACATTTATCAATTTGCTCCTTTAAAAGCAATGGGAAATCTTATTGACGAACCCTTTTCTCGTTTGAATGCTGTTAAAACACTTGCCAACCAAGTTGGCGAGGATATCAGTTATGATTATGCAATACACTGGTATGAAATTGCCATTGTTTTAGGATGGACTTTTATTTTTATTTATGCTTCCTATTATTTATTAAAGATAAGAGATCTATAAAATAATTTGCTACAAATTCACGATTAATTAAAAACTCATTAAACAAAATCTTATCTTTTAATTCTTATCATAATTATCCCAAAATTCATTACACCTTTCTTTTTCAGCTTCTTTTAAAATCGAAAATCCTAACTCAATAGCTTTATATAAATCATCACAAGCTTTTTCTTTTTCACCAGTTTCAAATAATGCTATTCCTCTTAAAAAATATGCGCTTTTATTATTTGGATCAATGGCAATAGATTTATTACAATCAACTATAGCTCCAGCAAAATCATTTGGAAATTTTGTTGCAGCTCTATTCATAAACACTCTTGCGTTTGTTGTATCATTTTGAATATAAGTGTCAAAATCATTTCTTGCCATTTCTGATTTTCCTAATGCCATATAAATTCGCGCCCTATTTAAAAGATTTTCAATATCATTCGAAGCATTAATAGTACTATCTAATTCTTTAATTAAATGTTCAAAATTTGGACGGATCCAAAAACCCATTGTTGATTTTACTCTACCATTGCAATTATCATCTATTAGATCAAAAGCAATATAATAATCTGTTTTATGTATTTTGTAAACACCCACCTCAGGACAAGTTTTTCCTTGCTTATCATAAAATTTTATAGTGTCATTTATTATTGAGAAATCAGACAACACATCAATTAAATTATTATTATCTAAATAACTATCTACTGTACCATTTTCTTTGAATATTAAACTAATTGGCCCATTATGACCCATTCTTAACCATTTACCAATTATAAAACTTTCCTTATTACTTATAATAGACTTATTATCATCTATCTTTGAGGGTTTTTGATTACAACTGTAAAGAATAGCAATTACAATAATTAATAATAAATATTTAAAAATTTTCATATTAATCTAGAATTAAATATTATTAAACAAACAACAAAATTATGATAAAACTTTCATAAAAACCTTATAATAAGAGAAGTATTTTATAAAACAAAAAAAGTATTTGCATAATTTATTTTCATCATAAATTGATCCGTTAATTGTGAGAAAATTGTCTCAATTCTCTTTCTGATTTTCTTAAAAATATAAGGATAGGTCTTAAAACCCTTTTGATTGCTTCTCATTGGAGTTTCAAGTTTTATTTGAACAGAGAAATAAATCAAGTTAAATGTTTACTTTCCTTAATTAAAAAGTTTTACCCGAAACCACATGATATCTATGCTGTTTGTCGTTATCAATAACCGTTTTGTTATTTATACTAAGAATAGATCTGTCGTTCAATCCAAATAATTGATTTAGTTTTTTGAAGTATCTCTGTTCAATTATTTCTTCTCTATATATGGTAATTCTACCTTGTACAATATCTTATTATCAACTCTTCTCAACCAGGTTGTGAATCCTTGTTTTCCTTCTTCCAAAAGAATTACACGCGCTCCTCTTAAAGGCAAATCTCTGTATGTATTACCTCCAGACATATATCCGTAACACAAGGCAATATTATATAGCTGAGCAATATAGTTATTGTTATGGTCGTGACCAACAAATGTTCCGAGTACATTACCTTGTTGTAGCATTTCAGCAAACATTCCTGTGTTAATATCCGGTGAACATTCATCCTCCATACGAACTCCTTTTCTAAATTCTCCATTATCAAAGGCTTGCTTATATTCGGGCAACGGAATATGAAAGAACATCAAAGCTTGTGCATTTTTATTTGCTTTCAAAAACGATTGATTAGTATTTGCAAACCAATCTATTTGAGACCGACCTATCCAATCGTAACCTTCAACTCCTTTGTCTTTTGCAAGTGAATATGAACCCGAATCGAGAAAGTACAGCAATTTTTCAGATGTTCCATCCCTGTTATAAACTGGCAAAACGTAGTTACCAATTCCTTTAACTTTATCTCCTCCTTCATCAGCTATCAAACAGTTTTTCCGAGCAGTAAGATAATTTAGCAATTCTTCTCTCGAAGTCTGAGCCTCATCATCATGGTTTCCAAACACTACAGCATAGGGAACTTTATACTTTATAAATAAATTGGTTAATGTTTCCCAGCTCTCTATTGTAGGCCAATTCTCTTCATTGCCGGTAACTATATCACCCGTTAATACAATTAAATCGGGTTTTTCGGCTTCCAGAATAA
>JBDLJB010000042.1:0-20200 GCA_039714555.1 Bacteroidota bacterium
GAACTTAGCGCAAACCATTGCGCCCTTGCGGTTAAAAACAAAAAAATGAAAGCATATATAAACAACACACCACACGAAATAAAAAAAGGAGAAACCATTTTTGATTTCGTCCGCAGAATTGAATCTCAGGATGCCATTCCGACCATGTGCCAGGATGATCGACTTGAAAATTTTGGTTCTTGTCGGGTATGCTCTGTTGAAGTAGCTCGTGAAAAAGATGGGTTAACCAAAGTTGTAGCTTCATGCCATACACCTGTTTTTGAAAATGCTTACATATACCACAATACTGAAAAAATACAAAAACTTCGTAAGAATATAGTCGAACTGGTTTTAAGCGATTATCCTTCTGACAAAGTTTTTCCTCCTAAAGGAAAAAAACCAACCGAATTTCAAAAAACCATCACTCAAATTGGCATTCCAAATGTTCGTTATCCAAAAGGAGAAGATCATATAAATATCAATAAAGATAATTCTCATCCATATATTAAATCCGATCTTTCACAATGTATCAATTGTTATCGATGTGTTAGAGCTTGCGAAGAAGTTCAGGGAGAAATGGTTTTAGGAATGAATGGCAGAGGATTTGCTACAAGTATCATCAAAGGTTTTGATACAAGTTTTGACCTTTCAGCTTGTGTGTCTTGCGGTGCTTGTGTACAAACTTGTCCGACTGATGCTTTGACCGATAAATTTGAAACAAAAACTTTAATTGCCGATGAAACCGTAAGAACAACATGCACTTATTGTGGTGTAGGTTGCCAGTTAGATGTATCGGTCATTAATGGAGAAATTAAAGGAATTCAGGCTCCTAAAGATGCTGAAGTAAATTACGGACATACTTGTTTAAAAGGACGCTTTGCTTTTCAATTCTATAACCATCCCGATAGATTAACAGATCCTTTAATTAAAAAGAATGGCAAATTTGAAGTTGTATCATGGGAAAAAGCATATGAATTTATTACTGATAAACTTTTAAAAATAAAAGAAAATCACGGTGCTGATGCAATTGGTTGTATATCCTCATCCAGGGCAACTAATGAAGAAAATTATTTAATGCAAAAAATGACTCGTGTGGCAATTGGAACAAATAATATTGACGGATGTGCAAGAGTTTGCCACGCACCTACTGCATTTGGTATGCAACAGGCATTTGGCACAGGAGCCGCTACAAATTCAATAAATGATCTAAACCTTACCGATTGTATATTGGTTATTGGTGCAAATCCTACAGAAGCCCATCCGGTAACGGGCGCAAAGATCAAACAATTATTTATGCAAGGTGTTATGAGTATTGTTGTTGATCCGGTAAAGACCAAATTGGCAAAAATGGCAAAATACCATTTACAATTACGCCCGGGAACAAATGTTGCCCTTTTAAATATGCTGGCACATTATATTATAAAAGAAGATCTGGTTGACAAAGAATTTATAAAAAAATACACTGAACATTATAACGATTTAAAAGAATTTGTTTTTGATCTGAATATGGATGATCTGGAACAATTAACAGGAGTTTCAAAACTTTTGGTAAGAGAAGCTGCTATTGCATATGCTTCCGCAGAAAAAGCCATGGAATTTCACGGTTTAGGTGTTACAGAACATTTTCAGGGTAGTAAAACAGTAATGCTTTTGTCAAATTTAGCCATGATGACCGGAAATATTGGAAGAAGTGGTGTTGGTTTAAATCCATTACGAGGACAAAATAACGTACAAGGAGCTGCAGATATGGGTGTGCAACCTCACCAAGGTGCAGGTTATATGGATGTTAACAACAAAGAAATTCAAAAATATTATGCTCAAAAATATGGTATTGAGAAAATGCCGGAAAAAGAAGGTTTAAAGATTCCTGAAATGTTAGATGATGCAATTGAAGGAAAATTAAAAGCTTTATGGATCATGGGTGAAGATACATTGATGACCGATCCCAATACAAACCATATTAAAAAGGCGATGAATGAACTTGATATTTTAATCGTTCAGGAATTATTTATGTCGGCTACAGCCGAAATTGCTGACGTGGTTTTACCGGCAAATTCATATTTCGAAAAGAACGGTACTTTCACTAACGGTGAACGCAGAGTTCAACGAGTAAATAAAGTTGTTGAGCCTATAGGTAATAGTAAGTCAGATGGTCAGATCATCATTGATATGATGTATCAATTAGGCTATGATCAACCAACCGGAAAGAAATATGATGCTGCAAAAATATTAGAAGAAATAGCTGATGTGATTCCTTTTATGAAAGGAATTACCTGGAAACGTTTGGGGAAAAATGGTTTACAATGGCCTGTTAATGAAGATGGAACAGATACAAAGATCATTCATAAAGATGGTAGTTTTAAAAGAGGTAAAGGAAAATTTCATCATTTTAAATTTGAAGAGACCCCCGAATTAGTTGAGCATCGTAAAAAGTATCCATTTATACTTACAACTGCCCGTCAATTAGAACATTATAACGCAGGAACGATGACCAGAAGAACAGATAATCAGGAAATATCTCCTTCAGATTATTTAGAAATTAATCCTTTGGATGCCGCTGATAAAAACATCAATACCGGAGATTCAGTAAGAATATTTTCCGAAAGAGGAAGTGTGGTAATTCCGGTTAAATTAACGTATTTGGTCAAACCCGGCGTAGTAAGAACAACTTTTCATCAACCGGAAATATTCATCAATATCATCACCGGAAATGTTGGTGATGAATATACTTTAACACCTGAATATAAGGTTGTTGCAGTAGACTTTGAAAAAGAATGATTATAGTTAACTATGTTATAAATATTAAAAATTATGTTTAAAAGAACGCTTGTTTTTATATTACTTTTTTTACAATTTTTCTACTTATATTCTCAAGAAAATAATAACCTGAACATTCCTAAATTAACTCAAAATAGTTTTTTTAAGATGGATTATCTTTCAACCGAAATGCCTTTGGATGAAAAAAATCTAGGATTAGCAGGAATTCACTATAACCTTTTTTTAAATGATTGGGCTTATGCAGGTATAGGAATGTATGGAGCAGTTACCGGTACCAGGGGTGGTCTATTTACTTTAGGTGTAAATGCCGGTATTAAAAAGAATTTATTTTCAAAACTATATTTAGATGCAGGCCTACATTTTGGTGGTGGTGGCGGTGCCGGAGCTCCTGATGGTGGTGGCGCATATATTTTACCACATTTTAATTTAGGATATCAATTTTCTAAATTTTCAATTGAAACCGGTTATAGTTATATTAACTTTTTTGATAACGGAAATATTGAAGGACACCAGTTAAACATGGCTGTACAAATACCTATCTCTTATGATTATGCTTCTTTTAAACATGCCGGAAAAGAACTTATAATTGATGAAAATATTAATGGCTCCGATTGGTATCAGGAAAGTAACAATCTTTCACTTCTATTCCACTTTAACAATCTTTACCTATTGGGAGATACCAAAGATAAAGATACCGGAGAATCTTTAAAAGGAGAAACCATCAGAACTGTTGGTGTTGAATTAGACACTTATATCAAAAATAATACATTTCTTTTTATAAAAGCTGATGGCGGTTATCATGGACTCCCTGCCGGTTATATGGATATTGTTTTAGGATTAGGTTATCAAATAGCATTCAATAAGGACAGAACAAAAGTATTAGGAAAGTTCGGTATTGGAGGTGCCGGAGGTGGTGGTGTTTACGCTCAGGGTGGGTTTATTATTTATCCGGATATTTCATTTGAACAAAAAATATATAAAAACACTTTTCTATCTGTTAATGCTGGTTTTTTAATGAATCCCAATGCTAGTTTTGTTGCATCAACTTATGGTTTTGGATTAAAATATCATATCAATCAAAACGGACTTATTTCATCTGATAGTAAAACTTTTACTTCTGCAAAATTTAAAGGTTTGGAGTTTATTGTAGGAGAAGAAATGTATTTTGATGCAGAAAGAAATAATGCAGGCCCTCAAAACCTGCAACAAATTTTATTGCAACTAAATTATTATTTGAATAAAAATATTTATGTTTCCGGACAAACATCTTTTGCCAATTTTGGGAATGCCGGTGCTTATGCTGAAGGTATTGTAGGAGGTGGTTTTAGCACTTCTACTCAATTTTCTAATAGGATCCAATTGTTTGCACAAATATTAATTGGAGCCGCCGGTGGTGGTTTTGTAGATACCGGTGAAGGTTTAATCATAAAACCAAGTGCCGGTGCTACATTTTTATTTAATGATAAACTAGGACTTAGAGCTTCAGTTGGACAGGTTAAAGCTATAGATGGAGAATTAAATAGTACTTTTTTCAATATTGGATTAAATTATCGTTTAGCCATGCTAAAAGCAAATTAAAAAATTCTTTAAGAGTTTTTTACTTTTATGATCTGAGCTGCAATACTGATAGCAATTTCATCGGGAGTTTTACTATTTATGGGTAATCCAATTGGAGAATGTACGCTATTGAGTTCTTCTTTTGTAAATCCATCCTTTAACATTTCGTCAAACATCGTTTGTAATTTATTCCTACTACCTAAAACTCCAATATACTTATATTTATTTTTGATAATTTTGCTCAATACGATTTTATCATCAGAAAATTTATTTGTCATAATAACAACATAACTTTCATTTCCAGATTTGATATATTTTTCTATTTCCTGATATTTGATGACATGCTTTTCATAAACGTAATCATTTAGGTCGAATGTATTCAAGTGTTGTCTGTTATCAAAAATAACGATTTGAAATCCTAATGATCTAAATATTTTTGAAGTTGAAAAGCCTACATGCCCCCCACCCACAATATATAAAGTGTTTTTAAACCCCATTTGCTCTTTAAAGTACCAACTTTCAGAATTATCTATTCTATATTGGTATTGACTTGTGATTTTTTCAAGATCAAATTCAAATGCTTCAGGAGTTAAATGCAATACTCCCTTTTGATCATTTTGTAAACAATCAATAATATCTTTGATCACGGGTAAATGATTTTTACCCAATGGATGAAAAACTATAGTTTGCTCTCCGGAACAGATCATACCGGAGCTCTCTTTTATTTGTCCCTTATGAATTTGTCTTTTTAAGAATATTGATCGTGATTCATTTTTAAGGATCTCTTTTACTTTTTCAACCAAATTAAATTCCATAACACCTCCTCCAATAGATCCATAAATTGAACCATCTTCTGCTACCATCATTTTAAATCCTTGCCGACCGGGTGAACTACCAATATTTTCAATAACAGTAAGTAAATATACTTTTTGATCTTCTTGTAATTTGGTTAAAAGGTTTCTCCAGAAATTCATAAAAAAACTAATTAAAAATACTTTCACTTAATGCATAATAAACCGCCATTAACCCAGAGAATACAGCACTAGCTAAAAAACGCCATTTAAGATGAAATTTATTTTGGATGATATAATTCGCGATCAACGAAATAGGAATGTTGACTAAAAATGACCAAAAGCCTATCACAAATAGATGGGTAGTGATATCTTGTAAATGACCAGAAAATAATTTGATAAAAAATAGATGTCTGGCAATCCAAATTGGGTTAAAATATAATATTGCCAAAGCAGTTTTAGCCAAGGTTTTATATATACCTGATTGGTTTATTGTTTTATTATCGATCCAATGAAAATAGTTAGGTATTTCAAAAGCATAAATGGTTGCACCAATAAATATCATTCCCAGCAAACGGCTCCACATAAATTCGTCAAGCAGGAGAGCTGCAATTGTATCTCCGGCACTATAAATAATAGCACCGCGTATTATATTTGATTTTGTATAGCTAATTTTCATAAAGGCTCATCAATACTTTTTCCGGTGTAAAAGGAGAATGAAATTTAGGTTTATAATTCGGATTAAATGCTGCAACAGCATTTTGAATGGCAAAATAAGTTCCTATTCCGTACATTAACGGAGGCTCTCCAACAGCTTTTGATTTTAGTATTGCCATATCATTACCCTCTGTTTCTAACGGAATAACGTCAATTTCTTTAGGTACTGAAAACACATCAGGAACTTTGTAAGATGATAAGGTATTTGATAATAATTGTCCGTTCTCATTATAAACTATCTCTTCCATTGTCATCCAACCAATTCCTTGTGCCAAACCACCTTCTACCTGTCCAATATCAATACCCAAATTCATACTTTTACCAAAATCATGAACAATTTGTACAGCATTGACCTCATAAGTTCCACGAAGGCAATCTACTGTTGTTGTGGTGATAGCGGTACCGTAAACATGATAAGAAAACGGATGGCCTTTTTCTTTTGTTTTGTCAAAATGAATTATAGGCGTTGCGTAATGCGCATTTTCTGATAGTGCAACACGTTCTAACATAGCTTTCGCTACTACTTTTTCCCATGATAAATTAGATTTTTTATTATTTATAAAAACGAAATCTTCTTTAAAAATAATATCATTTTCCTTAACGGATAACATTTTAGATGCAACCAATTTCAATCTGTCAACTAATGAATTACAGGCTTGTAGCACTGCTTTTCCGTTTAAATCTGCTGTTGCACTAGCTGCCGTAGGTGAAGTATTGGCAACTCTTGTTGTATTTGTTGTTTCTAACTTCACTTTTGAAGGATCAATACCCAACGTATTAAAAGCGACCTGTAACATTTTAGTATTGACGCTTTGACCCATTTCAACAGCACCGGTACTAACACCCACACTTCCATCTTGATAAATATGAATTAAGGCTCTGGCATGATTCATAGGTGTATTGGTAAATGAGATCCCAAACGCAATAGGCATTAATGAAATTCCTTTTTTAAACTGTGAGTTATCTTTATTAAAAATTTCAACCTCTTTTTCAAGCTTTTCTAAATTATACTTTTCTTTTGAAGCAAACCAACTTTTTTGGGCTTCTACTTGCGTAGCGATTTGACCATAATAAAATTCATCATTTTCTGCTATTAAATTTGCTTCTTGAATTAACCTTTTATTTACGCCAATTTCATTAGCTGCTTTTGCAATAGCAGATTCTATCACAAACATTCCTTGCGGGCCACCAAATCCTCTAAAAGCAGTATTTGGAGGTAAATTGGTTTTACAGCTATAAACAGTTGTCATTACATTTGGAATGAAATAACTATTGGTTGCATGAAATAATGTTCTTTCAGCTATGGCAGGAGATAGATCGGCAGCAGCACCTGAATTTTGTAAAAAATCAACCTCGAATGCTTGTATTTTTAAATCTTTGGTCAAGCCTATTTTAAAGGTAGATTCATAGGGATGACGTTTTCCTGTCATACGCAAATCATCATGACGATTTAAAACATATTTTACAGGTTTTTTTAAATGCTGAACTGCAACTGCTGTCATAACTGCCCATGCAGTTGCCTGATCTTCTTTTCCTCCAAAAGCGCCCCCCAATCTAATAACATCAACTTCAATTTTATGCATGGAAACTCCCAATACTTTGGCAACTGTTTTTTGAACTATTGTAGGCCCTTGTGTTGAAGATGTAATTTTAATATTCCCGTTTTCCATAGGAACTGCATAAGATCCCTGTGTTTCCAGATACAAATGTTCCTGACCATTTGAAAAAGTTTCTCCTTCAAATACATAATCGCATTTTAAAAAAGAGTTTTCAGTATCTCCTAATTTAAAACTTCTGGAAGGATTAATAAAGTTACCTTTTTCTTTGGCTTCTTTTGCCGTTATTATTACAGGTAATTCTTCTATCTCTATATGTATTAGTGCTCTTGCCTTTTTTGCAATAACCTCACTTTCTGCTACAATAAAAGCAATTGGTTGTCCAATAAAATGGACTTCATTTTCTGCCCAAAGAGGCTCATCCGGTATAATTCCTCCAATTTGATTTTCTCCTAAAATATCATTGCAAGTAAAAATTTTGACAACTCCTTTTACTTCTTCCGCCTTAGCGTAATCAACCGAAATAATTTTACCATGTGCTTTAGGAGAATCAAACACCAAACCAAATAATGTATCATGTCTTGTAATGATATCATCTACAAAAAGAGACTCCCCTCTTAAATGACCAAAAGAATCAATATTTTTCATAGTTTAGTTATTAATAAGGTTTTGAAACTTTATCTGATTAGGAAAAAATTCTATAAAATGAGCAAAAAATAATTGTCTTGCTAACAAACGTTTATAATCTGCTGTTCCCCTAACATCACTAATCGGACTTATTTCTAATTGAAGTACTTTTTCAGCTTGTTTGATCAATTCAATATCAATTATTTTTCCTCTTAGGAAATCATTTGTTTTTACTAAAAATTTGGGAATAGCAGCAACACCTCCCAATGAAAAATAAGCATCAATAATTATATTATTATCAATGGTGATCTTACCTGCAGTATTTACACTGGCAATATCTAAATGTGTTCTTTTGCTTACTTTTTCAAAATTGAAAAAAGTATTTTTATCAGGTATTAAAAAAGATACAGCAGTGATTAATTCACCATCTTGTAAATCGTATTTTTTATAATTTTGATGAAATTCAGAAAGAGGAATTTCTCTTGTTGTTCCATTATTGTGTTTAATTTTCAAAGTACTGTTTAGCGCTAAAAAGAAAATAGACATATCACCAATTGGCGATGCATTTACAAAATTTCCGCCAAGTGTACCCATATTTCTAATTTGCTGAGATGAAACTAACTTTAAGAATGATTTTAACTTTGGGAAAAGAATTCTTAATTTATCATTTTCTAATATTTCCGTAACTGTTGTACTTGCTCCAATGGTACAAATATTATCAGAGAAAGCAATGCCTTTTAATGAAGGATCCTCTCCTATTAACTGTATTTTTTCTTCCGAAAATTTATCTGCAAATTGTACAAATAAGTCCGTTCCGTTAGCAACTATTGTTCCGTTAGAAGAGATTAATTCCGGAACCTTTAGATCATTTAATTTCTTGGGAATTTCGATAAAATAATTAGGAATGAAATTCTCATCAATTAACCATTTTATTTGATGATCAGCATCTTTGAATGCCAACTTTTCAGTTATATCTTTTACTGCTTCTTCTATAGATTTATATCCGGTACAACGACAAATATTTCCGCTTATAGCGTCATGGCCTGTTTCTATATTTTTATTTGATTTAGTCAAGGCATAATCAGTTAGTGAAACTGCAAAACCAGGCGTGCAAAAACCACATTGTGTAGCGTGATTATCAGACAAAGATTTTTGAACAAAATTTAGATCCTGAGCTAAATTAAGACCTTCAATAGTTACAATATGCTTTCCGTTAGCGTTACCCAGAGGAGAAATACATGAAGTAATACTTTTGTAAGATATCTTATTTTTATTTAAGGTTCCAACTAAAACAGTACAGGCTCCACAATCTCCCTCTCTACATCCTATTTTTGTTCCTTTTAATTGTTCGTTTTCACGGATAAAATCAAGTAAAGTCATACCGGAATTGGCTGATGTTTTAATGATTTTATTATTTAAAATAAATTGAATCATAAGTGATAGCAATATATTAAAAATTGTATAATATTTTAGCTTATTGGAAGATTAAAAAGCCATTCAAAATAAGTTTTTAAATAATCATTCAATTTGGATTAGCGATGATAGTTAAAATGCAAATAATATTTAGTAAATTTCGTGTCTCCAACATATAAACTATTTTAATATGAACCGGATCAGCGAATTTATATATGAAACAACCGGGATAGCAACCAGTACACAAAATGAGATTCTGATCTCGATAATTATTATTTTGTTCCTATCTGTTTTCCGGTTTGTAGTTTTAAGGTTGGTATGGCGAAATACCAAAGATGCAAAGGTACGTTATCAGTGGAACCGCACACTTTCATTTATCATTCCGTTTACCGGGATTATTCTTATTGGGGCTGTTTGGGTACCTGCATTCGAGCAGTTCGGAGCATTCCTGGGGCTTATTACAGCAGGTTTGGCCATTGCGCTAAAAGATCCGCTAACTAATCTGGCAGGATGGTTATTTATTGTAATCAGAAAACCATTTATCGTGGGTGATCGCGTTCAGGTGGGCAATCATACCGGCGATATTATCGATATTCGACTATTTCAGTTTACAATGCTCGAAATTGGAAATTGGGTGGAAGCCGACCAAAGTACAGGTAGAATAATTCATCTGCCCAATGGTAAAGTTTTTCTTGAACCACAGGCCAATTACAGTTCTGGTTTTGAGTATATTTGGAATGAGATAAAAGTACTGGTTACTTTCGAAAGTAATTGGACAGAAGCAAAAACCTTGTTTGAAGATATCATAAATGAACATACTGAAAATGTTGATCATAAAGTGAAACAAGAAATACTGGAAGCCAGTAAAAATTATATGATCTATTATAATCACCTTACCCCAATTGTTTATACATCAGTTAAGGAATATGGTGTACAGCTTACTATGAGATACCTGTGCAATCCACGAATAAGGCGTAGCTCTGAAAATGAGATCTGGGAAAACATATTGATGCAAGTCAATGCCCGGGAAGATATTAATTTTGCTTACCCAACAACAAGGTTTTATAAACCCAGCGAAGGAGTTTAAGATAAATTTGTACTTTGAAATAAATCTAATAAAATATAAGCTTTAAACCTTATAAATACAACTTATGATCATAAGGTTTTTCCCTTATAATTGTAATCAGATATACATATATAATTTTAACAAGAAACGTTATACAAAATCATTAAATCATGGTGAAAAAATTAATAATTTTACAAATATTGCTACTTACCTTTATTTCATGCAAACGTCAACAATCAATAAAGGATGAGCAGCCAAATATAATTATCATTTTTACAGATGACCAGGGTTATCAAGATGTAAATTGTTTTGGTTCTCCTGATATTAAAACACCTCATCTGGATAAAATTGCCCAAGATGGCATTCGACTAACCAATTTCTATGTGGCTCAACCTGTTTGCTCAGCTTCACGAGCGGCACTTCTTACTGGCTGTTATCCAAATCGTGTTGGAATACACGGTGCTCTTTTTCCTGATCATAACGTAGGTTTGAATATATCTGAAATCACCATTGCAGACATGCTAAAAGAAAATGGTTATAAAACCGGTATCTTCGGAAAATGGCACTTAGGTGACCATCCAGATCTATTACCTCTCAATCAAGGATTTGATGAGTATTTAGGAACTCCTTATTCTAACGATATGTGGCCTGTAGATTATTATGGCAATCAGGTAGATACAACACATCGAAAATCTTTTTTCCCTCAACTTCCACTCATTAAAAACAATAAAAAGATCAAGGAAATCAGAACTCTCGAAGATCAAGCACAATTAACAACCACCCTTACAAAAGAAGCTGTTAACTTTATTCAAAAAAACAAAGAGAATCCTTTCTTTCTCTATTTCCCTCACCCAATGCCTCACGTACCCTTAGCCGTTTCTGATAAGTTCAAGGGTAAAAGTGAACGAGGTCTATATGGTGATGTGATAATGGAAATCGACTGGTCTGTTGGACAAATTATGAAATCTTTAAAAGATAATGGATTGGAAGAAAACACAATAGTGATTTTCATCAGTGACAATGGTCCTTGGTTGAATTTTGGAAATCATGCAGGTAGTGCTCTTCCGTTAAGAGAGGGAAAAGGAACTGCATTTGATGGAGGAGTAAGGGTTCCCGGCATTGTTTATTATCCGAATAAAATAAAACCAGGACAAACCATAGATATACCTATGATGACCATAGATATATTACCAACTATAGCTGAAATAACAAAATCTCCACTCCCTAAAAACGTAATTGACGGAAAAAGTGTTTGGAATATATGGACTGGAAAATCTACGGTAAGTCCGCATGAAGCTTACTTCTTCTATTATCATAAAAACGAACTTCATGGTGTAAGATACAATAATTGGAAAATGTATTTTCCTCATAGGTACCGAACATTAAATGGACGTCCCGGAGGTAAAAATGGATTTCCTGTTAAATATGATTACAATAACTTAAGCCAAATTGAACTCTATGACTTATCTAAAGATATTAGTGAAACGACCAATATAGCAGTCGAAAACCCGGAGGTTGTTGACACAATTAAATCGCTTGCGAACCAAATGCGAATTGAACTTGGTGATGCACTAAGAGATCAAGTTGGAAAAGGAAACAGGCCAATTGGAAAAGTTGAAGAATAAAAATGTTGTAAAACAACAAATAAACGCTATTAAACAACCGCTTATACTTAGCATTATCAATAATTAAAATATGAATTTTAAAAAATCAATATCATGAAAAAAAGTGTCTTAACTATAATATTAAGTTTAATTACAGTATTCACCTATGCTCAGGATAAAAGTGAGATTAGTAAATTATCCTTTTCAGGAATTGACAGCCTATTGCGCGAAACTTCAAAACAGAATTTGTCAGTTAGTGAAAAGATGAACCATTACTCTAAAATGTTCCTTGGTATGAAGTATGATTTAGAATGTGTTGGAGATGGTGAATATTCGATATACGAACCATGGCCTTTGGTTAATTTTCAAGGAACAAATTGTATGGCATATTGCGAACATGTGCTTGCAATGTCTATTTCAGATAATTGGGATAATTTCTTTAATAATCTGCAACAGATCAGATATAAAGATGGTGTAATAAGTATTAAAAATCGCAATCATTATACAATGGCAGATTGGTTGCCGGAAAATAATTGGCTTTTAGAAAATATATCTGCCAAAGTAGGTAATGCTTATGTTTCAAACATTAACAGAACAATTTCGCATAAGAAATTTTTTGCATCAAAAGGCATGAAACATCTTGACTATGTAAAAGAAGACCGTAAAATGAAGGTTGACTATATTCCACTGGCAGAATTCGGTAATGTTATAGGTAATCTGAAAACAGGGGATATACTTGTTTTACTGCATAAAAAGCTTGATAATATTTTTGCAGCCCACATGCTTATGGTAATGGAAAATAATGGAAAAAAGATTATACGTGAGGCTACAACCAGTACTATGTTGGTAATTGACACAGACATTAACAAATGGGTAAGTTATAAGCAAAAAAACAAATCGGATAAGTATATAGGCTTGTCTGTGATCAGGCTTAAAGAAAATATAAATAAAGTTGGTAAAATCATTTTACCTTGGGAAATTGCAAGTATAAAGTAGGAGAATATCCTGTTTAGATACCCAAGGAAACAGTAAGTTAGAAGCTAAAAGTGAGGTTATAATATTGATCTCAATATTTACCCGTTTTCTTTAATATTTAATATCTGATCATCTTTTCACTGTTTGATAATAATTAATAATTCAAAATAGTTATCCATTACATTTGTCAGCTATGTAACTGAATAATTTTTTGATACTAATATAAAAGCAGTTAAATTTACCTGAATATAATTACAATCAATAATTAACGTTATCAGGAAAATAGCACTTGTAAACAAGTATATTTGTGATCATATAACAAGTTAGCTGTTATTTACACATAATAGAATGCATAAAAACCTTAGGTAATGCAATCAATGACTGAATGTCGGAAAATTATAATTTTGAACAAAATCAAAACATGAAACCATTTAGAAACATCTTTATAATATTGCTAACAAGTATAAGTACAATTCTTACAGCTCAAAAAACTGAATTTTCTGATATATTACAAAATATAGACACCAGAGAAAAGACCACTTTAAATGGTATGTGGGATATCATTGTTGATCCCTTAGAGAATGGGTATTACAATCACAGGTTACTACCAAGGGATCAAGGCTACTTTAAAAATGCAAAAATGCAATCACCTTCTGATCTTATTGAATATAATTTTGATACCAGTCTTCAATTAATGGTTCCTGGTGATTGGAATACACAAATGGACAAATTATACTATTATGAAGGAACCGTTTGGTACAAAAAAGACTTCATATATTCCGCCAAAAAAGATGAGTTAGCTTTTCTTTATTTTGAAGCAGTAAATTATGAGGCTATAGTTTACTTAAACGGTGAACTTATTGGTCGCCATGTTGGGGGTTATACCCCATTTCAATTTGAGGTTACCGATAAGCTAAGAGACGGCAAAAATTTTGTAGTTGTAAAAGTAGACAATAAGCGAAAACTAGAAAATGTACCCACTGTAAACCAAGATTGGTGGAACTATGGAGGCATTACAAGATCAGTGCATTTAATTACCACACCTAAATCACATATTGCCGATTATTCAATTCAATTATCTAAAGGACAAACTAATACAATTGAAGGTTGGGTATCGGTTACGAATGGCAAAGATGGAGATGTAGCAATTTTGAGTATACCTGAACTTAAAAAAACGGTAAATTCGGTCCTGAAAAACGGAATCGCCAATTTTTCCTTTGAGGCTAAACCCGAACTTTGGGAACCAAAAAACCCGAAAACATATAAAATTGTTTTAAAAACTACAACCGATGAAATAACTGATAATATTGGGTTTAGAAACATAGCTACCAAGGGGTCTAAAATTTTATTGAACGGAAAACAGATATTCTTAAAAGGTATAAGTATTCATGAAGAAGCGCCTTTTAAAACGGGTCGTGTAGTTTCTAAGGAAGAGTGCAAAATATTGTTGGAATGGGCGAAAGAATTAGGATGTAATTATATTCGTTTGGCACACTACCCACATAGCGAAACTATGGTACGTGAGGCTGAAAAAATGGGCTTTTTGATTTGGTCCGAAATACCGGTGTATTGGACCATACAATTTGATAATGAAGATACTTATGCCAATGCAAAAAATCAGCTCACAGAGATGATTTCAAGGGATAAAAACCGGGCAGCCGTTGTATTATGGTCTATGGCGAATGAAACCCCTGAAGGTGAATCAAGATTAAATTTTTTAGGAAATCTTGCTGAACATGCTCGAAAGCTTGATAACACACGCTTAATTACAGCAGCATTGGATACGCATGGACAAGGTGATGATGGCAACTTGATTGAAGACCCTCTTGGAGAAGTAGTAGATGTAATCGGCGTGAATTATTATTGTGGTTGGTACGTTGGTGCAACCGATACTTGTTCCAAAATAAAATGGGCCAGTGCCTATAATAAGCCTATGATTATGAGCGAAGTTGGTGGAGGCGCCCTGTTTGGTTTACATGGCAATAAAAATGAACGATGGACAGAAGAATATCAGGCAGAAGTTTATAAAACCAATATTGAAATGATGCGAAATATTGATTTCTTGGCTGGTTTATCTCCTTGGATTTTGATGGACTTTCGTTCGTCTAGACGCCCATTAAGAAGAATTCAGGATGATTTTAATAGGAAAGGACTAATTTCTGAACAAGGAATGAAAAAACAAGCCTTTTTTATTTTACGTAATTATTATCTTAAGGAAAACAATTAGTATGTATTACACACATGTGAGTGCCATTTTGATTTGTTGACTTAAATTAAATAGTTTAAGGAATTTAATTGTTCTCTATATTGTTATGGATGAATAAAAACAACAGCTAATAAATAAACACCATTAAAACGAGTGTTTATTTAAACCGTTGTAGACTATTGAAAAAATACTCCACACACAATTATTAAATTAATAAAATGACAACATTGGTAGTAGGTGCAAGCGGTGCAACAGGAAAACAGTTGGTAGAGCAATTGTTAAAAATAGAACAAAATATTAAGGTGATTGTACGTCCGACTGGAAAAGTACCTGACTCCTGGAAGAATAATGACAAAATAACAATTATCAGAGCCAGTATCTCTGAAATTAGTGCGGATGAAATGATTAAATATTTGATTGATTGTCAATCGGTAGTTTCTTGTCTTGGTCATAATATAACTTTGAAGGGTATTTTTGGAAAGCCTAGAAAATTAGTAACTGGTGCCGTTAAACTGCTTTGTATGGCAATTCAGAAGAAATCACCCGATAAACCAATCAAGTTTGTGTTGATGAACACAACTGGTAACAGGAACAGGGATTTAAATGAGCCCATTTCGATTGGAGAAAAACTAGTGATGGGATTGATTCGCTTACTTGTACCACCACAATCAGACAATGAAAAAGCAGCAAACTTTTTAAGAGTGAACATTGGGCAAAAAAACAAACTAATTGATTGGGTAGCGGTACGACCAGATACATTAATTAACGAAGATAAAGTAACTGAATACGAGTTATATGCTTCACCTATAAGGAGTGCACTTTCTAATCCTGGTAAAACCAGCCGAATTAATGTTGGTAATTTTATGTCTAGGCTAATCGTAGAAAATGATTTGTGGAATAAATGGAAAGGGCAAATGCCAGTAATTTATAATAAAGAAACTTAGTTGAATGAAATCAACAACCTACAACAAAAATTGGAATTCATTCAGCTAAAGCTGACCAAAGTTGCTACGTCCCGAAATTGGGACTCCCACCCTTTAAGAAATAAATTCCAATGACCTGCTATCAAAGCATTATTAACTAATACAGCTATAGCTGCCCATCGAGGGAAAACGATTTCCAACATAAGCTAAATGCAATTTGGAGCTGCTTCTCGAATTTCCAAGCTAATGAATTTGACAATAAAAGCCACGCTTAGGCGTGACTAATTGACGAACTATAATTTGAGACAACAAAAAATTTAGGGTCTGTTTCTCAAATTATTGTTATACAAATTCATTAACTTTCCATTCTTAAAGCTGTACTGCGTTTAGCAGGGCATTGGCAAACATTGGAAAATAAACTATGGTTCTAAAAATCAGAACAAATGAAACTGAACATTGATTTCGGAAAGGCATACACATTGAAAGACAGTATTGACTATTCACAAGGTGCAACTGTCAGTAAAATTGTAACTAAAAACAAGAATGGCTCTACCACTTTGTTTTCATTCGACAAAGGACAAAACCTAAGCGAGCATACTGCACCTTTTGATGCTATTGCCATTATTCTTGATGGTAAATGTGAAATTATAATAGCAGGAGAATCCAATTTTTTATCAGAAGGACAAATGATTATAATGCCCGCAAATATTCCTCACGCTTTGGAAGCAACGGAAGCATTTAAAATGATGCTTATTATGATTAAAGCTTAATAGAATTTCAGAACTGAATCAAAAAAACGATTTGCCAACATTGGGTATAAAACGTTGTGAGTAACCTGAGAACTAAATTACAATGAAGCAAAAAATAATACTTTTTTTACTCCTTCTGTATTCAATTAATGGTTTTGCCTGTATGAATACATATCAGTTTAAAATATTCCCAATAGGAGTTTATAATGATTATATTGTTACGATTGATGTTAAGATTTATCGGACTTCTATTTATGAAGGTAATAGAAAATATGATTTAAATTTTAAGAGTAAGGATACATTGGGAATGGATGAAATGTGGATTATTGAAACCTACCATTCAGTTTATAATAAAAATCAAAAATTAATTTCGACAACGGCACTTGATATAGTTTACAGCACAAAATCAGACTACACAAAAGATTTACAAAAAACATATGTTACTGGTTTTGAAAAAATACTTATGAGTTATAAAGAATTGAAATTATTTAAACCAGATTTTTTATCATTTTGCGACTACAAGAAAAAATGTAGAATAATTGAAGCTAAAAAAGACACAATAAAAGACAATGATATTATTGTGTATAAAGAGACTAATTATCCTGTAACAATAACCCAAGATGAGAAATATTATGGATTTAACAATAGTCCATATTTCACGAAAAATAGTCTCTCTTCATATAGCATCAGCTCTACAAGAATATACAGGACTAATAAAATTGAAATAATTATCGGACATTTTGGTACAGGTCACGAACTTTCTATGGGCTGGATAACAGATGACCCAGAAAAAAAACCAAAAGATGAAAGTGATATCGTAATTCTTGCAAAAGAACATATTCCAGAAATTAAATTTGATGAAATTAAAACAAGTGTTTATAAAGAACCTTTGCTTCATCATGGATTTGGATATGATATATTTATTATAAATGAACAATGAATTGGAAAAAAGTACACTCACAACACTAAATACGCCATAGCTACCACAGTTTATTATAGGAAAACTTTTCGTGATTTGAAAATGAGTATATTTGTTGAAGTTATGAACAAAATAAGTCGCTACGTCGCATATAGTTGACCGGTGGCAAGGCTGATACTAGAAAATGAAACGAAATAGGAAATTAGTTTATTTAGGATTTGTCATTCCATTGATTTTTTGGAGTACGATAATCATTTGTGGATTAATGACCGAAAATTATAACCACTTAACTAATTTAGTAAGTGAATTGGGTGCAATAGGAACAAAAACTCAATATATTTTTACATCAGGATTGGTATTAAGTTCGATTTTAAGTATTCTCTTCATTATTGGACTTTATAAAATTTCAAAAGAAATAGGACTTAGATCAATTCCAATTTTATTTATCTTGACTTTTTCTTTCTCAATATTTGGGGCTGCGATTTTCCCTTTACCATTGAATTTACACGCAATTCTTGGTTCTCCATCAATGCTTTTGCCAATGTCACCTTTGCTTACCTTAATTTTATGGAAAGAAGATAAAATACCAAATATAAAAATCGCTTCTGGAATAATATTGATAATTATGCTATTAGGATTTTTAACATTGGCACCAAATATAATGGACAATTATTTTGGGCTAAAACAACGATTTTTCCATATAGGTTGGACTTTATGGTTTATCTATTTAAGCCAAATATTTTTAGGACTGGACAAGAACTTAATTGGAAAAGAAAAGCCAAGTCACTAACAAAAAATATACTGCATTTTGCAGAAAGTAATAAAATGGAAGTTAAATTAAAAATAACATTAGTAATAGTTTGAAAATGATGCGTTTCAAATTGCCAAATACGTCATATTCAAACTGTTATTAGCAATAAAACTAGAATAATGTTCAGAAACTATGTAAATCTAATTGGATTCCTTTTTACTAGTATATTATTTATGTCTTGTGGTAAATCGGACGAACTTAAATTGTTTAATGGAGAATCGCTTGAAGGTTGGGAAGGATCTAATACTGTTTTCAGAGTAGAGGATGGAGCTATAGTTGGGGGTAACTTAAAAGAACCACTAGAAAAAAGCTACTATCTATGTACGAAACAGAAATTTGAAAATTTTGATTTGAAATTGTCAGCTAAGTTTATAAGCAATGACTTAAATATTAATGGGGGAATAAGTTTCAGAGCTAAACGCGTACCCAATTCAAATGAAGTAATGGGCTATCAGGCTGATATCGGATATATTGATGCCAGTGCAATTGCTCTATTTTCTGATTTTACGCCAAAGGATACAACTGGCCTTTATCCACTTTGGGGAAGCCTGGTAGATGAGAACAGGCCCAATACTTCACGATACCCAAAACCAGATATCTTTCCAGTCATAATTTATAAAGTGGCTAATAAAGAACTAATTGAGGAAGTTATTGATCCAAATGGTTGGAATGAGATTCATATCAAGGCGAATGGCCCTGATATTGAAATTAAAATCAATGGAGTTACAACTGCAAAATACACTGAGAAAGGTGATGTACCTTTAAACGGATGTATTTGTTTACAGGCACATTCGGGGGGACCCTATGAAATTTGGTACAAAAACATTAGGCTAAAACAATTAGAATAAGATCTAAAGCTGATATTGCGTATTTAAAACAATAATGTGGAGTACTGGGATCTTTAAATATATTGAGCGGAAATGAAAAGCCATTCAGGCAGCGTAAAACACAACAAAGAATTCATAAGACAATGAAATCGAAATGGATATTATATGTTGGGATTATATTATTGATGACAGGAATTATCCTTAGAAAGATAACTGATTTAGATTTTGAAGCAATTTTATTCATCATTGTCGGTCTTTTATTCAAAGTATATTTTATAATAAGTAAAGCTAGAAGTGGTGAATATAAAGTTGGATATGAGTTGGTGTTTTTGATTGTTGGGTTGTTGATGATCTTATCTGGTATTTATTTGAGATTGAATGATCCTACTTTCAATTCTAATTTTTTAATTCTATTCGGAATTTTACTTAAAGTTATATTTATTATTTTGTTTATTGTAAATATCAAGCCTCATAGAAAAACCTTAAAATAAAAAAACCGAAACTTTCGTTTCAGTTTTCCTTTTGCGGAGTAAAGAGAACCAGTATATTTTATAAATAAATATTTTTGTGTTAATTCGCATACTCAGAATTAAACTAAACTCTAAATATGAAACTTCCAGATAGTTTTTTAATCGGCATTTCAATTCTTTTATTATTTACCTTTACCGGGTGCAAAAATAATAGCCTAAGCAGTAGCAAACC
>JBDLJB010000043.1:0-18899 GCA_039714555.1 Bacteroidota bacterium
TTGATACCGTGCATCAATTTGTTTAAAAGTGGTGAAAACAAGAGAATTATTAGACCAGATATAATACCGATCCATGCAAACTGTGTAAAGATATCAACGTATTTAGTTAAACTTTCAGCTGCTGTTAGAACAACTTCAGTTCCACCTTCACCTTCACCACCTGTGCCAGTTAGCGGTGCTAACACACTTCCTGCCACATAATTCGCTCCTGCAAATGATAAAAACCATGCTCCCATTAAAGTTCCGGTCATATTAGATGGAGCTAATTTAGTTACCATTGATAATCCGATGGGTGATAAAAATAATTCACCAACTGTATGAAAGAAATACAATAGTATTAATGTCCAAATTGGTACCATATAATCAACACTAGCTGCTTTACCTAAACTTGTCATATAAAAACCTACTCCAACCAACAATATTCCAATTCCAAATTTAGCTGGTATATTAGGATTTATTTTTCTTTTATCTAACTGTATCCATAACCACGAGAAAAGACTTCCCATAGTTAATATAAAAAATGGATTAAAAAATTGTGTCTGACCAGCAGTCATATCCCACAGACCTAATAGATTTCTATCTACATTACGATCAGCAAATAGCGTTAGTGAAGAACCGGCTTGTTCAAATAATGACCAAAAAATAATATTTAATAATGCTAAAATTATGAAGATGATCATTCTATGTGTTAATACTTTTCCACCTGCTATACCCGCTCTTAACAATTTTTGAATAATATATATGGCAACGATCATTAATAAATATCCAACATAATCATTGTATTGAATAATAAAATATAAGAAAGGAATCAAAAGAATTGATAAAATAATAGTTGCTTGTAATTTAGTGATTGGACCAAATACTTTTTTATGTAAATCATCTCTATCTGGTGGCATAGCAGCAAATTCGTACCATCTTTTTCCACCTAGGAAAATAACAAGACCTAATAACATACCTATACCTGCCAATCCAAATCCATATTTAAAGCCATAAGTTTCTCCAACCCAAACAGCTACCAGAGTAGCTAACAATGCCCCTAAATTAATACCTATATAGAAGATAGTAAATCCTGAATCTTTTCTAACATCTTGATCATCATAGAGTTTCCCCACAATACTTGATATATTAGCTTTAAAATACCCATTACCTACAATTATTGTAGCCATACCAATATAGAGCCAATTTATATCTCCTCCCAAGATCATAAACTCACCAATAGCCATCATAACACCTCCAAAAACCACCGCCATTTTATAACCTAATATTTTATCGGCAATAAGTCCACCTAATACGGGTGCCATATATACCAAACCGGTAAAAGCTCCGTATATAGCAAATGCTTTAGCATCACCTTCCATAAGAGATTTAGTTATGTATAAAACTAATAAACCTCGCATTCCATAATAACAAAATCTTTCCCACATTTCTGAGAAAAACAAAACAAAAAGCCCTTTAGGATGACCTAGAAAAGTTTGATTCTTTATAGCATTCATATAAATAAGTTTTAAAATTTAAATTTGTTAAAAGTAGTTAAATTTTCGGAACTTTAAAGTAAAATATTTTTTTAGCTAATTTTTGATCTGAATATTATTTTCTTGAGATGTATCAAATGATCGATCAATAAAACTGGTCATTTTTTGATAAAGATGTAATCGGGTATTTTTTCCTTTGTAAATACCATGAGTTCTATCCGGGTAAACCATAAAATCAAATTGTTTATTGGCTTCTATCAAGGCATCGATCATTCTGGCTGAATTTTGATAATGTACATTGTCATCACCAGAACCATGGATCAATAAATAATCACCCTTTAATAAACTGGCAAAATTTAAGGGAGAATTTTCGTCATATCCACTCGCATTTTCCTGAGGAGTTTGCATGTATCTTTCGGTATATACCGAATCATAAAAACGCCAGGAAGTAACAGGAGCAACGGCTATAGCCATTGAAAACACCTCAGCTCCTTTTGTAATTGCCAGAGATGACATATATCCACCAAAACTCCACCCCCAAATTCCAACACGGGTTTCATCAATATAATTTAGTTTTCCCAATTCTTTGGCAGCTTCAATTTGATCTTCAATTTCGAATTTCCCCAACTCTTTATAGGTAACTTTTTTAAAATCACGACCTTTAAAACCTGTACCTCTTCCGTCAACACTAGCAATTATATACCCTTTTTCTGCTAGCATTAAGTGCCAATAATCTCTTGTTCTATACCAACTATTGCTTACACTTTGTGAACCGGGTCCGGAATATTGATACATAAAAAGTGGATATTTTTTATTTGGGTCAAAATTACTAGGCTTGATCATCCACATGTTAAAATCACCATTTTTTGTTTTTAAAATAGCATACTCTCTTTTTGATATATTATATTTTGTAAGTTTTTCTGCAAGATTGAGGTTATTCTTTATCTCTTTGAGTTCTATACCGGTTTTAACATCGTTTAGTGTATAAACAGGAGGTGTGTTTGAATTAGAAAAAGTATTGATGAAATAATTATAACTATTGCTAAAAGTTGCCCGGTTTGAACCAATTTTATCACTGAGTTTTTTCTTATTTTTCCCATTTATTCCAATAGAATAAATACTTCTGTTTATTGATCCCTCTTCTGTAGATTGATAGAAAATATTTTTAGTTTCTTTATCATACCCATAATAAGAAGTAACTTCCCAATTACCTTTGGTTACTTGTTTTTTTAACTTTCCTTTTTTGTCATAATGATAAATTTGATTGAAACCATCTTTTTCGCTTGTCCAAATAAAGCTGTTATCATCTAAGAAAGTAAGATTATTGGTGATATCTATATAGGCAGCATCTTTTTCATTAAGGATTAATGAATTTTTTAATGAATTTCCATCTACAAAAATTAAATTTAAATTATTTTGATGACGGTTTAAGGTAGTTACAGCCAAAGTATTAGAGTCCTTTGTCCATTGCATTCTTGGTATATAATGCTGTTTATAATCTCCTAAACTTACTAAGGAATTATTTTGAGAATTCAAATTGTATATATGTAAACTTATTTCCGAATTATTTTCACCAGCTTTTGGGTATTTAAATTCCTGTTTGTTAGGGTAAAGTTTATCTCCATATATATCCATAGAGTATTCAGGTACCTTACTTTCATCAAATCTGATATAGGCAATTTTATCGGAATCACCATTCCATTCAAAAGCCCTTACAAAAGCAAATTCTTCTTCATAGACCCAATCAGTAATTCCGTTAATTATTTTATTTATTTCACCATCAAAAGTTATTTGTGTAGTTTTTGATAATATTAGATCTTTTACATATAAATTGTTTTGATAAGCAAAGGCAATTTTTTTCCCATCAGGTGAAAAAGTAGGTTCCTGAATTTTAAAATCGGTAATTCTATCAAGATTTTTACTGGCGATATCATAAACATAATAATCTCCAATTTCAGAATGCCGAAAGACTCTTTCAGTATCTTTTCCAATAATTATTTTTGATTCATCATCACTAAAGGTATAGTCTTCAAAATATTTTATTCCTATTAAATTGGTACTGGCTAAGATCGTTTCTTCTTTAATTAATGTTGCATAGTTGTATTTATCTAAATAAACACCATTTCTGTCGTAGTTTAAAACGGTATAATAATCACTGTTTTTCATTGCTTGAAAAGATTCTAACCCTTGGGTTCTAAAAGTACCATTGACCCATAGATCTTCTAAAGTGATATTTTGTTTTTGCGCAAAGATTGTAGAAGAAAAAACAAGAAGTAGAAGTATAATTTTTTTCATTTGTTAATCGTTAAAATTTAATTTTCAAGATTACGGAAAATATATCAAATGGCTTAATTTTAAGCTTTAAAATTTATCATTTTAAACTTGATTATCTTTATATTTGAAAAAAGGTAAATATTTATGTCAAAAACTGTTTCAGGTTTTTCAAAACTTTCAAAACAAGAAAAAATTAGCTGGTTGGCAAAAAATTATTTCTCTAATATTGATGAAGGAATAACAACGTTAAACCAATATTTAAATTCTGATAATAAGTTACAACAATTACATGATGAATTTATTGAGAATACCATTTCTAATTTTTATGTGCCGTATGCAATAGCACCCAATTTTATTATCAACGGCAAACCTTATGCTATTCCAATGGCTATTGAAGAAAGTTCAGTTGTGGCAGCAGCATCCCTTGTAGCTAAATTTTGGAATAAACGCGGTGGATTTAAAGCAAAAGTAATTTCGACAATTAAAGTCGGACAAGTACATTTTATCTATAAAGGAGCCATAAAAAAATTAGAAACTTATTTTAATGAGATCAAATCGCAATTATTTGAAGCTACTGATTTGATCACTAAAAATATGCGAAAACGCGGTGGAGGTATAATTGATATTGAACTACGTGATAAAACTATCGAATTAGAGAATTATTATCAGTTGCATGTTACATTTGAGACAGCAGATAGTATGGGTGCAAATTTTATCAATTCTTGTTTAGAAGTGATAGCCAATACTTTTAAAAATGATGAGATAAGTATTGTGATGAGTATTCTTTCTAATTATGTGCCTGAGTGTTTGGTTAGGGCAGAAGTAAGCTGTAAGATTGAAGATTTTTTTGATGATAACCCTGAATTTTATGCAAAAAAATTTATTCAAGCTGTTGAAATTGCCAATGCAGAACCTTACCGGGCAGTTACTCACAATAAAGGTATTATGAATGGTATTGATGCTGTGGTTTTGGCAACCGGAAATGATTTTAGAGCCGTTGCTGCAGGTGCTCATGCCTATGCGGCTAAAAGCGGAAAATACAAAAGTTTAACGAATGCAAAAATTGAAAATGATCAATTTTATTTTTGGATTGAAATACCGTTATCAATAGGAACAGTTGGAGGTTTAACAAAACTGCATCCCTTAGCAAAATTATCATTAGAAATATTACAAAATCCAACTGCTAAAGAATTGATGCAGATCATTGCCGTAGCAGGATTAGCACAAAATTTTGCAGCATTAAAAGCTTTGACTACTACAGGAATTCAACAAGGGCATATGAAAATGCATTTGATGAATATTTTAAATCAGTTAGAAGCAAACGTACATGAAAAAGAGATCATAACTAAAAAATTTAAAGGTAAGACCGTATCGCATAATTCTATTGCTGAAGCCTTGCATAAACTGAGAACGGATAGTTAGATATTATCACGACACTTTATTCGCTTAATATGTGATCAAATGAGATAATGATTTAATTAGTAAAATTTAAATTTATTGTTGCATTACATCACAAATGAATTTATTTGTTCTTACTATAAAAAAGAGTAGTACTTTTTTTACATAAAGTTTGATAATAATAGTATAACGACATTCTATCTTTAAAATTTAAATTTCCTTCTTTTTATCTGTATATTTGGTAAAACGATGTTTAACTACTACTAAAATCAATCAATTATGTCATTTCAATTACCAAAATTACCATATGCGTATGACGCATTAGAACCTTATATTGATGCACGAACTATGGAAATTCACCACACAAAGCATCATAATGGCTATACCAATAATTTAAACAATGCAATAACAGGAACAGATCTGGAAGGAAGATCTATCAAAGAAATTTTAAATAATCTAGACATGAATAACACTGCTGTTAGAAATAACGGGGGAGGATATTATAACCATAATTTATTTTGGGAAGTAATGTCTCCAAATGGTGGAGGTGATCCAACAGGTGATGTTGCAGATGCTATCAAAAGCAGTTTTGGTACGTATGAAAGTTTTAAAGAAATTTTTTCAAAAGCTGCCGCAACAAGATTTGGCTCGGGATGGGCTTGGCTTTGTGTTCATGATGGCGGGAAATTAGATGTTTGTTCTACTCCAAATCAAGACAATCCTTTAATGCCAGGAGTAGGGTGTGGAGGTTTTCCAATTTTAGCAATTGATGTTTGGGAGCATGCATATTATTTGAATTATCAAAACCGACGTCCGGATTATATTGGTGCATTTTACAATGTGATCAATTGGGAGGAAGTTAACAAACGATTTGAAGCAAATAAGTAAAATAAACAGTTAATATTTTTATTAAACCACGGATTTTCCGTGGTTTGTATTTTTTAAAAAGAAGTATTTAAATAGATTTGGTTAAAGTTTAAGATCATATAAATTGAATTCACGAAGTATTGCATTTTTATTAGCTTTTTTAGCAGCCTTAATTTATGGTGTCAGTTTTACGATAGCCAAAGATGTAATGCCGCAATATATTAAACCTTACGGATTTATTTTACTGCGGGTTTTAGGAGCAACATTGTTATTTTGGATTGCAGGATTCTTTATTAAAAAAGAAAAAATTGCTTTTCAGGATTTTATGAGAATATTTTTAGCAAGTATTTTTGGGATTGCCTTAAATATGCTGGCTTTTTTTAAAGGCTTGAGTATGACTACCCCTATAAATGCTTCGGTAATTATGGTTACTTCCCCAATAATAGTTTTATCATTTGCAACATTTTTTTTAAATGAAAAAGCAACCAAACGCAAGTTGACCGGAATTTTTATTGGTATGGCGGGTGCTTTTTTATTAATTGTTTATGGAAAGGAGTTTGAAATGGGTGATCAAGGTATTTTAGGTAACCTTTTAGTTTTTGTAAATGCTACATCTTATGCCTTATATTTAATTTTGATTAAAAATTTAACCAATAAATACAATCCATTAACTTTTGCAAAATGGTTATATTTATTCGGATTGATAATGGTTATACCCTTTGGAATAGGAGAATTAAAAGAAATTGATTGGAGTATTTTACCAATGAGTGCAATTACTAAAATTGGATTTATAGTTATATTCACAACATTCTTAACTTATTTATTTAATTTATTTGCAATAAGAAAATTAAAACCAACTACCCTAAGTATCTTTATTTATTTACAACCTGTTTTGGCATCAACTTATGCCCTTTTGGTAGGAAGTGATACATTAACAGAAGTGAAAATTATTGCAACAATTTTAATTTTTATTGGAGTCTATTTGGTTACACGAAAACCTAAAGAAGAAAATCAATAAAATACCTTATCCTTTTTGTGTAACTTTGCGAATCTTTTTAAAATACATTTATGATAAAATCAATGACAGGTTATGGTAAATCTCAATTACAATTACCAACAAAAAAAATAACCATAGAAATTAAATCACTTAACAGTAAAAATTTAGATTTAAATACAAGAATGCCTTCTCTGTATAGAGAAAAAGAAATAGAAATCAGAAGAATTTTAGCCAAAAATCTTTTGAGAGGTAAAATTGATTTTAGCTTGTTTATTGAAGCAACCGGAGATGAAACAACCACAGTGATCAATGAAAATGTTGTTCAAAACCACATAAAACAATTACAAAATATTACAAAATCATCATCTGAAGATTTGTTGGCAATTGCAATGCGGTTACCCGATGTTTTAAAGATTGAGAAGGAAGAATTAGATGAAAAGGAGTGGAAAGTATTAGAAGAGATGATTGATGAATCTATCATTAAATTAAATGCTTTTAGAGAAGATGAAGGAAAAGCCTTAAAAAAGGATTTTTTTTTACGTATTAATGCTATAAAAAATAATCTGAATAATGTTATTGATATTGATAAAGAAAGACTTGAAGCTGTAAGAGAGAGGTTACAAACAGCTATATTAGATATTAGAGAGACTGTTGACGAAAATAGGTTTGAGCAAGAAATGATCTATTATTTAGAAAAATTAGATATTACTGAAGAAAAAGTGCGTTTGACCAACCACTTAGATTATTTTTTAGCAGAGTTAGATTCTGAAATTTCTAATGGAAAGAAATTAGGATTTATTTCACAGGAAATTGGTAGAGAGATCAATACAATTGGCTCAAAGGCAAATTATGCACCCATGCAGAAGTTGGTAGTACAGATGAAAGATGATTTGGAAAAAATAAAAGAACAATTATTGAATGTATTGTAATTATGGGAAAAAGTACAGGTAAATTAATTGTTTTTTCAGCACCTTCCGGCTCAGGTAAAACTACCATTGTACATCATTTATTAAGTCAAAATGAACTTGATCTGGAATTTTCTATTTCTGCAACGTCACGTCAAAAAAGAGGCAATGAAATAGACGGCAAAGATTACTATTTCATATCGCCCCAAGCATTTAAAGAACATATTGAAAATGGTGATTTTTTAGAATATGAAGAGGTTTATCACAATAATTATTACGGTACATTAAAATTGGAAGTTGAGCGTATATGGGCATCTGGCAAACAAGCAATCTTTGATATTGATGTGGTAGGAGGATTACGAATTAAAAGTAAATATCCAGAAAGAACATTGGCTGTTTTTGTACAACCACCATCAATTGAAGAAATGGGAAAAAGGTTGCGAAACAGAAAAACAGATAGTGAAGATAAAATCAAAGAACGTATTGAAAAAGCTGAAAAAGAATTAGAATTTGCATCTGATTTTGATGTAATTTTAGTGAATGACGATCTGGATAAAGCAAAACAAGAAGCTTATAACTTGGTAAAGAAATTTTTAGAGAATTAATTAAATACAAGATCTTACAGTTTATACTTGAAAAAGGTTAGATAATTTTTAACCAGCTTTTACTCAAAGTTAAAAAGAGTTTCACAAAGAAATTAAAACTAAACTTTGTGGTTCTTTGAGCTCCTTTAGGTAACTTTGTTTTATAACATTTCAAAAAAGTCAATTATTACAATGAATTTGATTTCAGAGCTTAAGTTATAACTCAATAAATTATATCAAAATGAATATTGGACTTTTTTTTGGTACTTTTAATCCAATTCATATTGGGCATTTGATCATTGCAAATCATATGGCTGAATTTTCTGATTTGGATGAGGTTTGGTTTGTGGTTACACCTCACAATCCTTTTAAAGAAAAGAAATCATTGTTACCAGATAATCACAGATTGAGAATGGTAATGGAGGCTACCGAAGATTATCCATATTTAAAATCTTCAAATATTGAATTTGGATTATCCCAACCCAATTATACAGTTAATACTTTGGCATATTTGCAGGAAAAATATCCAGATGTTCAATTCAATTTAATTATGGGTGAAGATAATTTGCATACATTTCATAAATGGAAAAATTACGAAGTGATCTTAGAAAATTATCATATTTATGTTTACCCGAGAGTTTATCAAAATAAAGAAGTTTCAGAATTTGAAAAACATCCAAAGATCCAAAAAGTTAATGCACCGATAGTAGAGATCTCCGCTACATTTATCCGTAAGGCAATCAAAGCAAAAAAAAATATACAACCTCTTCTACCTCCAAACGTTTGGAAATATATTGATGAAATGAATTTTTACAAGTAATTTTTAATTCACATCAAAGCATAAAAAAAACCTCAACTTTTGTTGAGGTTTTTAGTATTTATTTATCAATGTTTTATTGATCCCACCAAACAGGTGTTACCGGTGTCTTCTGATTTGCTAAAACGTTACTTTCATTACGATTTAACTCTGTATCAGGGTAAACAGCTCTTCTAAACCATTGACCAGCATATTCACTATCATCAGCATCATCTTCTGATCTAATTGTTAAACCTTTAAACACTTCATCAGAGAAATCATATCTTCTATAATCAACGAAAGTTTCAGGGTTTAAGAAATTATGAATATACTTTTCTTTCATAATGTGGTTTAACATTAAAGCACCCTCTCCAACATCAATAGAAGTATCATCCATATAATCAGAACCATTAACTCCATACATATCCATACTGGCTCTAACTCCTTCCATATAAGCCATATATGCATCTCCTGTAGATCCTATACTGGTTTCATTACCTCCATTTGCTAAAAATGCAGCTTCTGCTTTGATAAACATAGCTTCAGCATAAGTGATCAAACTTAAAGGTGAATCAATACTTGTATAATATCCATCTGTTTTAAAGAAAGTATTTGCATCTGTACCATCTGGCGATGGTCCACCTGCTCCACTTACAAAACCTTTCCATTCAGTATCACCATCAGGTATTTGAGCCATTGTAGGTAATCTAGGATCAATCTCTAATAAACCACTTTCAAACGGATAATAATCACCATTCATTGAGCTAACTAATTGACTAGCTATATCACGATGCAAGTTTCCGGTATTTCTGGCTAAAATTTCACCAGAATACCAAGGATTAATATTTTTTTCATCGTAAAACATTTGAAAATCATCAGCATTTGAAGTAAAACCTTTTTCAATGGTAGCTAAAGCAGCTGCACCGGCAGAAGCCAGACCATTAACGTTAATTAAATGCAATTGATAACGTGCCTTTAAAGTATATGCAGCTCTTAACCATTTATCAACATCTCCTCCATAGATCAAATCTTCTCTCCCTAATGAAATACCTGAATCATCTGTAGCTTCCAATGCTGCTATTGCACCATCTAATAGGGCAAACAATTCATTGTAAATTGACTCTTGTGAATCAAAAGCAGGAGTTAAATTATCTTGTGCTTGTGTTGCCTGAGAATAAGGAATATTATCCCAGGTATCAGTAGCAATACCAATATTGATTGCTGTTAAAATATCTGCAACTGCACCATAATGTATCGCTCCCTTATCTTGGGCTTTTTCTTTAATTACCTTTAAATTTGGTAAAATATATAAATAAACCTGCGACCATAGTCCACTTGCTGAAGTTAGTCCGATTGCAGTACCTCCTTGACCAACAAAGTTTTGAGTATAGTTACCAAAAGGTAATGCTGCCGAACGCTGCCCTTCAAGAGTACTGTGTATTACCGGTGCTAATAAATCACTCATTCTTAACTGTTCAGGTTGAGCAGTACCGGATGGAGTATTTACGTCAAAATAGTCATCACTACAAGCTGTAATTCCAGCTACTAATAATACTATTAATAATGTTTTTGTTATAAATTTTTTCATCATTTTCTAATTTTTAAAATCCTAATTTAACTCCAACAGAATAACTTTCACTTAAAGGAGTGTTCAATCCTGTAAAACCGTATACATTACTACCGGCACTGTATTGATTTCCTTCAGGGTCAAACCCTCTAAAAGGTGTCCATAATAAAATATTATGTGCACTTACTGAAATTGAAAAATTATCCAAATGTACCTTATCCATAAAGTTATGACTATTAAAACTATAAGATAAACCAATATTTCTAAGTTTAACCCAAGAAGCATCTTGAATTAAAATTTCAGAAGCTCTGTTATAACGGTTAGAACTTCTGTAATAACCATTGGCATCGATAAAAGTTTCCTGTGTGTTTGTAACATAGCCACCATTTCCATCGTCCATAACTCCATCAAGAACTTCATAATCATCTCTAAATTCAGTTATTTTTAGATGTCCATTTCTTATCGCATTTCTTTGTCCAGAGTCATAAAGATCTCCTCCTTCTTTCCATTCAACCAAGAAGTTAAAACTAAGATTTCTAAATGAGAAATTATTTCCTAAAGAAGCAATAAAATCAGGAAATGCATTACCAACTACAACTCTTTCATCAGTAACAACTTGTGGATAACCATCAGGTCCTATATATCTCTCTCCATCTTCATAACGCCATTTATAACCATACAATGTTCCCATTTTGTCACCTTCTCTTACTTCAGATGTTACTCCCGGCCAGCCACTAGATACAAACACAACAGCTTCTATATCTTCAGGTAAATCTAATACTTTACCTTCACTTGTTGAAAAGTTTAAAATGGCTTCCCACTTAAGATCTTCATTTTTAATGATATCTCCACTAACTAATAATTCATGACCAAAGGTTTCAAAATCTCCAGCATTTCGAGTAATTCTTGATAAACCTGATGAATAAGCTGTTCCTACTCCAAAAATTTGATCTTTTACTCTTGTTTTGTAATAGGCGTAATCAAATCGTAATCTGTTTTTAAAGAAACGTAGATCAGCTCCAATTTCATAAGACTGATTTCTTTCAGGAATCATATCTACATCACCTAAAGCTGTACTTGATCTATAACCACCGGAACCTCCAAAAGGAAAATCTCCATCTGCTACAAAATAATGTCCAACTTTTCCAAATCCGGGACCTTTACCAACTTCTGCCCATGATGCTCTTATTTTACCAAAAGAAAATAAGTCACTTTCGTTAAATAAACTATGTAAATCATACGCTAAACTAACAGATGGATAAAAGAAAGAACGGTTCTCTTTTGGTAGTGTTGAAATCCAGTCATTTCTTCCTGTAACACTTAAAAACAACGCATTTTTATAACTAGCTTTAAATTCACCAAATACACCAACATTTCTTAATTGTGTAATACTGTTACCTGCAAATGTATTAATAGTATTAGAAAGTTCGTTAATACCGGGTACGTTTAATGTTTCACCTCTAATCCAAGAATAATTCCTTTTTGAATCGGAAATTTGATGTCCCAATGTTAAGGTTGTATTAAAATCTTCACTCCAATCTTTTGTCAAAGTAACTAAGAAGTTAGATTCTAAAGCTAAAAAGTTAATATTTTGATCAACAATAAATCCTCCAACTTGGGTACCTGTATCCAAATCTGGTGGTACAAAACGATTACGATGATCAGAATAATTATCAACCTGAGCAGCATAAACTACATTTATCCATTCTTTTGGTGCCCAGTTAAAAGTTACACTACCTATCCAACGGTTTACATCATCAATCAAATTACTTTTTTCTAAGAAATATCTTGGATTATCAATAATTCCTTTTGAATAATTTCTTTGAGAACCATCTGCATTTTGCCAGTCATTGATATCATAAGTAGGTGACCAATAAGACATGGAACTCATCACTGATTTATCACCACCATTTGATCTTGATCCGCCAGAATTTGTATAAGAAACAGATGAACTTATCTTAAATTCATCAGTAACCTGATAACCTCCGTTAAATCTTACTGTAGTTTTATCATAATAAGTATTTGGCATTATACCTTCTTCCTTACTATTACCTACTGAGAAAAAATAATCTATTTTTTCATTTGCTCCGGCTATATTAAAGTTAAGTTGTGTGTTAACACCTGTACGGAATAGATCATACGGACTGTAAAAGCGGTCATTTGTTAAATCAACCACTGTACCATCCGACTGTGTAAATGAATCATCTGTATAAGGTACACCCCAAGTATAAAATGCAAAACCATAGTCATCGTAACCATCATCTGCATCAGGATTAGAAACAGCACCAGGTCTTCCTGAAGTTCTATGCCCTTCACGATATATTTTTTGTAATTCTGGTGTTGTTTTTACATTTCTAATTGTAGTAGAAGCAGTAATTGAAACTTTTGCTTTACCTTGTTTACCTTTTTTAGTTGTAATTACAATTGCACCATTTGCAGCTCTTACACCGTATAATGCAGTTGCAGCAGCTCCTTTTAATACGTTATAGCTTTCAATATCTTCAGGGTTAATATCACCACCCCTGTTGGAAAAAGAAAACTGTTCAGAACTACTTGGTGAATTTGAACCTGAACTAGGTAAAACACTACCAGAAAAGGTATCATTATTCATTGCTAATCCATCAATAATAATTAAAGGCTGGTTGTTTCTTTCAGGATTAACAGAACTTACACCACGAATTAAAATATCAATACCACCTCCGGCAGATCCAGAAGTTGTACTAACTTGTAAACCGGCAACTCTACCTTGTAATGCACTAACTGCATTAGATTGACCTGAAAGATCTAGATCTTCAGTTTTTAACTGAGTAACGGAGTAACCAAGCTCTCTAGTTTCTTTTTTAATACCAAAGGCTGTTACTACAACTTCTTCAAGTTCACTTGAATCTTCGATAAGTGTTACATTAACAGTTGAACCTGAAACTGTGACTTCTTGTGTTGCAAATCCGATAAATGAAAGAACAAGTACATCTCCTTGAGCGGCTGTAATACTGTAATTTCCATCAAAATCGGTTGCTGTTCCATTGTTAGTTCCTTTTACCAATACATTTACTCCTGGTAAACCTGCTCCGGTGTCATCCGTAACAATTCCATTTATTGTTCCTTCTTGAGCGAACAATATTTGGGCTGCAGAAATAAAAAATACCAGTAAAGAGAACAAGTACTTTTGTCTCATAATCTGATTAATTTTGGGTTAATAATAATTTATTTTAAGTTATTAATGCCGCTAATGTATAGAAAAAAATGCAAAAAAACGCAAAAAAATGCGCTTTGTTTAAAATTTAGTTCAATATTATAGCTCAGTTTTTAAAAAATAGATACAATTTTCTGCTTTTAGTTGCATTTTTAGTAAGAATATTTTTATGAATTCATAAGCTCTGAATTTAATTATTAAAAACTAATTACTTAAATTGTTAACTTTATTTTATAGATACATTAAAATAAAAAAATCAAACTATTAATTACTTAATAATGCGTTGGAATATTTTACAATCACCTGAATCTGAAAAAATCCAATATTTGGCAAATGAATTGAATATAGATATTAATCTTGCAAAAATATTGGTCCAACGAAATATTGAAAATTTTGATCAGGCAAAACAATTTTTTAGATCTTCTTTAAATGATTTGCACGATCCGTATTTGATGAAAGATATGGATAAAGCAGTTTTGCGTATTGAAACAGCCATTAAAAAGAAAGAAAATATTTTAATATACGGTGATTACGATGTTGATGGTACTACAGCTGTTTCATTGGTTTCATCATATTTGAGTACTGATTACAATAAAGTTGCAACTTATATACCCGATAGATATGATGAAGGATATGGTATATCTTTTAAAGGTATTGATTTTGCTTCAGATAATGGTTTTTCTTTGATAATAGCTTTAGATTGTGGAATAAAAGCTATTGATAAAGTAGCTTACGCAAATAAAAACAATATTGATTTTATTATTTGTGATCACCATCGTCCGGGTGCACAATTACCAGATGCGATAGCAGTTTTAGACCCTAAAAGAGATGATTGTGAATATCCGTATGATGAATTGTGTGGTTGCGGGATTGGTTTTAAATTGGTTCAGGCTTTAGCCGAAACCAAAGATCAACCAATTGAAACTTTGGTACCATTCTTAGATTTGGTAGCTATTGCAATTGCTGCAGATATTGTACCAATGACCGGAGAGAACAGGATATTAGCTACTTTTGGTTTACAGGTTATTAATAGTAATCCAAGAGTAGGTATTAAAGCTATAATTAATCAAATAAATAAAAAATCTTTATCAATTACTGATGTGGTTTTTATTATTGCACCACGAATCAATGCTGCCGGAAGAATGAAACATGGTTTACATGCCGTAACATTACTTACTGAAGAAAATTTTGAAAAAGCTCAAAAATATGCAATTGAAATTGAGAACTTCAATAACGATCGCAAAGAGTTAGATATACAAATAACAAAAGAGGCATTAAAACAAATCGAAAAAAACAATGAAAAAGATAATTATACATCAGTTGTTTATCAAGAAAACTGGCACAAAGGAGTTATTGGGATTGTAGCTTCAAGATTGATAGAAAAATATTATCGCCCAACCTTAGTTTTTACTAAAAGTGGTGATAAATTAGCTGCTTCAGCCAGATCTGTAAAAGGTTTTGATGTGTATAATGCATTGCAGGAATGTGCAGAACTTATCGATCAGTTTGGCGGGCATAAATACGCAGCAGGCTTAACACTTTTGCCTGAAAACTATGAAAAATTTAAAGAAAAGTTTGAAAATATTGTTAAAACTACCATTCCTAAAGAATTATTAATACCACAAATTACAATTGATTCTGAAATATCATTACAAGATATTACACCAAAGTTTCAACGAATTTTAAATCAACTAGGACCTTTTGGACCACAAAATATGAAGCCTGTTTTTATGACAACAGGTTTAAGAGATAATGGCTATGGTAAGAAAGTAGGAAAGGAAGAAGATCATTTAAAGTTAAACATTATTAATGGTGTAGATAAAAAAACATATCAGGCAATAGGTTTTGGTTTAGGAAATAAATACAGTCTTATCAATAAAGGAGATTCTTTTAAAGCTGCATTTACTATTGAGGAAAACCATTGGAATGGAATAACAAGTTTACAATTAAACTTAAAAGATATTAAAGAGGACAGTTAAAAAGCAAAGGGTAAATTGCAAGTCAATGTTTTATAATAAAAAACTCTGCAATAATAAATTTGCAGAGTTTTTTGGGATTATGAAACACTTACTTTAATTATCCACATTTAGAGTGCCCACAACTAACACATTTTAAACATCCTTCTGAGTAAATTAATCCTTCAGGGTCACCACACTCAGGGCATTTTTTATCAGCTGCTTCTGAACCTTCAGGGACGAATCGTTTTAATGCTCTTGAAACACCATTTTTCCAGGTATTGATGTGCTCATCATAGAGATTCAAATTATTGATCAGCTCAACAACATATGGCATAGGCATACCATGGCGTAAAACTCCTGAAATTAATTTGGCATAATTCCAATACTCTTTATCAAAAGATCGTGATAATCCTTCTATAGTAGTTTTATATCCATCACTGTCTACATATCTAAAATCATAACGAGCTACTCCATCCTTACTTCTGTTTTTAATAACCCAACCTTTTTCAACCCATTGCGGTAAATTAAAAGCATCTTTCATTTTACCTGTAAAAATTTCATAAGGTCTGTCATTAATTAAACCAACAACAGCCAACCATTTTTCTTTTTCATTGTGAAAACGTACAATTGTTGCATCGATCTTTTTAGGTCGTTTTGGAAAAACTGTACTTTTATGATAGTCGTTAATTTCTTTTGTTTCTCCTTCTTCATCTTTATTCTCATTAGAAACCAAAATTCCACTTCGAGATCCATCGCGGTAAACAGTAATTCCTTTTAATCCCTTATGCCAAGAATCCATATAAATATCTCCAACCAGATCCTCAGACACATCGGAGGCTAAATTTATAGTTGAACTGATAGAGTGTGTAGTATATTTTTGAACCAATGATTGCATTTCTACACGTTTTTTCCAATCAATTTCAGTAGCTGTAGCGCCGGCATAAGGGCTTTTATTGATATCTGTTTCACCGGTTATATCCATCCATGTTTTTATTTTGGAATGATAAACGGTAAATTCTTCAAAAGCATCGCCTAAATCATCAATAAAATCAATATTAGCTTTTTTATTTTCAGAATTTATTTTTCTTCTTCGTTTATAAGAAAGTAAAAATACAGGTTCAATTCCTGATGAAACTTGAGCCAACATACTCAATGAACCTGTTGGAGCCACAGTACTTATTGAAATATTTCTTCGCCCGTGATTCATCATTCTTGAGTAAATATCAGGAAATTCATTTTGCATCATTTGCACGAATTCAGATTTATCTTCAATATTTCTATTAAAGACTTCAAACTGACCTCTTTCAATTGCCATATCAATACTACTGTCAAACTCGGCAGAAAGTTTAGAACGCATGATATCATCAACAATTTTTAACGCCTCATCAGAATCAAATTTAACACCTAGTGCCGCTACCGCATCACCTAGAGCAGTAAAACCTAATCCTGTTCTACGTCCTTTTCTACCTGTTTCTTGTAATAATTTCCAGGTTTCTATTTCTGCTTGTTTGATATTATCCGGCTCAGGATCAGCATTAATTTTAGTCAGTATTTTATCTACAGCTTCTAATTCTAAATCAACTAGATCATCCATCAATCGTTGTGTTTCATAAACAATTTTGTAGAATTTTTTATAGTTGAATTTTGCCTTTTTTGTATAAGGATCATCTACAAAACTATATAAATTTACGGCGATCAAACGACAACTGTCTCCACCTTGCATTGCAATTTCTGAACATGGATTTGTAGAAGAATTCTTAAATCCGGGATACAGGGAAGAAGTAGAATAATAATGTTGGCGATCCCAAAAAATCAAACCAGGTTCAGCAGTATTATGTGCGCTTTTAATTATGGTTTTCCATAATTCTTTCGCATTGACAGTTTTTGTATATTTTGGAATCTTTGAATCTATAGGCCAACGTAAAGTATAATCTTCATCATTTTCTACTGCGGTCATAAATTCATCAGAAAGACGAACAGAAATATTTGCACCGGTAACTTTAGTTAAGTCCTGTTTAACTGTAATAAAATCTTCAATATCAGGATGTGCAATATCCATTGTAAGCATTAAAGCACCTCTTCTTCCGTTTTGTGCTACTTCACGAGTAGTTTTTGAGAATCGATGCATAAATGAAACCGCTCCGGTAGTACTACCTGCAGCATTTGATACAGAAGCATCTTTTGGTCTTAATTCAGATAAATCAACACCAACACCACAACGACGCTTAAACAATTGTGCCATTTGTTGATCAGCATAAAAAATACCGCCATAAGAATCGTAAACAGGAGGAATAACGATACAATTTGATAAAGAAGCAACAATTTCTTGATTGCCTAAACCAAACATAACACTTCCTTGAGGAATTACATATTTAAAATCTTTAAAAAGGTTATAAATAGAATCTTCAGTAAGAGATTTTCTCTTTTTACCATAGGTAGACAAGTTTTCAAGAGGGGGGTTTTCTTGGGCATATTTGGCTTCGACTCTACTGAACTCCTTTGCCATGCGTTTGTGCATTTGGTCGGGAGTTTTTTCTAAATATTTACCTTCTTTGTTTTTTACAGCATATTTATTAATCCAAGTTGTTGCAGCTAACTCATCATTGTTAAAGTATGATAATGAGTGCTTTAAAACTTCATCATAGGTAAATGTAGCCTCTTGTACTTTTTCTTCTACCATTATTAATTGTAAGTTTTAGGTTAATTATTTCCGGATTTAAAATTAAAATAAATCAAAAAGATTTTATATATATATTTAGATAATTATTAACAATTTGCAGTTGATATTTTTTTGAACTTTTTTAAATTACTATAAACCCTTGATTCTTATAGATTTTTTCAATTTATTTAATTTAATTCTAATAAAATAAATATTTTAATTCAAATAT
>JBDLJB010000044.1:0-16215 GCA_039714555.1 Bacteroidota bacterium
GTTATTGCATCAATATTTAAAACTTCACCGGCAAAAAAGAGATTTTTATGTATTTTACTTTCAAAGCGTTTAAAGTTGATCTCTTTGAGATCTACACCACCTGCAGTAACAAACTCTTCTTTAAAAGTAGTTTTACCATTAGCGTTGAAAACAGAATTTGTGAGGTGGTTTGCTAAATTTTCTAATTGTTTGTTGGATAGGTCTGCCCAACGTTGTTCGGGTTTGATTTGTGAAGCTACAACCAACTTTTCCCATAACCTTTTCGGAATTTCTTCATAAGGTGATTTTAGAGAAATTTGTTTTTTAGAGTTTAGTTTCTTGAGATCTTTTAATTCCCTTAAAACGGTAGAAAAAGGTTTAGATAACCAATTTATACTTACACAAAACTTATAGTTTTTTTCTGCTAAAAACAATGCGCCAAAAGCAGAGATTTTTAATATTGCCGGTCCGCTAAGTCCCCAGTGTGTTATCAATAATGGTCCAGTTGTTTTAAATTTCGTATCGATTAAAGAAACCGTTGCATTTGGTACAGAAACTCCAGGAATTTCTTTGATTCGATTATCATCGATTTTGAAAGTAAACAGAGAGGGAACGGGATTAATGATGTTATGTCCTAGCTTAGAAATCAATTTCCAAATTTTAGGATTACTTCCGGTAGTAATTACCAATTTATCTGAGATAAATTCCCGGGAGTTTGTAGTGACTTTAAATTGTTCACCAACTTTTAAAATACTTTCCACATTTTGATTAAATATGACTTTTACATTTGCATTTTTTGCGCTTTCTGTAAAGCAATTGATTATAGTTTGTGAAGAATTAGATTCCGGGAAAACCCTGTTATCTTCTTCAATTTTTAGGGGTACACCACGTTTTTCAAACCATTCCATTGTGTCACCGGTCATAAATTGATGAAACGGGCCAAGTAATTCTTTTTTCCCTCTGGGGTAAAATTCAATCAGTTCTATTGGTGTGAAGCATGCATGGGTTACGTTGCATCTGCCACCACCTGAAACTTTGACTTTTTGTAATACTTTGTCACTTTTTTCGAGGATGATTACTTCCAGATCAGAATTTTTTTCAGCTGCGGTTATTGCTGTAAAGAATCCGGCTGCTCCACCTCCTATGATGATTACTTTTTGTTTCACTTCTAATTATTTATATAAATTCTTTTCATTTTTTTCTTGATAAAAAAACGAAACAAAAAAATCAAGGCATCAAAATTAAAACATTATGTACTTTAGTAATTCTTTGCGTAAACCTTAGCGAGCATTGCGTGAAATATTCCTCACAAAGTCCTGCAAAGTTTTTAAAACCTTCACAATATCATGTCCTGATAAGTGATTACTGTTTCAAATCCTTTTTCTTTAAAATAGTTTGGAGTATCCTCATTACCTGTTGCAAGGATGAAATCACCACCCCAGGCACCCAAACTTTTTGTTTGTCCGAAATAATCAGAAAACAGCTTTTCCTGAATGGGTTTTTGTTGAATTACAGTTGCAATTATCTTTTCGTGTTCCACAATTAATTTCTCAAAATCAGAAATGAATTTAGAATTGATTATTGCATTTGTAATTTGAGATATTTCTTCTGCAATAGCAAAGATATTTCCTGTAAACTCACGATATTTTGCAATTCCTTCCCTGCTGTTTTGTTTCTTATTTAAGTAAACAAAATAAAGTTGATCGCTAAAATTGGGATTAAAATTTACTTTTTCAATGATTGGTTTTTGATCTTGTAATTGATATAAAATTGGAGAGTTGTTTTTCGCACAAGCAATATCATAAGCACTACCTCCAAAGGTTTTAAATTGTAATTTAAACGGATCTACTTTTGCCCATTGTGCTATATTATTGATCAATGTAGAAGAGGTGCCAAGGCCCCAATTTCTTGGAAAAGATAGTTTTGTTTTGATATGAAATCCTTTACTGCTTTTCAAAAATTCAGGATTTAATTTTTGAGTTTCATTTAAAATGCGCAATAAGGCATTTGCTATATTATTCTCGGTAGAAGATAGAAGTGTTTGATTTGGTAGATCAATGCTACATGAAAACCAAAGTTTATTCTTTTCGTCAAAACTTTCCCAAATTAAATTGTTTATATCTATATTTTTTACCACTAGATCCTGACCAAATATTGTTGGTAAAGCCAAGGCTTTTGCCCCATCAAGAACTAAATATTCTGCTGTAAATAATAGTTTACCGTTACTGTAAAATGTTTTGTTAAGCATAGTATTATGCTTTTTTTTGGTTGTAAATAGGTAATAAAATAAAAGATAAGCCACCAAAGAAGAGCACCATCAGTGTTTGAGCTGTCCACATGATCCAACCAAATGCCAATGCCGGATTTTCAGCAATACCATATAAGGTTATTGCACTAGCAACAAAAATAGGATAAGTTCCTAAGCCTCCATTTGTTAATGCCATACTCAATCCGCCAACTACAAAACCAACTATGATAGCACCAAAGGGTAAATTAGTTGTTTCGGGTAAGGCAAAAGTCACTGCATAGAACATTAAAACATACATCGTCCAAATAAAGACTGTATGAAAAATAAAGGCCCATTTTTTTTTCATTTTAAAAATACTGATTACTCCTTGAATCAAACCGTTAACAAAGTTTTGTATTTTTTTGATGAAAGGATTGTTAGATTTTTGAATTAACCAAAAAAACAATAAGCCAACAACAATCAATCCAAAAATAACAAACCAATTATTGTAAGAATTTGATGCATCATCTTTAAATAAATACTTGGTGAGTAATTTTGTTTGTAAGAAAAAAGCAGTAGCTATAATACCTAAAAGCATAATAACATCGGCTATTCTTTCAGAAACAATAGTTCCAAATGCCTTTTCAAAAGGGATATCTTCATATTTAGAAATTGCAGTAGCTCTGGCAATTTCACCTGCTCTTGGAATGGTTAAATTTACCAAATAACCAACTAAAACCGCCATAATTGAATTGGCAAACTTAGGATTATAACCTAGGGGTTCTAATAAAAAATTCCATCGATATGCGCGAGAAAAATGACTTAATATTCCAAAAAACAATGATAAGAAAACCCACCAATAATTAGCTGTTTTAAAAGAATTCTTAATGGCTTCTATATCACTCGGAGTTAGTTTAGAAATTGAATACCAAATTAAAAATACTCCTAAAGCAATTGGGAGTATTGTAAAAATGGTTTTTTTGGTTTTTTTATTCAAGAATCAAGTTAGTGAATTATCCTTTTCGTTAGGAAAAATTATTGAAGGTTTAAACTTTTTAGCTTCTTCAAATTCAAGTGAAGCGTAAGAAATAATAATTACAATATCATCAACTGCAACTCTTCTGGCTGCTGGTCCGTTTAATATAATATCACCTCTTTTTCTCTCCCCTTTTATAACATAAGTACTTAAACGCTCACCATTATTAATGTTTACAAGGTAAACTTTTTCCCCTTCAATTATGTTGGCTGCATCCATTAGATCTTCATCAATGGTTATACTGCCAATATAGTTTAAATTTGCACCGGTTATTTTAACGCGATGAATTTTTGATTTTACAACTTCAATATTCATTTTAATTGGTCAAATAATTATCTTGCAAAGATAATTAATTTAAAGCTATATTATCAATTAGTCTTACAGTATCTGCAAATACGGCTATAAAACCTCTGTATTTAATATTCTTATTTTTTAAATCAGTTGGTGTAAGTGATTTAATATCAGCTATTTCGAAATATTCTAAATTTAAATAAGTGTTGTTTTCAAAGGTATTTTTTACCATTTCTTTAACATCTCTAATACTATTATTAGGAAATAACTCTTGTGCTTTTAACAGGGTTTGATATATTAATGGAGCTTCTTTTCGCTGTTCTTCATTTAAACGACCATTTCTTGAACTCATAGCCAAACCATCATCTTCTCTGTAAATATCGCACCCAATAATATTAACGGGAAGATTTTCTACTTCAACCATTTTTTTGATGATCTGTAATTGTTGGAAATCTTTTTCTCCAAAATAGGCATTGGTAGGTCTTACAATTTCAAATAATCGTTTAACAACAGTACCAACTCCATCAAAATGACCATTTCTAAATGATCCTTCCATAACCTTTTCCAAACCTCCAAAATCAAAATTTTGTGATTCCACTTTGTTTAAATAAATATCTTCAGTTAAAGGAATAAAAACAACATTACAATCAATAGAATTTAGTAGATCGATGTCTTTTTGCTGGGTTCTGGGGTAGGTTGACAAATCTTCTTTTTTATCAAATTGAGTAGGGTTAACAAAAATACTAACTACTGTAACATCATTTTCTGATTGGGCTCTTTCGATTAGTGATAAGTGTCCTTTATGTAAAGCACCCATGGTAGGTACAAAGCCAATGGATTTACTTTTATTAATATTTGATAAATATTTTTGTAAAGGATATACTTTTGTAAAAACTTCCATTCTTAATGTTAAAAATTGTTAATTGGGTTTCAAACTTAACATTTTAAACTGAAAATTGCATATATTTTTGTAATTTTGCAAAGTTCAAAAAAGTAAGATTGATGAAAGATAAGAGAATTTTATATGTGTCTTCAGAATTAGTACCATATTTGCCTGAAAATGAGATTTCAAAATTATCATTTGATGTACCCAAAGCAATGCATAAGCAAGGGGTACAAATCAGAATGTTTATGCCCCGATTTGGCGTAATAAATGAACGAAGACATCAATTACACGAAGTGATTCGTTTATCGGGTATGAATTTAATTATCAATGATATGGATATGCCATTGATTATAAAAGTAGCTTCGATTCCAAAAGAAAGAATGCAGGTGTATTTTATTGATAATGATGAGTATTTTAAACGTAAATCTGTTCTTACAGATGAAGAAGGAAATTTGTTTGATGATAATGATGAAAGAGCCATATTTTTTGCAAAGGGTGTAGTTGAGACCGTTAAAAAATTAAAATGGGCACCAGATATTATTCATGTTCATGGTTGGATGGCATCTTTAATACCCTTATATATTAAAGAATATTACAAAAACGATCCGTTATTTGCCGAAAGTAAAATTGTAACATCTATTTTTAACAAAAATATTGAAGGCAGTTTGGATAGAGAAAAACTTATAAATAAAATAAAATTTGATAATATTAGAGAAGAAAAATTGGAAATTCTTAGAGAAGATGATGATAACTGTATGTTAAAGATTGCTATTGCTAATTCGGATGCTATAATAAAAGGTAGTGAAGAATTACCAGAAGTAATCTCACAATTATTAGAAAGTTCGAATTTACCGATTCTTGAGCATCAACCTACTGAAAATTACACTGAATCTTATTCCAATTTTTATTTAAACGAAGTCTTACAATAAAAAATTAAAAAACTACATTTCTTTATGATAAATAATAATATTGGCATTATTAAAAATGTCGTTTTAGTTTTATTGTTATTTCTTGGAATAACGGCCTGTGAAAGAGATATTGAAAATATTGGTGTTGATTTAATTGATAATGGAAAATTTAAAGTTGGAGATACTTTATTTGAAATTATTGCATATAATATCAACATTGATTCATCCAGAGTTGATAATAATAATAGCAGTCCCGGTTATCTGATGGGTGTTAATCATAACACTAATTTTGGGCACTTAAAAAGCTCTGTAGCTTCTCAATTGCGACTTCCAGATATTGGTGTTAATTTTGGTGATAATGCTATTATAGATTTGGTAGTATTAGATATACCTTATTATGCTACAAAAGATACTGTTCAATATGCAAAAGATCCAATTACAGGTGAAGAATTAGTAGATGATGAAGGAAATAAGATCATAACTCCAAGTTATAGTTTAGATTCAATTTATGGTAATACAGATATTGAATTTGAGATAAAAATATCAGAATTAGAAACGTTTTTAAATGTTTTAGACCCTGAAGATCCTACAAAAAATAAAGCATATTTCTCTGATAAGGAATATCAAATAAGTAACGAATTATATCTGGGAGATTTTAAGCCAAACAGAAATGATACCGTACTTTATGTAGAAAGAAGACATCTAGATGGAAATTCTTCAACAATTAATGATATTGATACCATTAAAACAGAGAATGCTAATCCTTCAATGAAGTTTTTCTTAAATAAAGAATTTTTTAAAACCCGTTTTATTGATAATCAAGATTCACCATATTTTGATTCTAGTGACTTATTTTTTCAATATTTCAAAGGTATGTTTATTGAATCTAATGGTTTTGACGGGAGTTTGATCAATTTTCCTGCTTTAAATTCTAAAATGACGATTTATTATACCAATGAAGAAACCAAAAGTGAAGGTGAAGATGAAGATTTAAATTATAATGGTATTAACGGAGAGGAAAATGTTTTGGTAAATTCAAAACATGAAATGAGTTTTAATTTTGGAGGTATAAGGACAGGAAAATATATAAGAAATTATTCAGGATCAAAGGTTGATGACACTTTCTTAAATCCTGATAGAATGATTAATGGTGAACCAAGACTTTATGTACAAGGAGCAGCAGGTTCTGAATCAATTATTAAACTTTTTACTCTTGAAAGTTTACAAGACTTACGGGGCAAAGGATGGTTAATAAATGAAGCCAATCTAACATTATACATAGATCAAAGCAGTCAAGTTGGTAAAGTACCACAACAACTTTTTCTTTATAATTATGATGAGAGAACAATATTGAGAGATCTACAAAGAACAGGTTTTGAAGTATTTGGAGGTTATCTAGAGTATGATGAAGATGGCAATCCAAAAAGTTATAAATTTAGAATTACACAATATATTTCAAGTATTATAGATGCTGATGATCCTAATGAACCTTCAACATTGTCACTTAAAACTTTTAATGCAACCGATACGCCTGATTTTGCCGTTTTAGATTCTGTTGTTAAAGATTATAGTTATATACCTAAAGGAGTTGTATTACACGGTAATTCAACTTCAGATATTGATAAACGATTGAAATTAGAAATATTTTATTCAAAATAACGTTATAGCATCATATCAATTCTCAGATTGATTTACAACATAATCAAACTTAAACTCAAATAAAATGTGTGGAATAACCGCTTATATTGGCTATCGCGATGCTTATCCAATTATAATTAATGGATTAAAACGTCTTGAATATAGAGGATATGACAGTGCAGGAATAATGCTGTATGATGGTGAAAGTATCAACCTCTCAAAAACAAAAGGAAAAGTTTCAATTCTTGAAAATAAAGTACAAGAAGAAATTACAGATATTGGAATTATTGGTATAGGACATACACGTTGGGCAACACACGGAATTCCAAATGATACAAATTCACATCCCCACTTATCACAATCGGGTAATTTAGCTATTGTTCATAATGGTATTATTGAGAATTATAATTCTCTTAAACAAGAACTTATTGGTCGTGGTTATAATTTTCAAAGTGATACTGATACTGAAGTATTGGTCAATCTTATCGAAGAAATTAAGAATACAGAAAATGTAAAATTAGGTAAAGCTGTTCAAATAGCTTCAAATCAAATTATTGGAGCATATGCGATAGCTGTTTTTGATAAAGAAAAACCTGATGAAATGATTGTTGCTAAATTGGGAAGCCCAATTGCAATAGGAATTGGTAAAAATAATGAAGAATTTTTTGTTGCTTCAGATGCTTCACCTTTTATTGAATATACCAAAGATGCAATTTATTTGGAAGATGGTGAAATGGCAATCATCAAAAAGGGAAGGGAAATTAGAGTTAGAAAATTAAATGATGATTCTTTAATTGATGCAAATGTTCAAGAATTACAATTGAACTTAGAACAAATTGAAAAAGGTGGTTATGAGCATTTTATGCTTAAAGAAATTCACGAACAACCACAAGCAATTATTGATACTTTAAGAGGAAGGCTTTTAACGGAAAAGGGTATAATTAAAATATCAGGACTTGAAAATAACATGAAAAGATTCCTGAATGCAGAGAGAATAATTATTGTAGCCTGTGGTACTTCATGGCATGCAGGATTGGTTGCAGAATATATTTTTGAAGACTTTGCCAGAATTCCTGTTGAAGTTGAATATGCATCTGAATTTAGATATAGAAATCCGGTTATTACCGAAAAAGATATTGTAATTGCAATTTCACAATCCGGTGAAACTGCAGATACACTTGCAGCAATTAAGTTAGCAAAATCAAAAGGAGCCTTTGTTTTTGGAGTTTGTAATGTAGTTGGTTCTTCTATTGCCAGAGAAAATGATTCGGGTGTTTATACACATGCCGGACCTGAAATAGGCGTTGCTTCTACTAAAGCATTTACAACTCAGATTACGGTGTTGACCCTAATAGCATTACGATTGGCTAGAGCTAAGGGAACTATGACAAGTGCTGATTATCGTTTGCATTTACAAGAATTGGAATTGATCCCGAAAAAGATTGAAAAAGTATTAGAAAGTGATGATCATGTAAAACAAATTGCAAAAAAATATCTACTCTCAACCAATTGCTTATATCTGGGAAGAGGATATAATTTTCCGGTAGCTTTAGAGGGAGCTCTAAAATTAAAAGAAATATCGTATATACATGCCGAAGGTTATCCGGCTGCAGAAATGAAACATGGACCTATTGCTTTAATTGACGATAGAATGCCGGTTATTGTTATTGCTACAAATAAAGGTCATTACGAAAAAGTAGTGAGTAATATACAGGAGATAAAATCTCGAAAAGGAAAAATTATTGCCGTTGTTACTGAAGGAGATATCACTGTAAAAGAAATGGCAGACCATGTTATTGAAATTCCGGAAACGGAAGAAGCATTATCACCTTTGTTAACTACAATACCTTTACAATTACTTTCTTATCATATAGCAGTTTTGCGTGATTGTAATGTAGATCAACCAAGAAATTTAGCTAAATCGGTTACGGTGGAGTAGTGTTTTGTGACATTTATTCTTACCCCTATACTCTGTTAGTAACATTCTCGGTATCAGTAGTTACAACTCATTTGTGGAGGTTTAAGTATACACCATATCAAGAGTGTTTATTCAATAAAATTAGGGATTTTAAAGAAAAAAATCTTACCGCTGTTGGGTATAGAAAAATCTCCCAAATTTTTAATAAAGAAGGGTTACTTACACCTCGTGGTTCAGTTTGACCGTTCTATCTACCATAAGTTTAACTAACTTAAATTTATAATATATTAATCTTTAATTCGTTAATATATTTTAATGATTAAAATAATACTAAAATGAAAACTAAAAATCTAAAACACAAATTTCTTTTCTTATTTATTGTTCTCGGTCTAACCCTTTCTTTTAATGCATGTAGTTCTGATGATGATGAACCTCAAACTTTTTTAGAAAAGTATGATGGAACTATATGGACTTTTTCAGGAGAAGATATATACATCAGAATTATTGATAACGAAAGTATAATATTAGAAGAGTGGTATCTTGATAATGATTGTTATGAACATGATACCTTAAATTATGAAGTTTTAGAAATTATTGAAAATTCAACAGATAAACTTATTATTAAAATTACAGATGATGGAGAAACTGAAACTTTTACGTTTACGATAGAAGGGGAAGTCCTTACGGTTGTTATTACTGAAGTAGACGGTTTTGAAACTGTATCTTTAATTAAAACATCAGTAAATGTTGATGAATTTGAAATTTGTATTAATTAAGTATCAACATCTTTTTATATAATAAAAATGAGGAAACAATATTCCTCATTTTTTATTTAGTTATTTACTGAATTCATACCAGAATTTCCCGTAACCAACAACTTTCTTTTCTTCTAAAACCCGATAATGGTGGTTTATATATCGAGATTGGTTTTCTCTCTATGTAAAATTTTAATTCTGAGTACCTATTACTAGACTAATCAACAATATCAATATCTACATCCTTGATTACTGGTTCGTACTTTCGATACTTCTCTTTCTCTTGGTGTACATTGACCAGACGTGTTTATGTGTAAATGTTTTATCTCGTGGTGTTTTATAATCGTTATCAACCAACCAGTCACTTATCTGTTTGAAATTCCAGTTATCATTTTCTCTGAAATTTCTGATAATATTAAATAGTTTTTGTTGGTACTGTGAATACGGTGATAACCAGAGATTGGATGATGTTAATCTGACATTCATGACTAAATAATGATTAGTATTCAAATCAATCAAATTATTTACAGTTGGTGAGTTATCCGTCACGGTGGAGTAACTGCGATAGAGATTATTTATTACAAAATATTGGGGAGGTGTTTTTTACTTGTATAGTTGAAATCACCTCTCCTAAGTTTTAGGCTCTTCCACTCTCTAAAGAATAAGAAGAAAAGTATAAGATCATTAAAAAAAATGAAAGATAGGGGATTTACTTTTATTTAAATAAGTGATTATCTAAATACTTCTGATTACAAACCTCAATGAACTGATAAATTTTCTTCTCAACAAGTTTTTGGATTGTTTGATAAAATGAAAAAAAATTAAACAATAATTCTTTTCTTTATTAAATTCATCATAAGGTGAACCATATAATTTTTTTAAAAAATAAGCTTCAACTATTTCATAATTCAATTAGTTTAAAGGTATTAAAAGAAACTTTAGCTGCTTTTAGTTAGTATTTTATAAAATTAATAGTTATTTTTAAGGTCAATAAGATTTGAATTAAAATAGATAAAAAATGAAACAATCTATTAGTTTTAAACTAAACCATCAATCGGTATCCTTAAATGTTAATGGCGACGAATCACTTTTAACTGTTCTCCGAACATATCTGGATAAAACAGGTACGAAATATGGATGCGGATTAGGTGATTGTGGAGCCTGTACAGTTTTAATTGATAATGAACCGATAAGGTCATGTATGATTTTGGTGGAAGATGTAGCCGGAAAAGAAATTTTAACGATCGAGGGGTTAAGTTCAAATGGTACGCTACACCCAATACAAAAATCATTTATTGAACATGATGCGCTACAATGTGGGTTTTGTACACCTGGAATGATTTTGAATGCATACGGTTTGTTGATACGTAATCCAAATCCTACTCGTGAATACATCTTGAAGGGTATGGAAGAAAATTTATGTCGATGTGGCTCGTATAATCGCATTATTGATGCTATCCAAACAGCATCCAAAGAAATGAACAAAAAAATAAAATTATGAAAACAGATAATAATACTGAGTTATATTTTGGTGATGTTTATAAACCTGTTCCCCAGAGTAGACGTGATTTTTTGAAAAAATTAGGTGGAGGTGTAATCGTTGTTTTTTGTTTAGGGAAATTATCTGTGATACAAGGATTTGGGCAAAATACATCTGAAGACTTGTTAAATTTTAATGCATATTTAAGAGTGAAAGAAGATGGAAGGGTTGATTGTTATACCGGAAAAATTGAAATGGGACAGGGAATAACCACTTCTTTGGCTCAAGTATTAGCAGAAGAGCTTGAAATATCAATTTATTCTATAGACATGATCATGGGAGACACAGAGTTATGCCCTTATGATGCGGGAACCTGGGGCTCATTAACTACTCGTTTTACTGACCCTGTATTAAGAGCTGCTGCTGCTGAAGCCAGAGAGGTATTAATAGATCTTGCAGCTGAAAATCTTGGAGTATCTGAGGAAATGCTTGATGTTTCTAATGGGACAGTATTTGTAAAAAATAATGAAAAGCTAAAAGTTACCTATGCCACCTTAACGAAAGGTAAAAAAATAGTAAAAACATTAAAAAAGAAACCTGAGATCAAAAAATCTAAAGATTTTAAGATCATAGGTAAACCAGTGATCAGTTTAGATTCTGAGTCAAAAGTTACAGGTAAAGCTAAATACGCTGGAGATATTAAATTACCGGGCATGGTATATGCTACCATAATCAGACCAGCAGTTTTCAACTCAAAAAAAATAAAGGTTGATTCCTCTGAATTATCTTCATTCAAGGGAGCTGAATTAGTAGAAGATGAAAATTTAGTTGCTGTGGTTCATTTAGATCCTGAAATTGCGAACAAAGCAGCTAAGAAAGTAAGAGTTACATGGGAAACACCTGAGCATATAGCAGATAATGAAACCATATTTCAATACTTTGATGATAACATCAAAGAAAAAAATATATTTGAAGAGAGCGGAAACTTAACTACTGGCAGAGAGAATTCAGACATTATCGTTGAAGCAAAATATTATGATGGCTATAAAGCACATGCCTCCATTGAAACCCATTCAGCAACATGTCACTTTAAAGATGATAAACTTATCATGTGGGCTTCTTCACAAACACCTTTCGGAACGCGTGAACAACTAGCCAAAACATTTGATATGCCTTTAGAAAAGGTTCATTTGAAGCAAATTTTCTTAGGAGGCGGATTTGGTGGTAAAATATACAATCGTCAAGCTATTGAAGCAGCTAAAATTGCTAAATTATGTGGTAAGCCTGTTCAATTGGTATGGAGTAGAAAAGAAGAATTCATGTATGATAGGTTCAGAACTGCAGCATTAATGAAAGCAACTTCAGGTGTCGATGCTAATGGAAATCTAAAATTATGGGAATTTGATATTTATTGTGCAGGTACAAGAGGCACTAAACTCTTTTACGGCATTGCAAATAATCGTACAAGAATGTTCAATGAAGATGATATTCATCCTTTTGGAACCGGTGCTTGGAGAGCTCCGGGTAACAATTCAACTACTTTTGCCCGTGAATCTCATATAGATGCTACAGCGCATGCAGCTGGAATTGATGCTTTAAAATTCAGATTGGACAATTTGGAAAATGAAAAGATGTTAAATACGCTAAAACTTGCTGCCCGAACCTTTGATTGGAAAAGAAAGAAACAAGAAGGACATGGATATGGAATAGCTCTTGGAGAAGATGCCGGCACATCTGTAGCAATGATAGCCGAAGTTTATGTAGATAAAACTACGGGGGAAGTTCAACCTATAAGGGTTGTTTGTGCTCAAGATATGGGCCAGGTAGTAAATCCTCATGGAGCAACACTTCAAACAGAAGGAGGGATTACTATGGGATTGGGATATGCATTGTATGAGGATATTGAATTTAATGGAGGAAGGATAAAATCAAAAAGTTTTAATAATTATGAGATCACTAAATTTTCAAAAACTCCAAAAATAGAATGTGTCTTTATCGATAAAATGGATTCCAAAACTCAAGGAGGAGGTGAACCTGCAATTATATGTGTTGGGGGTGCTATAGCCAATGCTGTTTTTGATGCATGTGGCGCCAGAGTTAACCGTATGCCGATTACTCCTAAACGAATTTTGGAAACTTTACAGAATGGATAAACCTTAGTTTTTTGGAAAAGCTATAATATCATTGTAAATCTGTAAATTAAATATTCATAAACCGAAGAGTTTCATTGACAATTCGGTTTTTTTATTTTCTAAATGTTTGAGTTAAAGATGAAAATTATAAATACTGGAGTTTTCATAATGTAAAATCTCCATAAAGTGAAATAGAGTATGAGTACAGCGAAGTTTTTTAATTAAAAGAGTATTAAAGATCTTATTTACCGTTAAATTCGTTCATAGTATTGTTAATTCCGGCAAGGCCAAATGAAATAATTGCCTTATTTATCGTTTCAATTCTTTCAGGTAATTTAGCTTGTTCTTCCTCTGACCATTTTCCTAAAACATAATCAATTTGTTGTCCTTTTTTATAATCTCCACCAATTCCGAACCTTAACCGTGGGTATTTATTAGTTAATAAAATATCCTGAACATTTTGCATACCGTTATGTCCTCCTGCACTTCCATTCTTTTTTATGCGAATTGTACCAAAAGGAATATTTACATCATCTGTTACTATCAATAAATTTTCAAGAGGTATCTTTTCTTTATCCATCCAATATTTTACGGCTTTTCCGCTTAAGTTCATATAGGTATTGGGTTTTAATAAAATAAAAGTTCTACCTTTAAATCTGAAAGAAGATATATCAGCTAATTTTTTTGTTTCAAAGATTAGTTCTTTAACTTTCGATAAATTGTTTAATACAGAAAAACCAATATTATGGCGTGTATCTTTATATTTTTCGCCAATATTACCCAACCCAACAATTAAATATTTTTTCATGCTGTCTGTTTCATTTTTTTCTGATTGAAAAATGGATTTAAATTTTGTAAAAAAATTCATCCTATAAAAGTATAAAAAAAAGCTGCCTTTTCAGACAGCTTTGTTTTTTTAAAAATATTTTAAAAACTATTCTTTAGATCCTTCTGCAGGAGTTTTTTCTCCTCCTTCAGTTGCTCCTCCTTCAGTTGCTTCACCTTCAACTCCTTCTTCACCTTCTTCACCTTCTTCATCTTCTTCTTCTTCAACAACAGCACGAGCAATACGTACTTGACACACTACAGTATTGTCAGGGTGAAGTATAGTATATTCATCACTGCCAATTTCAGTTACATATATTTTATCACCAATATTTAATTCTGAAATATCAGCAGTGATAAAATCTGGTAAGTTAGCCGGTTTAGCTTTTACTTTTAATGTTCTGTAAGGGAAACGTAAAATACCACCTGCAACTATTCCGGGAGCACTACCTGTAAGATTTACAGGAATGTTCATAGTAATTTCTTTATCATCAAATAATTGATAAAAATCAATATGCAATATTTTATCCGATACCGGATTAAATTGAATATCTTGCATAATTGCAGCATAAGTTTCGCCATTTTCAAGCTCAATCTTTGCAGTATAAACATTTGGAGTATATACCAAGTTTTTAAAAGCTTTTTCATCTGCTGAAAAATGAATTGGTTGTTCTCCTCCGTATAATACGCAAGGAACCTTTTCAGCATTACGTAAGGCTTTGGTAGCAACCTTGCCCACGCTTTCTCTTTGAGATCCTTTGATTGTAATTGATTTCATTGTTTAAATTTAAATTATTTAGTTACATGATAAATTTATCGCTGATAGAAGAGTTGTCTTGAACTCTATGCATTACCTCAGCAAATAAAGGGGCGCAAGATACAACTTTTATTTTAGAACAATGCTTTTTCAATGGAATTGTATCTGTTATAATTAATTCTAATAATTTTGACTTTTCTATACGTTTATAAGCATCGCCAGATAAAATTGCATGTGTTGCAATTGCTCTAACACTAAGCGCACCTCTTTTTATCATTAAATCAGCTGCTTTTGTTAATGTTCCTGCCGTATCAATCATATCATCAACAATAATCACGTTTCGCCCATTAACATCACCTATGAGTTCCATATGAGATATCACATTTGCTTTTTCACGTTGTTTGTAACATATTACCACTTCACTTTTTAGAAATTTTGAATATGCATAAGCTCTTTTTGAACCACCCATATCGGGTGAAGCAATAGTAATATTATCAAGATTTAGCTCATTAATATGAGGTAAAAGAATTGTTGATGCATATAAATGATCAACAGGAATCTCGAAAAAACCTTGAATTTGATCAGCGTGAAGATCCATGGTAATAACTCTTGTGGCGCCAGCTGATTGTAATAGTTTTGCAATCATTTTTGCAGCTATGGGTACACGGGGTTTGTCTTTTCTATCTTGACGAGCCCAACCATAATAAGGCATGACTGCTGTAATATGCCTTGCTGAAGCTCTTTTTGCAGCATCAATCATTAAAAGTAATTCTATTAAATTATCAGAAGGAGGATTTGTAGAACCAATTAAAAATACTCTTCTACCTCTTATAGACTCTTCAAAAGAGATTTGAAATTCTCCATCACTAAATTGGTTTTTTTTCATTTTACCAAGTCCGATTCCGTATTCATCAGCAATTTTTTTTGCTAAATCAGTACTTTGAGAACAGGCAAACATCTTTGGACTAGGAACTTTTTGTTTCATAAAGTTGTGTGTTTTAGTGATTTATTTTTGGATAATTTTTTTGTAAAATTAATTAATTAATTCAAATGTAAATGAGTTTTTTTAAATAAATAATATTTTAAATATTCACCTTTTTTAAAAAGAAAAATTATTATAAAGTCAACATATTTTAAACAAATAACTTATATTTGCACTCCAAAATTTTATTACCCTTTTGAATTGATTTATTCTGAGGAATGTAAAACAAGACCAGAAGCAAGAATACATGAAAAGTATTTGAAATCTGGTATAAGAGAAGAGGAGCTTAGAATATTAAGAAACTCTATGAAATAAGCCTTGATGGCGGAATTGGTAGACGCGCTGGATTCAAAATCCAGTTCTGGCAACAGAGTGTGGGTTCGATTCCCACTCAAGGTACA
>JBDLJB010000045.1:0-16037 GCA_039714555.1 Bacteroidota bacterium
AAATAATAATCAATAAAAACCATTAAATGTTGTAACTATAAAAAAAACCGATAACTTTCGTTTCGGTTTTTCCTTATTTTAATAGTAGCGAGGAGCAGAATCGAACTGCCGACCTCCGGGTTATGAATCCGACGCTCTAACCATCTGAGCTACCTCGCCAAAATCGAGGTGCAAATATAAAAACAATTTTACTAGTGGCAAGAGATCTTCTTCAAATATTTTTTATAAAATATTTTTTTTAAATTAAGATAATCTATATATTGTCACTTTAAATAAATAAAAATGTCTGAAAAGAAAAAAATTGAATTAGAATTTCCTATTCATGCATCACCGTCTTTTTTGTTTCAATATATATCAACACCGGATTCTTTAGGAGAATGGTTTGCAGATAATGTTAATTCAAGAGGACAGATGTATACTTTTATTTGGGATGGTTCAGAAGAAGTAGCAAAAAAAATATCAATAAAAACTGACCAATACATTAAATTTAAATGGGATGAAGATGAAGAAAAAGATACTTATTTTGAGTTGAGAATTCAAGTAGATGCTTTAACAAAAGATGTTTCTTTAATAGTGGTTGATTTTGCTGATGAGGATGAAATTGATGAGACTAAAATGTTTTGGGAAAGTAAAATTTCTGATTTAAAACATGTTATTGGAGGATAAGATTAAATATAGATTAAAATGACCTCGAGAGAATTTCTCGAGGTTTTTTTTTGATATTATTGGATAGTTAATTATTAAACAAATGCTTTCATGATAAATATAAATGGAGAACTGATTTCAAAAAATGATTATAAGATCACGATCAATAATAGGGGTTTTAAATATGGAGATGCTGTATTTGAAACTTTAAAAAGTAGTCTTAATAATATTTATTTTGTTGAAGATCATTATTTTAGATTAATGTCATCCATGAGAATGTTGCGTATGAATATTCCTGATTATTTTAATTTAGAATATTTTAGAGATGAAATTATCAAGACAATTAAGGTTAATAAATTAGAAGATCTAGCAAGAGTAAGATTTACAGTATTTAGAAAAGATGGGGGGTTATATTTACCAAAAACTAAGGATATTGATTTTATAATTGAAGTTGAAGAATTTAAGATAAATGATTTATCAACTTATCAAATTGAGTTATATAAAGATTTACCGGTATTATCGGGTCTATTATCAAATATAAAGACCAATAATAGAATTGTAAATGTTTTAGCTAGTGTCTATGCTGATGATAATGGCTATGACAATTGTATCTTATTAAATGAGAAGAAGAATATTGTAGAAGCAATAAATGCAAATGTTTTTTTAGTAACAGGAAACACAATCAAAACTCCAGCTTTAGCAGAAGGTTGTATCAATGGTATTATTAGAAAGAAAATTATTGAAATTATTTTAAAAGATGATTCTTATGAGCTTATAGAAACACAAATTTCACCTTTTGAACTCTTACATGTAGATGAAGTGTTTTTATCAAATTCGATTATTGATATTCAAAGTGTAACAGAATATAGAAAAAAGAAATACAATATAAATGTAGGTAAAGAAATAAAAAAAGCGCTAAGAGAATTGTAGTTTATAATTAATTTAAACTTGGATCTTCGGGTGCATTTGCCCATATTTTATAAATGCCTCCAAATTTATTCATTTCATTTTTCCAAAAATTATTGTGATTGATATGGAAAAGGTTTTTAAATTTATTTTCAATAACTATCCAAGAATAAGATGAAAGTTCATCATTTAATTGATTGTTAGTCCAACCACTATAACCTAGAAAAAAACGAATATCGTTTTTAGATAAAATATCACTTTTTATTAGATCTAAAACTGCTTCAAAATCACCTCCCCAAAAAATACCATTGGCAATTTCAATACTGTTCGGAATTAATTCGGGTATTTTATGAACGAAATATAGATTGTCTTCTGAAACAGGTCCGCCATAATACACTCTAAGTGATGAATCTACTTCAGTAATAAAATCACTTAAAACATGAGATGTTGGTTTGTTAAAAATAAAACCTACAGAACCATCTTGACTATGTTCGGTAAGTAAAACTATAGAACGTTTAAAGGAACTATCATTTAAAATTGATGGTTCGGCAACAAGAAGTTTTCCTTTTGATGGTTTGATTTTTAACATTTTATATTATATAGTTCTTAAATATACAAAAAATATTGTAAAAAAAAAGACTGCCTTAAAAAGACAGTCTTAAATTTTTCTTAAAATTCGTAACTTTATATTAGTTTACGGCAGCTTTTAATTCAGAACCTGGTTTAAAAGTAACAACTTTTCTTGCAGGTATTCTGATAGTAGCACCAGTTTGAGGATTTCTACCATCTCTTGCAGCTCTTTCTTTAACAGAGAAAGAACCAAATCCAACTAAAGATATTTTAGCCCCACCATTAAGACCTTTTTTTACGTTACTCATTAGTGAATCTAATGCTTTGCCTGCAGCAGCTTTAGAAATTCCGGCGTCAGCAGCCATTGCTTCAACTAAATCTGATTTGTTCATAGTTTAAATTTTTAAATTGGTTATTATTTTAATTATTTGCTTTTAATAGCGTAACAAATATAGATTTTATAGGGGCTTACACAAGTTTTACTCTAAAAATTATGTTGTTTTGTTAATAAATAGGTTCAAATTGTTGATAAGCATAGAGAATAAAAGGGTTTTTTATAATATATCAATTAAAATATGATATCTACAGCACTTTAGCATTTTCAAAAAATGTGTAGCCATTGAGCAAACTCTGAACATCCATTTTTCGTTTTCCTGCTAATTTTATTTCGATTATTTTTAGATAACCATCACTAACAACAATTTTTAATTCTTTTTTAGTAGTAATTATTTTTCCAATTTCATAAGAATGGTCTTCTTTAATGATTTCAGCATTGTATATTTTTACTTCAATAATATTGTCATTATTATTGATAATAGTCCATGCTGCCGGATAGGGTGATAAACCTCTAATTAGGTTGAAAATATTTTTTGTAGAGTTGTTCCAATTAATTTTACAGTTCTCTTTATTTAGTTTTGGAGCTGGTTTTGATTCATTTTCAGGTTGTGATAAAAGCTTGAGAGTATTGTTTTCAATGCTTTTAACTGTGTCAATAACCAAATTACTTCCAACACTCATTAATTTGTCATGTAATATTCCGGCAGTTTCTTTAGGTAAAATTTGAACTTCTTTTTGCATGATTATTGCGCCTGTATCAATTTTTTCGTCTAAAAAGAAAGTGCTGACACCTGTTTTAGTTTCACCATTAATTATAGCCCAATTTATAGGTGCAGCTCCTCTATAATCAGGAAGGAGCGAAGCATGCAGATTAAATGTGCCATATTTTGGCATATTCCAAACTATTTTGGGTAACATTCTAAACGCAACTACTATTTGTAAATTGGCATTTAATGATTGTAAAGTTTTAATAAAATCTTCATTTTTAAGATTTGTAGGTTGCAAAACATTTAGATTATTTTCAACTGCAAATTGCTTAACAGCTGATTGTCTTATTTTTCTTCCTCTTCCAGCTGGTTTATCAGCCGCTGTAATTACACCAACAACATTGTATTTATTGTTTAACAATGCTTTTAATGTTGCAACTGCAAAATCGGGTGTACCCATAAAAATGATCCGTAAATCTTCCATTTTATAACTTTTTATATTTGTTTTGCGAAGTTAACCCTATTGCTTTTTTTTCTATCAAAAACTGTAAGGTATTTAATATTATATTTTCATCAAAAGATAAACCGTTTACAATCTCATATGAGGTCAATACTTGGTCGTTTATTAATAAATTTAATATGCCATTTGCAACGATATTATAATCTGCTTTCGCTGGTTTCTTATAAGTACAAATATCACAAATATTACATTTAATCATGTCTTTTTCTCCAAAATAGTGTTGTAATTGTACACTGCGACAAATGGTATTATTTTCAATAAATCCAATTACTGAATTGGCCTTTTCAATTTTTATTTTATTTCTCTTTTTAACATTTTTAGAAATACTATTAATTGTATAATTATCTTCGCGAGGGACTAAAAATTTTATTTGTGAAAGCCCTTTGAAATATTTGTAAATCAATATATTATCGTTATTTAATTGATTTAATGACTTGATTATATCTAATTTGGTTACTTGTAATTTATTTGCGATATTATATTCATTCACATTGGTAAATTGATCAAATAAACCTCCATAGGTTCTTAACAATATTTGGATTATTCTTTTAGTATTTGGATTTCTTTTTTGATATAAAAACAGATCATTATTGCTTACTTTAATTTTAATGATCGAATTTTTATTGATACTTTGAGTGAATTCAATAATTCCTTCTATTTCCAGAGTTGTAATTGCATTATATGTGGTTAATACAGGTAAACTAAAATGATTGCAAAAATCCTGCAAAATAAAATCAAAATGTTTCTCTGGTTTTTCACCTAAAGATATTTGATAATACTTATTTAAATTGATGTAGATTTCTTTACAGACCTTTGGTGTAGCCAGACCTTTTTGTATAATTTTTTTAAAATCAGAAATAGTGTTGTTATTATATAAAAGAAAGGCGAAAGATTTTTTTCCATCTCTTCCGGCTCTTCCGGTTTCTTGAATATAATTTTCAATACTTTGTGGTAAATTTATATGTATAACAGCTCTAACATTAGCTTTGTCAATACCCATTCCAAAGGCATTAGTGGCAACCATAATTGGTGTTTTTTCATCTGTCCAATTTGTAAAAGCAATATCTTTTTCATCAAGAGTTAGACCGCCGTGGTAAAAACCAGATTTGAATTTATTTTTATTTAAGAAATTTGAAATATTGATACATGATTTCCGAGTGTTTGTATATATAATAACAGGTTCATTTAAATGAGATAAGATTTGGATTAATTTATTTAATATGTCTTCAGAATATTTTATTTGATAGCTCAAATTCTTTCTAAAAAAAGACTTTTTAAAAATACTAATCTTTTCAATATTTAAATTATCAAGAACATCTTCAATAACTTTAGGAGTAGCCGTTGCCGTAAGTGCTATTGTATTTACATTTGGGTGTAATTTTTGTAAAGTATTGATCTTTAAATATGAAGGTCGAAAATCATGACCCCATTCCGAAATACAATGTGCTTCGTCAACCGCAATTAAATTTACATTAAGTTGTTTTATTTTTTCTTGAATTAATTCTGATTGTAATTTTTCAGGAGATAAGTATAAAAATTTATAGCCACCAAATTTTAAATTATCAAAAGCAATAATGGTTTCGTCAAAAGAATATTTTGAAGTTAATGCTATTGATTTGATACCTTTTCTATTTAAACTATCAACCTGATCATTCATCAATGCTATAAGGGGAGAAATGACGATGCAAACACCTTCTTTTAGTAAAGTGGGTATTTGAAAACAAAGAGATTTTCCGGCTCCTGTAGGTAAAAGCGCCAATACATTTTTATCTTGTAAAACTGCTTGAATAATTTCTGCTTGAGGTTTTCTAAAACTATCGTGTTTCCAATATTTATGCAGAAGATTTTCAGGTGTGATCATTTGTCTAATTTAAGTGAATTTAAAATAAATTCAACCCTCTTTTCAACCGAATTAAAAGGAACATCAATAAGCTCATAATCAAAATCTATATAAGTATTTTTTAAATGGTTGTGTATTGCTAAAGCTTGTTCAAAACTTTCATAACGTTCATTATCAGTGATATAAATTTCTTTCCAAGGAGGCATGATAAATATTTTTGAGTACCTGTTCTTTTGGCAGGTTTTATTAAAATAATCATCATATTGAATACCCATATAATTCATATAAGCATTTATATCAGGTATACCTCTGTCAAAAAATACTACATCGGCTGTATTTTTATGTGCTATTTTATATTGATTTTCTCTACCTTCTAAAAGCATTTTACTAAATAATACAGGATCTTTTAAAAATAATTGCTCTATACCTGATTCGCGTGCATGTAAAGTGATCTCTCGCGAAATTTCATGCATGCAAAAATAATTACGATTTTGTAACTCTTCTAATACGGTTGATTTTCCTGTACCCGGTCCTCCTGTAATAACTACTTTATGTTGCATGGATTTGAAATTATAATCAAATATCAAAATTAAGAAAATAATAATTGTAAATTTGTCCTTTTAAAAATTGAAAAACACTTTTAATTTGAGTAAAGAGGCTGAATTTTATAAAAAACTTAAAAAGACTTTATTAGAAACAACGGAGTTTCCAACAAAATATATGTACAAATTTATCATACCAACATCTGATGAAAAATTCAATGAAATAGAAAGTATTTTTGATAATATGGGAGCTGTTATAAATTCAAAACCCTCTAAAACAGGAAAATATAATAGTTTAACAATAGTAGTAAACATGAAATCTCCTGAAGAAATTATTGAAAAATACAAAGAAGTGGCCAAAGTAGAAGGTGTAATTTCTTTGTGATTTTTTTAACAGAAACATTTAAAAATAAAAAATATTTTTGACCTTTTAATTTTAACTTATTTTATAATCTGCTTTTGATTCTACCAAAATATTACATAATATTAAAAAAAGTGCTCTTAACGGTTTTTTTATTTGTCATAAGTATATTAAATGCACAAGTGAAAGATGAAGTTTTATTAACCATTGACAATAAACCTGTTTACACCTCCGAATTTATAAGAGTTTATCAAAAAAATAAAGATATTATCATAGAAAGTAGTCAGAAAGGTATTGATGATTATCTTGAAATGTTTGTTGATTTTAAATTAAAATTACAACAAGCATATGATTTAGAATTGGATACTACGGTAATTTTTAAAAATGAATTAACTAAATATAGAGAACAATTAGTTTTGCCTTATTTAGTTGATAATGAATCTAGTAAAAATCTAATTAGAGAAGCTTATGAGCGTTCAAAAGAAGAGGTAAATGTTAGCCATATCTTAGTAAAAGTTTCAGTTGATTCTTCACCAATTGATACATTAAAAGCCTATAATAAAATTAATGAAGCCCGTAATAAAGTTTTGAGTGGCTTGCCTTTTGAAGAAGTAGCAAAAGATTATTCCGAGGACACCTCTGTAAATCATAATAATGGAAATTTAGGTTATTTTTCTGCTTTTGATATGGTATATCCTTTTGAAAATATAGCCTATAATACTCATATTGGAGAAACATCAAAACCTTTTAGGACTCAATTTGGTTATCATATTTTAAAAGTAAATGATAAAAGACTTTCAAAGGGGGAGATTGAAATAGCTCATATTTTTGTAAAGAATAAAGATGATGATGAAGAGTATGCAAATAAACAAATTAATGAATTATATCAAAAATTAAATCAAGGTGAAAAATTCGATTATATAGCTAAAAATTATTCTGATGATCAATCAAGTGCACAAAAGGGAGGGTTGTTACCAAAGTTTAGTTCCGGTAAACTGATCAATCCACTAGATTCCATTGCTTTTTCATTGATAGATATAGGTGATATTTCAGAACCTTTTTCCTCAAATTATGGATGGCATATCATAAAGTTGATCAATAAATTTCCGATTAAAAGTTATGATGAATTAAAGCAAAATTTAAAACAACAAATTGAAAACGGAAGTAGGTCGATCATAATTAAAAAATCACTGGCTGAAAAATTAAAAAAACAGTACAAAATTATTGAAGATAAAGAATTATTAGATCAGATCTACAATGATAAAGATCAAATTTCATCAAACAGATCACTATTAATTATTGAAAAGGACAATTATTCAGTAGATGAATTTAATCAATATTCAAAAAAAATTAAAAACAAGACAAAAAAAGAAATTTATTCTGAGTTCAAAACTGATAAAATTATTGAATACCACAAAAACCATTTAGAAGAAACAAATAAAGATTTTTCAATAATTTTAAAAGAATACTCAGATGGTTTATTGCTTTTTGATTTATTACAAAATAATATATGGAAAAAAGCTGAAAAAGACACATTAGGTTTACAGCAATATTTTGATAAAAATATTAAAAATTATTACTGGAAAAGAAGGGCAAAAATTATAATTGCCACATGTAATAATTATGAAAAAGCCGTTGTTGTAAAAAATTTAATGCTCAAAAATAAAAATGTAAATGAAATAAAACAATTGGTTAATGAAGGTGCAACAATTCATGTTCTTTTTAATGAAAGAATAGTTGAAGAAAATAGCAATAAATTACCAAAACAATACCTATTTCAAGAAGGAGTTTCAAAAATTTATAATATAGATAAGAGCCATTTTATTATTGGAAATATTTTAGCAATATTACCAGCTGGACCTAAAGAATTAAATGAAACCAAGGGGCAAGTCTTAAATGATTATCAAAATTATTTAGAAAAAGAATGGGTAAAAGAATTACATAAAAAGTATAAAGTTAAGATAGATGAAAATGCGCTACAAAATTTAAAGCAAATATTGGATGAATAAGATGAAGTATATATTAGTTGTATTATTGATTTCTTTGTTGGCAGCTTGTAAACAAAAAGAATTAAATGAAAATGTGATTGCCAGAGTTAATGATTTATATCTATATGAAGAAGATTTTCTTATAACGTTACCTGAAAACTATACAAAAGATGACAGTATATTTTTTAAAGCTAATTTTATAAATTCCTGGGCAATCGAGCAATTGTTACTTCAAAAAGCGAGAATTAATGTTGATGATACAAAACATGAAATTGACAGATTGGTTTCTGATTATCGAAAAGAATTGCTGATTGATAAGTATAAAGAAGCTATAATAAAACAAAATCTGGATACAGTAGTTACTCAGGAAGATGTTGATCAGTATTACGAAAAAAACAAGATTATTTATCGGTTAAATGAAGAATTAGTTAAGATTAAATATATTCAATTCAATAAAGATATCAAAGATAAAAAAGAATTGATCAAACTTTTCAAATCTAATGAAAACGATGATCTTTTAATACTTGATGAAAGAAAATTAGAGTTAAATTCATATAATTTAAATGATTCTGTTTGGGTGAGTTATACATCAGTTATTAAAAAATTACCTTTTTTAAGTGATAATCAAAAATTAAAAAAAATTAATTTTTTACAAAAAGAAGATTCATTAGAAGTATATTTGGTGGCTCTAAAAAATGTTTTATATAGAAATGATATTGCTCCTAAAAGCTATGTTGAGTCAACCATAAAACAAATGATTTTACACAAACGTAAATTAGAATTTTTGAAAGAAATAGATAAATCTTTATTAGAGGATGCAACTAAAAATAAACAATTTGAAGCTTATTAGAATGATAAAAAAAATAGTACTTTTTACCTTATTAGGTTTAGGTTTACAAATCAATGCACAAACACGGATAAAGTTAGATGGAGTAGCTACTGTTGTTGGAAAAAACATTGTGTTAAATTCTGAAATAGAAGCATTTAAACAAGAGTTATTAATGCAAAGTGATGGAAAAGCTGAAGTTAATGATTGTGAAATGCTTGAGCAAATAATGAACAGAAAGCTGTTGGCACATCACGCAGTAATTGATAGCGTATTGGTTTCAGAAGGAGAGATCAATGAGAGAGTGCAGAGTAAAATTCAATATTTCACACAACAATTGGGTTCTCCCGAAAAAATGCTTGAGTTTTATGGCTTTGAAAGTATGAAAGAAATGAATAATGAATTGTATCAGGTAGAAAAAGAAGCGTTACTTATAGGTAAAATGCAACAAGAAATTACTGCTGATATTGATATAACACCAGAAGAAGTTAAACGTTATTATATAAGTTTAGAAAAGGATAATAACTTACCAGAAATAGGAGCAGAGATAGAATTAGCGCAAATAGTTTTAAATATTGAGCCATCTGCCGAAGTTCAACAACAAATTATTGATCGATTAAATGAATTTAAAAAACAAATTGAAGGTGGAGAAAGCTTTAAAATGAAAGCCATATTATATTCAGATGATCCGGGTGTGAGCCAAAATAGTGGACTTTATACGATAACACGCCAAAGTCCTTTTGTAAAAGAATTTAAAGAAGCTGCTTTTAGTTTGAATGAAGGTGAAATCTCCGAACCTTTTAAGTCTGATTTTGGATATCATATCTTAGTTGTAGAAAAAATTAAAGGTAAAGAAAGAGATGCTCGTCATTTACTTTTACAGCCAAAAATTGATGATGAAGTTTTAAATAAATCAAAGGATTCTTTAAATAAAATAAGGCTTGATATTATGAAGCAGGAAATAACATTTGAAGATGCGGTATTAAAATATTCTAATGAAAAAGAAACTCGGCTTAACAAAGGAATGATCATGAATCCGGTAACCAGTGATACGCATTTTGAACTAACAAAAATGGATCCCGATCTATATTCAAGAGTAAGTAATTTAAAACCGGGAGAATATACTGATGTCTTTTATGAAGAAACAAGGCAAGGTAAAAAAATGTATAAATTTATTTTATTGAAAAGTAAAACCGAATCACATATTGCAGATCTTTCAATAGATTATGTTAAAATAAAAGATCTTGCTCTTCAAAAAAAGAAGCAGGAAACTATTGAAAAATGGTCAAATGATAAAATTGAAGATACCTATATTAAAATAAACGATAAATATAAAGATTGTAATTTTAATAGTAATTGGACAAAAAAGTAAATATATATGTCTGATGTGGCTGCAATTAAAAAACTAGTTGAAAATCATCAATTATTAAAGCAAGAAATTGCTAAAATTATTGTTGGTCAGCATGATGCAGTAAATCATGTATTGCTTTCAGTTTTATGTGGTGGACATTCTTTACTTATCGGAGTTCCTGGATTGGCCAAAACCTTGCTTGTAAATACTGTTGCGCAAACATTAGGATTGAATTTTAAACGCATTCAATTTACACCTGATTTAATGCCTTCGGATATTTTGGGAAGTGAGATCTTAGATGAAAACCGACATTTTAAATTTATAAAAGGGCCTATTTTTTCTAATATTATTTTAGCTGATGAAATAAACAGAACACCACCTAAAACACAAGCAGCTTTATTAGAAGCAATGCAAGAACGTTCAGTTACTGTTTCAGGTCATCATTATAAATTAGATCTGCCATTTTTTGTATTGGCTACGCAAAATCCCATTGAACAAGAAGGCACTTATCCTTTACCTGAAGCGCAGTTAGATAGATTTCTTTTTTCAATCTATTTGGATTATCCAAGTTTTGAAGAAGAAATTAAAGTAGCAAAGAATACAACTTCAGATAATATAATTACAATTAACCCTGTATTCAATGCTCAAGAAATTTTAGATTTTCAACATTTGATTCGCCGAATACCAATTGCAGATAATGTAGTTGAGTATGCTGTTAATTTAGTGATGAAAACACGTCCTAAATCTAATAAAGCTACTGAACTTGTAAAAAACTATATTGATTGGGGAGCTGGCCCAAGGGCATCACAAAATTTGGTTTTAGCAGCCAAAGCACATGCAGCAATTCACGGTAAATTTTCACCTGATATTAAAGATGTTCAGGCAATAGCTCAAAGTGTTTTGCGCCATAGAATAATTAAGAATTATAAAGCTGAAGCCGAAGGAATTACCGAACAAAATATCATCGAATCACTTTTTTAACTCCTAATCGAGATATTTGAAAAAATATTTGATTTTTCCTATTGTTAATATGTTTATTTATACGTAAATTTGCACCCCTTTTTGGCGATTACAGATTCCATTAGGGTAACTAAAATATTAATGTTTAATATCTCTTAACTGTTTTTATCGCTTAAGAATCTGAAAAACAATAAGATACAAATTTTGACATATGTCTAAATTAGATGAAAAAATAGTACTATACACTGGTGAAGCTAAAAAACTAGGTATAGAAATTGAAGCAGATTTATTTAAATTAGTAACCAAAGGATTAGGTCCATCGATTTACAAAGAAGATGCTGAATTAGTTTCTTGTTCTCAAGAATCAGAATTAGAAACTGTAAAGAAAAATTTCTTAATAAAAAAATTAGGATTAGAAAATGGTGAAAATTTAGATGCTGTAATTGCTTCTGTTTGTGAGAAAATGGGTAGTGAAAACAAATCTAAATACAGAGCTTTATTTTATTATTTATTGGTAAAAGAATTAGGTGCTGAAGCTGTTTATGAAGTAATTGATGAAAAAGAACCGGTAAAAGAAGAAAAAAAAGAAGTAAAAAAAGCTGTTAAGAAAAAAGTTGAAGAGAAGGTTGAAGAAGTAAAAGCAGTTAAAGAAAAAAAGGTAGCTAAAAAAGTTGTTGAGAAGAAAGTTGAAGAAGTAAAAGCAGTTGAAGAAGAAGTAAAAGAAAAAATTGAAGCTACTCCACAAAACACTCAAGAATTTTTAGATAATTTTGATTGGGAAAAGTACCAAGAAGGAATTGAAGTCATTGACGATGAGAAATATAAAGAGTTTGATGATGCATTATCAGGAACAGTTGGTTTTGTTGAAGAACGTCAGGTAATTGATGGAACTGTAATAAGAATGACCGACCGTGAAGCGATAATTGATATCAATTCAAAATCAGAAGGTGTTATTTCATTAAATGAGTTTAGATACAATCCTAATTTAAAAGTTGGTGATACTGTAGAAGTAAAGGTTGATAAGTTAGAAGATAGTACTGGTCAATTAGTTTTATCGCATAGAAAAGCAAGAGTAATAAAAGCTTGGGAAAGAGTTATCAATGCTCATGATAATCAAGAAATTGTTACAGGTTTTGTTAAATGTAGAACTAAAGGTGGTATGATCGTTGACGTTTTCGGAATTGAAGCTTTCTTACCTGGTTCACAAATAGATGTTAAACCAATTAGAGATTACGATCAGTTTGTAGAGAAAAATATGGAATTTAAGGTTGTGAAGATCAACCATGAATTTAAAAATGTTGTTGTTTCTCACAAAGCATTAATTGAAGCTGATTTAGCAGAACAGAAAAAAGAAATTATTAGCCAATTAGAAAAAGGTCAGGTATTAGAAGGTGTTGTAAAAAATATTACTTCATACGGTGTATTTGTTGATCTTGGTGGTGTTGATGGATTAGTACATATTACTGATTTATCTTGGAGTAGAATTAATCATCCAAATGAAATTGTTGAATTAGACCAAAAATTAAATGTGGTAATTTTAGATTTTGATGATGATAAATCTCGTATTCAATTAGGTTTAAAACAATTACAAAAACATCCTTGGGAAGCTTTAGATGCTGAATTAAAAGTTGGTGATAAAATTAAAGGTAAAGTTACCATTATTGCTGATTACGGTGCATTTATAGAAGTTAGTCCAGGTGTTGAAGGTTTGATCCACGTTTCTGAAATGTCATGGTCAACACATTTACGCTCTGCACAAGACTTTGTAAATGTTGGTGATGAAATTGACGCAGTGATCTTAACTTTAGATCGTGATGAAAGAAAAATGTCATTGGGTATTAAGCAATTATTTCCTGATCCATGGACAGATATTTCAAAAAAATATCCTGTTGGTTCACGTCACACCGGAACTGTAAGAAATTACACTAATTTTGGTGTGTTTGTTGAGTTAGAAGAAGGAATTGATGGTTTAATTTACATTTCTGACTTATCTTGGGTTAAGAAAATTAAACATCCTTCTGATTTTGTTAACATTGGTGATAAATTAGATGTTGAGGTATTAGAATTAGATGTTGAAGGTCGTAAATTAAATTTAGGACATAAACAAACTACTGATAATCCTTGGGATAAATATGAGAAAACTTATGTTATTGGATCAAAACATAGCGGTGTTGTAAAGGATATTAATGATAAAGGATGTATCGTTTCTTTTGAAGAAGGCGTAGAAGCATTTATTCCTTCTCGTCATATGGAAAAAGAGGATGGTTCAAAAATTACTAAAGGTGAAACTGTTGAATTCAAAATATTAGAATTTAGTAAAGAATACCGTAGAATTGTTGCTTCTCATTCTTCTATATTTAAAGCTGAAGAAGAAAGAAACATTAAAGTTTCTAAGAAAAAAGCAGAATCTTCTGAAAAAACCACACTTGGTGATATTTCGGAATTAGCTGACTTAAAAAAGAAAATGGATTCAGGTAAGTAATCAATTCTTTTTAAATTTTTTTAAACCGTTCATTCCTTAATTTTAATAGGATATGAGCGGTTTTTTATTTATATATTTCAACTTTTAAAAGTATATTTGTACTTCTCAAATTATAAATATGACATTAATAAAATCTATCTCAGGAATAAGAGGTACAATTGGAGGTAAAGTTAATGATAATCTTACTCCACTTGATGCTGTTAAGTTTGCTTCAGCTTATGGTACTTGGCTTATAAATAGAAATAATAATAAAAATGGACTTACTGTAATACTTGGCCGAGATGCTCGTATATCTGGTAAAATGATATCCAGTTTAGTTGCAAATACTTTAACCGGACTCGGAATTAATGTAACTGATATTGGCTTATCTACTACACCAACTGTTGAAGTTGCTGTTACTTTAGATAAAGCAGATGGCGGAATTATCATTACTGCTTCACATAATCCAAAACAATGGAATGCCCTTAAATTACTAAATGAAAAAGGTGAATTTTTAAATGCTGATGATGGTAATGATATTCTAAATATTGCCAATGGTGAAGGATTTCAATTTGCAGAAGTTGATAATCTTGGTGCTTATAGTAAGAAAAAAGATTATATTTCTAAACATATAAATGAAGTTCTTCAACTAAATTTGGTTGATGTAGATGCTATTAAAAAAGCAAATTTTAAAGTTGTTGTTGATGCTGTAAATTCAACCGGTGGCATTGCAATACCACAATTACTCGATAAACTTGGTGTAAATTGTATAAAATTATATTGTGATCCAAATGGTGAGTTTCCTCATAACCCGGAACCTTTAGCTGAGCATTTAACAGATATTTCAGCATTGGTTGTAAAAGAAAAAGCGCATTTAGGTATTGTTGTTGATCCAGATGTAGATCGATTGGCTTTCGTTAATGAAGATGGAACCATGTTTGGAGAAGAATATACTTTGGTAGCTTGTACTGATTATATTTTATCAAAAACTAAGGGTAATACAGTTTCAAATTTATCTTCAACAAGAGCATTAAGAGACATAACTGAAAAGCATAATGGTAAATACAATGCAAGTGCTGTAGGAGAAGTAAATGTTGTTGAAAAGATGAAAGAAACCAACGCAATTATTGGTGGAGAGGGAAATGGTGGTATTATTTATCCAGAATCTCACTATGGCAGGGATGCTTTGGTTGGTGTTGCAATATTTTTAACACACCTGGCAAAATCAAAAATGACTTGTAAAGAATTGAGAGATACTTATCCAAATTATTTTATGAGTAAAAATAAAATTGAATTAACACCTGATTTAGACGTTGATAAAATTTTAGAAACGATTAAAAATAAGTATCAAGATGAAAAAGTAAATACCATAGATGGTGTTAAAATTGATTTTAAAAATGAGTGGGTACATCTTAGGAAATCAAATACTGAACCAATAATCAGAATTTATACTGAAAGTACAAGTCAGGAAAATGCTAATAATTTAGCAAAAAAAATGATGAATGAAATCGTGGAGATTTCAAAATCAGAAATATAGTACTGAATAAATAATATAAATAAATGAAGAAGTCATTAGAAGAGTATTTTGATAAATTTCGTAATAATATTGTAGGAATTGGTCAAAAATTTCAATCACCTTACGGTGAAAAAGAGATCATTTATGCTGATTGGACAGCCAGTGGAAGACTTTATAGACCAATTGAAGAAAAAATCCTAAATGATTTTGGACCCTTTGTTGCAAATACTCATACAGAAACTTCGGTTACAGGTTCTGCTATGACCATGGCCTATCACGAAGCTAAAGATATTATTAAAAAACATGTAAATGCTAATGATAATGATATTTTAATTACAGCAGGTGCTGGAATGACAGGAGTTGTGAATAAGTTTCAAAGAATTTTAGGAATAAGAGTTCCAGATAATTTAAAAGAATATTTTAGCATTCCGGATGAGATAAGACCAATTGTTTTTATTACACATATGGAGCATCATTCTAATCAAACTTCTTGGTTAGAAACAATCGC
>JBDLJB010000046.1:0-15787 GCA_039714555.1 Bacteroidota bacterium
AAGATCATTAAAATCAAAAAGTATTTATTACTTATGATCTTTACAATTTTATTTTCTTTGAATTGCTTAAATGTCATCTTTCAATCTTTCAATCTTTCATTAATCACTGTTCTAACGATATCAATTGCAACAGTATTATACTTATCATGGGGAATAATTATATCCGCATAATTTTTGGTAGGTTCTATGAATTGCTCATGCATTGGTTTAAGTGTATCCTGATAACGAAGTAACACCTCATTTAAATCTCTACCCCTTTCTTGAATATCTCTTCGCAATCTTCTAATCAATCTTTCATCAGAATCTGCATATATATAAAGTTTGATATCTATTAATTCGCGTAAAATTTTATTAGTAAAAATTAAGATACCTTCTACAATTATAACTTTTCTAGGATGCGTCTTTAAAGTATCTTTTATTCGATTATGTGTTGCAAATGAATAAATAGGTTGATCAATAACATCACCGCTTTTAAGTTGCTTTAGATGTTCTATCAACAAATCAAAGTCAATAGCTCGTGGATGATCAAAATTAATTTTACATCTCTCATCATAACTAAGACCAGTATTTTTATTATAATAAGAATCCTGTGAAATAACAGTTACTTCTTCAGCTGGTAATTCATTAATGATTTGATTAACAACAGTTGTTTTACCACTTCCTGTACCTCCGGCAATTCCAATTATAAGCATTACGATAATTTTATTATGAATAAGCAAAAATATTAAAAAAATTACTTAAATATATTTAAATTCAAATCTAAAAAAAATAACATTTGAAAATACATTTAATTTCGTTATTTTCACAGTATCAAAAACTAAATAATTATCAATGAAAAATATTTTTTCAAACATAAAAGGAGATCTCTTTGGTGGTTTAACTGCGGGAATTGTTGCCTTACCATTGGCTTTAGCCTTTGGTGTTTCTTCAGGTTTAGGACCAAGTGCCGGATTATATGGTGCAATTTTTTTAGGTTTTTTTGCGGCTCTTTTTGGTGGTACAAATACTCAAATCTCTGGTCCTACTGCACCACTTACAGCAGTTAGTATGGTTATGATTGCTGAAATAATCCAAAATAATGATAGTGATCTTATTATTGCATTACCCATAATACTTTCCGTTTTCTTATTGGCAGGTTTATTTCAAATTATACTTGGATTTACAGGTGTAGGTAAATATGTTAAATACATACCCTACCCCGTTATCTCAGGTTTTATGACGGCTATAGGATTAATTATCATTATTACACAACTTTTGCCAATTTTAGGTTATTATCCTGAGAATGATGAAAAAATGGTACAAAGTTTTATACCTCAAGCAGAAGAACAAATATTAGATAAAATATTAAAAGAAGAAGCAAAAGAAGGAATTTTAGTTTTAGAGGATTTTAAAAAAACTATTGAACAGGCAAATAAAGTTAGTAAAGAAGAAATAATAAAAGAAGCAAAATCAATAACAAAATCAAAAACTTCAAGTGCTTTAGGCGCAGTGAAAGTAATCCCCAGAGCCCTGAGGAATATTAATTTTTTAGAACTGGTATTAGCACTTTCAACAATCATTATCATCTATGGTTTTAAAAAAATTACAACAACCATACCCAGTACTTTAGTTGCTTTATTAATTATTTCAGGCATCGCTATTTTTGGCAATCTCAATTATATCCCAATTGCAGAAATACCGGGCGGTTTCCCTTTACCCCATTTTGAAATTTTTACACAATTTAATTTCGGTCAGATATCACCTTATATTTTAACAGCGCTAACACTTGCTTTATTGGGTTCTATTGATTCATTACTAACATCGGTAGTTGCTGATAATATGACCAAAACAAGTCATAATTCCAATAAAGAGCTTATTGGTCAAGGAATTGGTAATAGTATTGCAGGGTTATTTGGTGGTTTACCCGGAGCCGGTGCAACAATCAGAACCGTTGTTAACATCAATGCCGGTGGGAAAACCCGAATTTCAGGAATGGTTGCAGGAGTATTACTATTAATAATTCTTTTAGCATTAGGACCTGTTGCTTCAAAAATTCCGGCTGCAGTATTGGCAGGAATTTTAATAACTGTTGGATTTGGAGTAATTGATTATAAAGGCTTAAAAGCAATACCTAATATTCCAAAAGCAGAAGTGGTTATCATGATCCTCGTATTACTTTTATCTACATTTTGGAACTTAGTTTATGCAGTTGGAATAGGCTTGGCAATGGCCTCATTAATTTTTATGAAAAAAATTGGAGATATTACGGGTAAAGATTCCGTTGTTAAAACATTTGTAGAAGAAACTGCATGGAATGACGAATGTGATTTTCCTTTAAATCTAAAAGAATCTGTATTTATTAAACACATAAACGGACCATTATTTTTTGGTTCTACAAATCACTTTCAACAACTGGCAATGAAAGTGCCCGAATCAGCATCTCATGTAATTGTCAGAATGGACAAAGTGCCCTATATTGATCAAACGGGTTTGTATGCTATTGAAGATGTTTTACTTGGATTGGAAAAGAAAAATGTACACCCTTTGATCGTTGGTATACAAAAACAACCTTTATATCTCATGAATTCAATTGATATTGTTCCCGATCTAATACCGGAAGACCATTTTTTTGAAACATTTGCTGAATGTACTGATTGGATCAAAAATAATGTTGATATAAATTAGTATTTTTTATATTTCATTAAAACTTTTAATTTCTAACTTTAAAATAACTAAAATGGACAATTCTTTTTACAAAGACCTCTTAAATAACAATGAAAAATGGGTTAAAGAGAAAGTATCTGAAAAACCTGATTTTTTTACAGAATTAGCCAAAGGACAAAACCCACAATTACTTTGGATCGGTTGTGCTGACTCACGTGTTCCGGCTAATCAAATAGTTGGAACAGAACCTGGAGAAATATTTGTTCACAGAAATATAGCTAACTTGGTGGTTCATAGTGATCTAAATATGCTGTCGGTTGTAGAATACGCAGTTAATGTCTTAAAAGTTAAACATATAATTGTATGTGGTCATTACGGTTGTGGTGGTGTACAAGCTGCCATGGGAGATAATTCTTATGGAATAATTGACAATTGGTTAATCAACATAAAAGATGTATACCACAATCACGAAAGTGATCTAAATAAACTTGAAAAAGAAGAAGAAAGATTTGACCGACTTGTAGATCTAAACGTTTATGAACAAGTACAAAATCTAGCTAAAACAACCATCGTACAAAATGCCTGGAAAAATAATCAAAATTTAAAAATCCATGGCTGGGTTTACGAATTAAAAACAGGAAAAATTAAGGATTTAAATATTGAAATGAAAAACAGTTCAGATCTGAATAAAATTTATAAATTTGATCTATAATTAATTTTTTTTTATTTGAGTAATATCAAAAATATAATTGATAAAAATGCTAACTTTTAAAAATTTTAATATTGCCGATTGGTTTTCGTTCTATCGAATTGCAGCTGCTCCTTTACTTATTATACTGCTTTTGATGAATGAGCGTGAACTTTTTACCTGGTTTTTAATGATCAGTTATTCAACTGATATGATTGATGGTTTTTTGGCACGTAAATTAAAAATCACAAGCCCAAGAGGATCACAATTGGATTCTATTGGAGATCAAATTACATTAATGATTGGTTTGATAGGCCTATTAGTTTTTGAATACGATTTTATAAAAGAAAATTATCTATTAATCATCATTGCATTTATCCCCTATTTCATTCAAATGTTTATTGCTTACGGAAAATATGGTAAAGCAACATCTTTTCATACTTACCTTGCAAAACTATCTGCATTAACACAAGGATTTTTTATATTATGGACATTATTTTTTGGACCAATCTATTGGTTGTTCTATTTTATGATCATTTTAGGTTTATTAGAAACATTCGAAGAGATATCTCTGATTTTTATGTTTGACACATGGGTATCGGATGTTAAGGGTATCTATTGGGCTCTTAAAGATAAAAGAAGAAATAAAAAATAGCAATAGTATTCACTTTATTTATTTAAAGCTTTTAATATTTTTGATTCTGCTTGATCAACAGTTGTTTTTGATAATGGTAAAATTATTGGATCACTAATTTTAAATTTTTCAACAACCGCTGGTATAAATTCACTTCTAACAGCAATAATTATACATAATTCTGGTAATGCCAATATTTGCTCTAAACTGTTTTTCCATCCCTTTTCATTTAATTCTAATTTACCAATCTCATCAATAATTACAACATTCTTTTCAATTATGTTTTCAGGAGATAGAATGTGTTCTCCTTGTTTAATGGTTTCTGTATTAATTTCAAATTTGCCAATACTTTCAGCTGTTCTCTCCTTTTTTAATTTTAGAAAATTAAATTTTTCATCATTTTCCACAGAAACTATGAAGTAGCCAATGGTTTGTTCATTTTCTATAATCCGCGGTGTGTAAAATCCACCAACTGAAACGTTTTTCTTTTGCAAGTTTTTAACTAGCTCTGATAGAAAAGTAGTTTTACCTTCTGAAACATCACCTGAAACTATAAAAACAGTAACTTGATGTTTGTTTTTTATCTCACCAAACCTATCTTCTGCATGAGAAATCAAAAGCTTGATAACTCCTGCAGGTTTTGTAAAAAATGTTCGGGCATCAGGTAATTGGCTTACCACAAATGGAAGAGACTCAAATGCCAACTCTAAAGCTGTAGGTACTTGCTTGAAAACAGAATTGGATAAATAATTTCTGATCTTTGGATTGTAAAGTTCAGTACCTAAAACCGTAAAACCAATAATAACAATTGCTGCTCTATAATTCATCTGTAAACCAACCATTAAACCATCTTGCCAGCTATTTTCATTTTCGTTAAATGATGTGATCAGCATTGCGGATAAAACAGTGATAATAACAAATGAAATCCAAAATTTAGGTTTTGATAGTTGACGCATTGCTCTTTTGTAACGCAGCACCCAGATGATGATCAATATAGTTGTAATAGGTATCCAAATGTACAATGAAGTATTAGTAATCAAAATTAAAGCACTTATAAGTCCTACGATGTTAAGTATCAACCAAATTATTGAATATGGGAAATCTCTTTTTTGATTGTTAATAATTTCAACTTTAGTTTGTTTGGTCTTATAAATTTCAATATTATTATTGTTTAATAGCTCCCTTCCTATTTTCATTCCCACAAGGGCAGAAAATAAACCAAACAGAACATAAAGTCCTAATAAAATAAAAATTGGTAACCAAAATATATCAAATTGAATATTGAGTTGTCGTTCGGCATATTTCAGAACATCCCCATAAATTTCAACAATATTAAAACCATAATAAATAATATAGTTGATTATTTTTTGTCCCAATATCCATGCCATTGCCAATGCAGATCCTATAAGAAAACCTAGTAGATTTCTTCCAAAAACCCTTACGGAAATTTCAAGTAAAAAAGCTTCTGCAAAAATTGCTACCATAGGTCCGAAAATTACTGCACTAGGCGACATAGTTTTCATCAAAGCACATATTAACCCACTACGCCAAAAAAGACCTTTATCATTCCATTTATAAGAAGCAGATATTAGTAAAATCATTCCAATAGCTGTCAGTATATTTCCTTTAAAAGGAATGTGTAAATTATGTAGAAAACTTCCTAGAATTATTTCAGAAGCAGCCCAAGTTGCACCTAAAACAGATGCCTTAAGCCAAACATCACTTAGATCTTTCTTATTTTCCATTCAGAATAATATCATCGTTATTCATATTAAGAATAACGCATGCAAAAATATATAAATATTTATTGGCTACAAATAAAACTTTAAAGTAATTTAAATTTAAAAATTGAATCTATTATTATGTAGATCTAAGAATTTGTCGAAGTCATTTTCAATTTTTTTAAACTGAGTGAGTATTAATTTCCCAAACGTTGTAATTTGTGCAATTCCTCCGTGTTTTCCACCTCGTTTTAGAATGATCAACGGTTCTTTACCAGCCTTATTCATTTGGTTTAAACTATACCATGCCTGTCTGTAAGATAAATTCATTTCGGCAGCAGCTTTACGTAAAGATCCAAGTTCGGCTATCTTTCTCAATAAACGAGCCTTACCTCCCCCAATAAATGTTTCATTATTAATTTCTATCCAAATTCTCCCCTTTATTTTATATGTATTTTTATTGATCATATTTATATGTATAATTAAGCCTTTTTGAATATATATTTATATATGTATTTTACAAATATTTTATAAAACCAACTACATTAGATTTAAAAAACGAAAAGATTCAAATTTTGATTTAATTTAATAATGGTGTAAATTTAAAAGATAAGTAGAACGTAACCAAATTGTATTTATTTAAGTAAAATACAACTAAATTATAATTTATTGTTGTTTTAAAATATCTTCAACTTTTGATCTTTTTTTATAATTCGGGGAAAAGATTTTGAAATGTTTACAGTTATGTTAATAATAAAAAATTTAGGTAAGATAATCAGGTTGAAAAAAGAATGAATCTATACTAAAAGTAGTGAGTTTTCGTTAACATTTATATAATTACAAAAACTATTGCCATGAAATTAAAACATTTAAAAATCAATAAAAGTATATTTAAATACTTATTATTCCTGCCTTTTCTATTATTTACTTTTTGTCAGAGTGAAAATGATGCAACTCCATTTGATGAAAATGAAATGATAACTAAAGATTCAAATGTAGTTTCCTTAATGCAATTAGCAATTAATGGAAGTTCTGTGGACGATTATGCCAATAAGGACGATAATAATAAGGATGATTCTGATGATCAGTGTACTGAATTTCTATATCCATTTACAATTTATGCATACGTTGGTGATAATCCAGCCTTACAAACAATCTTAATAAATAGTGACGAAGAGTTACTTGCTTTCTTTGAAGAGTTAACAACAACAAACAGAATATACATTGATTTTCCGGTATCATTAATTGATGATGATGGTGTAGAAACAGTGATTAACGATCTAACAGAATTAGAAGGAACCTTACAACTGGTCATTGATGCATGTATTGGAGATGGAGATGATAATAACTATGATGATTATCAATATTGTAAGGATAATAAGAAAAAAGTTTACATCTGCCATAAAGGAAAAACAATCTGTGTTAGTATTAATGCAATCTGGGGGCATTTGACAAATCACGAAGAAGATTATTTAGGAAAATGTGATGATTAATGTTTTATTGAAGTAAAGATCTTTATTTAAAAAATAATATTTAAAACTAAATTAAAAACTGTTCATAAAGGGCAGTTTTTTTATTGTAATTTTAACAAAAAGTTTTTAACGATAAGCCGCACCTCCAATGCGATTTTAAAAGGTCTAATTATTGTATAATTGTTGAAATAAAAAATACCTTCGGATTCTCCTCTGCCGATGATGTCCCCGTCCTGTAATTCTACTACAATAACCTAAACTGTTTTCCACTCCTTTCCGGAAATACGAAATGGCGTAGTTATATTCCATTCTTCCTGATGTACACTAAGTTTTATTGACATATTTACTTCTTTACTTTTCATTACTATTATTTCTCTGATAAAATCATATCCACAGTTGCTTGTGCTACTTTTCGTAAAGTTTCAAAATCTATCGAAGCAGAAGTTTCAGCGGGCGTATGATATAACTCGCTTCTTTAGTTAGCTGTATCAGAAAGAAAAAAGTGCCGGGACACCTATTTCCAAGAAAGGTGCCTGAACTTACCGCAATATATTAGGTATTTTTTCAGCAATTTTGTTTTAATCAAATGGAACATACACAGTCACCTTTTTACAGTGCTTTAAATAGTTGTTCAACAAATCACCGGAATTCTTATCTTCCATAATGTCAACAAAGTTCTCCACCCCGTTTTCAGAATCAACTTTATACAGTTGTGTCATTTCTTCCGGGAAAGGTAATTTTTTTGAGTGTGATTTTCATTTTTAATCCATCCCACAGTATCAAAATTGATGACTGCTTTTACTTTTGTTTTTTGCCCAAACTCTACATTGTTGCAAATCCTTAAATCCACACTAACTGCAAGTTAGTTGCGGCTTGACAATGTGGTTTCTTTTAAAAACAGCATCCTTTTTTGCACTCAGGATGCTGTATATCACCTAAAGGAGTGATTAACTCATAAATTTTCGCAACGAGATGCGTAAATATCTGATAGATTTGAACAATCACAGAGTTTTGGGTTATTTACTGTGTCACATCTGCAATAAATGCTTCCAACAGCCTGTTAAATTCTTCAGCCTGTTCCCAATGGGGCGCATGTCCGGAGGCAGTGATAGTCTGAATTTTATTTCGCCAAAGTGTTGGTATCTTTAGTTTGCTAATATAAGCTTTGTTCACTAACTGCTCTTCTTCACCGTGGAGAATGGCAAGCGGCTGCGACATCTTTCCGACAACTTCAACTTCATCTTGATAACCATCCGGTTTAATACTGGCAGCTAATCCGGCACGTGCATTGCCGTCTGTGCGAAGAATATCTGTTACGAAAGGATCCTTCGGGGCTGTCGTTTCAGGTACAAAGAAGGCATCTGCATAAGTCTGCGCCTGTTCTTTGGTTACTTCCGGTGAGAAACCGATGCCCATTGCCGGATTTGGCAAATATGCTTCTTCCATTGCTGGGGGGAAAGCCAACGGAGGTGTGCCGAAAATCACAATCCCTTTTGCCTGCGGCAATTGATTGTGTGCTTCCAGAACAATGTGCCCGGACAAACTCCAGCCTACAAAAACAGCATCCTGCATCCCTAATGCTTCGGCAGCGGCTGTAATCACACCGGCATATCCCGGCATGCCGTATTCAGACATCTCAGCAAATGCTTGCGAATCTCCGTGGCCGGGTAAGTCAATAGCTACAATACGATGCTTTTCACCAAGCGGACTATTGATCTGGCGTTGATACGATAGTCCGGATGCCGAATTACCGTGAATTAGCATTATTGGGGAACCTGTTCCTGTACTCTCATAATAATTAAGTTCCAATGATGACAATTTCAATTTTTTTTGTTCCATCTTTTTTTTTTTAAATTAATGATTTATTAAAACTTACGATAATTTTCACATCCAATTCTCCACGCGAAGCAGGTCATAGTTCACGTCGGGTTGGATGATATTTCCAAATTATTTTCTATCCGATTTATGTATTCATAAGAATTCTTTATAATTGTTGTTTTGAAATAGTTATTTTGGCTTTTCTGGATTCATTTCATTGAGAATATTCTCGGTTCGATTGCGGATAATCCCCGCAAATTCTGGGAGTTGTGTTTTAAATGCTTGAGGTCCGATATAAAGTTTGTCTTCCGCAAGTCCATCAAAGAGGAACTGAGCAGCTTCTTTTGTGGAATGCCCCTTGGATAACGCTTCTCGCCAACCCGCTCTTGCCTCTTTATTTGGGGCTGTTGCATCTCCTTTGAATCTCCCAGGGCGAGAACGATCAATGCTGTCAAATTCTGTATTCACCCATCCGGGACAGTAAACTGAGAATTTTACATGAGGGGCAGAATTGGCTAATTCAAGGTAAAGAGACTCTGTCAGGACAAACACAGCATGTTTCGATACCCCGTAAGAACTGCCTCCGGGAGTGATGCCCGAGAGAGATGATACATTTACCACATGGCTGGGGGTTGTTTGTTCTATTAAACGCGGCACAAAAACTTTGGCACTATAAAGTGCTCCATAAAAGTTAACATTCATCACCCAGTTCCAGTCATCCAAAGTGCTGTTTAAAACAGAAGCAGGTACAGCCACTCCCGCATTATTTACCAGAAGGTCTACACTACCAAATTTCTCGTAAGACTGATTGGCCAAGTTTTCAATATCTTCCAATTTTGAAACATCAGTTTGTACAATGAGTGTTTCGGCATTCAGCGCCTCGATATCAGCGGCAGTTTTGGTCAATGATTCCATCCCTGAGCCGGCCAAAACAACTTTCATTCCATGCCGGGCACAATGAAGTGCTATTCCACGGCCAATACCACGCCCTGCCCCGGTGATTACAGCAACTTTATCAGTTAAATCTTTCATAATGAATTCTTTTATTTTAAATTAATGAACGTTACTTTCCTCTCTCTGAAAAAATCATATCCACCGTCGCTTGTGCTAACTTCCTCAAAAATTCAAAATCTACCGAATCAGAAGTGTCGGCGGGTGTGTGATATAGCTCGCTTCTATAGTTAGCTGTATCTGCAAGAAAAATCGCCGGGATGCCTATTTCCCAAAAAGGTGCCTGATCTGATCTCAGCAAATCAGGGATGTTTTTAGCAATTTCGTTGTAACCAAATGGAACATCCACACCAAAGTATGGTAAATCTATAGTCTCCTTTTTACAATGCTTTAAATAGTTTTTTAACAATTTGCTTGAATTCTTATCTCCCATAATAGCAACAAAATTTCCAACACCATTTTTAAGATCTACTTTATGCAAGTGTGTCATTTCCTTTGGAAATGGCAAGGGTTTTTGGGTGTGATGTTCGTTTTTAATCCAGCCCACAGTATCAAAATTGATGACTTCTTTTATTTTTGTCTTGTCTTTTTTGATTTTTTTGACATAATGGTGGCTTCCTACTATGGCGTGTGAGATTGAAAAGGACGATTTGTCGGCAACAGATTTAGAGGCCTTGATAAGAATATCAAGATATAGCGATTCATCTTCTGATAACTTATCCTCTAATTCATTTTTCACCGCTTCAATTCCTACAACTCCTTTTTTGCCTTGCAGAAAATATTTTTTAGACAGAATCAAGTATAATTTCCTAAATTCTTGCATTTTATTTGAAGTGAAGCGAAACTTAGAATCAAATAGCCCATGTTTAAGACACTCTTCCCGAACCTGTTTGGCAATAAACGGATGACCTTCTTCGAGCGTAAATGCAGCAAAAATCACAGAAGGTGGGTCTTCCATATGTGCTAATACACGAACAACCTCCATTGAAATTGCCACACCGGAAAGATTATCATTGGCGCCCGGACTGTTGGGGACCGTGTCGTAATGCGAGCCTAATAATAGAGCCGGTTTTGATCGATCACCAAGATAGCCTATTACATTTTTGAAGGTTTCTTTCATCCCTTCAATATTGAACTCCTGCATTTCTACCTCTAATCCGTAGGCTGTTAATTCGCCGGCTATATAATCAGCAGCGGCATTTAGTGCCTCCAGATTATCAAGCGGATGGCGCGGACCTTCTAATTTGGCTATGGTTTGGTAGATTTTCTCTTTATCTACTTTAAGATATATTGATTGTTGGCTCATATTAATTCTAATAAGTACTTATTTTTGACATACATAAAAAACAGGTGGATTCTTTTATTATTATTACAACATTCGCAATAAAAATCAATAAAGGAATTGCCATTGGCAAAACTTGCCAATAGTATTGCCCATAGTGTAAAATGATTATCAGGTGATATAATTGACTCCATAATAGTTTTTAAATTTAAGTTTGTTTGGAATTTGTTTTTAAACGATTCCTATCGACCCTAAAATAATAGTAGCGATTAATGCTATAATTGGTATTAATACTGTTACCACTCCGATATCACCGTAAGATTTTTTATGATTTAATCCACATACTATTAGCAAAGTAATAACTGCTCCGGAATGAGGTAAAGAATCGAGACCACCTGCGGCAATAGAAGCCACCCTATGCAGTACTTCTAAACTAAGACCTGTTTCCTGAGCTAAACTAATAAATTGTTTGCTTAATACTTCCATTGAAATACCAAGACCGCCGGAGGCAGATCCCGTAACACCCGCTAGGGTAGTTGTGGCCACGGCAAAAGAAATCAAGGGAGATCCTTTTATTCCTAATACAAGTGCTTTTAATGTGGCAAAACCAGCTGTTCCTTTAATTACAACTCCAAAACCCACAACTACAGCTGTATTTAAAATTGCTGCCATAGCGCCATTCGCTCCTTGATTTAATGACTTTTGTACTTTCCCCTTAACAAAACGCCAATTAATAGCAATAGAAAATAAGATGACTATCATTAAGGAAGTTATTACGGCCCAGTTGCCTCCTTCTTTAATAATATTGGTTCCATAGTTTGATAAATAACTAAATCCGCTTGAATTTGGTGAAAAAACAAATTTGCTAAAAACAAAGTTTAGGATAATTACCAAGACAATAGGCGAAAATGCTAAAAAAGGCTTAGGCAACTTCTCATTACTAACTTCTTCTTGCTTTTCGTCAATCTCACCATAACCCTCATTGGTTAACTTCTTAGCTCTAAAATTAAGCCAAATAACTCCAAGGCTAAACATAATAATTGATGCAACTATTCCTAAAATGGGAGCAGCAAAAACATCTGTTCCTAAGTATCTTGTTGGAATAACATTTTGTATTGCAGGAGTTCCTGGTAGGGCTGTCATTGAAAATGTAGCAGCTCCAAGTGCTATAGCTGCCGGAATTAATCTTTTTGGAATATTTGTTTCCTTAAACATTGCTGCAGCAATGGGATAAACGGCAAATACAACTACAAATAAAGATACACCACCGTAAGTCAAAATAGCAGCAGAAATAACAATTGATAAAATGGCCTTTTCTTTACCTAAGAATCTGGTTATTGTTTGGGCTATCTCTTTCGCAGCCCCTGATACCTCCATCAGTTTACCAAAAATTGCTCCTAATAAAAATACCGGGAAATATTTTTGTAAGAAACCAGCTGTTCCTTTCATGTATATAACTGTATATTCAGCTAAAACATGAGCACTTCCTGTTTCAAAATATCCAAATATAATTGCTATCATCGATGCAATTACTGAAATAACTAATATTGAGGCTCCCCGATATGCAAAATATATTAAGAACGCTAATGCTAAAATAATTCCCAGAATACTCATAAATTTCTATTTCATATTATGAAGTCATTTAAACTTTTTATCCAAAACTTGTATTGTCTTGCCTTTTATCAATCATTCTTTTTTTCGACCCTCTTAAGATTTAGATCATGAAAATCATAACTAAAATCTATGTTTGGTGAGATGCCTTTCATTTTTATACCTTGTGCTTTTCCCTCTTCATCTAAATTAAACATGGCAAAGGCATCTGCATTCATATCCTGATACTCCCATTTTATAGCAAAAGTGTTAGCCTTATAATAAGACATTGGGCCGTTGAGTTTTGAAGATCGATACGATTTAAACCACAGCTTATCACCTTTCATAAAAACTTCAATTTTACCAAACCAATTATCTTCATATACACCTATATAATTATTATAATTTAAGTGCTGATTTTTAGCAGACTTTACTGTTTTCCAAACTTGAGTAGTTACTGAATCTGCATTACTTTCTTTTTTTTGAAATTCCTCATAATAATAATCAGTCCAGTTGAAATTATGTAGACCTAAGTAACTGTCAACGATTGTCTCAGAAACGGCCTTAAAAACACCTGCGCCCCCATTTGCAGTATTAGTTAAAACAATTACCCCAAGTCCCAAATCAGGAATCAATACAGTTTTTGAAAGCATACCCGGCAACCCTCCTGTGTGCGATACGCTCATATTACCTTTAATATCTGTCAGACCCCAGCCTAATCCATAGCCACGGAAGTGAGAATTATATCGTGGATTTCTATTTACCGGCAGGCTAGTGTGTATTTTCCACATCTCATGCTGGCTTGTTTCAGCAAAGAGCTGCTTTTCTAAGTTTTTACCATATTTTCCTTTGTTTAAATGCACCAGCATCCAGTTGCTTATATCATCCACATTTGAAAGAATACCTCCTGCTGCGCCATTAACCATTTCTTCAAAATTAGATATCGTTCTGATTTTACCAGTTTCTGTTGAGTGAGGTGTTGCTAAATTATTTTTATTCTTAATCCTCGATAATGAACCATATGTATTATCCATATTTAATGGTTGCATTATTCTATTTTCTACAAATTCTTCCCAACTCATCCCGCTTACTCTTGCAACAACTTCACCTGCTACTAAATACAAAAGGTTGTCATAATCATACTTCGTTCTAAAAGCAGATTGGGGTTTGAAATACTGAAAGCTGGACAATATATCCTTAATTGTAAAATCGGACCCATCAGGAAAAAACATTAAATCCCCTACACCGAGTCCTAATCCGCTACGGTGGGTCAATAAATCCTGAATATTAAAATTTTCGGTTACATAGGCATTATACATTTTAAACTCCGGAATATGGTCTTTAACCTTATCCTGCCAGGAAAGCTTACCCTCTTCTACTAATAATGCGAGTGCTGCTGTAGTAAAAGCTTTACTATTTGATGCTATGGCAAAATTAGTATGCTTATTTACCTTTTCTTTTGTATCTATTGATTTTACACCATAACCTTTGGTGTGAATTATTTTACCGTCCTTTACTATACCTACCGCAACTCCGGCAACATTAAATTTTGTCATTGCATCTTCTACAAGTCGATCAACTTCGTTGGAAGAGATTTGTGCAAAGACAGCACAGTTTAATAATAATGTGAATAGGGGTAGTAATATTAATCTTGATTTAAATTTTGTTTTCATTTTTTTTAATTTAGTTGTTTTACTTCCCATACAAAAACTTCAAGTCTTTTATCCCCACAGCTTATTTGAGGGTGGTTCAACAACACCATCTTTATATGTCATTCCAAAAGACCGGTCATTATTCAGGAGAAGCGGTCCGTCCAAATCATGAAAATCGCAGAGTAAGCCCGCAACGAAAGTGGGTGCCATTGCAAGGGAAGTACCCAGCATGCATCCTACCATGAGACCAAGATTACGCCTCCTGGCTTCTTCAGCCATTTCAATGGCATGGGTCAATCCTCCGCTTTTGTCCAGCTTAATGTTGATCATTTGGTAGCGTTTCGATACCAGCTCTATATCACCACCATGAACACAGCTTTCATCGGCACACAAAGGAAGTGGGGAATTGTAATCTTCCAGCTGCTCATCTGCTCCACGTGGAAGTGGTTGTTCAATCATAGTAACACCAAGATCCTTTAATTTTGGTGCAACTTCTTGAAGTTGATTAAAAGTCCAACCCTGGTTAGCATCAATAACAATTGTCGCATCAGGTCGAACACGGCGAATGGCTTCTATACGTTCTACCGGTCGATCAGCTCCAAGTTTTACTTTAAGAAACGGATGATGTGCAGCAGCAGCAGCTTTTTTTGCCATTGCTTCAGGTTCATCTTCCAGACCAATGGTAAAGACGGTAACCGTCTTTTTAAGACTTATACCTGCTAACTCCCATACCCGTTTATCCGATCGTTTTGCCTCCAGATCCCATAGCGCGCTGTCTATTGCATAACGTGCTCCACCCGGGGGAAGTATTTCAAGTAGGTCAGTACGTGAGGCACCTGCTTCAATTTGTGCTGCCACTTTTTCCACTTGGACGGTCATTGAAGCAGCTGTCTCATTAAAGTAAAAAATACCTGCAGCTTCTCCTCGGCCGATAATGTCCCCGTCCTGTAATTCTACTACGACAACTTCGGCTGTTTTCCACTCTCTTCCTGATATACGAAATGGTGTAGTTACATTCCATTCTTCTTGATGTACACTAAGTTTTATTGACATATTTACTAATTTTTATTTATTATAATCTTTGTTATTAATATAATCTATAATAGCATTACAGCCATCTATCAACGGGTCAACACAAGGTAAGCCTGTTTCTTTTGATAAATTTGCAAGATATAATTCTCGCTCATTTGTTGATAATCCTGATGTATCTATACTTATTCCAACACACTGGATGTCGGGATTGGTACGTTTTCCCATTTGCAGGTTTAAGTCTATACATTCCTTAATAGAAGGTAATGAGTAATGTTCCCAACCGGATATTGTCTTACGTGTAGCT
>JBDLJB010000047.1:0-15691 GCA_039714555.1 Bacteroidota bacterium
TATTCTTTTTATCTATAATTATTACGTTTATTTCTTGTGGAACAAGTAAAAGAACGAGTTTCACTAATGAACTGGTTAAAAATACCTATGGAGGTGAAATATCACCAAATGATCTTAAAACAAACATTTACAAATTGGCTTCAGATGATTTTGAAGGAAGAAGAACCGGTGAAAATGGTCAAAAAATTGCTGCCAAATATATAGCAGAACAATACAAAAAATTAGGCATCAAACCTCCTTTGGGTTTTGAAAATTATTTTCAAAAAATTCCCCAAGAATTCTTGAAGAAACATTCAAATTCAAGTAGTGAAAATGTTGTTGCTTATATCCGTGGAAACGAAAAACCTGATGAATTATTAATTATTTCAGCACATTATGACCACTTAGGAATAAAAGGAAAAAATATTTATAACGGAGCAGATGACAATGCCTCAGGAACATCGGCTGTTTTAGCCATTGCAAAAGCATTTCAAAAAGCAAAAATAGAAGGAGATGGACCTAAACGTTCAATTTTATTCTTACATTTCACAGGTGAAGAAGAAGGTTTATTCGGTTCTAAATATTATACTGTTCATCCAATTTTTCCATTGTCAAATACAGTGTGTAATTTAAATATTGATATGGTTGGAAGAGTTGATAATGAACATAAGAATAAACCTGAATATGTCTATTTGATCGGTGCTGATAAATTGAGCAGTGAACTTCATAAAATTTCAGAAGATGTAAATAATAATTATACTAAATTAAAGTTGGATTATATTTATAATGATGATAATGACCCCAACAGATTTTATTACAGATCTGACCATTATAATTTTGCAAAAAATAATATTCCAATAATTTTTTATTTTAACGGAGTCCATAAAGATTACCATAAACCTACTGATACAGCCGATAAAATTAATTATACAATATTAACAAAACGAACGCAATTGATATTTTATACAGCATGGGAAATTGCCAATCGTGAACAAAGATTGGCTGTTGATAATTAACAATTGCAATACAAAAACAATAATCAAAACAAAAAAAAATAAACAATTTGTACGTAATAATTGATATAGAAACTACCGGAGGAAGATATAATGAAGAAGGTATTACCGAAATTGCCATTCATAAATATGACGGTCATGATGTTATTGATTCGTTTATCAGCCTTGTAAATCCTGAAAAAGAAATTCAACCCTTTGTTGTACAACTCACCGGAATCAATAATAATATGCTTAAAAATGCGCCTAAATTTTATGAGATCGCAAAACAAATTGTTGAAATTACCAAAGATTCTGTATTGGTTGCTCACAATGCTAATTTTGATTACAGGATCCTTAAAACTGAATTTCGTCGTTTAGGCTTTAATTTTGAACTTCCTACGCTTTGCACTGTTGAGTTGAGTAAAAAATTAATTCCCGGATTAGAATCCTATAGTTTAGGAAAATTATGTAGAAAAGTTGGTATCCCCATGAGTGACAGGCATCGGGCTAATGGAGATGCTTTGGCAACAATCAAACTTTTTGAAATATTATTACAAAAAGACACGCAAAAAGAAATTGTAAAAAATACTATAAAAACAGGAAATCATAGAGATCTTTCGCAAAAATTGCTTAAAATTTTAGATACTTTGCCTACCTCAACCGGGGTCTTTTACATTCATAAATATAAAGGTGAAATAATTTATGTTGGTAAAGGTAAAAACCTAAAAAAAAGTGTCAATAAATTGTTTTTACGAACATCAACAAATATGCGTAAAATGCAAAAAGAAATGATATCTGTTACTTATGAAGAAACCGGAAGTAAGTTGGTAATGCAAATTAAATTTTTTGAAGAAATAACAATTCATAGACCCAAATACAATTCTAAACTCAATCACAATGAGTTTAATTTTGGATTTAGCAACCCTAATATGATCTTAATTGATAAAGGAAAAGATATTTCTGAAAAATCAGTGTTATTAATCGAAGATAATGAATTTAAAGGCTATGGTTTTACCGACTTAAGTTACCAGATAACCAATATTGAAATTTTGCGTTCATTGATCTCAGTTAATAAGTATTCTCATAAGTACAATAATATCATCAATTCTTATTTACAAAAAGAAAAAGTAGAGAAGATCATACGGTTCTAAAAAAACATGTATTTATATAGAAATTATAAAAAATATTTCAGATATTGAAAGCCTTTTTAAGACTCAAAATATTTTAGAATTGCTATGAAATACTTTTTAACGATTATTCTATTTGCAACTACAATTAATCTTTTTTCACAATATAAATATCCATATTATTTTGGTGATATTAAGAATAAAGAACTAACAATGACGATATACAATAAAGATACAACTGCTAACGCTGTCGTACTTTATGAACATGGAAATACTGAGGTAAAAAAAAATAGTGGAATTATTTTTTTGAAGACAACAATCTATAAAAAGATAAAGATCTTAAAAAAAGAAGGTGAAGAAAATGCTACAGTTAAAATTTACCTTTATAATAAGAAAAATAAAAGTGGTGAAAAAGTAAAAAATATTACAGCATTTACATATAATAATGGAGAGGCTAAAATGCCTTTAACCAAAAATAATATTTTTACAACAAAACTTAACGATACATATAAAGAAGTAACTTTTACATTTCCTAATGTTAAAGTTGGTAGTGTATTAGAATATCGTTATGATCTTGAGTCTGAATTTTTTTTCAATTTTGAAGGCTGGAAATTTCAATCTGAAATTCCAAAGATTTACAGTGAATATCACGCCATAATTCCAGGGTATTGGCAGTATAACAGAACCTTAAAGGGATCACAAAAATTACTAATCAATGAAGCAAAACTTAAACAACGATGCTTCGAAATTAGTGGAAGTACTGCAAGTTGTGAAGAGTTAACCTATGCAATGCAAGATATTCCTGCATTAATTGAAGAAGAAGATTTTTCAACAACAAAAGACAATTATATTTCAACAATAAAATTTGAACTTTCTAAAATATCTTATCCTGATGGAAGAATAGAAGAATTCACAACTACCTGGAAAGATACAGATAGACAATTTAAAATAGATGAAAGTATAGGCAAACAATTAAATAATAAATCATTTTTCACTAATAACATACCCCCTGAGATTTTAAATATAGAAGGAAGTATTCCAAGAGCTAAAGCAGTTTATAGTTTTGTTCAAAACCACTTTTCATTAAATGAAAATAAAAAATATATTTATAAAGATGTTAATGTCAAAAAAGCCTACAAAGAGAATATTGGGAGTGTTTCTGAAATAAATACTGCCTTAGTAAATGCGTTAAAAGCTGCTGGAATAGAATCTAATCTTATGTTCATTTCAACAAGAGACAATGGATTTCCTACAAAATTACACCCCGTTATGACTGACTTTAATTATGTAGTAGCATATGCATATATAAATAAACTAAATTACACTTTAGATGCTTCAGATAAAAACTTACAGTTTGGCATGCTGCCCTATAAAGCATTAAATGGTTATGGCAGGGTATTAGATTTTGATAATGGTAGTTTTTGGTTAGATATTGTTCCAAAAGTTAAAACTTATAACAGAACAGTTGCAAAACTAAAATTAACTGATGAAAATAATCTTTCGGGTACACTTTCTGAAACTAATAATGGATACTTTGCCAAATATAAAAGAGATAGAATAAAAAATAATACTGAAGAAGATTACCTTAGCTATAAAGAGGATAAAATTGAAAATATTGAAATAGATTCATATAAAAACAACAATCTGGAAAACTTTGAAAAACCTCTTCTGGAATCTTCTGAAGTAACCGTCCTTTCTACAGAAGAAGTAGGTAATAAACTCTATATTAATCCATTTATTGATAAATATGATAAAAATCCTTTTAATCTAAATCAGCGTTACTATCCTGTAGATTTCGGATTTAATTTTATCGAAACCTATATTGCCAATATTGAAATTCCAAATACATATAAAATAAAATCTCTGCCAGAATCTATTAGTTTAAAATTACCTGATAAAGGAGGTTCATTTGTTGCTAAGTGCGATGAAAAGGATAATAAAATCACTTTAATCTCAAAAATATCAATTCATAAATCTGTTTATAGCACTGAAGAATATCAATATTTAAAAGAACTTTTTAATCAAATAATAAAAAATCAAAAAACATTAATTGTTTTAGAAAAAACGGAGTTGAAATAGTATAAATCTATAAAAATTAAAAAAAGTTTAAAGATTATACTTTATTAAAAAAATAGTTTCATAATTTTAGAACAAATATAATTTCTTGAAAAGTAATTCTAAAAAAAATAACTGGCAGGAACATTTACACGAAATAATTTACGAAGCCGATACAAAAACCGGAAAATTATTTGACGTTGTATTATTGTGGTTAATTGTTGCAAGTATTATCTTGGTAATGCTTGAAAGTGTTGATGAACTTGATGAGAAATACCATACTTTTTTCAATATTTCTGAATGGATCATTACCATATTTTTTACCATAGAATATATTGCCAGAATTATTAGTGTAAAAAAACCTTCAAAATATATTTTTAGCTTTTACGGTGTCATTGACCTATTGTCAACTTTACCTAAATATTTATCACTATTCTTTGCTGGTGGACATGCATTAGTTGCATTGAGAGCCTTCAGGCTATTACGTGTCTTTAGAATTTTAAAATTAGTTCGCTATGTAGGTGAGGCAAATAAATTGGGGAAAGCTTTAATATCGAGTAAGTATAAAATATTTGTTTTTATACTAGCAGTTGTAATTGTATGCGTCATTGTAGGTACTTTTATGTATCTAATAGAAGGTGAAGCAAGTGGTTTTACAAGTATCCCCAAAAGTGTATATTGGGCAATTGTTACATTGACCACAGTAGGCTATGGAGATATTGCACCACAAACTCCATTCGGTCAACTTTTAGCCAGCATTGTAATGATTCTAGGTTATGGAATTATAGCCATTCCTACCGGTATTGTTACTGCAGAATTCACTAAACAAGCTTCACAAAAAGTTCATTTAAATACACAATGCTGCTCTCATTGCTCAGCCGAAAATCACAAAGATGATGCTGAATTTTGTTATAATTGCGGTTCAAAAATTTAATTTACAGATTTAAAATATTTCTTTCTATTAAATTAAGAATCCAAATTTTTTAAAATATTTTTTATCTTATCTTCATCAACAACCATACTTTCCCCCATTGAAAGTTTGGCATTATCACCAATAGATCTTCTTGCTGTAAAATGAATATCATTTATTCCCGAACTAGCAATTTTTTGTACATTATCAGCATTAATTCCACTTCCAGCCATAATTTGGATTTTATTACCATAATTACTTTGAAGGTCAGTAATAATATCAATTCCCTGCTCAGCTTTACTTTGCATACCAGATGTTAACAATCGATCAAATCCAAATTCAATTATTTTTTTAATTGCCGGTTTGTAGTCGTCAACAAGATCAAAAGCACGATGAAAAGTAACTTCTAAACCTAAAGCTTTTGAAAAATCAACAAGTTCCTTATTATAATCAGAAACTTCATTTTGAGCATTTAAAACGCCAAAAACAACACCATGAGCACCTGCCCTTTTTGCTGCTTCAATGTCAACTTTCATCAATTCAACATCTTGTGATAAGTATTTAAAATTTCCTTCTTTATGCCGAATCATAACATGTACTTCTACATCAGCTTTAGCAACACATTGTTGTATTAAGCCATAACTTGGTGTTAGGCCTCCAACAGATAAAGCAGAACACAATTCAATTCTTTTAGCCCCAAATTTTTCAGCTGCTAAAGCACCTGTTAAAGAATCAGTACAAATTTCAATATTCATCAAGAAAAGTTTTGCTTTTATTATCTTTTAATAGACTGAAAATATTTCTAATAACACAATATTTTAATGCTTAAATATTTGATAATAGCTAGATCTATAATAATGTCTTTATATAAATTAACCTTTACTCTTCTCTATCAAATTTTGCATCAATCATTTTATTCTTATCGTGAGTATGTAATGCATAATTAAATCCTGAGTAAACACTATAACCACCGGTTTCACCATATTTATTTAAAGCAATAAATCCTACTTGCAAATTTTTTATACTTTTATGTTTATTAAGAATTCTATTTACTGCTTCTTTACAAGCATCATTTGGCGACATTCCATTACGCATCAATTCAACAACAATTGCGCTTCCAGATATTCTAATTACCGCTTCACCAACTCCTGTTGCACAAGCTGCACCAACTTCATTATCAACAAATAAACCTGCACCAATAATTGGTGAATCTCCTACCCTTCCATGTAATTTATATGCCATACCACTTGTTGTACATGCACCCGATAAGTTTCCCTTTTCGTCTAAAGCTAACAAACCTATTGTATCGTGATTTTCACTATTGATCACCGGCTGATATTGTGATTTCTCTTTCCAGATTTCCCAATCTTTTTTTGATTGTTTTGTAAGCAAATTCGTTTTTTTAAACCCTTTTTCAAAAGCAAATTGTTGTGCTCCTTCACCTACTAACATAACATGGTTTGTATCTTCCATAACTTTACGAGCAACTGAAATAGGATTCTCAATATCTTGTAAAAAAGCAACAGCTCCACAATTATTATGTTGATCCATTATACAAGCATCAAGTGTTACAAATCCATCTCTATCAGGTAATCCACCCAAACCAACACTCGTATTATTAGGATCAGATTCAGTAACTCTAACACCCGCTTCAACAGCATCTAAAGCAGCACCCTTATTTGCTAAAATTTTCCAGGCAGCCTCATTGGCAGCCATACCGTGATTCCATGTAGAAATAACTATAGGCTTAGTTACTTTTTTATTATTTAAATATGATTCATCAATAAAATCATTATTGTTGGCTAAAGCTGTACTTGCAACTAAACCGGCACTTCCTAAAGCAGAAAGTTTGATAAAATTTCTTCGGGTTTTCATACTATTCAAGTTTAAAAAATCTATACTTATTAGAAGTTTAATATTTAATTAAATACCTCTTTACTTCCTTTAAATAGATAAAATACATTCATTATAAAAATAAACAAATTTGTAATAATTATTGGATATGATTGAATATAGAATCCATAGATCACAAAAGTAACACAACCAATAATATTTACAATTCTAAGGTATTTAATATTTTTAAAAGTAAAAGAAACTGCTACAAATAATGAAGCTAAATAGCCTATCCAATCCATATAATTTTCACTCATTAAGGAATGTAATAAAATTATTAAATCTTCTTCATTTGTTGTTTAACCATTCTAATCTGATCTTTCAACATGCCATGTTTATCTAATTTCTTTGCTTCAGCAATTAAGTTTGTTGCTTCTCTTTTTCTTCTCTTAGTCAAAGCAATACCTGCCAATTGTAATTTTGCCATAGCTTTATCATGATCCATTGATAAACCTAAATTTAAAGCCTTTTTAAAATGTTTTTCTGCTTGTGTTAAATTGGTTTGCGACAAAGTAATTCCGCGTAAGAAGTTATAATAACCTTCTTGTTTCTTTAATAAGGCTGTTGAAGGGTTTTTAATTCTATCCAATAATTTTGAAGTACCTTCCATATCTTGTTTACGTAATTTCATAAAGGCTAACAACAAAATTTCATTTTTAAAATAAAAAAATATAAAGATCCCTGCCAATAACAAAATTGAAATACCATTCCATATATGTCCTTTTACAAATTCAAAAACCGCCCATGCAATTATTAATCCGGCAATTACAAGTTTTATATTCTTATTGTGCATAATTTTCTGTTTTATGATTGCAAATTTAAGCTTTTTAACTAAAGCTATAATATTTTTAGTAAATATTTAGATAAAAATAATAATCTAAGTATTTCATAATTTATAATAGGATTAAAAAATAATATTATAAATTTGTTCTTAATTTAAACTAGTTTTTTACGAAATATGCAAAACTTAGTTTTTGTAAATATCAAAAGCCCTATGCAATAAGCATGCTTCTTTGAATTTAAATGATCTTAATATTTTTTAAATTTTACTTGTATTAACAGCAGATAACCTTTTAACTTTTTACTTTTAACTTTTTTCTTTAAACATAAATAATCATGGAATTACCCTATGCCGAACCCTATAAAATCAAAATGGTTGAACCCATAAAACGCTCCACTCAGGAACAAAGAATGCAATGGATAAAAGATGCCAATTATAACTTATTTAATTTATCTTCTGATAAAGTTTTCATTGATCTTTTAACCGATTCAGGTACTGGTGCAATGAGTGACAGACAATGGGGCGCAATGATGCAAGGTGACGAAAGTTATGCCGGTTCCAGATCATTTTTGAAACTAAAAGAAGTCGTTCAGAATATTACCGGTTTCAAATATTTTTTACCCACTCATCAAGGTAGAGCTGCCGAAAATGTATTGTTTTCAGTAATGGTAAAAGAGGGCAATCTTGTGCCAGGAAATTCACATTTTGATACAACCAAAGGACATATAGAGTTTAGAAAAGCAACTGCCGTTGATTGTACAATTGATGAAGCTTTTGATACTACAATTTACCATCCCTTTAAAGGCAATGTAAATCTAGAAAAACTTGAAAAAGTATTAAAAGATAATCCAAAAGATAAAATTCCTTTTGTTATACTTACCATTACTTGTAATAGTTCAGGTGGCCAACCCGTTTCAATGAAAAATATAAAAGCTGTTTCTAAATTGTGTAAATCCTATGATACTCCATTATTATTTGATTCTGCACGTTTTGCTGAAAATGCTTACTTTATTAAAACTCGTGAAGAAGGTTATCAAGATAAAACCATTAAAGAAATTGCCAAAGAAGCTTTTTCTTATGGGGAGGGTATGACCATGAGCTCTAAAAAAGATGGTTTGGTAAATATGGGTGGTTTTATTGCTTTAAATGATGAAGATATTTATAAAAAAGCTAGTGTTTTTAACATTATGTATGAAGGATTTTTAACCTATGGAGGTATGAATGGAAGAGATATGGCTGCTTTAGCCATAGGTTTAGACGAGGCAACCGAATTTAATTATTTAGAAAGCCGTATAAAACAGGTATCTCATTTAGGCGAAAAACTAACCCAATACAGCGTACCTGTAATTCAACCTTATGGTGGTCATGCAATTTTTATTGATGCCAATAAATTTGTACCCACCATACCAAGAGATGAATATCGTGCTCAGGCTCTGGCAATTGAACTATATATTGTTGGGGGAATTAGAGGTGTTGAAATTGGTACTGTTTTAGCTGATCGTGATCCTTTTACGCGTAAAAACAGATATCCTGAATTAGAATTGGTAAGGCTAGCAATTCCACGAAGAACTTATACCCATAACCATATGGAATATATTGCTGCAGCTTTAAAAAATATTTATGACACACGAGATCAAGCAAAATCTGGATATAGAATTATTGATGAAGCACCAATCATGAGACATTTTACTGTTAAGTTTGAGAAGATCTAAAAACTTTTAATCATAATCACAGGGGTGGCCTGATTTACCCTGTGAGTGTTTTAAGAATATCAAAACTCTTAATACTTTTTTTCTATTGTAAATTAAAATATTTACTTTTACTGCATAAAAGCGCAATATTATGCATAAAACTACTTTCAACAATCCCTTTACTTATTTAATATTTTTTATCTTATCTATAAATTCAATTTCTATTTATTCTCAAGACTCGAGTATTGAAATTATTCAACAATTTTCTTCAGAAAATTACGCCAAGAGCGAAGCTACAAAAATTGACTTTAAAAATACATCTCCCTTTGTGATGTTAAGTGGTCATACAAAAGATCTAACTTTTAGTAATACTGTGTTTTACAGATTAAAAAATCAAAATACTTGGAGCGAATGGATTACCATTCCAAAACCTCATGAAGGAGAAGATATCGGTAGAGTAGTTTTAGGCGTGTCATTCATTGAACAAGCATTTGAAGATATTCAATTTAAAACATTAACACCTACAAATTCTAAAATTATTTTTCGGTTGTTTTTTCCGGAATTCACGAAAAATATTTCAAAAAATATAACCATAAAAGATGCAAATAAACAAATAGTTTCGGGTTGCGCACAACCTTCTTTTCAAGGCAGATTGGATTGGTGCCCTTCAGGCGATTGTCCAAAACAAATAAACCCTTCAATTATTAACCCAACACATATTGTTGTACATCACTCAGCAGGTAATACAGTTAGTTCAGATTATGCAGCTGTTGTAAGAAGTTATTGGGATTATCATGTTAATTCCCGAGGTTGGGCTGATATAGGTTATAACTGGTTGATCGACCCTAATGGAGTTGTTTATGAAGGCAGAGGTGATCGTGTTAGGGGAGCGCATTCTCCGTGTATGAATGCTATTTCAACGGGTATATGTTTTATTGGTGATTACGAAGGAACAACACAACCTTCTACAACAGGAATGAATTCTTTAAAAGATATGATTGCCTGGGATGCTACTGATAAGGGTATTGACGTTCAAACAACGGGTTATGTTGCTGCTTTAGGTGGTAATATTGAAACCATCTCAGGGCATAAAGATGGTTATGACCAATATCCCGGAGCTAGTTGTACCTCAACCGCTTGTCCGGGAGCAAATCTTCATAACAAACTTCAAACCATTCGCGATGATGTTGCTAATTATTCATGTTATATATCAAGTGCAAATGCTCCAAAAACTCCGGAATCATTTAGTGTTATTAGAAAGGGTACTGAAAACGTAGAAATTAAAATTAAATCAGTAGAAAATGCTACAAAATATGGAGTCTATAAAAGTGCTGATAATGCTTCTTATCAAAAAGTTACTGAATCTGCAAATACAACCATTACCATAGATAATTTAACACAAGGCGAGGTTACTTATTTTAAAATAGAAGCGATCAATAATGATGGAGCTTCTAATAGATCTACTCCCCTAGCAGCAATACCAAGTCAGTATCAGTCTGATATTTTGATAATTGATGGTGTTGAAAGGCGAATATATGATGCTATTGTTCAATATGATGAACCTTTAACTCAGTTGGGACGCACTTTTTCATCGGCAACTAATGATGCTGTTATCAACGGAGAAGTTAATCTAAACGATTTTCAGTTTGTAATCTGGATGTTATTGGATGAAAGTACAGCTGACCATACTTTTGAAATATCTGAGCAAACCAAAGTAAAAGATTTTATTGATAATGGTGGTGTTTTTATTGTATCAGGTAATGAAATTGGTTGGGATCTGGTTGAAAAAGGTAATTCAACTGATAAATCTTTTTATGAAAACTATTTAAAGGCCGAATACATTAGTGATAATCCGACTCCAAATAATTATAGAGTTAAAGATAATAACAATATAACATACGATTTGAGTAATGATTCATCAATATTAAATAACACATACCCTGATGTTATTAAAACTAAAAACGGTTCTGTAAAAACATTTATTTATGATGGAGTAAGTGAAAGTAGTGGATTAGCTGGAGTTAGCTACCAAGGGCCTACAGGTGGTGTTGAATACTTGGGTTTTGCCATTGAAGGGATAGAAGAAAGTGCTCAAAGAAAGGATCTTATTGATTATTTGTTACAAAAATATAGTAATCTATTAGCAATTGATGATTCTTCTATAAAACAAAACATACGTCTTTATCCAAATCCTACTTCTGGTATAGTAAACATTTCAAATCCAAATTTTATTAATATTAACAAGGTTGAAATATTTAATATTTATGGACAAAAATTAAGTGTAAAAAAGCAAAATAACAGTATTAGTTTGAAGAATTTTTCGAATGGTATTTATTTTATAAAAATTGAAGATGAAAATGGCAAACAAGGAACTTTTAAAATACTTAAAAACTAAGTAACTTATAAACCTATTTTAAAAACTATTTCCTTCAGTGGAAATAGTTTTTTTATACTAGATTATTCTCCTAACTCAGGTTCTTATATTTTTAATCAGAATATTTAAAATATTTATGGCTGATTCACTAATCTTTGACCCTGGACCAAACACACCTATTACACCAGCATCAAACAAAAATTGATAATCCTGAGGCGGAATAACACCCCCGGCAATCACCAATATATCTTCTCTATCATATTTTTTCAATTCTTCAATTACTTGCGGTACCAATGTTTTATGTCCCGCAGCCAAAGAAGAAACACCTAAAATATGCACATCATTTTCAACTGCCTGTTTGGCTACTTCTTGCGGAGTTTGAAATAAGGGCCCTACATCAACATCAAAGCCCAGATCTGCAAAACTGGTTGCAATTACTTTCGCTCCACGATCATGCCCATCTTGTCCCATTTTAGCAACCATAATTCTTGGTCGCCTTCCATCTAATTCAGAAAATTCATCAGATAAAGCTAAAGCCTTCTTAAAACTTTCATCATTTTTAATTTCTTTACTATACACACCACTAATCGTATTAATTTGCGCTTTATATCTACCAAAAACTTTTTCTAAAGCATTTGATATTTCACCTAAAGTAGCTCTTTCACGAGCAGCTTTAACAGCCAAATCTAATAAATTTCCTTTACCTGTTTGTGCACAATTGGTCAAATTATTTAATGTTTCTTGTACCGTTAGGCTATTTCTATTGGCTTTTATTTTTTGTAAACTATTAATTTGAGCCTCACGAACTGCATTGTTATCAACTTCTAAAATAGCGATTGCTTCCTCTTCTTTTAATTGATATTTATTTACACCTACAATGATATCTTCTCCACTATCAATTCTGGCTTGTTTTTTAGCTGAAGCTTCTTCAATGCGCATTTTAGGAATACCCTTTTCAATTGCTTTGGTCATTCCACCTAATTCTTCCACTTCCTGAATCAACTCCCACGCTTTCGCAGAAATATCATCAGTCAATTTTTCTAATTCATAACTACCTGCCCAGGGATCAACTGTTTTGGTTATATTGGTTTCTTCTTGAATAAAAATCTGAGTATTTCTGGCTATTCTTGCCGAAAAGTCGGTTGGTAAAGCTATCGCTTCATCCAAAGCATTGGTATGTAAAGATTGTGTTCCGCCCAAAGCAGCAGCCATTGCTTCAATAGTTGTACGCGCTACATTGTTAAAAGGATCTTGAGCAGTAAGACTCCATCCACTGGTTTGACAATGTGTTCTTAAAGCTAAAGATTTTGGGTTTTTGGGTTGGAACTGTTGAATGATCTTTGCCCATAACATTCTACCGGCACGTAATTTTGCAACTTCGGTAAAATGATCCATACCAATAGCCCAAAAGAAAGACAAACGAGGTGCAAATTCATCAATATTCATTCCTGAAGCCAATCCTGTTTTAATATATTCCAAACCATCAGCCAATGTATATGCCAATTCTATTTCGGGTGTGGCTCCGGCTTCTTGCATGTGATAGCCGGAAATAGAAATACTATTGAATTTAGGCATATTTGCCGTTGAATATTTAAAGATATCAGCAATTATTTTCATAGAGGGAGTGGGTGGATAAATATAGGTATTACGCACCATAAACTCCTTTAAAATATCATTTTGAATCGTACCTGACAGCAATTCCGGTTTCACACCTTGTTCTTCAGCAGCTACAATATAAAACGCCAAAATAGGCAAAACGGCCCCGTTCATTGTCATGGAAACCGACATTTTATCCAATGGAATTTGATCAAATAAAACCTTCATATCCTCAACAGAATCAATGGCAACACCGGCTTTTCCAACATCGCCTTGTACTCTTTCATGATCAGAATCATAACCTCGATGTGTTGCAAGATCAAAAGCAACAGATAAACCTTTTTGCCCGGCTGCTAAATTTTTTCTGTAAAAAGTATTGCTTTCTTCAGCAGTTGAAAATCCAGCATATTGACGAATGGTCCAGGGTCGGCGAACATACATTGTTGAATAAGGCCCACGTAAAAATGGCGGGATTCCGGCAACAAAACTATGTGTTTGCTGTTCGTTGTTCTTTGTTTCGAGTTTTATATTTTGAATGTTTTTACGATTCATTATTTAATTTTTTCAAGTATCTAAATTTCAAACAGACTCATTATTCAATCTTTCTTTTTCTAATTTCTCAGCCAAACGTATTGATATTATTGGTTGAATTTCTGTTTTTTGATGTTTGGTCTTTACAAATGGATACAATTCAATATTGTCTTCCATTTTATCATCCATATTTGGGTGCTTATTTGTTCCTAATAAAACTAAATTTTCTTTATCAAATTGATCTTGTTCTTTTGTAGCATTCTCTTTGATCTTTCGTTGAATCGTACCTTCAAAAAGTTGTTGAATAAAACCACCGCTTTTTTCAATACCTTTAAAAATTCGCAAAGCCTTATCTGCAATTTCGTAGGTCAATTCTTCAATATAATATGAGCCGTTGGCAAAATCATCATTTTTAATACTACTCTCTTTTTTCAAAATTATCAATTGATTTCGTGCAATTCTTTCTCCAAATTCATTCTTTTTATGAAAAAATTCATCGTATGCAGCATTACTTATTGTATTTGCACCACCTAAAATTGCACTCATACATTCAGTTGTAGTTCGCAACATATTTACATTAAAATCATAAAGTGTTTTGTTCCGCAAAGAAGGTTGAACAAAAATATTTGCTTTAATATCAAGATCGTACTCTTGTAATAACAATTTCCATAAATACCTAAAAGCTCTTAGTTTGGCAATTTCAAAAAAGTAATTATTCCCAATAGCAAAATTAAAATTGATCTTCTTTACAGAATTAATTCCATTTACATGGATAAAATTCAAATACTCATTGGCATGAGCCAAAGCATAAGCTACTTGCTGAACTGTATTTGCTCCTGCATTTTGGTATAAAGATCCATCAACACCTAAAATTCCTGTATTTTTATCAGATCTACTTAATAATGACATTAAAACCTCATGATCTTTTTTATTATTAAAAAACCAATTTCCGGTTTTAGCCAAATTACCGATAAGATCAATATTTAAAAAAACATTTTTATGATTTATTTTATCGAGTAATTCTACAATAAACCCTTCATCTAAAAATTGTAATTGAAAATGAATTTGTAGATCTTGTGAAGTAATAAGATCTTTAAATAATTTTTTAAGATCAAAAGGTTTATCAGCTATAAATTTAATTGAATCTGCACCTCTTTTCAGGGCATCAAGCGCTAAATGATTTGCAGTTTTTTCATTGTTTATAAAAACTGTTTGACAAATTTTAAAATCAGGTTGACTATTAGGTATATTTAATTGCTTAAAATGGTCATTGTGATAAAAAGGTTTTATTGTTATTCCTTCATTCGTATCAGTTAACAATGTTTTATTATAATCGGCTCCTTTTAGATCGAATTGAATCTTCTGTTTCCACTGTTTGGCACTAACCGACTGAAATTCATCAAATAAAAAATCAGACATAACTTATTCATTTATTGTATCAAATTCAATAATATAAATTTCTTCATTTTTCTTTTTCATTTTATATTCTTCCCGAGCAAATTTTTCTAAAGAATCAGGATTTTTTAAATTAGAAATTATTTTATTATCTGCATCAATTTCTTTTTGGTAATAATCAATTGATTTTTCTAATTTATTGAGTTCTTTATCAAGTTCACGGTGATTTAAGAAAGAATTTTCATCAAAAAAAAGCATCCAAACAACAAAGATCATTAAAATCAAAAAGTATTTATTACTTATGATCTTTACAATTTTATTTTCTTTGAATTGCTTAAATGTCATCTTTCAATCTTTCAATCTTTCA
>JBDLJB010000048.1:0-15525 GCA_039714555.1 Bacteroidota bacterium
GACGCCTCTTTTTTCTCCTGAATTCACATCAAACAAATAAATTTTGTTCTCTTGTCCACCAGCAACATAAATGGTTTGATTATCTGGAGACACAGCAAGTCCCATAAACACCGAAGCTAATACACCTTTGTCTGTTGAAGGGCCCGGAGGTATCTGTTGTACATCTGGATGCTTTGATAGAATATCTCGAATAATTGTAATTGATAAGGGATCGGTCCCTGAATTGGCTGTAACGGCAACATTGCCATCTGAACTTAAGGTTAATCCATAAGGGTGGGGGGCGGTTACAATACTTTTCCCAGCTGGAGTAATGTATCTTCCATTTGGGATTACCGTTTTTCCGCTTTTGTCAATTCTTGTGATTTCATTACCTGCAGGTGTTGAGATTATCCATAATTCTTTATCCTTCGAATTATTTTGAAAACCACAAGCAGTAAGTAGTATAAGAATAAGTGTTTTTATAATAATTCTCATATGTTCTTTTTTAATGTTACAGTTATATTTTTTTAGAAATCATTAAGTTTATATTTTGATAATATAGAATCTAGGTCTGAATTTGAGGCTTCTTTTTTAAATGAGCTAGGGTTTTTGCTAAACTGTTTTTTAAAGCATCGAGAAAAATACTTGGTATCATTAAAACCAACTTTATAACACGCTTCAGAAATTGAATAACCACTTTTGCAAATAAGAATGGCAGATCTTTTTAAACGCATAAGTCTAAATAAATCAACAATTGTTTTTCCTGTTAATTTTAGGCATTTTTTATAAATTACTGAATAACTCATATTTAAAGTTCTCGAAAGAGATTCTAATTTAAATTCAGGATTGCTTATTTCCGAATTAAGAATTTCAATTAGTTTTTCTAAAAAAACTAAATCTTTTGGTTTTGTATTAGTCTGATCTGGAATGCTAATGTACTGTGAAGCAAAATGTGAAAGTGCTTTTTCGTTTAAAGTTAAAATATTATGTGTTTTTAATTGTAGTTCTTTAATATCAAAAGGCTTGTGAATGAATTCAATTGCACCAATTTTCAACCCTTTCAATTTAGTTTTAGTAGTATTTTTAGCAGTTAACAATATTATAGGAATATGGGAAGTGTTTTTATTATCTTGTAGATTTCTACACATTTCTAAACCATTCATGATTGGCATTGAAATATCAGAAATTATTATATCAGGCTGTTCTTTTTCTGCAATAGATATCCCTTCTACACCATTGTCAGCCAAAAATACGTTATAATTCTTATGAAATACATCTTGCAAAAAATATTGCATTTCAAAATTATCTTCAACAATTAAAAGTTTATATTTTTTGCTTTTAATATTTATTAACTCAAGTGGTTGTTCTATACTTAATTTTGAATCGTTTTTTGATGTTTTTTCTAAGCTAAAAATTTCTTCTTTTGAATATTTGCTTTTATTCAAAGGTAAATAAACTTTAAATTTTGTTCCTTTTTCCAATTCTGAACTAACAGTTATTTCTCCTTTATGAAGCTCAACCAGCTCTTTTACTAGAGCCAATCCAATTCCACTTCCTTTATAATAATTAGTAGCTTCATTTGATCGATAAAATAATTCAAAAATTTTAGCTTGTTCCTTTTTTGAAATTCCATGTCCAGAATCTTGGATTTTAATCATGAACATATCTTTTTCATTAATTATTTTTGTTTCAAGAATTATTTTCCCCTCACTTGGAGTGAATTTAAAGGCATTTGAAAGTAAATTATAAATGATATGTTCAATTAATTCGCTATCATACCACAATTCATACGATTCATCAAAATTATTTCTCTCAAAATCAATTTTTTTAAATCGTGCCCTTTCTAAAAATGAATCGAAAATCTCATTTATATTTTTTATAATATCTTTTCTAGAAACCTTTAATTTTAATTGACCTGTTTCCTTATTTCTAATTGTTGTGATCTCATTAGCGATATTTGAGAGTCGACGGGCATTATTAGAAATTATTTTTAACCGTTGATTTAATAATGCATTACCTTCTCTTCGTGAATTTTTGAGCATACTTTCAATAGGACCTATAATTAAGGTTAGAGGCGTTTGAATCTCGTGAGACATTTTAGAGAAAAAGTTCATTTTTGCATCATAAATTTCTTTTTCTTGGTTATTCTTTAATTTTTGAATGAGTAAATTTCGTCTTAGCTTATACCATACATAAATAATATATAAGAAAACAGCAAGTAAGATGAAGTAAAGTAAAAATGTAAATGGATGCTTCCAAAGAGGAGGCTTAATTTTAATGTTTATACTTTTTACAGGAATATCCCAATTTCCTATTTTTGTACCTGACTTAACTTCAAAGATATAATTTCCAGAAGGAATATTAGTGTAAGATGCTATTCGCTCATTTTTAGTAACTTTCCATGTATCATTAAAGCCCTTCAATCTGTATGCGTAAAAATAATTTGAATTCAAAATGTTTCCAATTGTTGAAAACCGGAAGGAAAAAGATGATTGATTATATTCCAAGTCTAATTGACTGATTTTTTCTATCTCATTTTTAATTTGCTCTGGTATCAACGTGGATGCAGATTCATTTAGTATTTCAATTGTATTTATGTAAAGCTTAGAGTCGATTTGAGCTTTTGAAATATTATTGGGATTAAAACCAATTACTCCATTTAATCCACCAAAATAAAGAAGATCTGACTCATCCTTATAAGCACTTCTGTGTATGTAAAAATCATCTTGAAAGCCATCTGTTTTATAATATTTTTTAATGATTGAGTCATTTACATTAAAATTCCAGAGTCCTTGAGTAGAACTTAACCAGAGGCTATTATCATTTTCCATTAATACTGCTTTAAATATAGCATCACTAAAAGGCTCAAAATTATTATATTCTTTATAGGTATTATTTTTAGTATTAAAATAAAAAAGGTCTCCTTTTCTGTTCAATAACCAAATTCCATTTTTAGTGTCTGCTACCATAGATGGAATTGAATAATAATCATTTATTTTATTATCTTCTAAAGTATACGAAAATCTTTGGAAATTAGAGTTTTCAAATTTTTCCGCTTCATTAAATTTAAAAAGGCCAGCTGAATCCACCCCAAACCATATATGGCCATCGGAGTCCTCAATTATACTCCGAACTATTTCGCCATACAGTCCTTTATCAAAATAAGAAAAAGATACAAGTCTTTCTTTTTTAAGATTAAATATATCTAAAGAAATATCAGATCCTACCCAAATTCTACCTTTTGAATCACTAAATATTGATAAAACATCAGTTGCTAAAATTCCATGAGAATTTGAAATAGTAATTTTAGAAAACTCATCCAGTTTTCTATCATAAAACCACAGTCCATTTTTATATGTACCAATCCATATATTGTTGTTTTCATCTTCTATTAATGATTGAATATAAAACCCATCAATTGAATTTTCAGCAGTTAAATATTGATTTTCTTTACCTGTAAAAGTGTTTATTTTTGCTAACCCATTACCATCAGTTCCAATCCAAATAATATTTTTTGAATCCTTTAATATGGATAATACTCTCGCAGTTATATTTTTTGTTGACCCTTTATGATAATAAATATGATTCTCATTATTTGGTAAGATGTTAATATCTCCATAATTTGTAATTACCCATAAATTGTTATTTGAATCTTCGTTAATATCAATAATAGAATTGCTTCTAAGAGAAGATTTGTCAAAATAATCATATTTAAAAAGCTGTATATCTCCAGTAATCGGATCAATGCGATATAGTCCTTCCCCATCTGATCCTGCCCAGATGATTCCTTGACTATCACAATAAAGTGATATTATTAGATCCTTAGCTAATAGATCTATATTAGCTTTATAATATGAATGTTGAATATATTTATTCTTAGTTAGATCATAATGAAATAGACCATTATTTTCAGTGCCAATCCATATGTCATCATTTACCCCTAAAACAATTTTTAGAATACCAGGATAATTATTAAAAGGTCCATTTATTTCTTGTAATAAATCTTTGTCAACAGAATATTTATAAAGTACTCCAATATCTGTGCTAATAATTAAGGTATTATTTTTTGTGACTTGAAGATCTATTATTTGAGTTTTGTTAAATTTAATATTCGGAATTGTAGTTATGCTATCAAATTTGGAGGTGATTTTATTCTCTAAATAAATCGTTCCGGAATAATCTGCCAACCAAATTTGATTTTTATTTGATAAGATTGAATTTACCATAACATATTTATTCAATCTTGAAAATAATTGATTGAGCTGTGTAAAATTTCCATTAACTTCTCTCCTGGCTAGTAAGCCATTTACTGAAAGGATTAATAAATTACCATATTCATCAATCTCTATTCTCTCAACACTATCTTTAATTTCACTTTTATCGAATATTGATTCCATTGAATAGAACCAATATTCATAACCATCGTATTTTATAATCCCTTTGTCATGTGACATCCATATATATCCTAAATGGTCTTGGACTGTATTTATTAAAACAATAGGTTCATTTTCAGTTTTTGGAGATAAATGGAAAAAATTAACATTATTTTGCCCATTAATATTAATAATAAAATTCAACCCAAATAGTATGAATAAATATAATTTAGTCATAATGAATTTATATAGTTTAGTAAACGGTTATAAAATATTTTCTATAAAATAACAAACAAGATTAAACATAAATATTTAAAAGTACTAATATGTTTCAAAAATATTAATATGTCATACCAATTAGAAGAAAAAATTCACTTTAACTATAATGATTGTTTATAAGTTTGGTAATAGTAAAAACAGGTTTTATACCCCGTTTAATTCTATAACTCATTATTAATTAAATTATAACAAAATGAAAAACAATTTTTTAAAGTTTTTGTTTCTGGTTATTATTGGAGTCACTTCCACTATTAATGCTCAACAAATAGAAATTGAAGGGACAATTTCTGACGATATGGGGAACTCATTACTAGATGCAACTGTACAAGTAAAGGGAACAACTAAAGGCGTTTCTTCAGATTACGATGGACATTATTTAATCAATGCTAATGTTGGAGAAATACTTATTTTTTCATACGTCGGTTTTATTACAAAAGAAGTTGCTATTAATGGCCAGACAACTATCAATGTGAGTCTTACTCCAGATGCTGTTGCATTAGATGAGGTAGTCATTGGATATGGAACTGTAAGAAAGAAAGATTTGACAGGATCAATTACTACTCTTTCAACTAAAAATTTTAATAAAGGACCTGTAACTGGTGTTGAAAATTTGATACAGGGTCGGGCACCTGGAGTACAAATTTCAGCAGAAAGTTCTGAACCAGGCGGGCAAATGTTAATTAGAATTAGAGGTAATAATTCAATCAATAGTAACAACAGTCCATTATACGTTGTTGACGGATTTCCACTTGAAACACTTGATAATAGTATTAATCCTTCAGATATTGAATCTGTTAATATTTTAAAGGATGCATCGGCTACGGCAATATATGGAACACGGGGTGCAAATGGTGTTGTGATAATTACAACAAAACGAGGAAAGGAAGGTAAATCAAGTATAACATATTCCGGAAACTATTCTGTACATAATGCAGATCTAAGTGCGTATGATTTTCTTAATAGTAATGATTATGCAAATATTCATAACGAATTAGCTAATCTTTATGGTAATGAACCCGTTTATTCAGAAAGTGCAATTAACAGAGTTAATGAGTTGGGATTGCAAACAGATTGGTTAGAAGAAGTATTTAGAACAGGAACCACAAATGAACATCAATTATCAATATCCGGAGGGAATGAAAACACAAAAGCATTCTTTAGTACGGGAATGTATTTATGGGATGGTGTAATTCAAAACACTTCCTTTGACCGTTACAATATGCGTTTAAATGTTGATCAAAACTTAATGGACGGTAAATTAAAATTGGGTGTGAATTCTTCGCTATCATCAACAGAATCTGACTTTCTTGGTTTTGATGGAAGTTCGATGCAGGATAATATTTTAAGGGGCATATTCAGAGCTAATCCAATAGTTCCAACTTCAGATGTGTGGGATAATTTATCTGAAGCAGATAAACATTTGATCTTTGCAGACGTAAGGCCGGTAAATCCAATACAAACATTAGAAATTGCAGACAATAAATCAAGTAAATATTTTGTACTTACTAATGCATTTTTAGAACTAACAATTGCAAAAGATTTCAAATTTAAAACGGAAGGTGGTGTCAGAGTTACTAATCAAAAAATTAGGAGATTTTTACCTTCCACTTCTCGTTTGGTAGCCTCATCAGTAGAGGTGGGTGCAGCAACTTTGAATCATGGTTTATTCAAGTACTATACCTTTGAAAATACACTTAACTATGATAAAATTATTGATAGACATAGTATAAATGTCATTATTGGAACAACTCATGAATGGAGTGATAATGAATCTTTTACAGCTGGTGCAAAAGACTTTACAACAGATGCTTTAGGATACAACAATCTGCAATCTGGAGCTACTCCTTTGACTCCTGAGTCATATGTGTCTCATAGCGAACTAATTTCTTACTTATCTAGGGTAAATTATTCTTTTGATGACAGGTATTTGTTTACTTTTACTTTTCGTAGAGATGGATCGACAAAATTTGGGGAAGGTAATAAATGGGGAAATTTTCCTGCAGGAGCTTTTGCCTGGAAAGTTCATAATGAATCATTTTTTAACAGTAATTCAATTTCATCTTTAAAGTTGAGAGGAAGTTTAGGAATTACCGGAAGTGATCGATTCCCGGTAGGCCAAGGCCAAAGTATATTTTCGCCAACAGCTCCTGTTACTACCAACGGAACAGATGTATCAATCGGAACAGTTTCATCAAGAGTAGGAAATAGTGATTTAAAATGGGAAGAGACTCGAAAGATAGATATAGGAATTGAAATGGGTTTCTTTGATAATAAATTAACCATGGAGATTGCTGGTTACCAAAATAATACTAGCAATTTACTATTACAAAAGAGTTTGGCTCCTTCATTAGGTGTTTCTTCTATACTAACTAATGCTGGTGAAGTTCAAAACAGAGGTATTGAATTTAGCGCAAATTATAATTATTATTCTAAAGATTCTGATTTTAGCTGGAGTTCTGATTTTACTTTCGCTTATAATGATAATGAAATAATAGAATTAAATTTACCTGGAGGAACTACTTTTTTACCAGGACCTGAAACAAAAATTGATGGAGGAGTAGATGGATCTTTTACTATATTAAAAGAAGGTTTACCTGTCAATGCCATATATGGCTACCGTTTTTTAGGAATATTACAACCAGGAGAAGTATATGACCCACAACCTAATGCGCAACCCGGTGATGCATTGTTTAAAGATATTAATGGAGATGGTGTATTTAATGTTGATGATAAAGAAGTTTTAGGAAACGGATACCCTGCTTACACTTTTGGATTTAATAATTCTTTTAGTTATAAAAATTTCTCTTTATCTGTATTTTTTGCCGGAGTTTTTGATGTTGATAAACTCAATGGTAACAATGTTTTAGGATATAAAGATAATACTTTAGAAATAGCAAAAGAACGATGGACACCTTATAATTTAGATGGAACTTTACCGCAAAAACATTGGCTTGGTGATGAATGGATAAATGATTATTTTATCGAAGAGGCCTCCTATATTAGAATGAAAAATATAAGTTTAGCATATAATTTTGATGCTAACACTTTGGATAAAATGGGGTTGTCTATTTTTCAAATAAATATAACAGGATTAAATTTACTTACTTGGGATAGTTATTCCGGATTCGATCCGGAAGTAAATTCTAAAAGATCAAGTACGACAAATCTAAATGTTGCAGCCGGTCTTGATGCATATGCTTATCCTTATCAAAGGACCTTTAGTGTAGGATTAAAAATTGGAATCTAAAAATAAATATCATGAAAAAAATTAAATTAAATAAACTCATTAAAACTTACTTGTATTTATTATTGATTATAGTAATAAGTTCTTGTAATGATGATTTAAAAGAAGAATTAGAGGGAGATCTTTCTGAGGCAACATTGACTAGCGAGCAAGATGCTATAGCATTAGTTGATGGAGTTTATAATGGATTATTAGCCGGCGGATGGGACTATTATGGATATGGAGATATGGCAAGAGCTACAGATGGAGTTACTGATATATTCAAACTTGAGCCAGAAGATAATCTTGAAACTTACCGTTGGGGTAATGAAGATATTGCATTAAATATTTGGAGCGCGATATATCCAGTAATTAACAGGGCTAATTGGGCACTTAAATTAATTGACCAAATGGATGATGAAGCCTTTGGAAAGATTGAAACTAAAAACAGGTTATTGGGTGAAGCTGCTTTTTTAAGGGGGTTGACATATTTTGATCTGGTTGGTGTATTTGGTGGAGTACCTTTGAAACTTGAACCAACTTCTAATGATAGTCCTGGTTTGCCAAGGAGCTCAAAAGATGATTGTTACATTCAAATTGAAAAAGATCTTAATACGGCAATTGCAAATTTACCCGAGAGTAATGGATCTCCAGGAAGAGCAACTAAGGGAGCTGCCTATGGTATTTTGGCAAAAGTACAATTAAGACAAGGAAAATGGGAAGAAGCAGGTAAGAATATTGATAATTTAATCAATTTAGGTAAATATGATTTATACACAGAAGGTTCCTATTTGGAATTATTTTTCGAGTCAAATAGATTAGATAATGAATTTATTTTTTCTGTATTATCGATGGGAGAGCAGTATAGTGTAGCATCAAACCATCATATAAAAGCTTTTACACCATGGGCTTATGATACAGGTTGGTGGACCGTTGGTTTACCACCTAGTTTGTATAATTCTATAGAAGAAGGCGATGAAAGATTGGAAGTTTATTTTGATGAATTCTCTCCTTATTGGGGAGGTAATAATAGCGCAATTGAAAAATGGGGATTTGCAATTATTAGAAAATTTGGTCATTATAACAGAGATCTAACTGCACCCGGAACTGGTTATGCAGCTTATGATAATTATGGAAATTCTCAACTTGGCGTGCCTATTTTACGTTACGCAGATGTTTTGCTTTTAAAAGCTGATATTGAAAACGAATTAAATGGTCCAAATAGTGTTGCTTATATGGCAATTAATCAAGTTAGAAACAGAGCCGGGTTGAGTGATCTTCCAGAAGGGTTAAGTAAAACAGAATTTAGAGATGCTATACTTAAAGAAAGGGCAATAGAATTGGCCGCTGAAGGACATAGAAAAGACGATTTAATTAGACATAATATATTTGAATCTACGATGACGACCTACTTGGAGGAACAAGGTCACCCAGTAGTAGTTACGCCAGATCATCAATTATTGCCTATTCCACGTACTGAATTGAATTTGAATCCAAATATGGATCCAAATCCTTCAAATAGTTTTTGAGTTAATATATGTTGGATTTATCACTGGCCTCTTATTTCAAGAGGCCAATGATTTTAATTAAAAATTATTTATGAGACTTTTTTTCTTTTTTATGAGTTTGACCTTGATGGTGCAATCATGTAATTTAGTTTCTAATGAATCTGAAAATAAATGTGAAATAGGATTAATTAAAATGAATTCTGAACCTGATAACGCCTTAAAAATAAAATTTGATGTTAAGACTTCAGAGGGAACAGATGCTTACATCAGGTATTGGAAATTTATTGATAAATCACAAAAGGATTCCATAGTGTTTTATTCTCCAATATCAAAAAACTCAAATCAACATAATTTAACATTGGTTGATCTGAGTTTAAATTCTAAATACTTCTTTAATGTAATTGCTCAAAAGAAAAAACAGAGAAAAATCAGTAAGAAATATAATTTCAAAACTACTTCAAAAATACCATGGGTACCTTATTTTAGAAATACAGATAGTTTGGCAAGTGTAAATTTTGAAGGGTATTTACATTTTCACTCAAGACAAGTACCAGGATTTATGTTTATAATTAATGGGTCGGGCGAACTAGTAAGTTATCAAAGAAATGAAGAAAATTTTAAAGTTTCAAAATGGACAGATAAAGAAACTTTGCTAGGGATTTTAAGTAATGATACACTTAAATTTACGAGTGGCAGAAAAATTATTGAATACGATAAATTCGGAAATATTTTGTTTGAAGCCGAAACAGGTAAAAACGGAATAAAAGAATCATTTCATCATGAAGTTGATTTAGATAAAAATGGAAATATTACTACCTTAATATACGATATACGAGAGGTTGATTTGACTCCGGTGGGTGGTGCAAAAAAAGATACGGTAAAAGGAGATGGAATTCTGGTTCTAAACCATAAAGGAGAAAAAGTATGGGAATGGTCTGTTTTTGATGTAATGAATCCTTTAATGGATGAAAAAATATTAAAAAGTAAGAAAGATTGGTTACATGCTAATTCCTTGTTTCAAGACAAACAAGGAAATTATATTATCTCATTTCGAAACATAAGCCAAATATGGAAAATTAATGGCAAAACTGGGAAACTAATTTGGAAATTGGGTGGTTTAGATAGTGATTTTGAAATACCTGAAAATGCAATATTCTCCGGGCAACATGATATTAGATTTAATGATAAAAACGAATTAGTTTTATTAGATAACGGAAATCTTAGATTTAAGCCAGGGTATAAGCAGCATTCAAATAAATTAAAAATTTTAGATATAAATAGATTCGCACAATCCAGGTTATTAACGCTTTCACTGGATACTTTAAATATGAAAGTTAAACTTCAAAATGAAGTTAAGTTTCCACATAAATATTTTACGCATTCTCAGGGAAGTGCTGAATACATTAATAAAGATTTAGTTGTTTTTTGTAGTACTAATACAAATCGATTAGTTTTTACAAATGCAAAGGGTCAATTGTTAGGAATTATTCCTTTGGAGTATTCAACTTACAGAGCACAATACATCAATAAACTATATAATACAGATTTTGCAAATTAATTAATTCAATATAGAAGTTAATCAATATAATAAATGATAAAAACAGAAAGTATAGAACAAGTTAATGATATTACATTGTCATTCCTGTTTTTTTCCTTCTTAAAAATTGGAGCTACTTCTTGGGGTGGCTTTATGGCTTTAATTTCTGTTATCCAAAAAGAGCTAATCGAAAAAAAAGAAGTGATAAAAGATAAAATTATTTTTGATGGTGTTTCATTAGCAATGGTATTGCCCGGTCCAATGGCCTTTAATGTTGTAGTATATATTGGCTATTATTTAAGGGGTATTAAAGGAGCAATAGTAAGTATGCTGGGTATATTATTACCCTCATTTATTTTTATGCTTATTTTATCTTATTTATACATAGAATATGGGCAACTTCCCGAATTAGAGAATTTTTTCAAAGGAGTATTACCGGCTGTTGTTGCAATTATTGTTTCTGTAGCAATCAATATGTCCAAGAAAAATATCAAAGACATCAAACAGGTTGTTATTTGTGTATTGGCTATTGCTGCTTTATTACTTATCAAATCTATCTTTATTACATTTATAATTATTGTCGGAGGTGCTTTATTAGGATATATTTTATATCACAATACAATAGAAGAAAATGAAAAAGATAATCTAATAACTAAAAAAACAAAAAATGTTAAACCAATAATTTACTCTTTTATTGTTGTTGTTAGTTTTATGATTTTAGTTTGGCAATTAACATTTTATTTACCCCCTATAGCTGCTGAAAAATTATCTATTCAAAAGGATCTTATGTTGACTTTATCAACAATTAGTGTTACTCTTTTTGGAGGAGGATATGTAATCATTCCAATTATGCAGGAGATAATTGTTACCGGGCTTCAATGGTTAAGTGAAAAAGAATTTATTGATGCAATAGCAATGGGACAATTAACTCCTGGTCCTATTTTTATCAGTGCTACTTTTATTGGTTTTAAAGTTGGCGGTTTAATAGGTGCATTAACAGCTACCTTGGCCATTTTTATACCGCCTGGTATAATAATGATAATTTTTTCGGAATTTTTTAGTCAAATTAGGAATTCAAAATTTATAAAGGCCGCTTTTAAAGGATTAAGGCCAGCAGTTATTGGGATGATATTTACTGCTGCTTTTACCATTGGTACGAGCATATCATTCTCGTGGTTTGTATTAGTAGTTTTTTTAGTTGTTTTAATAGCATCATTAAAATACAAAATAGATGTGGTTTATTTGATTCCACTTTCAGGAATAGCAGGATTAATATTTTTTAATTATTTTTAAATGGATACTCTAAAATCGATACAAATTATTGGCACACAAAGGTCTGGGTCAAATTTATTAAGGGTAATGCTTAATCAAATTAATGAAGTTGACGCACCGCATCCTCCTCATATATTAAAGAGATTTTTTCCATTATTGCCTAAGTATGGAGATTTAAATATTGAAGAAAATTTTGAAAAATTAATAGAGGATATTTGCAAATTAGTTGAATTGAACCCTGTTCCATGGAAAGGAATTACTTTAGATAAAAACGACATTAAATCTAAATGTAAAACCAGAACTTTAGTAGAGGTTTTTCGTGTGATATATGAGTTAAAAGCTATCAGTTCTAATGCAAAATATTGGTGCTGTAAAAGCATGTCCAACATTCATTATGTAAATACAATTGAAAGTGAAGGTGTAAAACCACTTTATATCCATTTATATCGTGACGGAAGGGATGTTGCTCTTTCTTTTATGAAAGCCATTGTAGGTCAAAAACACATATATCATATTGCCAAACAATGGAAAGAGGAACAAGAAATGTGTATCCAATTGAAAGAAAAATTAGGAGAAGATCGTGTTTTTTCAATCAGTTATGAAGAGTTACTAAATAATTCCAAAGAGGTTTTAACACAGCTTTGTCATTTTTTATCAGTGCCTTTTAGTAATTCTATGTTATCCTATTATAATTCAAATGAATCTCATTTAACGGCTGAATCTGGAAAAATGTGGAAAAACCTATCACATCCAATTATCAAAAATAATTTTAATAAATTTTTCAAAGAATTGCATGAAGATCAAATAAAAACATTTGAACATATTGCAGGGTCAACACTTTTGAAATTAAATTACAAACGATATTTAACAATAAATGGAACTTATTTTTCAGATGATCAAATTGAAAAATTTAATCATGAAAATAAATTGTTAAAGCAGAATGCTGTTTTAAACACAAGCGAAAAAGATCGTAAAAAAAGAAAAGGACAGGCTGTTTTAATAGAAGAGATAATTAATAGATAATAAATATTATTTTGAGTAATAACATAAAAATATATAAGGTAAATAAAATAGAAGTTGGACAATTAATAATAAATGGGAAAGGTAATTCTAAGGTTTGGCAAAAAGCCAATCTGCTGGATGATTTCAGTTACCCATGGAATAAAGAAATTGTTCCAAAAACAAAATTTAAAGCCTTGTGGGACAATGAAAACTTTCACTTTATTTTTGAAGCAATCGATAAAAAAATAATTTTAATTAGAGAAAAAGATACTATAGATGAAATAAACACCTCTGATAGAGTAGAACTATTTTTTAAGAAAGACAATGAACTAAATCCTTATTATTGTTTAGAAATTGACTCAGCCGCAAGAGTTATGGATTTCAGAGCCTATCCTAATAAAAAGTTTCAATTTGATTGGAAATGGCCACTTAATGGTTTAGACATAAAGTCGTCATTAACTGATGACGGTTATGTTGTTGAAGGAAGTATAAGTATAGCATCCTTAAAGCACTTAAATTTAATAAATGATTCTTATATTAAAGCAGGTATTTTTAGAGCCAACTATCATCAATCATCCAAAGGATTAGTTGCTAACTGGATAAGTTGGATATTGCCTGACTCTCTTAATCCCAATTTTCATATTCCTTCTTCCTTCGGTTTATTACACTTACAAAACAGTTAATATATTTAAATTAAAATTATGATTAATAAAATAACCATAGTCCTTGCTATCTTGTGCTCATTAACAATATATGGTCAGAATACTGTAAATATTATACCTAAGCCTCAAAAGGTGATATTACACAAAGGATTTTTTGAACTCACTGAGAAAGTAAGTATCAAAACAAAACCTGAAACCATGAAAATGGCAATTTTACTTCAATCTTATATTTATGATACATCCAATATCATGTTAAATATTAATAAAAAATCAACGAATAATAATTTAATTGATCTTGAAATTAATACTGATCTTGAAATAGAAGGCTATAGTCTAATTATCAATGAAAAAGGAATTGTATTAAAGGGAGGGTCTTTGACAGGATTGTATTACGGAATTCAAACTATCAGACAATTAATGCCTGTAACATCTGAAAAAACAAAAGATTTAACCAATAGGTTAAAATTTCAAATCCTGGAAATTGAAGATTCTCCTCGTTTTAAGTGGAGAGCATTTATGTTAGATGAGGCGCGTTATTTTTATGGAGAAGAGTTTGTGAAATTGTTATTAGACCAAATGGCATCAATTAAAATGAATGTTTTTCATTGGCACTTAACAGATGATGCCGGCTGGAGAATAGAAATTAAAAAGTATCCAAATTTAACCAAAATTGGTTCGAAAAGAAAAGATTCTGAAATTGGAACTTGGGGAAGTGGAAAATTATCCGGACAACCACATAGCGGTTTTTATACGCAAGAACAAATAAAAGATATTGTTGCCTATGCTGCAGAAAGACATATCACTATCGTTCCTGAATTTGAAATACCAGGCCATTCAAGTGCGGCCATTGCATCTTATCCTTGGTTAGGAACGTATGCTACTCCAATAGAAGTACCTGTAAAATTTGGTCGTAAAAAAGATATATATGATATTACTAACCCAAAAGTAGTTGAATTTATACATGATGTTTTAAATGAGATTTTTAGCTTATTTCCTTCTGAAGTGATCCATATTGGAGGCGATGAAGTAGCTTATGATGCATGGAGAGAGTCTAAATCTGTACAGGAATATATGCAAAAAAATGGACTCAAAACACCTGCTGATTTACAAGTTTTTTTCACAAATAATCTATCAAAATATATTGAAAAGAATGATAGAATAATGATGGGTTGGAATGAAATAATGGGGATTAATATTCATCCGGATCATGAGGAAAAGGCATTAGATAAATCTGCAGAAACTACATTGGCAGAAAATGTAATAGTTCATTTTTGGAAAGGAAATATAGATCTGGTAACCAAAGCTGCCGAACAAGGACATGGCATTGTAAATTCATTGCACAGTATGACTTATCTGGATTATTCATATGAGGATCTAAGTCTTAAAAATGCCTATGATTTCGACCCAATTCCAAAAGAATTAGATAAGAAATATCACAAAAATATTTACGGTTTAGGATGTCAGATGTGGACTGAATGGACACCAACGAAAAAAGATGTAATGGAATTAACATTTCCAAGGATTGCAGCTTTTGCCGAAGTTGGTTGGACAAATACAAGTGAAAAAAACTTTGAAGAATTCAATTCATCATTAAAAATTTTACAAAAACGATGGGATTTATTAAATATAAATTATTCTAAAATATTGGAATAATATATTAAAATAGATATTTTCTTAAATTAAATATCCT
>JBDLJB010000049.1:0-15138 GCA_039714555.1 Bacteroidota bacterium
TTGTGTTAATATAATCGATCCAATTGATCCAGAAAACCCAGAGAATCCGGAAGGTGAATGTGATGAATTTGAATTTGATTGTGATACAGATAATGGAGGAGGTGGAACAGGCGATGACCCTGTTGATGAAGATTGTGATACAGGTCAAACAAAAAATGAAGATGGAATCTGTGTAGATGATTGTGATACATCTAAAGATGATTTGAAAAAAGTTTTTCCAAATACTTTTGATAGTATTCTTGAAGAAATAGCTGATGCATTGAATACATATGCTCAGGATTTTGGACTTGATACTAAGGAGAAACTCCAGCATTTTATTGCTCAAGCAGGGCATGAATCAACAAATTTTACTAGGTTTACAGAGCTTACAGGATGGAAAGTTTCATCACTATCAAGGCAATGGTCACAGCATTTTAACCCAGTAAATGATCATGATAAAGACCCAAATAAATTAAATCCAAATGATTATGCGAATAGTGGAGGAGTATATGTCGATGCTGAAAAACTTTATAATTATGTTTATATGGATGAAAACAGATCTGATAGAGATAAATTAGGAAATACTCAGGAAGGAGATGGGTACAAATATAGAGGAAGGGGAATTTGGATGTTGACAGGCAGAGATAATTATCAAAAGTTCAACACCTTTTATCAAAATAATTATGATGCTCAGGTGGATATTGTATCAAATCCAGACCTTGTTAGTGGAGATAATAAAATTGCTATTATTAGTGCTTTATGGTATTTTGAAAATAGATTGAACATTGAAATAGATTCAAATACATCAGTTGAAGATGTAACTCTGAAAGTAAATGGTGGGACTAATGGTCTAACAGATCGTGAAAATAAATTTGAAGAAGCAAAAACAAATATAGATTGTATTTAAAAAAATAAAAATGAAAAAAATAAAATTAGCCTTAGGAGCAACATCAATAATAATATTATTAGCATTTAGCTACAAATACATTCAAGTTGATATAAAAGAAAAAATAATTGGAACTTGGCATATGATTGATCCAAATGATATTAATCAAGAAATAATTCTTCCGACAAAATGGGTTTTTACTTCGGATAATAATTGCATTTGGTATGAAAACAACATTTTAATAAGAGAGTTTAGTTATAACATTACAAATTATTCTTGTAATGATGAATATGATAGTGTTTATAGATATTTAAAATTAGAGAATCCATTAGATTTAAATGAAGTTTTTTGTTATGCCATTAATGGGATTTCAGAGGAAGAAGATAAAATGTATTTATCAATTGAATTCGATGGAAATCCAAGACCAATGGTTTTTAAAAAGAATGCAACTTTTCAAAACCCTCATGAATTACCCGAAGATCAACACTAAATATTTATGGGCTCAGTTGTAATATTGAGCCTTTATTTTATTTTAAAACAAATCGGTAAAATTTCACCTTTTAAATGTAATGTATTTACACAAATTTTAATTTGGTGAATGAATGTGATGAATTTGAATTTGATTGTGATACAGATAATGGTGGTGGTGGAACAGGCGATGATCCTGTTGATGAAGATTGTGACCCGGGTCAAGTTAAAGATATAAATGGAAGTTGTGTGGATAAACCTTGTTCAACTAGTTTAAAATCTAATCCGATGAATAGATTAGAAGTTTTACAAACAAAGAACAATGGTGTTAAAGGAGGATTATATGGAAATGGAAGGGGTAGATTTCATGATGGTATTGATCTATATGCACCAGTTGGCACACCCGTTCATGCTATGTTTGATAGTGTAGTAGATTTTTCAATTAATACCCATCAGCAAGATGAAGATTGGGAAAATAAAAATAATTGGAATTATGATAGAAATGCAGCAGGAAATAGAATATATATAAAATCTAATATTAATGGAAATGATGTTCAGTTTGGATATTGGCATTTAACAAATGTAGCTATAAATCCATCAACTGGAGAAATATACAAAGCTGGAGATCAAATAAATCAAGGGGATATCTTAGGCTATGTAGGTACAACTGGAAATGCCAATAGCAAGGATAGTGCTGGATCACATTTACATCTCAGAGGTAGGTTAAATAATAAAGCATTTAATCCTCAAAATTATTTTTATTCAGAAATAGATTCTTCCACTGGATTAGGGACACCTTGTGATTGAATTTTTAAATATAAAAACCAAAAAAAACCAAAAAAATGAAAAATATAAAATATAGAATGTTAGCGCTAATTATTTTTTTAATTGGATTATCTATAAATTTATACGGGCAGGAGTTAAACATCTATCAATTAGATGAAAAAAGTATAACTGTTAATGAGTTTAATATACTAGATGAAATTAATGAAGAGGATATTGACTTTGAAATTGGAACACCAGATTCAATTATTAAAGGGGGGCAGCAAGAATTGGCTGAATTTGGATATGAAACCATTGAATATTGTTATGGAAATTCATATATATCAGTTAGGAATTATTTGATTTCGGATATTAAAATTACTGATACAAGTTTATCAATTAATAATATTAAAGTAGGGGATGATATTTTAAAAGTCAAAAGTGAATTTTTAAAGAATAATGTTCAAACTGACCGAATATTAATTAATTATGGTGATTTTGCATTATCGTTTTACTATAATTCTTATAATAAAATAACAAAAATTATTTATTATGTGCCACTATAAAGACATTTTCCCTGTAAATTAATAAACCAAAGATTTTAAAGGGTTCAATTTTTAGAGTTGAACCCTATTTTCAAATCTACCTAAAGATAAGCTAGTTATTTTCAAAAACTGGTTTAAATTACATTGATAAAAAATTAATTAAGTGTAAAATCTTATATTTCAAATTTGCTTTTTCATTGTTTAAATGTATTTTTGGAGTTATAAAATCAATCTATTAACCTTAACTTAATTTTGATACTTTTAAATGAAATCTAATACTTTACTCCTATTTTTATTACTCCTTTTGTTTTCTATAAAAAACTTTTCTCAACAACATGATAAAAGAGAATTTAGAGGTGTATGGATTGCAACGGTTGATAATATTGATTGGCCAAGTACTAATGAGCTAAGTACTGAAGAACAAAAAAAGGAGATCATCAACTTACTCGATCTTTATAAAAGCTTGAATTTTAATGCAATTATTTTTCAAATACGCCCTTCTGCAGACGCTTTTTACAATTCAAAATACGAACAATGGTCTGGTTGGTTGACAGGTAAAAACGGTGATGCTCCAATACCTTACTACGATCCGTTGGGATTTATTATTAGTGAAACTCATAAACGTGGAATGGAATTTCATGCCTGGCTAAATCCTTATAGAGCTATTGTTAATTATAAAGAATTCCAATCCAATCCGTTACCTTTAACTTATAATAAACCTGAGTGGTTTATCAACTATGGAAAAAATAAATATTTTGACCCCGGAATACCGGAAGTTAGAGCCTATACCAATAAAATTGTAGCTGACATCGTACAACAATACGATATTGATGCCATCCATTTTGACGATTACTTTTATCCTTATAAAATTGAAAATGAGATTTTCCCCGATAATTTATCATTTCAAAAATATGGAGGTGATTTTTATCCAAATAATTTAGATGATTGGCGTAGAGAAAATGTAAATATTATTATTAATGAATTAAAAACTACAATAAAATCTATCAAACCCTGGGTACAATTTGGTATTAGTCCGTTTGGCGTTTGGCGAAATAGCAGTGATGATGTAAATGGTTCAGATACTGATGCCGGGCAAACCAATTATGATGATCTATACGCTGATATTATATTGTGGTTGAAAAATGGTTGGCTAGATTATATTTTACCGCAAGCATATTGGCATATAGGATTTAAAAGAGCTGACTACAGTAAAATTGTAAATTGGTGGGCTAACAATAATTTTCAAACCAATTTATATATCGGACATGGTTTGTATAGAATGGATAGTAAAAAAGAGAATAAAGCCTGGCGCAAAAAAAAGCCTACTGAAATTGAAAAACAATTGGATCTCAATAAAACAATTTCACAAATTCAAGGAAGTGTGTTTTTTAGTGGAAAATCATTTTTAAAAAATCCTCTTAAGATCAATGAAATTTTGAAAAATAAATATTATAAATATCCTATTCTTCCACCCAGTACAAATAAACAGATCAAATATATTCCCGAACCTGTATTTGATGTAAATATCTCAAAGCTCAATTCGAAAAATCAAAGACTTTCATGGGATTCCCTATCGGAAAATAAAGAAAAGGAAGCTATTAAATATCTAATCTATCACTATGACAAGGGCGAAAAAATTAACTCTAGTAACAGTGCAAAAATAGTTGCAATCACAGGAGAACATCATTTTGATTTTAGTAAGAAAGAGTTTAAAAAAGGGAGTATTTTTGCAATTATTGCAGTCAGTAGAAATAACAACAAAAGTAATCCTGTAAATATTAAGAGATAAAAGGGCTTATATTTATGACCAGTATTAGCATTTTCGATATTCTTAAAATTGGTGTAGGACCCTCAAGTTCGCATACTTTAGGACCATGGCGAGCAGCTGAACAATGGGTCAAAGAATTAAAAGAAACCCAAATTTTTTATGAAGGTATTCATATAAAAATTGATCTTTACGGTTCTTTATCCTTAACAGGAAAAGGTCACGCTACCGATATTGCAACAATTTTAGGGTTAACTGGTGCTGATCCGGTTACTTTTGATCCTGAAAAAATTAACAACTCCATTGAGATCATAACTACTTTAAAAAGGATTAATTTTAACAATGAATATACTTTGGAATTTGATCCTAAAAGAGACATTGTTTTTAATAAAGAATTTTTAGCTTTTCATCCTAACGGAATAATGTTTACCTTAACTTTAAATAATGGAACTACTTATTCGAGCACATACTATTCGATAGGGGGCGGATTTATAATTAAAGAAGGCCAGGATTTAACTTCAATCGAACAAATTGATTTACCCTTTCCAATTATCACATCAAAAGACCTATTAGGCTATTGTAAAACAGAAAACGTTTCAATTTCTGAGATTGTTTTACGCAACGAAAGAACATGGAAAACAGAAGTTCAGATCAACGAAGATATTAAAAATATATGGCACACCATGTTGAATAGTATATACACCGGATGTCATAAAAAAGGAATATTACCTGGAGGACTAAACGTTAAAAGAAGAGCACCTGAAATTCATAGAAAATTAATTGATGAGACTCATTATTCAGATGCAGAATCATGGATAAATTCAATACGAAATACAGAAGTAAAATTCAGACAAATTTTAAAATGGGTAAGCTGCTTTGCTTTAAGTGTGAATGAAGTAAATGCTTCTTTAGGCCGTGTAGTAACTGCTCCAACAAATGGAAGTGCCGGTGTAATCCCTGCAGTTTTAATGTATTATTTGGTCATTGAAAATCATAAAGCAAGCTTTGAACATATCAAAAAATTCTTATTAGTTGCCGGTGAAATTGGCTGTATCTTTAAAAAAAATGCAACAATTTCTGCTGCTATGGGTGGCTGTCAAGCAGAGATTGGTGTTTCTTCTGCTATGGCTGCCGGTGCTTTAACTGAATTGCTGGGTGGAACTCCGGAACAAGTAACAATTGCCGCTGAAATTGCTATGGAGCATCACCTTGGTTTAACATGTGATCCTATTGGTGGTTTGGTTCAGGTACCTTGTATTGAAAGAAATTCTATGGGAGCTATCAAAGCCATAAGTGCTGCAGAGTTAGCTTTAGAAAGTGATTCTTCAAGTGTAAAAGTAACACTTGATGAAGTAATTAATACCATGTGGGAAACTGCACAGGATATGAATCATAAATATAAAGAAACTTCTGAAGGAGGCTTGGCAGTTTCTGTAAATCTTGCAGATTGTTAGGATTAGTAAATTAGTTCTTCAAAATATTTTTTGGCTAAATAATTCTTTTTATCTAACTATTTAAAAACGCAGTAACATTCCGTTCGATCCTATCCAAAATATTATGTGTTTCAGCTTTTTTAAATTTTTTACCGGTAATATTTTCGTACAATTCAATATAACGATTAGATATCTCGATAAGTTTTTCATCGGTCATTTCCGGAATTTTTTGTCCTTTCAAACCCTGAAAACCATTTTCAATTAACCACTGACGAACAAATTCTTTTGACAATTGTTTTTGAGTTTCTCCTTTATCTTGTCTATTTTGATAACCATCTGCATAAAAATAGCGCGAAGAATCCGGTGTATGAATTTCATCTATCAAAACAATTTGACCCTCTTTAGTTTTTCCAAACTCATATTTTGTGTCTACTAAGATCAAATCACGTTTAGCAGCAATTTCAGTACCACGTTTAAACAATTTATGGGTATAATCTTCTAACACTTTATAATCATTTTCACTTACAATTCCTTGAGCGATAATATCTTCTCTAGAAATATCCATATCGTGCATTCCATCATCTGCTTTGGTAGAAGGTGTAATAATTGGACTTGGAAATTTATCATTCTCTTTCATCCCCTCGGGCATCTTAACACCGCAAATCTCTCTTTTTCCATCTCGGTATTCTCTCCATGCATGACCTGCCAAGTAACCTCTAATTACCATTTCTACTTTAAAAGGAATACACAATTTACCAACAGAAACATTAGGATCAGGTATAGCCAATAACCAGTTTGGCACTACATCTTCAGTTTCTTTCATCATCATCAATGCAATTTGATTTAAAATCTGTCCTTTAAATGGAATTTGTCTTGGCATAATAACATCAAAGGCCGAAAGTCTGTCAGTAGCAATCATCACCATTAATTCATCATTTATATTGTAAACTTCTCTAACTTTTCCTTTATAAACATTTTTTTGTTTCGGAAAATGAAAATCTGTATTATTAATTGTATTCATTTTAATAATAATTTAGTGTAAACAAAAATAGTTAAAATGTAACTTAAATTTCTAATCTAAAATTTTTAAATCATTTTATTCAGATTCTAAACTTTTAAACGCCGATAGTATTTTTTTAACCAATTTATGTCTGATGACATCTCTTTCGTCTAAATAAACAATCGCTATTCCTTGAATTCCTTTTAAGGCCAAAGTTGCTTCTTTTAAACCTGATACTTGTCTGCTAGGTAAATCATTTTGACCAGGATCACCGGTTATGATAAATTTAGCGTGTTTACCCATCCTTGTCAAGAACATTCTCATTTGATTATGAGTTGTATTTTGAGCTTCATCTAAAATAACAAATGCACTATCCAAAGTCCGACCTCTCATAAAAGCCAATGGTGCGATTTGAATAATGCCTTTTTCAAGATAGGATTCTAATTTTTCATGAGGGATCATTTCTCGTAAAGCATCGTATAATGGTTGCATATACGGGTCTAATTTTTCTTTTAGATCACCCGGTAAAAAACCTAAATTCTCTCCTGACTCTACCGCAGGCCTTGTCAATATTATTCTTCTTACTTCCTTTTCTTTCAATGCTTTAACAGCCAATGCAACTGCAGTATAAGTTTTCCCTGTTCCAGCAGGACCAACAGCAAATAACATATCATTCTTTAATATTTCATCTACCATTTTTTGTTGGTTAACACTTTGCGCTTTGATCATTTTACCATGAACACCATGCACCAAGATCTTATCAGAACTCTTCAAGTTTTTGGTAATAGTATTGGCAGTAATAATTTGCTCAATAATATCCTCATCTATCTTATTATATTTTGTGAAATAATCAACCAACATTTGAAAACGCTTTTCAAATTCATCTAATAAAATGGCTTCACCAAATATTCTTATCTTATTCCCTCTGGCAATAATATTTATTTTGGGAAAGTACTTTTTAAAATATTCAATATTGCTATTATGCGTACCAAAAAGATCTTTTGGATTTATATCTTCTAATTCAATTAATCTTTCGTTCAAAAGCAGAAAATTTAGTTTTAAAAATTAATAAAAAAATTGTTAGAAATACATTTTTAAATTAATTAGATTTGTAGCACAAAAATAGTTATTTTTCTATAAATTCTTTATAATATTTATGAAGAAATAATATCAATCAATTGTATGCCGTTAATTACTTTAACAACCGATTTTGGCCTAAAAGATCATTTTATTGGCGCTGTTAAAGGTGCTATCTATAATGAACTTAACGATGCGCAAATTGTTGATATTTCTCACCAAATTACCCCTTTTAGTATTACTGAAGCTGCATATATCATTAAAAACTCTTATATCAATTTTCCTGAAGGTTCAATCCATATTATTGGAGTTGACTCTGAATTGAGTATTGAAAACAAACCCATAGCGATACAATTAGACAATCATTTTTTTATTTGTAGTGATAATGGCATCATTTCAATGATAACTTCAGAAATAAAACCCGAAAAAATTGTTGAGATCACTATTCAAAATACCTATGAAAATAGATATACCACTTTAGATGTATTTGTAAAGGTTGCTTGTCATTTAGCACGAGGTGGGACATTGGATATTATTGGAAAACCTATTCAAGAATTTAAAGAACTAGTTGAAATTCAGCCTTTTATTAAAAGTGATAAAAATCAAATCATCGGTAGTATAATTTATATTGATAATTTTGGTAATGTGGTAAGTAATATTTCAAAACAAGTTTTTGATGCTGTTGGTAAAGGAAGAGAATTTGAAATTATTGCAAGAAACTATTCCTTTTCCAAGATACAAAATAGATACAATGATATTGTTGATTTTTCTATTCCAAAAGACAAGAGACATGATGATGGTAAGCGTTTAGCAATCTTTAATTCAGCTGGTTACTTAGAAATATCCATGTATCGCAGTAACTTAAAAACGGTAGGTGGCGCATCTACTCTTCTAGGGCTCAAATATCGTGATAATATTACCGTCAGATTTAAATAAAAGTATTCGTATGTTTGTAAGAATCGTAAAAATGAGTTTTGATCCTTTAAAAGTTGAAGAATTTTTGCATAGTTTTCACGAAATAAAAAGTAAAATTAGAAATTTTGAAGGTTGTACTTTTTTAGAATTGTACAAAGATAAAAAACATAATAATATTTTTTTCACATACAGTTACTGGAACTCTGAAGAAGATTTGGAAAGATATAGAAATTCTGACCTTTTTATAGAGGTATGGGGTAGAACAAAATTAATGTTTAATGAAATACCTCAAGCCTGGAGTGTAGATAAACTTGTAAGTTTAGAATAAAAAGTATATAGTTACTGATACTGTGTTAAATATTAAAACCACAAAATCAGAAACCTAAAACCTATAATATAAAACAACAAATGTTTGCCATATTAAAAAAAGAATTGAATACATTTTTTGCCTCTCCCATAGGGTATCTCGTTATCATCGTTTTTTTATTGATAAACGGACTATTTTTATGGGTTTTTAAAGGTGATTTCAATATTTTGAATGCCGGTTTTGCCGATCTGAATAGTTTCTTTTTTATCACACCCTGGTTTTTTATTTTTTTAATTCCGGCAATAACAATGCGGAGTTTCAGTGATGAAATTCGTTTGGGTACTATAGAAATTCTAAAAACAAAACCACTTAGCAATTGGGAAATATTATCGGGCAAATATTTTGGAGCTTTACTATTGATCATCATTGCCTTAATACCTACGCTAATCTATGTTTATACTATTGTTAAATTGGGGAATCCTGTTGGCAATTTAGATATTGGCAGCACTGTTGGCTCGTATATTGGCCTGTTATTTTTAGCCGGAGCATTTACATCTATAGGTTTATTTACCAGCACCTTGTCTAACAATCAAATTGTTGCTTTTATTTTAGGTGCCTTACTTTCTTTTTTTATGTTTTATGGTTTTGATGCTTTAACAGAATTAAATTTTTTACCAGATTTTAATGTAGAAAAAATTGGTATGCACGTTCATTTTAACAGTATCAGCAGGGGAGTTATTGACACCAGAGATATTATATATTTTTTAAGTGTAACTTTTTTCTTTTTGTTTTTAACCAAAATAAATCTGGAGAAAAAATAAAAATATATGAAAGGAAATAAAACCATAATAAATATAGTCATAGTAATTGTAGGATTAATTGTTATCAATTTTATTGGCGATAAATTCTACAAACGATTTGATCTTACCCAAGACCATCGTTATACAATGTCAGATGAAACAAAAAAAATTGTTGATGATATTGAAGATCCAATTGCCATTAAAGTTTACTTAGAAGGTGATTTTCCTGCAGAATTCAAAAGAATTCAACAAGAAACCAGACAACATTTAGAAGAATTAAATGCATTAAATAAAAATATTAATTTTCGTTTTATAAATCCAAAAACAAAAACCAAAGAATTAATCGAAAAAGGATTACAACCAAGTCGATTATCAGTTCAGGAAGATGGAAAAGTATCACAAGCTGTTATTTTTCCATGGGCATTGATCACTTACAAGAACAAAACCGAAAAAGTTTCTTTATTATCAAATTCAACTGCAAATTCACAAGAGGAACAGTTGCAAAATTCTATTGAAAATTTAGAATATGAATTTTCAAATGCGCTCTCAAAAATTACTTCTAAAAAGGACAAAAAAATTGCAGTAATTAGAGGTAATGGAGAATTAGAAGATATTTTTTTATATAGTACTTTAAAGAAATTAGGTGAATATTACCGTTTGGCTGAATTTACATTAGATTCCGTTAATTATTCACCACAAAAGACATTAAAAGAGCTTACAAAATACGATATGGCAATTATTGCCAAACCAACAGAAAGGTTTACTGAAGAAGAAAAATTTACACTGGATCAATTTGTGTTTAATGGAGGAAAGACCATGTGGCTGATAGATAAAGTTCATGCTGAAATGGATAGCCTAATGCTTGATGGTAAAATGCTGGCATATAATAGAGATTTGAATTTAACCGACCAATTATTTCAATATGGTGTTAGAATTAATTTTAACATTACAAAAGATCTTTATAGCAATACCATTAGGCTGGCATCGGGTAATGTAGGTGATCAAACCCAATTTCAGGATTTCCCATGGTTGTATTTTCCTTTAGTAACATCCAATAATAACAATCCTATTTCTACTAACATTGATCCTGTTCTATTAAAATTTCCAAGTAGCATTGACACATTAAAAAATGGAATAAAAAAGACAATTATATTACAAAGCTCCATTTATGCTAAACCAATTGGCACTCCAATTGATGTTTCACTTAATGAAATCGCTCAAAAAACTTCTAAAGAATCATTAAACAATGGAAACCAAATATTTGGCGTTTTATTAGAGGGTACTTTTAAATCTGCTTATGCCGATAGAGTCAAACCTTTCCAAATTCCAAACTCTTCATTGAATAATAAGCCAAATAAAATGATTGTAATTTCTGATGGTGATATTATTGCCAATGAAGTTTTTAGAGGAGAACCCATAGATCTTAGTAAAGATAAATGGACAAACAGGCCCTATGGTAATGTAGATTTTCTTTTAAATGCCACTCAATATTTATTAGAAGATTCTGGTATTTTAAAGTTGCGCTCCAAAAATTTACAAATTCAATTTCTCGATAAAGAAAAAGCTTTTCAAGAAAGAGGTTTTTGGCAAGGAATAAATTTAATTCTCCCGATGGTAATTTTATTTATCTTCGGATTACTCTTCAACTTCATCAGAAAAAAGAAATACACTTCTTAAATTTTTGTTAAAATCTTTCTTGTTTTTTTATTAATTCATTGAATTATATTAACTTAGAGAAATTAACTAAAAAATTATTTTATATGAAATCAAAATTATTTTTACTGCTTGCATTCGTATTTGTATTCAGTACTCAAGCACAAATCAAAACTCCACAACCTAGTCCTTCAAGTAAAATTGAACAAATCATAGGTTTAACTGATGTTACTTTAGAATATTCTCGCCCTTCAATGCGGGGAAGAGTGATCTATGGAAATTTAGTTCCTTATGGAAAAACCTGGAGAACAGGAGCCAACTTCAATACAAAAATTACGTTTAGTACTGATGTTATAATTGGTGGAAAGACCTTAAAAAAAGGTGCTTATGCAATTTATACGATTCCTAACATAAGCTCATGGGACGTGATTTTTTATTCAGATGCAAATAATTGGGGACTTCCTCAAAAATGGGATGACAGTAAAGTAGCTTTAAAAATTTCTGCTAAACCTGAAACCATGCCTTTCACAATTGAAACTTTTGAAATGGGATTTGATAACCTTGCAGATGCTAATCATGGATCTTTATTCATTTTATGGGAAAAAACACTAATATCTGTTAAAATTAATGTCCCTACTGATAAAATTGCTCTTGAAAGTATAGAAAAAGCAATGGCAGGCCCTTCTGCAAATGATTATTTTAATGCAGGTCGATATTATCACCAATCAGGAAAAGACCTTGATAAAGCATTAAAATATGTGAGTAAGGCTACCGATATGAACCCTGAAGCATTTTGGATGTTTAGAGAAAAATCTTTGATCCAAGCTGAAATGGGTGACAAAAAAGGAGCAATTGCTTCTGCTCAAAAATCTTTAGCCGGAGCTCAAAAAGCAGGCAATGCTGATTATATAAAAATGAATAAAGAATCTATTGCTGAATGGAGTAAATAAATAAAAGAATTAAGAAATAATCTACTATAAATAAAAAAAATGAAAATATTAAATTTAGTGTTGATATTCTTTTTTGTAACAACTATTAGTTGTGCTCAAAAAAGTCCGAGAAAACAAGCAGATGGCAAAATTGATGGTGTAAATATTTCTATTGACTATGGTGCTCCAAGTGTAAAAGGTAGAGTTATTTGGGGTGGTTTAGAAAACTATGGTAAAGTTTGGAGAGCCGGAGCTAATGAAAACACAACCATTTCCTTTGATAAGGATGTAAAAATTGCTGGCACAAATTTAGCTGCAGGTAAATATGGTTTCTTTATCATACCAAATGAAACAGGTGATTGGATAGTTATTTTTAACAAAAAGAATGATGGTTGGGGAGCAAATGATTACAAGCAAGATAATGATGCTTTAAGAGCGAATATTACTCCAAAATTTGTAAGTGAAAATCAGGAACAGCTTATTTATTCAGTTGATAAAAATGCAATACATTTTGCTTGGGAAAAGGCAAGGTTAGAAATACCTGTTTCTAAAGAATAATCTTAAAATAAACATCTTAAATAATTATAAATCCCTAAATTCAATTATTTAGGGATTTTTTATAGCTATTTTTTCCAGGTCTTCTCAGCTTCGTTTTTAAAAATTATCCCTTGCATAAAAATAGCTATAACAATAACAAGCACGCATCCTAACAAGTTTAACCATAAGTAAGGTAGAATATCTAAATTAAAAATAAAAATTACTACGATCTGAGTGATAATAGCAGCGATAAAAACTGCACTACCCTTTACAAATTTGATGAAAAATCCCAATAAGAAAATTCCTAAAATATTTCCGTAAAAAATAGAGCCAATTATATTTACTAATTGTATTAAATTATCAAATAAATTAGCGATACTTGCAACTAGAATTGCTAAAATACCCCATGCTAAAGTGAACCATTTTGTTGCTAAAACATAATGCTTTGGTTCCTTTTCAATTTTGATATTCCTTTTGTACAGATCTACAGTTGTTGTTGATGCCAATGCATTCAACTCTGATGCTGTTGACGACATTGCTGCCGATAAAATTACTGCGAGCAATAACCCTATTAAACCTCTTGGCAAATTATTTAAAATAAAATGTATAAATACATAATCCTTGTCATTGGTTTCTTGATCAGCATCTGCTTTTAAAATCAAAGTTTTAGCATCTTCACGCAATTCTTTTTCGTAAGAATTTAGTTCGCTAACCTTTTTTCTTAAAACTTTATCGGAAGGATCTTCAGCTATTTTATATTGAATTTCTTTCTTATCAGTTTCAACTTTTAAATAAGTTTTTTCCAAAGATCTATAATCTTCAGCATAAATTGAACTCTTTACCGATTGGGTAGCTGCAGGGTTAAAATTTATTGGTGAACTATTAAATTGATAAAAAACAAAAACCATCACACCTACCAACAGAATAAAAAATTGCATAGGCACTTTTAAAAAACCATTGAACAATAAACCTAACTGGCTTTCTCTAATTGATTTTCCCGAAAGGTAACGTTGAACCTGTGATTGATCTGTTCCAAAGTAAGAGAGCATTAAAAATGTTCCGCCTAAAATTCCGGTCCAAACCGTATAACGATTACCGAGATCAAATGAAAAATCAAGTATTTCCATCTTACCACTTGCTCCGGCAATTTTTAAGGCTTTATTAAAAGTAATATCTTGAGGTAAGGAGTTTATAATCACAAAAAATGCTGCAAACATTCCAAAAAATATAATTGCCATTTGTTGTTTTTGTGTAACATTCACCGCTTTAGTACCTCCACTAACGGTATAAATGATTACCAATGTACCAATAACAATATTTAATATTAATAAATCCCAACCCAAAACTGCTGATAAAATTATTGAAGGAGCAAAAATAGTTATACCGGCAGCCAGGCCTCTTTGAATTAAAAAAAGAATCGCAGTTAAACTTCTGGTTTTAAGATCAAATCTATTTTCCAGATATTCATAAGCAGTATAAACCTTAAGTTTATGATAGATCGGTATAAAAACCAAACTGATAATGACCATCGCAATGGGCAATCCAAAATAAAATTGAACAAAGCCCATACCACTGTGAAATGCCTGACCCGGAGTAGATAAAAAAGTAATTGCACTTGCCTGTGTTGCCATAACCGACAAACCTACTGTCCACCATTTGGCCTCATTACTTCCTTTAATAAAATCAGAAATATTTTTACTGCCTTTGGTTTTCCATGCACCATAAAAAACTATAAAAAATAATGTAACTAATAGAACGATCCAATCAATACTTGCCATAGTCTAAGAATACAAAGTCATTAAAAAATAAAAAACAATGATATAAAACACATTTGCTATTAACACAGCAGTGTAAACTTTTTTCCATTTTTTGGATACAAATTGTTCAAGATTTTTCATATTTATATTTTATATTTTGTACCTAAGCACTATTTTTTGATTATACTTCTTTACCAATATTAAACCACTAAAGAACATATACTTAGCTTAAATTATTATTATTTTTTACAATGCCGTAGGTACGGAATTTATTAAATTTAATTAGTTTTTTAATTCATTTTCCAGATCATTTTTCCCAACAGAA
>JBDLJB010000050.1:0-14759 GCA_039714555.1 Bacteroidota bacterium
TTCTGTACTATCAGCTAAATATTCAAAATTTGACCTGACAAGATCCATTGAATCGTTGTATGCTTGAATATCATCAGGATTAGATCCCCAAACTCCATTAGAAATTTCATAATATAGAATCTTGGCACAAGGACTGTATTTTAGAATTGAATCTTTAAGTCTTTTGGCATGAGTTAATGTTTGAGCTATTGGAACTGAAACACCATATGCTTCACTTCCACCAGGTTGTAATACAACAAAATCCCAAATTTTCTCTCTAAACTTTTCATAAACAAATTCATCATTAACATGATCTTCAAACCATCTTCCACCTGGCGAATGCCTGGTAACTTCTGTTGCATCTAATTTAGAATTTGCAATTGCTTCAAAAGTTTGAGTCATATCATTAAAATAAGTAAGACTATTTCCTATAAATAGTATTTTTTTTGTCTCTTGTCCATTCATTATAACTGAAAAAACAAGTAATATCATAGTCACAAATTTATTCATAATAAATAATTTTAAATTTTAATATACTTTTTCATACCTTTTATTTTTATAATTAATTTATTAAATAACTATTTAGGTCAATTAAAAATCTACCATATTTGTGTTAAAAAGTTTAAGAAATAAACTACTCAAATCGTAATATAAAAAAAAATTGCTTTTTTAAAACAAAATATTTCACATATCGTCAACATAGATTTTGAATATTAGCAAAACATTGATCATAAAGGGACATAATTATTAGGTTCAAATCCCAGCCATGTAACAAAATAATTTTAAATTTAATCCCGCTAGAGTGGGATTTTTTTTTAGTTTTGCATATCAAAAAAGCACATGTGGCGAAATTGGTAGACGCGCCAGCTTGAGGGGCTGGTGTTCGATTGAGAACGTGCTGGTTCGAGTCCGGTCATGTGCACTTTTATATTATATTGTAATCCGGTTATTTTTTCACATAATTTTCACAATATAATAGTATTATTATTAGTATCATTGCCTATGCAAAAAATATTACCATTTATATTTTTTATCGGAATAATTTATTCAGCTTTTTCACAAGAGAATGATACAATAAAAAAAACCGATTCAATTGATCTGATCACATCAAAACATCTCAAGGGAAGAGTTATTAGTGTTACTAATAAAAAAGCTTTACCAAGTGCCCATATTATCAATTTGAATTCAGTTTCCGGAACGATCACTAATAATAATGGCCAATTTGAAATTTCTGCAAAACCCAACGATACAATTTTTATTTCTTATATAGGCTATCAATCAATAAAACTAAAAATTACAAGAGATCTTTTAAAAGGAAATGAACTTGAAATTGCTATACATGAAAAAACTGTAAATATTGATGAAGTAACCATAAAAGCACATAGATTAATAGGGGTTTTGGTAGTTGATGCCAAAAATGTACCTGAAGACAAGTTCTCCCGAATCTATATTAATGGTTTACCACAGGCCTATGAAACCAGTTCATCTTCTAATTCTTATAGTTCTGCAATTAATGCAATTTTTAATCCTGTTGATTTTTGGTACAATAAATTAGGGAAAAAACCTAAGGAATTGAAACGATTAAAAAAATTAAAAGAAGGAGATCAAATGCGAAATTTGATGGAACAAAAATACAGTCGTGAAGTCATCATGAATTATTTAGACATGAGCAGAAAAGAATTGAATGATCTATTAACTGAATGTAATTATTCTTCTCGATTTATTGAAAAAGCCAGTGACCTACAAATAGTTGAAGCATTTTTAGAATGCTATGACAATCATAAAGCCATAAAAAAAGGTAAGGTAAAACAGGATATTATTCACTTAAGAGATACTGTTTATTCTGATACTTCAACTAATTAAAATAAAAAAAAGCTAATAAATTAATGTTAGCTTTATAATTATTATTTGTCTTGGGAGTTTTTATGTTAACATCCCTCCATCAACATTTAAAGTTTGCCCGGTGATATAAGACGATAGATCACTAGCCAAAAAAACACAGGCATTTGCAACATCTTCAGGAGTTCCTCCTCTTTTTAAGGGTATTGCTTTCCGCCATTCATCAACAGTTTTTTCATCTAATTTACTAGTCATTTCTGTTTCAATAAAACCTGGTGCTATTGCATTACAGCGAATGTTACGAGATCCCAGTTCTAAAGCAACAGATTTTGTAAAACCTAAAATTCCGGCTTTAGAAGCTGCATAATTTGCTTGCCCTGCATTTCCTTTAACACCTACAACCGAACTCATATTGATGATTGAACCAGAACGTTGTTTCATCATTGGCCGTATCACAGCTTTTGTTAAATTAAAAACCGATTTAAGATTTACTTCAATGACTTTGTCAAAATCTTCTTCAGAAATACGCATTAAAAGATTGTCTTTTGTAATTCCGGCATTATTGATCAAAATTTCTAAAGAGCCAAATTCTTCAATAACCTCTTTGACCAGAACTTGTGCGGCATCAAAATTTGCAGCATTTGATTGGTAACCCTTTGCTTTAATACCATATGTTTCTAATTCTTTTTCCAGTTCATTTGCAGCTTCAACCGATGCATTAAATGTAAAAGCTATATTGGCACCTTGTTTTGCAAATTCTTTGGCTATGCCCTTCCCTATTCCACGAGATGCTCCAGTTATTAAAGCTGTCTTATTGTTGAGTAATTTCATAAAAATCAAATTTTAATTTATAAAATTCAAAGATACTAATTTTGTTTCGGTGTTAAAATAAATTATAAAAAAGAAAAATCTCCCTGATTATTCAGAGAGATTTTTAATAAGTTTAAATTATCCAATCTCAATATCTTTTGAGAAAATACTTTTTGATTTACTATTGTTTAACTTCAATATCCTTATAATTGAACAGGTAATCAATATCAAGTTCTTGTACTTTACCCAATTTTTTAAGTGCTTGCATATCCATTTCATTTTTATTGCCAATTACTAAAGCTGTATAATTCAATCCTTTGATATTATCATCAAAAAAGGTTTTGAGGTCATTCATTGTCATTCCTTGAATTTCATTATAAATATCTTTTCTTATATCATAATCTATACCTCTTTTCTTTAAATTTTCATAATTCCAGAATATTCCCGACTTTGTATACCTTTGCGCAGCAATTTTCTTCAAAGTTGCCTCTTTTGCTAATTTAAATTGTTTATCTGCTTCAGGCATATCATTCATTAGTTCTAGCATCGCATCAACGGCTTGAGGTAACTTATTGGCTTGAGTACCTACGTATGCATATGTATAATCAGATTCATCTTTCTTTTTCCCATTACTATATGCAGCAAATGCACTATATGCCAACGATTTTGATTCTCTAATCTCTTGAAAAACTATTGATGATAATCCACTGCCAAAATAAGAATTGAATACTTGTGATTGGGCTAATTTTTTAGCATCAAACTGATCTCCTTTGGCTACAAATACCATTTCAGACTGTACCATTTCATAATTTACAAAATCAACTACACCACCTGTTTCAACTTCTTCATATTTTGTTGCTTCAGGATAAGCTTTCAATTCTGCTGGTACAAGATGTTTATTATTTAATGATCCTGTAGTTGTAGCGATATCATTTCCATAATAAAAGATACGTTGCTGATATCCTTTTAAATCTTTGATAATCTGAACTAACTCTTCAGGGTTCATATTTGCCAATTCATCAGCATTATAGATATTTCTCAAACGTGAATTTTCACCGTATTTACCATAATTAAATAATCCATTCCATAATATATTGCCCTTTTGAGTTTTTCCATCTTCTCTTGATTTTAAAATCTTGGCTACATATTTTTCATAGCTCTCCTGATCAGCAACAGCATTATCCCATAAGTTTTCTAATAAATCCAGACCTTTAGGCATATTTTCTTCCAACCCAGATATTGACACATAAGATTTATCACCTCCTGTATTTACATTATAATTAATACCCAATTTATAAAATTCTTTTTTTACATCTTTTGGAGACAGTTTATCAGTTCCAACAAAATCTAAGTAACCAACAGCAAGAGCTAACTTTTTATTATGGTCACTTCCCATATCATAAATTATATTAAGATTAAAAAGGTCATTGATCTTATTTTCAATATAAGAAACTTCTATTCCATTTTTTAAATTAGTTTTTTTGATTTCTTTATTGTAATCAACAAATATCGGTTGTAGATCATTTGATTTGATCAAATCGAAATTTTTAACATAAGCTGATTGTTTTTCTCTATTTAAGTTAACCGGTGTTATGCCCGGATTCTCAACTTTAGCAATATTTTTATCAACACCTTTTCTTTTATAGGTTACAACATAATTATCTTTATAAAAATTATTAGCAAAATCAACAAGGTCTTGCTTTTTAACTTTTTTCATTTCATCCAGCTGCATTACTATATCAGCCCAATTTTGATGATGAATAAAGGCATTATAATAAGCTGAAGCTACTGAAGTACTCGATTCATATTGTTTTAATCTACTTAATTTTAAATCATTAATAACAGCACTTATCATCCATTCCTCAAATTCTCCTTTTTTAACTTTTTCCAATTCTAATAGCATTAGATCTTTAACTTCATCAAGAGTTTGTCCTGACTTTGGATATCCATCTAAAAAATGAATTCCATAATCATTTTGAAAAAGCGCAAAAGATGAAGCTCTTTGTACTTTTTGTTGTTGGTTTAGATTTAAGTCGAATAAACCTGCCTGACTATTGGCCAGGATCATATCAATTAAGGTAACCATTTTTTCATCCTCACTGCCAATATTTCCTGTTCTGAAAGCTACATAAACCGATTCACTTGTAGGACCAAAAACTTCTTTTACAACAGGTTGTGTCAAAGGAACTTCCTTTGGAAGAATAGGATGTTCAACTTTTTTATTTTCAAATTTTCCAAAAGTTTCATCAATAACTTTAATTGTTTTTTCAAAATCAATATCACCCACTAAAACGATTGCCATATTATTTGGAACATAATATTTATTGAAATAATTATGTATAGCGATCATTGAAGGATTTTTCAAATGCTCAGAAGTACCAATGGTTGTTTGTTGACCATAAGGATGATTTGGAAACAGGCCTTCAAGGGTTTTGGCGAATTTCTTTCTGCCATCATTATCTTGACCTCTATTGAACTCTTCGTAAACCGCTTCTAATTCTGTATGAAATAATCGCAAAACCAATTCGCTAAATCGATTACTTTCTAATTTTGCCCATTTTTCTAATTCATTTGAAGGAATTTTATTTTGATAAACAGTTTCTTCAAACCAGGTATGTGCATTTGTTCCTTGAGCACCCAGTGAACCAACCATTTTATCATATTCATTTGCAATAGAATAATTGGATGCTTCTAATGAAACTCTATCGATTTCACGATAAATAATTTTCTTTTTTTCCAGATCATTTTCTGCTTTTTGATCTTCATAAAGATTTGAAATACTATCTAAATATATCTTTTCAGTATCCCAATTATCGGTTCCAAATTCACTGGTACCTTTAAAAACCATATGTTCTAAATAATGCGCTAAACCTGTAGTTTCTTTAGGATCATAATTCGAACCCGCTCTAACTGCTACATAGGTTTGAATTTTAGGTTCATCATTGTTCTTACCTAAATATACTTTAAACCCGTTTTCTAAGGTATATAAACGCAATCCGGTTGGGTCATTATTAACTGTTTCATAAGAATATCCATTAACATCTTTTTGAGAACTGACCTCATAAGCCATTTCTTCATTAGATATAGATTCTTTACAATTTATAAAGGCTACAAAAACAAATGCGATAAGCAAAAAATTTAATTTTTTCATAAGATTAATTTTAATTAGATTGTTTAAAATAGAAAAGTCTGCTTTTCAAATATATTGAAAAGCAGACTCAAATTAAAACAAAATATTGTTTATTATAATTATTTTAACAGGTTATCCTAAGATTTCAGCAACTTTTAACCCAATTTCAGCTGGAGATTCTACAACATGTATTCCATTCTCTCTTAATATCTCCATTTTAGCTTGTGCAGTATCATCTTTTCCGCCAACAATGGCGCCTGCGTGTCCCATTGTTCTACCTGCAGGTGCAGTTTGTCCGGCAATAAAACCAATAACCGGTTTACGATTACCATCGGCTTTTATCCAACGGGCTGCTTCAGCTTCTAACTGACCTCCAATTTCACCAATCATAACAATGGCATCAGTTTCATCGTCATTCATAAACATTTCAACAGCTTCTTTTGTAGTTGTTCCAATAATTGGATCACCTCCAATTCCAATAGCCGTAGAAATACCCAGACCTTGTTTTACAACCTGATCGGCTGCTTCATAAGTCAATGTTCCTGATTTTGAAACAATACCCACTTTTCCTTTTTTGAATACAAAGCCTGGCATAATACCTACTTTGGCTTCATCAGAAGTAATAACACCAGGACAATTAGGACCAACCAAACGGCATTCTCTTTGATCAATATACGATTTTACTTTAACCATATCAGCAGTTGGAATACCTTCTGTGATACATATTATTACTTTGATACCTGCATCGGCAGATTCCATTATGGCATCAGCTGCAAAAGCAGGTGGTACAAAAATAATAGAAGTATCTGCACCAACTTCTTTAACGGAATCAGAAACAGTATTAAAAACAGGTTTATCTAAATGCATTTGACCACCTTTTCCAGGAGTAACACCACCAACAACGTTGGTGCCATAGTCAATCATTTGTGATGCGTGAAAAGTACCTTCACTTCCGGTAAATCCTTGTACTATAATTTTAGAATCTTTATTTACTAATACACTCATTATATTGTTATTTTTTGAATTAAATTTTAGGGTACAAAAGTAAATTATTGAAATGGTTTAATAAAGTTATTTGTTTAATTTTTCAATAATTTTTGGTAAGGCTCTAATATTTGCCAGTTCTTTGTATTTTTCTCTAGCTTCTCCTGCCGGATATCCAAAATAAACCTTATTACCTTCCAAAGATTTTGATACACCTGCCTGAGCTAAAATTACTGCTTTTTTACCGATGGTAATTCCACTTATTATCCCAACTTGACCCCATAAAGTAACTTCATCTTCAATGATTGAACATCCTGCGATTCCTACTTGTGAGGCAATTAAACATTTCTTACCAATAACAGTATCATGTGCAATTTGAACTTGATTATCAATTTTTGTACCTTCACCAATAGTCGTATCACCCGTAACACCTTTATCAATGGTACAGGCTGAACCAATATCAACATGATCATGAATAACTACTCTTCCACAAGAAATTAATTTATCAAAACCTTCCGGACGGTTTTTATAATAAAAGGCATCAGATCCTAAAATAGTTCCTGAATGAATGGTTACATTATTTCCTATTATGCAATTGTCGTAAATCGTAACATTGGGATGAATCAAACAATTTTCACCAATTTTTACATGATTACCAATAAAAACATTGGGTTGTATGATAGTATTTTTCCCAATTTCAGCTGAGTCAGAAATACTGCTTGAAGCAGATTGAAAAGGTTTAAAATATTTTGAGAGTTTGTTAAAATCTCTAAAAGGGTCATCAGAAATTAGTAAAGCTTTTCCTTCAGGGCATTCAACTTTTTTATTGATCAAAATTACGGTAGCAGCAGAATTCAGTGCTTTATCATAATATTTTGGATGATCAACAAAAACTACATCTCCAGGTTCAACAACATGGATTTCATTGATACCTTTTACAGGAAAGTCATCATTTCCAATATATTCAGTAGCTGTAAGTTGGGCTATTTCTTTTAAAGTATAAGTTCTAGAAAATTTCATTAGAAATTATATTGATTAAAACATATTTTATCCTATTTTTAATAGAACAAATACAATTTAGGATTAATTTTTTACTCTTTCCAAATAACTTCCTTTTTCGGTATCAATTTTTATTTTATCACCTTCATTAATAAATAAAGGAACATTAACTTGAGCACCGGTTTCAACTGTTGCCGGTTTTGTTGCATTTGTAGCTGTATTACCTTTAACACCTGGTTCTGTATGTGTAACTTCTAGAACAACATTTGATGGCATATCAACTGCTAAAGGAAGTTCATCAGCCGCTCTTATAATTATAGTTACAATCTCACCTTCTTTTAATAAATCAGGTGCATCTAATGCTTCTTTTTCTAATGTTATCTGATTATAATCGTCGGTATTCATAAAATGAAATGTATCTCCTTCGGGATATAAATACTGATATTTTCGAGTTTCAACCCTTACTTCTTCAATTTTATGACCGGCAGAAAATGTATTATCAATTACTTTTCCTGAAGTTAAACTTTTTAGTTTTGTACGTACAAAAGCTGGTCCTTTACCTGGTTTTACGTGTTGAAAATCAACAATTTTATATGTATCATTATTGTAAATAATACAAAGTCCTTTTTTTATATCTGATGTGTTTGCCATATTATGATTTTTTATTTATAAATTACTGGTATATCCTTTCATAATTCCACGTTGAGAGTTTCTAATAAATGTTATTACATCATCTCTTTCCGGAGTAGCATCTAATTCTGCTTCCAGTATCCTTAGTGCTTGGGTGGTATTATTATTCTTTTGAAATAAAATTCTATAAATATGTTGAATTTCATTTATTTTTTTAGAATCAAAGCCTCTTCGTCTTAATCCTATTGAATTGATTCCTATATATGATAATGGTTCTTTTGCTGCTTTTACATAAGGAGGTACATCTTTACGGATTAATGATCCTCCGGAGATCATTGCGTGTTTTCCTATATGAATAAATTGATGAACACCGGACAAACCTCCAATAATTGCAAACTCGCCTATTTCTACATGACCTGCCAATGTTACGCCATTTACAATGATTACATTATCACTAATGATACAGTCATGAGCAACATGTGCAGTTGCCATAATTAAGCAATTCTTTCCAATTTCAGTCTTTCCATAAGCCTTTGTACCTCTATTGATTGTAGCACATTCTCTAATAGTTGAATTATCACCAATAATTGTTAAAGAATCTTCTCCTTCAAATTTTAGATCTTGTGGTATTGCCGAAATAACAGCTCCTGGAAATATTTTACAGTTCTTACCTATTCTGGCTCCTTCCATAATAGTTACATTAGAACCAATCCAAGTACCTTCACCAATAATAACATTATTATGAATGGTTGTAAATGGTTCTATTACTACATTAGTTGCTATTTTCGCACCTGGATGTACATATGCTAGTGGTTGATTCATATATTTTATCTTGAAATTTTATTTATCGGGGTTTCTTACTATTTGTGCCATTAATTCAGCTTCTACAACTAATCTGTCATTTGCATAACCATAAGCCTGCATATGACATATACCTCTACGGATAGGACCTAACAGATCTGCTTTAAAGATTAAAGTATCTCCAGGTAAGACTTTCTGTTTAAATTTAACATTGTTCATTTTCATAAAATATGTCAAATAATTTTCAGGATCGGGTACAGTACTTAAAACTAAAATGCCTCCACATTGTGCCATTGCTTCAATTTGTAAAACACCCGGCATTACCGGTGCATCTGGAAAATGACCTTCAAAAAAAGGTTCATTCATCGTAACATTCTTCATCCCAACCACATGTTTATCCGATAATTCTAAAATTCTATCGATCAATAAAAATGGGGGGCGATGTGGAAGGATACTCATTATTTTATAAATATCCATTAAAGGTGGTTTACTCAAATCGTATTTTGGTATTTTTTTTCTCTTTTCTATTTTAACGATCTTATGTAATTTTTTTGCAAAATTAGTATTGATCTTATGTCCTGGTTTATTTGCAATTACTTTTCCTTTCAATCGTATACCCACCAAAGCCAAATCACCTATTACATCTAACAATTTATGGCGTGCAGCTTCATTAGGCCAATGAAGAGTTAAATTATCCAAAACGCCATTAGGTTTAACTTTTACAGTGTCTTTTTTAAATGCTTTGCTTAATTTTTTCATTGTTTCATCTGATATTGGCTTATCAACATAAACAATAGCATTATTTAAATCTCCGCCTTTGATAAGATCTGCATCCAGCAACATTTCAATTTCATGTAAAAAACTAAATGTTCTAGCATTAGCTATATCTTTTTTAAAGTCGGATATGTTTTTTAATGTCGCATTTTGTGTTCCTAAAATCTTTGTTCCGAAATCAACCATTGCAGTTATTTCATACTTTTTTGAAGGCATGATCATTATTTCACTTCCGGTTTCTTCATCTTTGTATGAAATAATATCTTCTACTTCAAAATATTCACGATCAGCTTCTTGGTCTACAATTCCTGCCTTTTCTAAAGCTTCAACAAAAAATCTTGATGACCCATCCATTATTGGAGGTTCAGGAGCACTTAGTTCAATAAAAATATTATCTATATCTAATCCAACAATAGCAGCTAAAACGTGCTCAGAAGTATTAATTATTACACCATTTTTTTCTAGATTTGTACCTCTTTGGGTATTTGTAACAAAACTAGCTATCGCTTCAATAGTTGGATGTCCTTCAAGATCTGTTCTAATAAACTTAATACCACAATTAGTTGGTGCAGGTTTAAAAGTTAAATTAACTTCAACCCCTGTGTGCAAACCAACGCCTTTCAAAGAAATTTCTTTTTGAATAGTTTTTTGTTTATCTCCCATTTTCTTTTTCTTTATTTAGTAGTATGTTTTTTTCTAAATTATCGATTTTTTCTGATAACTTAGATAGGTTTTTAAAGTGTACGTATGATTTATTGTAATCAGCATAGGGTAATGCCGGGCTGCCTTGAACAACTGCATCATCTTTTAAATTTCTTCCAATTCCTGATTGTGCTTGTATTTTTACTCTATCACCAATTGTTAAATGTCCAACAATTCCTACCTGCCCTCCTATTTGACAATTCTTACCAATTTTAGTTGAACCTGCTATACCAGTTTGTGCTGCAATAACAGTATTTTCACCAACATCAACATTATGAGCAATTTGAATTTGATTATCTAATTTAACACCATTTCTTATAAATGTTGATCCCAAAGTTGCTCTATCAATAGTAGTTGCCGAACCAATATCTACATGATCTTCAATAATTACATTTCCTATTTGAGGAACTTTTTGATATTTACCGTTCTCATCCGGTGTATAACCGAAACCATCACAACCTATAATAACACCACTATGAATAATACATTTTTTTCCAATTTGTGATTCTGAATAGATCTTAGCACCGGAAAAAATTATGGTGTCATCATCAATTTTTACATTATCACCAATAAATACATTTGGATAAATCTTAACATTATTTCCTAAATTAACATTCTCACCAATATATGCAAAAGCACCAACATATAAATGACTGCCTAAGGTTGCTGTTTTATGTATAAAACTTGGTTCTTCAATACCGGTTTTATTTAACTTTATTTGATTGTAATATTCTAAAAGTTTTGAAAAAGCTTTGTATGAATCTTCTACTTTAATTAAAGTTACTGAGATATCTTTTTCAGGAATAAAACTATTATTAACAATTATAATTGATGCTTCAGTCGTATAAACAAATGATTCATATTTTGGATTTGCTAAAAAAGTTAGCGATCCTTTTTTACCTTCTTCAATTTTAGAGAGATTAGAAACTTCCTCTTCAGGATTTCCCTCAATTTCTCCATTTAAAATCTGCGAGATTTGTATAGCTGTAAATTTCATTCTTGCAAAAATAGTAAAATTTATAAGTTTATTTATTTTCTATTTTGGATAACAAATAAAATATTTTGTCACCGAATTTTTAAACGATTGTAAATTTAATTCATCTGATGCCGAAACAATATCAACTACATTTCCACTTTTCATTAATATTTGGATACCCTTTTCGTTTTGTTTATAAGCTTTATTTTGAACTTTACCCTTAAAAACAAAGTAATGTAAATTATTTTGTTCTACAGGTAATGATTGGGAAAATTCATATAACTTCTCTTCAAAATATGAATTTTTAAACTTCTGGTTTTGCATTTCAACCTTAGGTAATTTTCTGTCAATTATTGATCTACTCAAACTAGATAAGATGTAATCACTGTGAGTAGACCATGATTTTAATGCTGATAAAATATCGTAATCATCTAATTCTGAGAATTTAACTAGTGCTTCATTTTCAAAATTAGACTGGATAATTTTATTAGAAATAAAATATTTTAATGCCAAACTCATTGATAGATTAACTCCTTTTTCTATTAAATCTTTTGCGCGTTGTAATGTTTTGATCAAAACATATTCTGCAGCTAAACTTGTTTTATGTAAATATACCAACCAATACATCAATCTTCTTGCAACAATAAATTTTTCAACGGAATAAATACCTTTTTCTTCTATCACCAAGGCATCATCTTTAACATTTAACATGGCAATCAAACGTTCTGCATTGATATTTCCTTCAACTACTCCGGAATAAAAACTGTCGCGTTTCAAATAATCTAATCTATCCATATCCAACTGACTGGATATAAGTTGATAAAAATATTTTTTATGATATTCATTTTTAAATATTTGAATTGCCAGAGATAATTTTCCGTCAAATTCATTATTTAATTTATGCATAAAATGTAAAGAGATATCTTCGTGATGAATTCCCTCAATAAAACTATTTTCCAATGCATGAGAAAACGGGCCATGACCAATATCATGTAATAAAATTGCAATCAGAAGTGCTTCTTCCTCTTCTTTACTGATCTCAATATCTTTTAAACGCAATGTTTCAATAGCTTTTTGCATTAAAAAACCACATCCTATAGCATGATGAAATCTGGTATGATGTGCACCAGGGTAAACCAAATATGACATTCCCATCTGAGTAATTCGTCTTAAACGCTGAAAATAAGGATGTTCAATAATTTTAAAAATAAGTGGATTCTGGATATAAATAAATCCGTAAATTGGGTCGTTAAATATTTCTATTTTTTTCAAATTTTTTTAATTGTTTTTTGTATTTTTCGGAATCAAAAGATATTTCTTAAGAGAATTAATACTTACAATAATAGAGGTCTAATTTAAATAAATTTACATAAACTATAATGAGTTTAGCAAAAATACTTTGGGTTGATGATGAAATTCAAAATTTAAAACCCCATATTTTATTTTTAGAAAAAAAGAATTATGATGTAAAACCTTGTACAAATGGAGCTGATGCAGTACAATTGGTTGGTGAAGAAAGCTTTGATGTTGTACTTTTAGATGAAAATATGCCTGGTTTATCCGGTTTGGAGACCTTGACTGAAATTAAAACTTTATTGCCAAATTTACCTGTGATCATGATCACTAAAAGTGAAGAAGAATATATCATGGAAGAGGCAATTGGATCAAAAATTGCCGATTATTTGATAAAACCGGTAAATCCTAACCAAATATTATTAAGTTTAAAAAAGAATTTAGATACTTCACGATTAGTTTCTCAAAAAACCACTTCAAATTATCAACAGGAATTTCGTAAGATTTCTATGGATATGGCTATGGTAAATACGTTTGAAGATTGGATCAGTTTATATAAAAAATTGGTGCACTGGGAAATTCAATTAGAATCTATTTCTGATATTGGAATGACCGAAATATTAGAAAGCCAAAAAGATGAAGCCAATTCACAATTTTATAAATTTATTAAAAAGAATTATGAAGGTTGGTTCCATGGTTATGAAAAACCTGTCATGTCGCATACCTTATTTAAAGAGATCATAGCTCCTCAATTAGAATTAGATAAAGGTACATTATTAATAGTAATTGATAACTTGAGATATGACCAATTAAGAGTCTTAGAACCAATTATTTTTGAATATTATAAAGTTGTTGATGAAACTGCTTTTTACAGTATTTTACCAACTGCAACGCAATATGCCAGAAATGCTATATTCTCTGGTTTGATGCCTTTAGATATGGAGAAAAAATATCCAAATTATTGGAAAAACGATACTGACGAAGGTGGAAAAAATTTATTTGAAAATGAATTTTTAACGGAACAAATTAGACGGTTAAATTTAAATATCAAACACGAGTATTATAAGATTACTAATATGAGTAGTGGTAAAGATCTTGCTACTAACTTTTCAAAAACGAAAAACAATGATCTGACTGTTATTGTGTATAATTTTGTAGATATGCTTTCTCATTCTCGTACTGAAATGGAAATGATCAAAGAATTAGCCAGTGATGATAAAGCGTATCGTTCATTAACACTAAGTTGGTTTAAAAATTCTCCGCTTTTAGAAATTATTCAAAAAGCACATCAAATGGGTATGAAATTGATCATTACAACTGATCATGGTACTATTAACACCTCAAAACCATCTAAAGTAATTGGCGATAAGAACATCAGTTCAAATTTACGCTATAAAACCGGTAAAAGCCTAAGTTATAACGAAAAAGAAGTGTATGAAGTAAAAAACCCGAAAGATATATTTTTACCAACTTTAAGTATGAGTAGCTCTTTTATATTTGCTAAAGAAGATTTCTTTTTTGCTTACCCTAATAATTTTAATCACTACGTTAAATATTATAAAAACACTTATCAACACGGTGGTGTTTCTTTAGAAGAAATGATCATACCATGTTTGACATTAGAGCCAAAATAAAGATAAAATATTTCGCTTTTTTTTTAGACCAATTAAATAATTAAAATACCATAAGTAAGGATCAATCCTTTAAAAATCAATTTAATAAAGACAAACATTGTTTAAAAAATTATCTTAACTAAAACAAAACTTTACATCTAAACATCAATAAAAATAGAATTATTTAATATTTTTTATAATGAATAAAAGCTACCCAAATAAGTTCTAT
>JBDLJB010000051.1:0-14203 GCA_039714555.1 Bacteroidota bacterium
TGAAAAATTTATAAAAGGAAGTGTTTCCAGTGGTATCCTTCAGAATTCTAAAATACCAATCATGGTCATTCCAATTGATTAGAATTAAACCTTTTACTCTATTAATATGACATCATCACAATTTTTTCAACATCTTGAGGTGATAAATTTTTATGTTCTCCTAAACCTACCCAACCTCGATCAGTAAAACGTTTTGAAATTTTTTCAGCAGTATCCAAATAATCTTCTGTATAATCTGATAGTTTTGTTTTTATCCCTAATGAATGAAAGAATTCCTCAATTTTAATAATCCCTGATTTTGCTTTTTCTTCAATATTACCCTCCGCAATATTCCAAACTCTTTCAGCAAATTGTGCTAATTTTTCCTTTTTATTATCCAAATTATACCTGTAATGGTTAGGCGCAATGATGGCTAAAGTTCTTGCATGATCAATACCATATAAAGCTGTTAATTCGTGTCCCATCATATGAACAGCCCAATCAGTTGGAACTCCCAGATTAATCAATCCATTTAATGCCATGGTACAACTCCACATAAAATTAGATGCTGCTTTATAATCAGAGGGATCTTTCATAATGTTAGGTGCTACTTCTACTAAAGTCTGTAAAATACCCTCAGCCATACGATCTTGCAATAAAGCATCATTAGGATAAGTCAAATATTGTTCTAAAACATGTACAAAAGCATCTGCCAATCCGTTGGCTATTTGTCGTTTGGGAATTGATCGGACAACTTGTGGATCTAAAATAGAAAATACAGGAAATAATCCGGGTCCGCTCAAAACTAATTTTTCTTTGGTTTCTTTACGTGTGATCACCGCGCCGGCGTTCATTTCTGAACCTGTTGCAGGTAATGTTAATACAGTTGCAAAAGGCATTCCTTGAAGAATTGGTTTGCTATCGGTTAATAAATTCCAAGGTATATCACCTTTATAAAAAGCAGCAGCTGATAAAAATTTTGTACCGTCAATTACTGAACCTCCACCAACAGCCAATAAAAAAGTGATGTTTTGAGATTTAATTAACTCTAAAGCTTCTAATAAAACTGAATATTCAGGATTTGCAGGTATACCCCCAAATTCAACGACTTCAAATTTAGAAAGTGCTTCTTTTACCTGATCATAAATCCCATTCTTTTTAATACTCCCTCCACCATAAAGCATTAAGATCTTTGAATTTTGAGGAATTTCACTTATAAGGTTTGAAATTTGATCTTTACCAAAGATTATCTTTGTTGGGTTGTTAAATTGAAAATCATTCATTTTTAGATTATTTTGAACTAATTAATATGAATACTGAATTGGAACAGAAGTATTTTTAAAAACCCCTCTACAATAAAATATTCACAAAATCAGATTTTATTTCTTAAATATTTTATACAATCCAAATACAATTAATACTGCACTTATAATCATTGAAATTGAATATGATTGTTTAGACAAAGTGTAAGACCCTGATAATTCATTAATTAACTTATTCCCAATTCCATTATAAGGAGAATGATCTTGAATCCAAAAAAATAGTATCAATCCGATAATTATAAATAAAAATCCAAATATTACTTTTAATTTCATCATATTTTTTGCTTCAAATTTAATATATATTTTGTTTAAAAAAATTAAAACAAAGTTTATTGTTGATATTCACATCACTAGTTCATAAAAAAACTTCAGTTTTCACTGAAGTTTTTTATTAGTCAAATTAAAACCTTAAAGTTTAAATTCAAAAGATAAATTGGATCACTCCAAGATTTTAAAATTAAAAATTAGTTGTATTTAAATATTCTAAACTTTTCTTACAACTTACCAAAGGCTCAAAATTATATCCTTCTACTTCAACAATTCCATACTTCATACCCGATTTTTCCTTCGAAGCAAAAATAGTATTGAAATCCATTTTACCACTTTCGCCTAATTCTTTTTCATCTTTAATATGCCAAAGCATAAATCTACCCGGATATTTATTAAAATAATCTATCGCATTCTTTCCTCCATGATCAATCCAATACAAATCCAATTCAAACATTACTTTTTCGGGATCAGTTAATTCAAGCATCCAGTCATATACTGTTTTACCTTCAAAAACAGTTGTAAATTCTTTATCGTGATTATGGTAACCAAACTTAATTCCTTTGGCATTACATTTTTCACCAACAGCATTGAAATACTCAATATATTTTTTTAATCCTTCCAAACTATTATAACCTTCTTCACTCATCCATGGTTGAACTATCCATTTCACGCCTCCAGCTACATGTGCATCAATACACATATCCCACCAAGCCATCGTTTTATCCCAATTAGCAGCATTTGGTAAATTTTGACCTGTGTGTGATCCTAAAAATTGTAAACCGTTGATTTCACATAAATTTTTAAATGCTACCGGGTCCATTCCGTAAAATTTTCCATCGTTAAAGCCTGCAGTTTCTACAAATTTATAACCCATCTCACCTACTTTGGCTACCGTTGCTTTTGCATCTTTTTTCATATCATCTTTTACAGACCATAGCTGCAAACCAACAAATTTTTCTTTTGGTTTAAAACCAAGCAATGCAAATCCTTGAATTATAACAGCTAAAATTCCAATAAAAAATAAAACTTTTAAACTCCACTTTTTTATATTCATAATTATCTATTTAAGTTATTAATAATAATTTATTTATGCATTTCTACTAACCTATGTAAGGTTTTCTTATTTTAACAAATCTACCAATTATGTTTTACACAATTAACAACTTTATTAAAAAATACAGTCTTTTAGCTATCTTAAATTAATTATTTAAAATGTTTACTTTTTTGAATGGATCATACTAATAGGTAAATCAATTACAAAAGAAAAAAAAATGGAGTTACCTAATGAACAATTAGAATGGATATTATCATTCAAATTATTATTTAAATTGTCTCAGAATTATAATAAAGTGCATCTAGATTATTTAATTGAAGATATTGAAAGAGAAGCATCTGAAAAGGGCTATTTAGAAGTAATGAAGTTATTAAAATCTTATAATAATTAAGCATTAATTGATATGTAGTTATTATATACTTTAGTTTTTTGAATATATTATCTACTCTCCATTTGCTTATATTTATCAAATTTCTTAGGTAATTCATTGGTTATTTCAACTTTGTTAGAAGTTATGGTTGGGCTAATTCTTATTACTTTTGTGTTCTTATCTATTGTTATTTTATGCTGACTTTTCATCTTAACCAAATCTATATGCAAAACAGTAAAATTGTATTCTCCATTTTTAAGATCCACTACTACATATTCCTTAGCCCTAATTTGTCCTAATACCCGTTTCTCGATCCATATGTTTAATCTGGCAGTATTATCAATTGTATGTTTCCAATCAGATCCATTAAAGATCAATACTTTTCCATTTCCTAAAGTATTATGAATTTTATCTTTATCTATTTGAATAACATCAAACTCTGAACTAATTGGATTTAATGCGCATGAAGTTAATATGAGAATAGGTATTAATCTGAAAACTGTTTTTAAGTTTTTTATCATAAAATTTTACATTTTTGATTTCATATTTCAGGACGGGTCAAAATAGGCTACAATGGATTTATATATGATTAGTTAGGGGGAAGGCTTCATAAAAAAGGTCTATCCAATAAAATATAATTTTAATTTAATTTGGATCTTACCCCAGTTCATTAATGTAAAAAGTATTTAATGAATTTCGAAAGTTTTCCAAATCATTTCTATCAATTTTTTTCCTTCACTATTCTCCATGTCGTCCATTTCCAGAGTCATAATTAAAATTCCTTCATCTTTCTTTCCTAATGACGCTATTTCATAAATATTTATTTCATCTTTGTATGTTAATACTGCCCGGTTTACTTTTAACTTCGTCCCTGAATTTAATGTTCGATCATAGTCTTCTCTTTTCATTATAAATCCATAATTAACACTTTCTTTGGTTACTTCATTAATCATTAATTCATTCAACATTGAAGGATCCATTGTCATATATTTCTGAATTATAAAACCAGAGCCTTCTGCTGTCATGAGCATCAATTGTTCAATTCCTTCCTCTACCTTTGTACTAGCTATTTTATATTCTTTTGGATATTTAAAGCTTATGAACTTATCATTGTAGGTCAATGTATCTTTCATTGAAACTTTTAAATTCAATATTTTATTTTTTATTTTTATTTCATAATTTTTATCTAATTCGATATTTGTTAATTCTCCGTTTATTTCTATTTGGTAATCTTCTTGAGAATAGATTAGCGTACTTGCTAATAAAGATAAGATCAGTAATATCTTTTTCATATGTATTTTTGTTTTAATTATTTTATATAATGTTTTCTCATAAAAAGCGTGACAGAATCTTTTAAAGGATGAACCTGTCCGCAGTGACTTAATGCGAATTGATAAATATATAAAGTTTAGAGTTACCTGACATGCTTAATTATGCATTTTTGTGGATAGTTTTTTTTATTATTCTAACTAGAAGAATCAGTACGAGTCCAGGTATGCCAACCCATTTCAGTTCACTTAAAATCACATCCATTCCTCTCTGCGTCAGAAAAGAGTCAATGGCAATAGGGGAGACTTTAATTGGTCTCCATGGTAAAAAATATCTTGTATTGTCCCAAGGTGAAAAGAAAGCGACTCCTAGTCCACCGTTTGTCATAGCGTCAAGTATGCTGTGTGATGCAGCAGAAAGGGAGAAATAGGCTATTAACCATAATCTGCTTTTTAGCGATAAATTCCTTTGATAGAATACATAAGCAAAGAGTAGTCCTATGAATAAAGCAAATAGAAATGAATGAGAAAATCCTCTGTGTCCCCAGATACTTTCGTAGGGTATGCCAATTTTGAAAGCGATCACATCAGCATCAGGTAGTAAAGAAGCAATGACTCCAAGAATCCAAAATTTCCAGTTAACAACAGATTTATTAATTGTTGATCCTAAAGCAATTGCTGAGAAAGTGTGTCCTAATACAGTTGGCATATCGTTAAAAAATTACCCATAAATTAAGCTAAAAACTGCTATAAATTTTAACTTTATTAGCCTTTATTTCTATCCTTTAGTATACAAAATATATCCCCCGCCAATAATTAACAAAGGAGAAGCTATTGTCAACAAAATTATTGTCCATCTATACAGCCCCCAAAAGGAGATTACTTTTCTTTCATCACTATTTGGGTCATAAACTATATTTACTATATCCCCAATTTTATATCGTGCAGGGCTTGAGCTAACTTCACAATTAAACGTAATTATATTATTAACCCTATCTGTATATTCAAAGACAGGTTTATAGGTATATCCATCATCTCCACTTATTTCAATTAAATCTATAACCTTTGCTTTCGTTTTTAATCCTGTAGATATTAATTTTTGTGAATTGCTATATTGTTTTATCGCAAAAAAAATTAATACTAGGGAGACCAACAACATTCCACCATATAAATAATCAATCATTCTCATTTTGTTTTTTTAATAAATGCTAAACCATTGTCTTTTGCATTATCCCAAGATACAAAAGCATATTCATGTTATTTTAAAAAATTCTATTTTGACAAAGCTCAAAATCACAATATAGCAAAGCCGTTTTTGTTACACATTATCTAATAATAGAATTCATAAAAATCATTTGTAATGTTTTTATTTCAAGTTGTAACTTTTTTAAATAAAGTAAAGTTCCTATTACTGTCCTATCTGTTAATTTGTAGTCCATATAATTTATTTGTTCTCCTTCGTAATTGGTAAAAGGATGAGATGTATTAAACTTCATATTATTATATGCCTTTGCCTCACGGCTATATGATTCCAATATTTCGTTATTTATTTTAAAAAATTGATCAATTTTTTCCTCTAACCTTTGACCTCTTTCTGAAAGAGTATTATTCTTTTTATATAATATATTACTAAAAAAAACCGTGTCCGTCATCATTGTATAGTTATAAGTATCAAAGTGATTCTTTTCAGATTCCAAGATTAGTGAGTCCAAATATGAATTCAATCCATTTACTGAGTTTGCAAGTTTATCTGATTGTTCTTTTAATAAACCATATTTTTTTGGTTGCTCATCATTTTTTTGATTGAGTATTGTAATTTTTTCATTTATTATTTTCGAATAAGTTTGATTAGTTTCTTCAAATATCTCTAAAGAATTATTAAGCGTTAATAAAATGGGAGTTATTGAGTTTTTAATTTCTTGGCTATAGCCTTTTTTCTCTTGAGCGCAAGAGTTTAAAAGGATCAATAAAAAGAAAAGTCTGACTAATTTTGGAAATTGTTTCATAGTTTTTTTAATTTGTTGTAATGTTCTTTATTATGGTTTGTCTTTAAAATAAGGAGTTTCAATCGATTTATAATTCACATTTGCAACAAGTTCACCTCCTGATACCTAGTTTGCTTCTATTGTATTTTTAGATTTGAAATTTTGATAGGTTGGTTCAATTACGATTGCCCATAACCTGCATGCATACAAATACACACGTTTATATGTAATATTTGCCGGAAAATGTAAATTGTTGTTTGTTTTTACCATTTTAAAATACTACACGACTAACGTATGGTCACTTACTTATCATATATGTAAATAACTAAAGTTGCTATATAAAATCAGGGGAAATGGTTTAGCAATTTATTAGGAGTAAATGTAAATAATAATTTCATTTTTGAACCAACTTTTTGCAATTTATATTCTCTATAAATAAGCATTGTATTCTCATTTAAAATGAAAAAATATATATTTACGATTGTGAAATTAATCCGGGATTATCTTTAATTTTAATTGGTGTTAATTGCTGTACAAAAGTTTGCTTGGCCCTTTCGGAAATTAAAAAATAAGGCACCCAAATTCCTACTCTAATAATTGCATAGAATATTTCTTTAATGATTTCTTTTTCATCAACTGCCGAAGTATCTAAATAAAACACTATCAAACTATCTAATATGATAAATACTGTATTACTTATTAAAAGAAATATAAAAACTTTTGGAAAGCTGCTTCTTTTTTTAAAAAATAGAAAAACTGCCAGTGTGTAAAATACCAAAAAACCGACATTGATCAAGAATTCTATAAATATTATCAGTCCAAAACCAATATTGTAACTTAAAGAACTTGAATTTAAAAATTGTAACCACTCTCCATTTATAATTATATCATCAGTAATAATCGTAACAGCAAAATAAATAGGAGATATAATTAGTGCTATGGCAAGTAGAATAAGCCACCCTCCAATAGCTTTGTCTTTTTCAAAATAATTTTCAACCCGCGGAATAGGATTATAATTATATAGCTTTACAGCCAACCAAATAAAAAAGAATAAGCTTGCAAGAATTATTAAAATATTTAAAACCTTTGCAAAGGAATAATTATTGGTCGCAATAGTATTTTCATGTTGAATACTATACCCAATGATATTATTCAAAACATTGATCTGATTAAAATAATTTTCAAAATCATCAACTGTAACATGATCATTTTGTGATTTGTACAAATAATTCAAATTTAATTCATTCGTTTTATCATTATAAGTATAGTCGTACTTATAATAGAATCCTTTTCCATTGATAACATCATTTTCCTTATTTATTTGAATTTGTTCAGGTAGCTTAATTTTTATCTGATGCTCTCTTGTAGTTGGGTAATATAAATTGAATGGATTTTTTCTATTTATCTTGTTTGGAAAAATTAGTACTTCATATATGTTGGTAGGATGAAAAGAGGCCGAACTAATCTTTTTATTATCCACTTCAGGTGTGAATAAACTGTCTATTTTCATGTTAGATGTTACGATAAAAATATTCTCTTTCAGGTCATCCTTTGTTTTTATATCTTCTAAAAATTCAATCTTATAAAAATAATTGGAATAATAATTTATATATTCTCTTTGAATCGTATTTATACTACTCCCCATAAAGAATTTCCTCATATGGTCAGCTTCATTTTCATAATATTTGGTTATGATCTTCATTTTAGCTCCAGACCATGCCGAATCTATTTCAAATTCTTCAAATACTTCTACTCTCCCTGATGAAAAATGATAAATTTCTTCAAGTTCTGTATTTCCTTTCCTTAAAACCAAACCGGTTTTATAATTCGGAAAAAAAGTACTTTTATAACTTCCTCCTTGATTAGAGATCGTTGGATCATAATAAAACTGAGACCCATCAATATCAGCACGAACTACACAATGATCAAAAAGAATGGGAGAAGGATTAATATTTTTCAGCTCATCCATTAGACCGGTATTTACCAACATGGGATAGGCTTGAATATCCATTTTTTGAAGCATTTTTGACATCAACAAACTTTTATCCTTACAATCGCCATAACGTTGCTCAAAAACCTTATCCGGACTAAAAGGTTTATAGGCTCCTATACCTGATTCGAGTCCTAAATATCGTACTTCATCTTGAACAAAATTTAATACTGCTTCAGTTTTTTCACCATTCGATTTATAATTTTTATCGATCTCAGCAATTTTTTGTAATAAGTTTTTATTTGATATTTCTCCAACATCAAAAACCTTAACCCCCCATTTTACCACTTCATCCCATGAATTATAATCTGATACAAAAACAGATTCCAAAGGATTAGCCCAAATAGGAATATTATCTTCTAGCTCTTCACTATTTATATTGGTTTTATTCCAAACATATTCTATTTGATCTTGGTTTTTTGAAATCTTTGGTTTTATAGTTGCATTCCTGTGGGTTAATTGCAAAGAATCTCTTGATAATATTCTTAATGATATCTTCCCTACCGGTTCAAAATCATTTAGATAGAACATATTCGAAAATGCTCCTTGATGAATTGGATTAGCACCTATTCTGGAATAACTTATTTCAATGATATCTCCTTTTCTAATATCTGATAAATTCATTATAGCTGAAAGTGAGCCATCATAAACATGACTCTCTGCATTCAATTCTCTTTGGATTACATTAAATTTTGATAATTCTAACTTATTGATCTTAATTCCATCTCTAAAAATCATTATTTCGTGAAAATAAATTTTTTCAAAAGTTGGATCAAAAGTTATGTTTATGCTAGAAGCTTCCTGAATTCCAATATTATCGAGTATCTTAATAGCTCTATGCGTAAATTGATGTTCTTTATCTACATTTATTTGGCGGTCATCCATCAACAATAAAACACCCTGACTAATTTCATTATAGTTAATTTCAGGTTCAGTATCATAAGTTTTCTTTAAAACCCAATCGGGATTTTTTGATTGTTGAACTTGTGAAAAGGAGTAATTAAAGAATAGAATTAAAAAAAAGAAAAGTAAAGATTTTTTCATAAAAGCAATTTTAAAAAATATTGTCATTTAAGATTGGTATTCATTATTCAAAGCACTCATAAAATGTATTTAAAATAACGTATTAAATATTTTTTAATTGTTAATACTCTACATTTTATTGTAAATATTTTAAAAATAATCTACTGTTGGTGTAGCGTTTTATAAATTCCTTACGTATTGGTATTATAAATCTTTAAAAGATGAAACACTTTCTTTTCATATTTCTTATTGGATTGGGTTTTACCAGCTGTTCAGATAAAAATGAAGATGTTGAAATTTTAATCGTTAACAATAATTCAAATGTTGTATTACGACTTAGTAAAGATTTTTTTGTCACATTTGATAACAATAGAAAGAACAATATTAGTGAAGGAGATGCTTTTACCATAAAAGAATCAAAAAGAGAGGGGGATAATTTACAAATTACTTTGACTTATAGTGGTGGATGTAAAAAACATGCTTTTGAAATTATTTGGGATGGAATTGTTTATACAGATAGTCCTTGTAAAATTAATTTATTACTAATTCACAAAGGGAATTTCGATAATTGTGAAGCATTAATTACCGAAACAATCAATATTGATCTAAAGAAATTGATTGGTAATATTTCTTATAAAGATGAATGTACTTATCATATTTTCAGTGCCTATAATTTTAATGAAAATCCTGATATAATAATTGATGCTATAAACTAATAAATACTAAATTTACGCTCCCATAATTAGGTAAATAAATTTGACTTGAAAGAGAATTTAAGAGAGGATTTATATTTAAAAAATATTTTAAATCAGTGTGAAAAGGGTAATGTGTTGTACCAAGAAATTCTGTATAAGGATTTTTACAGCTACGCTATGAGTATTTGCAGATTATATACCTATTCCGATGATGATGCTGTAAGCATTTTGAATGATAGCTTTTTAAAAGTGTTCTCTTCAATTAAAAAAAAGAAATATAATAAGACTATTCCTTTTAAAATTTGGTTGAGAAGAATTGTAATCAACACATCAATTGACAGTTACAGGAAGAATTCAAAACACTTTCACCAACTTGAAATTGAAGAATATTTACAATTATCAACCAATAGTGATGTTATTGACGATCTAACAGCAAATGATATTATAAATTTATTAGATCAGTTACCGGAAGCACATCGAATCGTTTTTAATTTATATGAGATCCAAGGATTTGATCACAAGGAAATTTCAGAAAAATTAAATATAAGTAAAAGTACATCAAGAGTATTTTTAACCAGAGCAAAGAAGAAATTAAGAATTTTAATTCATAAAAATTTTTAAAAAAATGGAGGAGAATTTTGATAAAAAACTGAGTAGTAAAATTAAGGTAATTATTGAAGATCAGAAAATACCTTATAATCCCGAACATTGGGATATGTTACTTGCAAAAAAGAAAAAGAAAAGACGGTTTATTGTTATTTGGCGCTATGCCGCTACACTACTAATATTATTATCTGTTGGAAGCTTAAGTAAATTCTACTTTACGCAATCAGATTCAGATAAAACTATTGAACAAAAATTTATTATTGGTGAAAGAAACGATAGTTTGAAAAAGAATATACAGGATAACAATGAGAATATCTTTATTGCAGAGGATGATAAGGACATTTTGAAAAAAAATAATTCCGAAATCATTCAGGCAGATTCGATAACTATCAAAACTATTCAATCAAAAAATGATCCTAAAAATAAGGTAATAATAAGTAAAGATTATATTACCAACACCAATAAAAACTATAACACAATAAAAAATGATGTTGAAAATAAACCAACCTATTTAGTTAACAATAAAGAAGTTGTCGCTCAAAATAGAACAGAGATCGAGGATAAGGAAAGTATAATTATTGAGCAAAATATCGTTGCAGAAAACAAATTAAAAAAAGATTCATTAAAAGATATAAACAAATTAATAGCTTCAAGCATAAAAGATGAAGCAGTTATTGAAAAAAATAGATCAAGAACCATTAAAATTGGAGTAAATATTTCATCAGAAATTAATTATAATCAGGAAATTGTTAATTCTAATTTGGGGTTTGCAGGAGGAATATCTATGGATTTTCCCATTTCAAAAAAATTAGATCTTTATTCGGGGATATTATATACAGATCAAAAACTAAATATGAATGACCGTGGAATGGTTTATGATTCAGGCCCGGGCTTTATTAGTAGCGATAATAAAGAACTTAAATCAGAAAAAGTAGTTTTAAAAGGAATTGAAATTCCCATCAATTTGAAATATAATTTCTCCTTAAATGATAAAAAGGTTTTTATTTCAAGTGGCTTTTCTTCTACTTACTATTTTAAAGAAAATGTTGAGACAGATTATATAGTTAGCACCAGAATTGAGACAGTTACTCAAGATAGTTTTGGAAATAATATTGTAGAATATGAATTGGAACAAAGCAATGAAAAAATTGTTAAATCAAATGATAACAGTTTTAATCTTGCAAAGATCATAAATCTGTCAATGGGTATAGAACTGCCACTAAATAAACAACAACAATCTATTGTACTTGAACCTTATTTTAAATATTCAATCAAACCTGTAACAGGTGAAAACATTGATTTTTCAAGTGCCGGTATCTTTTTGCGTTATAATTTTAGTTTTTATAAAAAATAATTTCATTTAAGTGTAGCGTATTGTAACTTTCAAACGTATTGTAAATATAAACTTATAACTTAAAATTTTACAATCATGAAAAGTATCATTTATAGCTTAACCCTTATACTCCTTTTAACTTCATGTGATGATTGTAAGGATATAAGTTGTTTTACCCCACCACCCTCTTTTAGCTTTGAAATTGTAGATAAACAAACCGAAGAGAATCTTTTCACTAACGGAACTTACAGTGAAGATCAAATTCAAGTTTTCAACACCCTGACAAATAACCCAATTGATTATACTTTTATTGGTGAGGAAGATATCAATATAATTAATATTTTTTCATTAGGATGGGAGACAGAAGAAGTAGATGTAACGATTAAAATTGGAGAAGATATTGAATTCAATTTCTTTGTGGATGCTGAAAGGAAAAATGAAGACTGTTGTTCTTTTACTGAGATCAATGAATTTAGCGTCGAAAATATCGATTATGCATTATTGCAATTCAGTCCTTATGCAGTAACGATTTTAGTAGAGAATTAATCTAACTATCAGTAACTTAAAATAACAAATTAATTCAAATAAATTATCTATGAAAACCATATTTACAACACTGCTTCTATTTGTCTTCAGCCTTTCCTCAGTTTATGCTCAAAATGATGACTATTCAAAATTGACCCTTAAAATAAGTGGTTTAAGAGTTGTGGCTGATGAAAATGATAATATTGAAGGAAAAGACTTAACTATCTCAAATGATTATGGTTTTGAAATTGGTCTGAATTATTTTTTCAATAAAAACATTGCTGTTGAATTTAGTCTGGCAAGTTCAAAACACAAAGCTGTTCTACAATATAATGGAATAGAGTATATTGGAGGTTATTATGATATTGGTAAATTAACGATGGTTCCGATAAATTTAAACTTTCAATATTATTTCTACTTCAATAAATTCAAACCATATTTAGGAGCAGGTATCAATTACTCATCTTTTTATGTGAAAGATAAGGAGCTTATTGGAGGAGTTTATGGAGGTAAGTTTGACGACGCAATTGGTTTTATCTTACAAGGAGGAATCAATTATGATATTAATAAAAAATGGTTTGTAAATCTTGATCTAAAAAAACTGTTCTTAACTACAGATATGACGACGTATAACGGTTGGTGCGGAACTGCTGCAAAAGGTATGGCAATGGAACCATGCCCTGATTATAATATTGAAGAAGTAATTGAAGAAGTAGATATAAACCCCTTATCCTTAGGATTGGGAATTGGATACAATTTTGGTTGGTAACTTAAAAAATAAAACAAAATGAAAAAATTAATTTTAATAATAACTCTAATCCTTTTTATGGGATGTAATAATGATGACGATACTACTTTAAATTCACGACTAGTTGGTAAATGGAAATGGATTGAATCCTCAGGCGGAATTATGGGAGTTACATATAATCCGGAAAACACAGGAAAAGAAATTACCATTGAATTTACATCAAATACGAAAAAATCATATATAAATGGGGTATTAGAATATCAGACAACATATTATCTTGAAAAGGGAGAGTCAATTTTTTCTACTGAAAAAGTAGACTTAATTAATTTTGAAAATGGTTTTAAACAATCTATAGAAATCAATAATAATAACTTAATACTATCTGACGAAGTTTACGATGGGTTTTGGCATGAGTACAAAAGAGAATAAATTATGAAATTATGAAAACAAAAAAATCAATTTTATTCATTGCAGTAATTCATATTTTATTGATAAGTTGTATCAATAAAGATGATAATAACGAATTAAACCAAATTGAATTTACAACAATAGGGCAAGGAAACCTTTATGGAAACGGAAGAGAGAATATTGTAGAACAAAATTTGGTGGTTTCAAACGAAAACGACTGGAATGAATTGATTAATAAAATGAATTCTGTAAATAATGTAAGTAATGGTTTTACTAAATCTAATATCGATTTTTCGAATTTTACGGTATTAGCTGTATTTGACGAAATAAAAACTAGCGGGGGACACTCAATTGATATGATTAAAATTGTAGAAAATGATACAGAAATTATAGTAACGATTGATCATATTCTACCGGGAATTGCCACCACTATAATGACACAACCCTATCATATTGTTAAAATTTCAAAAAATAACAAAACCATCATATTTGAATAAAAAATAAGCTACAATAATGTTTATTTTTTATTTTTTCCTTTCCCCTTATTACCATTCTTTTCTTTTACTTTTGCACTCTTACCTTTATATTTTACCTTGTGTTCAGCATTATATTTTTGTGGTGAATCTG
>JBDLJB010000052.1:0-14026 GCA_039714555.1 Bacteroidota bacterium
ATATTAAGATCTCCATTTATTTTGTATTGTTTTCTATATTTATATGTAATTCTCAAACTTGGAAAACTTACCCTTATACCCCAAATGGTAGTCTTATCTATTTTTCAAAAGATGAAGGTCAACACATCTCTGAAAATATAACTTGGACTTTAGATAATCCTGATGATGGAAACCCACTTTTATATGATATTTCTTATAGTATAGATAACAAACAATCTTTTAAAATAATTTCTGAAGGTATTACTGAAACTTCATTTTATTGGGAAAATCCAGAAATACAATCAGGTGAGAATATTTGGTTCAAAATTACAGCTTATTCTAAAGATAAAACACTAATTAATAGTGCGATAACTAATATTTCTTCTTCGTTTGTTTTACCTGTTGATGAATTTGAAAATAAAAATATTGTTTTATTTCCCAATCCCAGTGATGATATTTTAAAAATTAATTTCAATCAATATATTCCTTTAATAAACTATCAAATCATTGATATAAACGGAAAAATACTGTTAGATAAAGAAGTTAGAAATGAGGAAAAATTAATAATTGATATTAAAAAGTACGAAGCAGGCCTATATTTTTTAAATATTACTCACAGCAATAAAAGTATGTATACAAAATTTATAATTGAATAATTTCATCCATAAATTAAAATTAAATATGACACAAAAATGCCCTTTATGTTCAACTATAGGTTCTACCCTATATAAAACACAAAAGCAGCATTTTTATCTATGCAAAAACTGTAAAGGAATTTTTTTAGATAAAAAATTTCATCTAAATAAAAACGAAGAAAAAGTACGATATTATTTACATCAGAATCACATAAACGATCATGGATATATAAAGTTTGCAGATCCGATCATTTCATTTGTAAGAGATCTTTTTAATTCGACACATCAAGGTTTGGATTTTGGTGCCGGGCATACTCCGGTAATTTCTGAAGTTTTAAAAAGAGATGGTTTTCAGGTTGATATTTTTGATCCACTTTTTTTTAATGATACAAAAGTTTTCAATAAAAAATATGATTTTATTACCTGTTGCGAAGTAATAGAACATTTCTACAATCCTAAAAAAGAATTTGAGCTTTTGCATAAAATGTTAAAACCAAATGGAAAATTGATCTGTATGACACATATATTTAATGGTATAGATTTTGCATCATGGTATTATAAAACCGACCCAACGCATGTTTTTCTTTACCAGGAAGAAACTTTAAAATGGATTAAAATTAATCTTGGGTTTCAAGATATAATAATTAATAACAGGTTAATAATTTTCACGAAATAAAAACAATTTAAATAGATTATATCATGAAAAAACTAGTTTTAGCAATATTATTTATTGCATTTATTTTTCCGGTTAACGCACAAACTAAAAAAGAATTAAAAAAAGAAAAAGCAGAAAAGGAATATACAAAAACTAAAACCTTAATTGATTCAGGAATCTTCATTTTTAATGCTGATTGGGCTACCACTCAAAAAGGGAATAGAATTAGTTTAATAGGCAATCCAAATTTCTTAAAAATTGATAAAGAAAATGCCATTGCCGATCTACCCTATTTTGGTGTATCACAATCACCAAGTGTTGGAATGACCGATGGCGGAGGAATAGCATTTGAAGGATTAATAAATGACTATGTTGTTGAATACAACGACAAAAAACAAAAAGTAATAATAAAATTCAGTACAAATAATAAGACAGAAAATTTTAATGTAACTCTAGCTGTTTATAAAAGTGGAAATGCCAATTTAGATATAATAAGCAACAGTAGAAATAGTATAAGTTACGACGGAAAAGTTAGCAAAATCAAAAATGATAAATGATCTATTTCTTGTCCATCGCATTCCAACCCTGTGCTGTCAATTCAATTTTTTGATTAGCTCTTGTAATTAAATTTTTACCTTCGTTTTTTTCAGTTATATGTCCGATTACTGTGAAATTTGGATTCCCTTTTATTTTAGGATAATCCTCTTGAGCAATGGTAAACAATAGCTCATAATCCTCACCTCCACTTAAGGCAATTGTGGTACTATTAAGGTTAAATTCTTCGCAAGTTGAAATTACTTGTTGATCAAGCGGAATCTTATCTTCATATAAATTACAACCCACTTTTGATTGCTTGCAAATATGTAAGATCTCTGAAGAAAGGCCATCTGAGATATCGATCATCGAAGTTGGTTTAACCTCTAAATCTTTAAATAATTTTACAATATCTTTTCTGGCTTCAGGTTTTAATTGCCTTTCAACCAAATAAGTATAATTTTCCAGATCAGGTTGAGAATTAGGGTTTACCTGAAAAACTTGCTTTTCTCTTTCTAATACTTGCAATCCTAAATATGCAGCACCTAAATCTCCAGTAACAACTAAAAGGTCGTTTGGTTTGGCGCCATTTCTATATACAATATTATCTGCTTTAGCTTCACCAATAGCAGTTATACTTATCAATAAACCTTTGGTAGATGAAGTAGTGTCACCTCCAACCAGATCTACTTCATATGTATTACAAGCCAAATGTATACCCGCATACAATTCTTCTAATGCTTCTAGAGGAAACCTGTTTGAAACAGCAATTGAAACCGTAATTTGTTTGGCCATTCCATTCATTGCATAAACATCTGATAAGTTGACCATTACAGCTTTATATCCCAAATGTTTTAAAGGCATATAACTCATGTCAAAATGAATGCCTTCAACCAATAAATCGGTTGTAACCAAAGTTTGTTTTTCGTTATAATCAATAACGGCACAATCATCACCTACTCCTTTTACAGTTGATTTGTGATGAATTTTTATATTTTTTGTTAAATATTCAATTAATCCGAATTCTCCCAATTCAGATAATGAAGTACTTGATTGGTCTTTATTATCAAACATAATGCAAAGTTACTATCTTTTAATATACTTATGTAAAAATAAAATGGTTACTTCTTTTTTCGTGTTGATCTCTTTTTAGGTTTTCTAATATTATTTAATATTTCAAGTGCTGCAAATTTAGCTGCTGCAATTGTTTCACGATTAACTTTTTCAATTATACTACCACGTGTAAGATCGATCGTTAAAATATAGCCATTCATTAACAAGAGTTGAAGGATCATATTATTCACTACAGTCTCCTCATTGTAACCTTTAGCTATATAAAGTTTATCAGCTTCTTTAGAAAATTCTATTGCAAATTCGCTTATATCAGGCAAATTCATCAGTTGTAAATAGGTTTCACTAAAACTTGACAATTCTATATTCATGTTTGGAGTAATCAACAAAGGGCTAAATACTTTATTATCTGCTGAATTATCACCATTTAATTTTGATAGATCTACCTCTTTTTTAGGATCATCAATTCTCACAAATTTAGCTTTACGCATTTTTTCCATCTGCCATAGCCAGAAATTGTAACGATATACTTCTGAATTGCTCTTATATCCGTTAAAAATATGCTGATAACATTCGTGTATCAATTTTTTTACTTCGTTCTTGTTTTGGTTGATCTCTGGACGAGAAATTCTTACTTCACGAATTAGTTTACGCATATCTTCGGCCGCAATTTGAGGTCCGGTAATTTCTTTACCTTTTCGTCCGATATCAGTACTTAAAATTCCGAGTTGAATTTTCTTTCCCTCACCTGTTTTAAGTACTTCGATCAAATGTTTATTTGCATTTAACTCTCCATCTTCATCAATAAATGGCTGACCTGCGGGTGTACTTGCCAATGCATTAAAAATGTAATTAAATAAACCTCTATCAATTGTAACAGTTTCTTGAATTTCATCAAAAATACCTAATGCAATAAATCTGTTTTTTATTATATCAAAATTTACTTTTTTGATGATAAATTCATTATCATTTATAGCAAATTTCTTACCGACAAAAATTTTATTTACAATCTCATCAAGATCAATTTTATCAATCATTTTATAAGATGAACACAAGTAATATTTACCTGTAAATTCTTCTAATTCCCAATCAAGAACATCATCAATATAACTTCCGTGTACATCTAAAACATCTACGATATTCTTATCACTTGTATACCTTAATAATGTACGTTGAAAGTGAGGATTATCACCACTTGTAGCTTTTTCTTTACGCTCACCATGAGAGTTTCTGTACAAGATGAAATTTTCAGGATTTTCATATCTTATGATACCTGCTTCTTCACGAGCATAATTACTTGCCGTTAACATAATATCAATTTTAAAAGGCATTTTTACATCACACAAACCACTAATAGTAGATCGAGAGTTAAGATCTTCAACATTACTATCAGCACTACTTTCAAATAATGAATAATAATATTTGATGTATTCAGGATCAAAATCGGTTACACGGCTAAAATCACCTACTTCAGTACCAATCCCATAAAGGTTTCCATCTGCATCAGGAAATACATGAAACATATCTCCGGCTATCATTTTTAAAGAATGTACTCCGGTTAAGTTCTTCTTCATCCATTTTAACATCATAGCTGCCACCATTTCCGATTTACCAACACCGCTGTCACCGGCTATTTGAATTACAAAAACAGCACCATCTTCTTCCTCAACGGCAAACATGGATCCGTGAACCGGGATCCCACCCATTTCTTTTACTTTTTCATTTAAAACCGTTAAACGAGGTTTTTTAATATTACCGTAATAATCTCCTTTTTGGTTATGAGGGATTACAATAGTTTTAATATTTCCTTTAGGACCTTTTATATCAAAATAACCAACACGTGGAAAAGAAACTACTTTTTCGGGTGCACCGTAAATACAGATCGTATCAGGAACAAAATTTACAACGTCATCTATACCGGCATCTTGTAGATCAAGCAACCTGTAATTATCTGCCATATATTTCATAAAACTCTTATGATAAATAAAGAGTTCATTCAATAAACCTCCGTTAAATATCTTACAACGATAATCGCCCATATCCATATTTGAAACAAATTTTTGTAATCTGTTTACAAAGAAATCACCTAAAGGACGCGTATTTAAAAACTTGATATATTCCTTAGAATTTTCATCGGAAATTGCCAAAGCTTTTTCTTTAATTAATTTGTCATCATTATTTTCAATTCGATCAATCTTATGAAATGCATATTCACGTTTTTTTGCATCTGTAGCGATACGTGTATGTGTTTGAACATTTTTTTCAGTCCCAACTACACCACTTTCACGCATAAGATCAACTATCCATTTCAAATTACCCTTATCATATTTTTCCAGGGGATGATCTTTTATTTCAAAATTCTTATGTACTGTTATTCCGTGCTGAACCATTTCATTTATGGCTGAATTTTGCTGAGCAAATTCTGCCTCGGTCAGATGTATTACAGAATGTGTATATCTATCGTAATGCTCATTATTTTTTGTTTGGTTCATCAAATTGATCACAAACAAAGTAAACAAACGAATTTCACTGTGTAATAGTCCTTCTTCAATATTTTGTTTTCCGGAATCTATTACCTGAATCCAAATTTCTTCAATTTCAGAAGGAAGTGCTTTTTGTAAAAACTCTCCTATTATCGATTCAATTTCTATATCATCTAAAACTTTAAGTTGTTTGTTAAACCTTTCAACCAAGAACTCAATTTTATTTTTAAAGAAATTCTTACGGTTTAACAAATACAATCTTGTAATTCTTTCATTTGCATCTATTTCTTTATCAAGTACTTTTTCATTGATCAGTTTTTCAATAGCTCCAAACAGTTTTTGTCCAACCTGTAATTCTTTATCCGATAGGGAATTATAAATACTTTCAGAAATTTGTTTTAATGAATAAGATAAATTGATATTCTCTGCGTTAATGCCTATAACTCTTTCAAACTTCTCCATACTTTTTTCCAACAACTCAACCAATGAAGGTTCAACCGGATCGTTTTCAAATGGAAGGTTAAAATGAAGCATTAATTCTTGAATATATTTGCGTAAAAGCATATTTATACCTTCTAACCTAGCAATATCATCACTGTGTTTACCAGTGCTATTGAGGGTTAAAATCTTAGTTTTATTTGGAGAAAAAAGAATATTTTCTAATTCAAGTAGAATCTCTGACATGATAATATCATCTTCAGGAGCATCTAAAACATAATCGGTAGGTTGATACTCAAGCTTATTGGTAATATACTTTAAAAGGGTAGATTTACCATAGCGCGCCAGAACGGTTCCAAAATCAAGATGCTTGATCATTGGAATATTTTTATAGATCTGCGGTAACAAATTTTCATAAACCGAAGTAAAGGCTATACTTCTTATAAAACTGGTAAGATCATTACATTTACCAATATCCTCTGAAAATTCAATCACTGAATTTTTTGAATCTCCCATTGAATTAATACTAACACCACTCATACCTGGTGATGCATGATAAAGTGTCCAAACATTGTTGATCCTTAACGAATTGTTTAATGATTTTTTCAAATTTTTAATGATATGGAAATCATTCAATGCTTGTTTAACAAATTGCCTGTCGGAATTTGCTTTGAACAAATTAACTAAAATCTCATCAGAACTTAACTCCTTATTCTCTTCTGCATTCTTAGCATTGTAGAATTTCAACCAATAATTTAGTACAATTTCCAAAGCATTTCTAAACTCTTTTCTGAAAATATCATAACCTTTTTCTGTCCCGTCAAGGTAATCACCCATTGAAAAACGCAAAAATCCTGTTTGATAAGGAATTACCGCTATTCCACGTGATTCAGCCAATTTTTTTGTAAATTTCTCAAGATCCTGATATGAAAAGAAATCTTTTAACTGAATATTGAACAAAAATGAGCCGTCAGAAGCAATAATTTTAGCGTGTTCTCCTGCTTCGCCTTCTAACAATTCTGCAGCTGTTTCTTTTGCAATTTTCAACCTGATTAAAGCTTCATTTCTAAAGTTCTTATTCACTCTAAAAGTATTGATATCTTTTACCAATTGTTTTTGATAATAAGTAAAGAATACTTCGTCTTTGTATTTAAAATCATCTGGTAATTCTAAAACATCTAACTTGTCAAGTGCCACCAACTCATTCAATAAAAATAAGTGTAATGGGCTCCCTTCAAAAGGAGAGAATCTCAACAATTCTTTTGAATTTTTAGTTTTTTGTTTGCGGTGATAACTTTCAATTTCAGCAACAATATATTGTTCAATGCGCATTTTAATTTTATTGCGCGATGCATTTTTAGGCAATCTTTCTTCAAGATTATCTTTGATCGATTTTGCCAACTGTGCATTTTCTAAAATATTTACCAACATGAACAATGAGTTGGTATTTCCTTTTTCAACACTGTTTTGTTTACGGGCAAACCTGATCACATCTTTTTTGGCAGGTGTTGCTATGATCGATCCTAACCTATCACCGGTAGCACCAAAATTTTTGGTTGTTGATATTGATGATACCAAATTAATTCGTGCGTATTGCTGACTAAGATTGTTCATGACATACCTTGAAATGGTACGCCATTTTGGTTCATTTTCATTGTCAATTTTAACCGAGTCATTATAAGCTTCATCTAAAAATAAAGTGATCTTACTCGAGCTGATAAACTTTAAAAAGCGTAATAGAGATTGGTTATTGAAATCGGAATATCCTGAAGGATTTGCAGGATCATTGATAACTATCGTTAAATTCTCACAAAAACTATCCCAAAGATTCCCTGATTCATCAAAAACCTGAAACGTTTTTTTCATTCGTTCCAATCGGGTAGTTAACCTATCATAATCAATTCTGCCTTCTTCATTGATCCCTATTTCTAGATCAAAAGGATTGATATCAAAACGATCGGTTGGAAAAAGATCCATATACTCCCATGAAGAGTATTTATTAAATAAAATATAAGGTTTTAAGACTTTATCTTCTTTTCCAAACAATACATCTCGAATGATCATTTGAACATCATCAGAAATTGATGTTTTGTTAAGATTTGATAAATTACTGATAAATTCTTTAATAATATCCTGCCCTTTTGTATTTAACGAATTGTACTTTTCGTAAACACCAAGATCAATTAAAAAATTATTAAAACGCCCTGTGTTGTCAGCTTCATTTTCGGCTTTGATCAAATAATGTTGATATTTTTCTAAAAACAGATTTAAACCAAAATTTTTATGAAAATGATTTTTAAGTGTACGCTGATATGTATCAGGAATTACGTTCAAAATAACGCGACACCTGTCAATAATTTCCTGATCTACAGGTTTTAATTTGCGTTGGAGTAAATACTCACCATAAGTTTTTATTTGATTACGACCTCCTCCTTCAACAATAGTTGCTATTTGAACTTGATCGTTCTCTGAATAAAAATATTTTTTTGTACGCTCTTCAAATTCTTGAATTAATCGCTTATTTTGCTTTTTAATGCTATCAGTTGAGGTAGAACTTAGGATCATATCCATATAGTCACGCAATTTTTCCAGCGTATAGATATCTTTTAAGATCTGACGAGAAAATTCATCAAATTTAAAAAGTACAATATCTTTTTCAAGATTTGTTGTTGTTCCTAATTGCTCTTCTTTTAGTTGATTAATTTCATTGTTGTAATCATCTATCTTAGCTTGAATTAGCAATTTGAAATGTTCTAAATTCTTTGTACTTACTTTTTCAAGGATCAATCGCAAATTAAGTTGACTATTTGCCAATGCGCCCAGTTTTTTAGTGTGTACCTTATTTAAGGTTTGAATGATCTTATTATGCAAACAAAAAACAAGTGTTGTATTGGTACTTTTTGATATATCAGATGTATCAATAAAAATCATTCGTGTCAATAACGGAAACCATCTGCTATGATTGAACAGATTTTTACGTAAAAACGGAATACGAATTGCAAAAATTGAGGTTTTATCTTCGTTAATAGTATTGTACAGGTTCTCTTCATCAGTAAAATCAATATCCTTTACAATTACCGGATTAAACAATTCTTCTTTTAAAAGTTTAACAGCTGTATCAGAGCTTCCGCTAACAACCGTTTTTAGAAATCCGTTTAAACCTTTGAAGTTGATCGTCTGTTCAGAGCGTATAAGAAAATCTTTTTTTTCTGCAGCAGTTGTATAGTGAGAACTCTGGATCACCATTTGATCAAAGACATCTAACAGAAAGTTCCACTGCGCTTCTTCAACTTTATTTTTAATACCAATCACTTCGCGAAATTTACGAAGTTCGGAAACCTGATCTCCCAATAAGATCTTATACCTAAAATTTAAGTTTGTTTGCGTTACTGGTGGTGTACCAACAGAATAATCATGGCAATTTAAAATATTTTTAGCTTGCTCTTGTTCTTCTTCATTAATAGCTTCAGTATCGATCAATGAAATCAACCTTTGATGAAAAATGTTCTTCTTAGTACGGTACTCAAAAGCTTTTGATTCTTCATGAGGAAACAGCATCAATGACACATCATTGTATCCCGGAATAGCTTCTTTTAACTCAAGTAATTGCCTGTCAATTTCCTTTTGTTGAATAACCGGATCATCGGGTTCTTCATAACACAAACGGGTAAACGATTTTAAATTATCTACAATATGCCTTGGCAAAAAGTTTTCAGCACGTTGCCCTAATGAAAGGTATAGATCAATAAAATCGCGAATATCTTCTCTTAAACTTAACTTTGGTTTCCCTACAATTCTCATTTTTGAATTATTTAGCTTTTGAAGGTTTTTAATTCCTTCATATTTTTGTTTTTGATCAAAATTTTAAACATAAAAAAAAGGATAAAACTGAAAATGTTTTCCAATTTTTAGAAGCTAAAAAATAATTTTTAAAACTCCCTAATCCAAGCTTACAAAATTAGAAGTTTTTTTTAGTACACCCAACATAAAAAAACTAAAAAATAAGCTATTCTTTTGATTTTATTCAAAAATTATATGCATTCATTATCAATAAGATAATATTAATTAAAATAAGTAATTAACATTACATTTTAAAAAGATAAAATTAAAAAAAACAGTGACTTAAATATTAACTTATAATTATACAAATTGCACTAATAAAGTATCAAATTGTTATTCACTAATATTTTGATTAATTTCGTTGTAAATAAAAGAAGATTTGGGAATTGTAAATAAAATTTTAGACAGAGCTTATAAAAAAGCAAAAACTGTATCTATAAACAAAGATTCTAAAATCGTCTTTTTTAGTGATTTGCACAAAGGTGATAATAGTTATGCCGATGATTTTAGACATAACTATATTATTTACAACTATGCACTAAAGGAATACTTTAAATACGATTATACCTATATCGAAATTGGAGATGGTGTTGAGCTTTGGGAAAATAGTTCATTTGAACCCATATTTAAAGCTCATGAAAAAACTTTTAACTTATTAAAACTATTTAATCGTAAAAATAGATTATTCATGCTTTGGGGAAATCATGATATGGAATTTAGAAACCCTTTAATTGTAGAAAAAGTATTGCGTACTTTTTTTATCCCAAAAAATATTAAAGCTAAAGATACTTTTTTTGATTTAACCTATTATGAAAGTCTGAAATTGGAAATTGAAAATTTTGAGAAAAATATTTTTGTACTTCATGGTCATCAAGCAGATTATATCAACTATATTCATTGGAAATTTAGTCGTTTTTTTGTACGCTATTTTTGGAAATATTTACAAAGATGGTTTGGAATTAGTGACCCTACAAGCCCGGCAAAGAATTACACTAGTTTAATTCGTGTTGAAAAAAAAATCAACAAATGGATCGTTAAAAATAACAATCAAATGGTAATCTGCGGACATACACATCGACCCCGATTTCCAGATCCGGGAGATATTCCTCATTTTAATGATGGCAGTTGTGTTCATCCTGATTCAATTATTGGAATCGAGATATTTAACTTAAAAATTGCTTTGGTAAAATGGTATCAAATTACCAAAGAAGACCAAACCGTTAAAATTGTAAAAACTATTTTAGAAGGACCAACAGACCTTAAAAAGTTTTTATAAATTAAACTTAATGATCATATCATGAATAAATTGTATAGATTTTTGTTCTTGACATTATTAATAGCAGCAAGCTGTAATAAAGCAACCAATTCAATTAATAATAAAAGTGAAGATATAAATAAACTTAAACAAATAGAAACTATTATGAATGATACAACACCAAAAGTTACAGGTATCGGTGGAGTTTTTTTTCATTCCAAAAGCCCTAAAAAAACCAGAGATTGGTATGGAAAAAACTTAGGACTTGCCATAGATGATTTCGGTTCTGCCTTCGAGTTTAGAAATGCAAACAAACCTGATGAAATTAATTATCTAAGATGGAGTCCGTTTGAAGAAGGAACAGATTATTTCAAACCTTCAGAAAAAGATTTTATGATTAATTATCGAGTACAAAATATTGAAGGTTTGGTGAAAAAGCTCAGAGAAAATGGGGTGAACATCATAGATGAAATCGAAGAATTTGAATATGGTAAATTTGTTCATATCCTAGATCCTGAAGGAAATAAAATTGAATTATGGGAACCCATTGATAGCTTTTTTACTCAAATGGGTGGTGAAACAACCAAATAACAATAAATATTTTCTGGAAAAACAACCTTCAATTGAGTAAATAGATCGTTTTAAAATAACCTGAGTGTAATCTTACCTCCCGATCAGAGAATCTATATAAATATTATTTACCTTTACATTAAATAATTAAGATTTGGGTAAGCACAAAATATAAAACAATCTAAAAAGAGGGTTTAAATGTGCAAATGATTAATATTAAACAAAAAAACACACTATGAGACCCTATATTTTAGCAGAAACCAATTGGAATGCTCTTAAAGATGATAAATTTGAATTGGCAATACTCCCATGGGGGGCAACTGAGGCACATAATTATCATCTCCCTTATGCTACTGATAATTATGAAGCTAATCTATTTGCAGAAGAATCAGCAAAAATAGCATGGAAACAAGATGCCAAAGTAATTGTTTTGCCAACCATTCCTTTTGGTGTAAATACAGGGCAAACTGATATTTATTTAGATATCAACATCTACCCGAGTACACAATTTGCTATCTTATCGGATATAATTGAGGTTTTAAATCGGCAGGGGATTTTCAAACTTTTAATTGTTAATAGTCATGGTGGTAATGATTTTAAAACCATGTTAAGAGAGTTGGGTGTAAAATATCCAACAATGTTTTTGAGTACTACCAACTGGTTTCAAGCCTTAGACAGAAAGAAATATTTTGATGACCCCGGTGATCATGCAGATGAAATGGAAACAAGTTTGATGTTATACTTCAAACCTGAACTGGTCTTACCAAAAAATAAATGGGGAAGCGGAACTGAAAAAAAACATACAATTGATGCCTTTAAAGAAGGCTGGGCTTGGACAGAAAGAAAATGGTCACAAATAAGTGATGATACCGGTGTTGGGAATCCAGCATTAGCAACAAAAGAAAAAGGAGAAAAATTCTTTAAAGCTGTTAGTGAAAAATTAGCCAGATTAATGGTTGATATCTGTAAGGCTGACATTGATCAATTGTATAAATAGTCTTTTTATGTTTATAATTGACAAACCATATGTTTCTGATTTTTTGATCAATACTATAAAGGAAAATAATTTTCAAATCATTGCTACTCCAGAAGCAAAAAAATTAATTTCAGATGAATCTTTAAACTGGGTATCAGAAAAAAATGCTGTTAATTTTATAAAAACAAATACAAATACCCCAATTTATTCTAACTCTGAAAACGCAATATTTTGGATTAATAACAATCTGAATTTTACAAATCTACCTGATAAAATTCTTTTTTTTAAGAATAAAATAAAATTCAGAGACCTCATTAAAGATATTTTTCCAAATTATTTTTATCAAGGAATTTATCTTGACGAATTGGATAAGGTTTCTGTTGAAAAACTAAAATTTCCACTTATTATCAAACCTGCAATAGGTTTTTTTAGTGTAGGTGTTCATAAAGTTGAAGATTCAAAAGAATGGTATCAAGCTTTAACCAAAATAAAACTTGAAATTAAAGAAATTGAAGGAATGTATCCTAATGAAGTTATTGACACAAAACAATTTATTATTGAAGAATATATAGAAGGGGAAGAATATGCAATTGACTGCTATTTTAATAAAGATGGAGAAGCAATCGTGTTGAATATTTTACACCACATCTTTTCATCAGGTAAAGATGTAAGTGACAGAGTTTATTCAACTTCAAAAGAGATCATTGAAAAATATATCAATAAAATTGAAGATTTTTTAAATCCGATTGGCACTAAAATGGACTTAAAAAAATTTCCAATTCATATAGAAATCCGTATTGATACGGCAGGTAAAATATTACCAATAGAAATAAACCCGTTGCGATTTGGTGGTTGGTGTACAACCGGAGATCTTTCTTGGTATGCTTATGGGATAAATTCTTATAAATACTATGTAAACGGAATAAAACCAAATTGGAAACAAATTTTAAAATCTAAACAAGGAAAAAAATATAGTATTATTATCCTAGACAATAATTCAGGAATCAAAGAAGGTGATATTGATTTTTTTGATTATGATAAGTTATTAAAAGACTTCAGTCATCCTATAACTTTAAGAAAAGTAAACTTTAATGAATATCCTGTTTTTGGATTTTTATTTACCGAAAATAATAGTCATAATGAAAATGAGCTAACTTCAATTTTGAGTTCTGATTTAAGAAAATATATTGAAGTGAAAAATTGATTATTTAAGTATTAGTAAAACTTACCAATTTTAAATAATTTTAAACCAGGCTAAACATCTTAATGTAAGTGTATTAATTATTCTTCTATTCTTTTGATTTTATTAGATTTTTTATGTAAATTTATATACATTTTAAAATCTTAGTTTTAAGTTTTTCTCCATCAATTAACTCAAAACGAGATTAAAGCTTGAAATGCTTTCGGGCATTGTATTTATTTCTATCAGTCTTGAATTCTTACTCAAAAATTTAAAAAATTTCTTTCTTAATATTAACCTAAAATCCAAACCCATGGAAAAGAAATCAAAAATTATTCAAATTTATGCGGTTATTATATGTGTAATAGCTGTTATCACAATTCTAATTTCTTTATCAGGTCTAGTTTCAG
>JBDLJB010000053.1:0-12565 GCA_039714555.1 Bacteroidota bacterium
CAAATCTTGATTTATATCTTCAGATTTACTGTAAACAGTTCTATCAATATTATCATTATTTTCTTTTACTTCCTGGTTATTAACTGCAAGATCATTTTTACTAATTTCCTGTTTTGGACTACTAATTGCTAAATCTTGATTTATATCTTCAGATTTATTATAAATAGTATTATCAGTATTTAGATTATTCTCTATTGGTTTTTTAGTATTACTAACTGTTAAAGCTTTTTCTTTATTAATTATTTTGTTTTCAACTTGCTTATTTTTATTATCAACTTTATCAGATATTTTAGTGTTAATTACTTGCTCATTATTTTTATTTTGATCATTTACTGATACATTGTTTAAAATAACAAACTCGGTTCTACGGTTCTTTTCATGTGCCTCTTCAGAACATTCAACTCCATCTATACATTGATTGACCAATTTTTCTTCACCATAACCTTTTCCAATTATTCTACTTGCTTCAATACCCTTTGAAATAATATATTCAACCGTTGCTTTAGCCCTTCTTTGTGATAATAATTTATTATAAGCGTGTGATCCTCTTGAATCAGTATAAGCTATTGCTTCAACTTTAATATTAGTATTATCTTTCATTATTTTAACAATCTTATCCAATTCTGGTAAATCTCTATTGCGAAGAATTGCCTTGTCAAAGTCAAAATGAATAGCGTTAATACTGGTGATTTTTACATTATCTTCTTTAGTTTTGTCTTCAACAATATCTTTGATCAATTTTGTTAAATTCATATTTGTTTGAAGTGAACGATGATAATTTTGTTCTAGAATTTCAATTTGTTTTACTTCTTTTTTATAATCATCATTAATTGCAGATAATTTATATTCATTGCTACATGCTACATTAAATATATAGGCACCATCATCAGAAGTTGTAACCGATTGTATCAAAGCTCCTTTTATATCTAACAGATCAACAGTAGTTCCTTTTAATAATTCTTGTGATTCTTTATCTTTTACAAAACCTTCAACTGTAATAAAACATTCCTCAGGTGTTTTTTCTTTTTTTAAGGTAAATGAATACAGATCATTATTGTTTTTACCTTGTAATCGGTTTGAAGTAAAAAAGCCTCGATTCGTTTCTTGATTAATTATATATGCAAAATCATCATTAATACTATTAATTGGTGACTCTAAATGGTGAATATCAGAAGAAAAATTATTGGCAACATCTATTGCAAATATGTCTAGATTTCCTTTCCCTTGATGACCGTCTGATGAAAAATATAAAATATCTTTATCAGTAATATAAGGTGTGGTTTCTTCACCTGAAGTATTAATTTTCTTACCTAAGTTACGGGGTTTTCCAAAAGTTCCATCGTTTTTAATATCTACAACAAAAATATCTGTCTTTCCCATTGATGGTAGCCTGTCTGAAACAAAATATAATTTAGTGTTGTCTACACTAAGCGTAGGATATCCTGTTGAATAACTATCATCGTTAAGTTGTAATTTTTCAATATTGTTCCAATTACCTTCGCCATCAACATTAGCTTTGTATAATTCTAATCGTTTATTTTTGGCCAATTCTTGCTTAGATTGTTTTCTCACATATTTATTTCTACTAAAATAAACTGTTTTCAAATCTTTGGTATAAGCAATCCCGGTAGTATTAAATTTATTATTCTCTTTATTGGTAACAGGCTTGACATTTAGTATTTCTCCATCAAAATCAATATCGCCTATAAATAATTCTTTACGTGGATTGTGATTTCTTTTATTTGATGTGTTTGCATTTGCTGCAGATGTAAATACTAATTTATCATCATCTAGCATAGCAACTGCATAATCAGAATTTTCTTTATTAATTTCTAAAAATTTGATTTGGTAAGAATCTGTAGATTCCTGTCCTGTCAAATACATAATGTTTCCAAAAAACAGAATAAATAAAACAATTTTTTTCATGGTGTAGCAATTAAAAGGTAATTAGTAGTGTTTAAGTTTTTAATAAATAATAATCATCTTGTTAAACTTTATGGGGGAATAAAAGTTGTGAACAGTGTGTTAATAACGTTTAATTTTGAAAATAATTATATAAAATGTTATTTTTCTGAAGTAATTTTTTGAGGAAATAAAAAAGTCCGAGACAATGCTCGGACTTTAATGTTTAAAAATTAATAGAATACCTATTGTTTTAATATTCTAATTATACTTTAATAAAATATATTTAATATATTGTTTATCAACAACTTAGTTAGTTATTTAAATAATTTTAAATGTAAATAAATTTTGATTACTTAGTTTCTTCAACAGGTGTTTTTACCTCTTCAGGTTCACTTATTGCAGCAGTAACTTCTTTATTATTTAGGTTTTCAATAATAACATCTGTAATATCTAAAGTTTCTTTACCATAAAGTACAGCTTTAGTTTGTTTTGATGTACCTAAAACAAATGAATAATTATTTTTTTGAGCATACTCTTCAATATATGCTTCAATTTCTTCATTTATAACACCTATCCTTTCATTTCCTTCTTCTTGAAATTGTTGTTGCACCATTTGCTGGCGTTGTTGAATCATTTGTTGTTCTTGCATTAATTCTTGCTCTTTTTGAGCACGATCAGTAGCTGATAATTTTGACATGTTTTTTTGATACTCTTGTACCTTGGCTTGAAATTGTACTCCAAGTTGTTCAATTTCTGCACCAATTTTTTCAGACTTTTGTCTCATTTCTTCTTCAGCTGCTTTAGAGCCTTTGTATTCTTTTAAAACTTCTTCAACATCAACATAGGCAATTTTTGTTTCATTACAAGAAGTCAATATCATTAGAAAAGCGAATATTGCAATTAATTTTTTCATTATAAGTTTTTTTAAATTTAGATGGCAAATGTATTAAATGTATTTTTTATAAATACATTTAAATCAGATAAAAAAAATGTTTTTTATAACATTTTTGTATGTATAAACAATAACTATAGTAACTGCTTTATTTATTTAATTTATTTATGGGGATTTGACTAATTATTTTCTTTGTAAGAAACTTTTATTTGTTTTAATACATTATATGACTTTAATTAATTGAAAGTTCATTAAAACGCTTTAAAACAGCTATTTTGAGTTTTTTATCACATAAATTAAAGAAGAGTATTCAAAAGTACTTTTAGCTTTCATATTAGATTGAAAACCTACCCAAACAGCTTTCATAAAATTTGTTTTGTTGGTTTTATATTTTTCAGAAAGAAGACTTACATAATAAGAGTCAAATTTCATGGGTATCATTTTTACGACTTCCATTATTTCTTTTTCAAATAATAATTGTATTGATCTTTTGGAAAAATGCCATAAGTGTCTAGGTACATCGTAAGCAGCCCAAAATTTTCCATAATAACTCGCATCATAACTTTTATAATTGGGTACTGCAATTATAATCGTCCCATTAGGTTTTAGTAGATTTTTTAAATTCGATATATATTCTTCCAAATTTGGTACGTGTTCTAAAACATGCCACAGGGTAATAACATCAAATTTTTTCTTTTCATTCAAATATTTGATAAGATCTTCTTCCAATGAAATTGTACTTGTATTTACGCAATCTTTAAATATTTTTTGTTTTGCTATCTCTCTCGCATTTTCGTTTGGTTCTACTCCACTAACGTTCCAATTATTTTTTTTACAAGCTGCTAAAAAATCTCCTGTACCGCAACCGATATCTAAAATTGTTTTTTTGTCTGATTTATACGAATTGATTAAAACTACCTTTTGTTTAATTGTAAAATTCTTTACCAATTGATAAACTTTATCCATCGAAGATTTCTTTGCATCGGTATGGGAAATATATTGATCACTTTCATAATATTTATTCAGATCTTTTAATTCCGGTCTGGGAGATGTAACCAATAATTCAGACCTTTCATCTTTCAAAATTGTAAAATTTTTATGAGATACTGTATAATCTTTACACTCTAAAAAAGGTTTTAAAGAATTATTTTCTAAAGGAGATCTATCAATATGAACCATTCTTTTATCTTGTTTTATTATTTTGTTCCACGTGAAACATTCTAAAATTATCTCCCCATATATACTAAAAGCACAGAAATATCACTGGGAGAAACACCTGAAATTCTGGCGGCTTGGGAAATAGAAGTTGGCTGGACCTTACTTAATTTTTCTCTGGCTTCGAATGATATAGATTTTACTTTTTGATAATTAAAGTCTTCAGGTATTGCAATATTTTCTAAACGATTTAATTTATCAGCATTGTTTTTTTCTTTATTAATATATCCTGAATACTTTACATGTATATCGGTTTGTTCAATAATTTCATTATCAATATCATTATCTGCTATAAACTGCTCTATTTTAGGGAATTTTCTAATATCATTAAAATCTAATTGAGGTCGTGCTGCTATTTTAAACATTTTCATTGACTGAACAATTGGTGCAGATCCTCTTGATACTAATATGGGGTTTACTTCTTCAGGTTTAATACTTGTTTTTTGTAAAAAATCAATGAATAGGTCGGTTTTCTTTTGCTTAATAATAACCCTATTCAATCTTTCTTTAGAAGCTAAACCTATTTTATAACTCATTGGTGTTAATCGTAAATCTGCATTATCTTGTCGTAATAAAGTACGGTATTCAGCACGTGATGTAAACATCCTATAAGGTTCATCAGTACCCTTTGTAATTAAATCATCTATCAAAACCCCAATATATGCTTCATCTCTTTTTAAAATAAATGGATCTTTATTCTTTAATTTTAAAACCGCATTTATTCCGGCCATTAATCCTTGTGCGGCTGCTTCTTCATATCCCGTTGTTCCGTTAATTTGCCCTGCAAAATAAAGATTTGTAATACGCTTTGTTTCTAAAGTATGCTTTAATTGGGTAGGTGGAAAATAATCATACTCAATAGCATAACCAAAGCGCAATACTTTAACATTTTCAAAGCCTGGTATTTTTTTTAAGGCTTTAGCCTGAATTTCATCTGATAAAGAAGTTGAAAAACCATTAACATATGTTTCATTTGTTCTCCAACCTTCGGGTTCAATAAAAAGCTGGTGTCTTTCTTTTGTTGAAAATCTATCAATTTTATCTTCAATAGAAGGGCAATATCTTGGCCCTACCCCTTGGATTCTCCCGGTAAACATAGGTGAATCTTCAAAACCATCTCTTAAAATTCCATGTACTTCATTAGAGGTATAGGTCATATAACAAGATAATTGCTTTTTTAAAGGTTTCGTTATATTTGAAAAAGAAAACTTTTCAGGATTTTGGTCTCCTGGCTGTTCTGTCATTTTAGTATAGTCTAAAGAACTTCCATCTACTCTTGGAGGTGTTCCTGTTTTCATTCTGCCTGATTCGAAACCAACTTTAACAAGGTCTTCTGTAATTCCTGTAGATGAATTTTCACCTGCTCTACCTCCACCAAATTTTTTATTACCTATATGAATTGTTCCATTTAAAAAAGTGCCGGCAGTAATAATTACTGATTTTGATCTAATTTGTAATCCTAGAACTGTTTTTACTCCAACTATTTTATCTTGTTGAAAAATTAATCCATTTACTGAATCTTGATATAAATCAAGATTGTCAATATTTTCTAATTGAAATCTCCATTCTTCAGCAAAACGCATACGATCACTTTGAGCTCTAGGACTCCACATTGCGGGTCCTTTAGATTTGTTAAGCATTTTAAATTGAATGGCTGTTTTATCGGTTACTATTGCACTATAACCTCCCAGAGCATCAATTTCTCGAACTATCTGACCTTTAGCAATACCTCCCATAGCAGGATTACAACTCATTTGCGCAATATTTTGCAAACTCATGGTGATCAATAAAGTTTTAGCTCCTAAATTTGCTGATGCTGCTGCTGCTTCACTTCCTGCATGACCCCCTCCAATAACTATTACATCATATTCTGTATTATTAAAACTCATGTATATTAAATGTTAAATGTTCCACGTGAAACAATATTATTAAAAACTTAAAAAGTTCGCAAAGATAAATAATAATCTTCTTTAGAACGCATTTCTTGTTTCTCAGGTATTTTTTTATCATTATACCCACAGTAATGTAAAATGCCATGAACTATAACCCTGTGTAATTCATCATTAAATTTAATACCAAATTCTTTAGCGTTTTCTTCTACCCTTTCTATTGAAATAAAAATATCTCCGGATATAATATTTTTTACAGTATAATCAAAACTAATAATATCTGTTAATGTATTATGTTTCAGGTATTTAATATTTTTTTCTAGAAGATATTCGTCATCACAAAAAATGTAATTAATTTCTCCTTGATTATAATTTTCTTGTTCTATTACAAATTTTATCCAAGCAGTAATTTCATTTTTTTGTTTTAGTTCAAACGGTGTTTCAATAAAAAAGTTGATCATTATTAATTATTTTTAAAATATTCATTTACTCTTTGTTGATAATATGGCGTTAAAGGAATTGTTTTCCTAATTAAAATTTCATCCCGATTAAAAAACAAACTATTAGAATCTATTTCATCGATCGTTCTTTGTTGATATTGTATTTTATTTGTTTCAGATTTTCTTTTATTATCTTTCCCTTTATTAAAACTAGCATCTTCCAATTTTAGAAGTTCATGTTTGATTTGTTTCATTTTTTGAATTACTTGTTTATTAAAACCTTTTTCTAATAAAAGTTTTTCTAATTCTTCCATCTGTTTTTGAGCTTCTTTATTTGATTTTCCATTATTTCCATCTTTATTCATCAATTTTTTTAAAGCCTCTCTTAATTGATATTGTTCTTTATAAATTTGGTATTGCTCTCCACTCATTTGTTCAGAAGGTTTTTCTCCTGATTTTTTTCCTTGCATTTGATCGCCCTGCAGTTTTTTGAGTAATTCGTTTTGCTTTTTAATAATATCTGGTAAATTTATACTTTCTGCTTTTTTACCTTTGCCTTGTCCTTTATTGTTTTTTTGTTCTTTTAAATTCTGTAATATATTACTGAGCAAATCAGCTAAATTATTAGCAGCCGTCATGGTGTATTGCTGATTGGTTGTTCCTTGTTTTATTCTGTTTTCAGAAATATTCTCCAGGGTTTTATCAAGATTGTAATGTGCATTGGTTAAATCATTTTGTATTCTTGAAGTCAACCTTACCAATCGTAAAGATAAGGTATATAAACTGTCATCAATATGCTCAAAATACTCTTTTAAAATCTGCTGTTTTACTAGTTTTTGTGAAAAATCTGCACTTGTTAATGCAGTTTCATCAAATGAAAGCATTAAAGCTTCCTGATCAAATGAAAAAATTAGTAAATTATCCAATATCTGTTGTAAATCATCAATATTCTCATCAATGGTTTGTAATTCCATTTGCTGCATTGATTTATCCATTTTTTCACTTAACTTTTTCATTTTTTGTGCTGCAGATTTTTGATTTTTTACTGCGTTTTTTTTATGCTTTGAATTATTTATTTTCTCGTTTTGCTCTAAGTTTTCCTTTGCGAGTAGCATATCTTTCTCAATCTGTTTTTGATCATTAAAAGATTCAGGTAAAGACATGGGTTGCTTTAAATTTTTATTTTCTTTGTTCAATTCGTTAAAATCTTTTTGTATTGAATCAAATTTATTGTTTAATAATTTTTGGTTTTCTGAATTGTTATTTTGATTTTCCTTTGACAACTCATCTTGTTCTTTGGCTAACCTTTGTAAATTTTTACTGATTTCATTAAACTTCTTTTCAACATAAAATCTCTTTGTTAATTCTAAAATTCTTTCTAATGACCTATTTTGTTGCTTGTTTTTTTCAGTAAGTTTATCTAATTGATCAATTAAGCCTTCTTTTTTGAGTTTTTCAGCTAATTTTTCTAACTCATCTAATAATTTTTGATTTTTGTCTAATTCCTTTAACTCTTCAATTCTCTTTTGTAAGGCCTCTTTTTTTTTGTTTAAATTTTCATCAACTTCTAATTCTTCTAAATTTTCAAGGATCTTATCGGCATTTTCTTTCAGCATTTGTTTATACATTTTTTGACGTTCTAAATATTGATCTAAATCTCTTTTTTCATTCCATTCTATTTCACTTTTATTTTTAAGTTTATTATTAAAATCTTCAAGTGATTTATTTAGATCTTCTCTCTTTTTGGTAGTACTCTGTATTTCATTAAAATTTTCTTGTTGTTCTTTTAATAACTCTTCAGTGATTTGTTGTTTGGTTTTTTGATTGTAATAATATGTTGTTGATTTCGTCGATTTACTTCCATTAACATCATCATTATCATATACTTCGAAATACAATTCATAAGTCTTATTTGGTTGTAAATCTATTCCTTCCGGAAAAACATAATAGAATTCTTCAAAAGCAGTTCTTTGAATATTAATTATTTGATTCTGGTTCTGGTTAGTGCCCAATTCCTTAAAATAAACCTGTAACTTATTTATACCATAATCATCACTTATTTGACCTATGAAATGTGCTTGTCCTCTTGTAATTGAATCAATATCAGTTTTAATTATAATTTGAGGATATTCGTCTTTAATAGTTTCTATTTGATATTTTAATTTTTCATAATCTTTAAGTTCTTTATTTGATGATGAGATTTGATATGATGTTGTTTTATTGACTTGCTTTGAAAGGATAAACAGATCATTTCTTTCTTGTTTAAAATATATATCTTTTTCTTCTGTTAAAAACCTAACAAGATCAGTTGTCTTGGTTTTCAGTTGCCAAGTTATTAGGGTGCCTTCCGGAACAATTGCATTACCGGTATTATTAATTTTTGTGTCAAGTTTATTGGTATAATCCGGATAATTAATCAGCATTTCAAAATCTTGAATATTTGGTGTTTTTATTACCTCAATTTGGTATAATGGAGATCTTATTCCGTTGGCTTCAATATAAAAAGGAAATGATGTATCAATATGTTCAAATTTATAAGAAAACTGGCTTGGGTTGATGTTTTTTAAAAGATAGGATTGGTCTTTAAAAAAAACTTTTACTTGCTGTGGAACAATATCACCAATTGTTTTGATCATTAAATCAAATGACTTCCCTTCAATTGCTTTTAAATCTTTGTTTATTATTTGAAAATAAAAAGGGGCAGGTGGTTGATACTGAGTCTTATAATGTACTACCCTATCTAAACTTTTAGTCAAAATTGAATTATTTCCAGTAAAAACAGCAATTAACCATATCAATAAAGGCAGACTTAAATACTTGATATACTTTTTATTAGCAGAATAATTTATTGCTTTTTTAAAAGGAAAAGGTTGTATTTCAGCAGATTTTTGTTCGATACTTGCTAATAATAATTCCGATTGATTGTCATTCCCATGTAAGTGGGAATCATGCAATTGTATAATATTAAGAAGTTTATCATCAACATCATTAAAATGATGACCAATGATTTTTGAAGCTTGTTCTTGAGAAATTCCTTTTTGTAAACCCAATAATTTGGTAAGTGGAATGAAAATAAATTTAGTTAATAATGCTATTTCCACTAAAATAAAAAACCAGAATAAAATGGTTCTATAAACAGGTTTTAACCATAAAATATATTCTATAAAAAGGGTAAATATAAAATACAACAAACCAAAGGAAAGAAATAAAATACTTCCTTTTATGATTTCATTAGTATAGTATTTTTTAATAAAATCGTGTAACTTATTTTGTATAGTTTGAAAATTACTCAATTATTTAACTTTTTGTAAAAGTACGAATATAGTTTTGAACCCTTTATATTTTTAGTACTACTCAAATAGTCAGACTAGCTTGTTTTCAAATATAATCTTTAATAAGAATGACCTCATCAGGATAGAAAAAAACATCTTCAAGACTATATTTTGTATTTTTCATTTTCTAATATTTATTATCGGGAAGATCTTTAGGATTTTCAAAATTTTTATTAAAATAAATTAATTTACTTCTACTTCCATCTAAGTATTCTAATACGAGTTTATTAGTGTTTAAAGTATTTATTTCATACTCATATTCATCGTTAGCTTTATATATATTAACAAGTCTTAAAAAACTATGCTTTAGTTTTCCGTTTTTCGAAACTTCTTCTGTAATAGAATATGTATATGTATCGGATAGCTGACCGCCTAAGTAATCATAACATTTACCATCAGTTTTAAAATGCCATTTCCATTCAGGTGTTTCGCTATTAATCCATGTTCCTATAATAAGCTCTTTTTCTTGGTTTAATTGTATCATAGTAAAGCTAAAAATTGCTAACAGTACTATAGTAATTATTATCGCTTTTTTTGTTTTTATTAAAGTTTTCATAATGTTATGTTATTATATTATAAACAATCTATATTTGTCTTTGCTTTTGTGTGTAATGATTCTCTATCATCCAACCCTTTAGCGCCCCCATTTACTTTTTTGGTTATTTCTTCAACTGTTGTGTTTGAATCTATTTCTATTTTCAACATATTATCAAAATACCATAAAGCACTAATAATAGCAATATTTTTATCTTCACTAATAACGTTTGGATTAAATACTATATCTACTTGAGTATCATAATTATTCTGTTAAAAGGTATTGAAATTTTCATAATTATCTCTATCTGTAAATTGAATAATTCCTCTTTCTTTAAATTTCCATCTAACATCAAGTTTAATATTTCCTAAACGAGTTGGTTCACTTCTATTTTCATCTGCATAAACCCAATTATAAAAATCTTTAGCATTTAAATATTTATTCCCTGATGTATAAAAATTACTAGCTTATCATCAGGCAGTTTTGAAAATAGGGTTCAACTCTAAAAATTGAACCCTTTAAAATCTTTGGTTTATTAATTTACAGGGAAAATGTCTTTATAATGGCACAGTATAAATAATTTTTGTTATTTTATTATTTGAATCATAATAAAAGGTTAATGAATTATCTCCATGATATATTACTATTTCATTATTTTTAACATTATTCTTTAAAAATTCACTTTTGACTTTTAAAATATCATCTCCTATTTTAATATTATTAATTGATAAACTAGTATCTAAAATATTAATATTAGTTATGAAAAGGTCTCTTACTGAAATAACCGAATTCCCGTAATAATACTGGTCATAGTCTGACCTGCTTATAGAATCTGGCTCTCCTATTTCAAATAAAATATCTTCTTCACTAAATTCTTCTGATACATCAAAAAAATTAATTCTTATGCTTTTTTCATTTAAGTCATATTTGTTTAATTGTTTTTTAAATAAAATAAAACCTCCTCTTTCTAACCATCTTATTTGTAGCCACTCATCATTTAAAGATAGTATTTCATAACAATATTGGTCTTGATTATTATTAACATTTGTTAATTTTAGATAGCTAAATAGTTCTCCTGTAGGAATATTTTGTCCACATTGAGGGCTGCGTGTCTCTATAGAATAAATATAAGTGTCTGATAACTTATCCCTTAAATAATCATAGCATTTACCATCTGTTTTAAAAACCCATTTCCATTCAGGTGTTTCGCTATTAATCCATGTTCCTATAATAAGCTCTTTTTCTTGGTTTAATTGTATCATAGTAAAGCTAAAAATTGCTAACAGTACTATAGTAATTATTATCGCTTTTTTTGTTTTTATTAAAGTTTTCATAATGTTATGTTATTATATTATAAACAATCTATATTTGTCTTTGCTTTTGTGTGTAATGATTCTCTATCATCTAATCCTTTAGTACCCCCATTTACTTTTTTGGTTACTTCTTCAACTGTTGTGTTAGTATCAATAGTTATTTTGTCGTTTACATTTTTTTTATAAAACCACAAAGCACTAATAACAGCTATTTTCATATCTGTTGTTATTAAATCTGGATTAGTTGTTAGATCTTTATTATTGTCATGATTTTCCTGATAAAAAATATTAAATTGCTCATAATTATATTTTCCTGTTAGTTGAAAAACTCCTCTACCTCTGTATTTATATCCATCTTCTGTTGAGTTGTTACCCATTCTTCCTCCATATACTAAGTTTGCAAACTTTTCTTTATCTACATATACTGATGTACTAGACCTTTTATAGTCATTAGGATTAGCTTTATTACTATCTTTTGTAGGGGTAGATACGGGGTTAAAATATTTCTCCCAATATTTTTTTTCTCCTAATTTTTCCCATCTATAATTTAAATTTTCTTCAAAAGCTGTGAATTTAGTAGATTCATGACCAGCTTGAGCTATAAAATGTTGTAACTTTTCTTTGGTATCAATACCAAAATCATGCGCATATTTATTAATTGCATCGGCAATTTCAGTAAGTTTCACATCTGCCGTATTGGGAAAAACTTTTTTCAAATCATCTTTAGATGTATCACAATCATCTACACAGATTCCATCTTCATTTTTTGTTTGACCTGTATCACAATCTTCATCAACAGGGTCATCGCCTGTTCCACCTCCTCCATTATCTGTATCACAATCAAATTCAAATTCATCACATTCACCTTCCGAATTCTCTGGGTTTTCTGGATCAATTGGATCGATTATATTAACACAATTATCAAATTCATCTTTTTCTTTCCCCTCAGGGCAATCTTCTGAATCCGGATCATCTTTTGGTGGTGGATCTAAAGTAATTTCATCTAATTCTCCTCCACAAACTTCATCTTTTCCTATAGTACTG
>JBDLJB010000054.1:0-12488 GCA_039714555.1 Bacteroidota bacterium
ATAAACCTGAAATAACGCATACGACTTTCTAAGGTAGCTTTGGTTGTAGGAAATTCAAAAGATAAGTTATCTAACCAATAACGAAAATTGAATAATAAGAGTTAATGGTCTTTTGGGAAAGAAATTTAATCTGACTGAAATAAAACGGATTAAAAAATTTGCTGGAGATTATATTTTAAAAACGGACAAAAAAGAATTGACAATCAATACGGAAATAATTGATCCGAATTCACCCATTGAATTGAATACTGAGTTGGAGAAACTGAATTTGGAATAGAATTAAAACCGATTTGCTAACAAAAAATAAACGTTATGCATGGTTTGTGCTTACTTCAAAGGTTATACATTTAACAAAGTTTAGTGCAAGCCCGAAAGTTTATCGCTTTTAAATCCTGCACTACGCTTATTCAGACCGTTGGAATTCATTCAGCTAGAGCTGACTAAAGTTGCTACGTCCCGAAATTGGGACTCCCACCCCTTTAGAAATGAATTCCAATACCCTGCTAAACCAAATTGATCAAAGCATTATTAACTAATACAGCTATTGCTGCCCATCGAGGGAAAACGATTTCCAACATAAACTAAATGCAATTTGGATCTGCTTCTCGAATTTCCAAGCTAATGAGTTTGACAATAAACGTCACCCTTAGCGTGACTAATTGACGAACTATAATTTGAAACATCAAAAAATTTAGGGTCTGTTTCTCAAATTATTGTTATACAAATTCATTATCTTTCCATTCTTAAAGCAAAACTGCGTTTAGCAGAGCATTGTAAGCAATTGACAAAAAGTGAAGATTATTATTGAACCATACGACCCTAAATGGAAAATTAAATTTAAAAAAGAATCCAAACTTTTAATAAATTCAATTAAGGAACAAGGGATCAAGATTGAACATATTGGTAGTACATCAATAAATGGACTTGGAGCAAAACCCATTATTGATATAGTAATTGGATTAAAAGACTTTAAAACTGCAAACAATCATATTTCAACTATTGAAAAATTAGGATATAAGTATGTCCCTAAATTTGAAAATGAGATGCCATATCGAAGATTTTTCATTAAAGAATCAAACGGAAAAAGGACTCATCACATTCACTTGGTTGAACTGAAAACTGAATTTTGGGATAGACACTTAAGGTTTCGAAATCATTTAAGAAGTAATAATGAAGATAGAGACAAGTATATGGAATTAAAAATGAGGTTATCTGAGAAGGATTGGAATAATGGAAATGAATATGCAGATGCTAAATCTGAGTTTATAAAGGACATTGAAAACAAAATCAGCTAACAAAAGTTAAAATTTATAGCGGTTTTTAGCTTAATTTGTGGCTAGTAAATATTTAAATATTAAGTAATAGCAGACAGTTAGAGCTGTTATAATCTACTATAAAATTAGCAGCAACGTTGTGGTGCATTGATTAACAAAGACAGAAAATATGAATTCGATTTTTCAATATATAATCTCAGAGATAGTAAAGCGTAGAATTAAAAAGGAAGAATATCAGTCGACGCAACTTGAGAAAGCAATAAAAAATACAAAAGTTGAATTTTCACATTTAATTCATGATACTTTTTTTATTTTATTGGGAGTAATATCAGCTGGTTTTGGATTGAAAGGATTTTTACTACCAAATATGTTCATAGATGGTGGTGTTATGGGAATCTCTCTTACAATAGCCGAACTGACAGAAATTCCATTATCAATATTAATTGTTGTAATAAACCTTCCATTTTTAATTATGGGATATTCAACAATTAGTAGGCAATTCGCACTCAAAAGCATTATTGCAATCATATTACTTGCTATCTCAGTTCATTTTATACCATATCCTATTATAACTAATGACAAATTATTGATTGCAATTTTTGGAGGTTTCTTTTTGGGATTAGGGATTGGATTAGCAATTAGGGGAGGTTCAGTTATCGATGGAACTGAGGTATTAGCAATATTTATAAGTAAAAAAACTTCATTGACGATTGGAGATGTAATTTTAATATTTAATGTTTTTATTTTTTCAGTTGCAGCATATGTATTTACAATTGAAATTTCATTATATGCAATGTTGACTTATTTAGCAGCTTCAAAAACTGTTGATTTTGTTGTATCAGGAATAGAAGAATATGTAGGATTAACAATTATATCAGATTATAGTGAAGAAATAAGATTAGCTATAATTGAAAAACTTGGTAGAGGCTGTACCATTTATTCTGGTAAGAGAGGTCAAAGTTTAGAGCAAACTGAAATTATTTATACATTAATAACAAGGTTAGAATTAGCAAAACTGCATACAGAAATAGATAAAATAGATAAGGATGCATTTGTTGTAATGCACAGTATTAAAGACGCAAAAGGAGGTATGATTAAAAAAAGGTCATTAAAATAATAACCAAAAAAAAGTAGTGCATTTGTCAGATAGTACTAGATATGAAGATATTAGTAATAAATAAACAGTATGGTAAATTGAAAATTTTTAGCGTTGAAATACCAAACGCACTATATTAAAATCGTTGGAATTCATTTAGCTTAAGCGTGACTAATTGACAAACTATAATTTGAGACATCAAAAAATATAGGGTCTGTTTCTCGAATTTTTGTTATACAAATTCATTATCTTTCCATTCTTAAAGCAGAACTGAGTTTAACAGGGCTTTGGCAGCAATTATGAAATTCTATATAGTTATATCATTTTCCTTAATATTATTATCAGCCTGCAATACAGAAATCCAAAAGAAGAATACAAAGGGACGTACGACATTCCAAGAGGAGGAATTATTTATCAGCATCTCACGAGATGAATATAAAAATCAATTATATGGATTTTGGTTAGGTCAATGCATTGCTAATTGGACAGGACTCGTAACAGAAATGGATAAAATCGGCAACATCGGCGAAATCAAAACCGGAGATTTCTATACCAGATCGGACTGGGGTAAACCTGATCAGCCCAGTATATGGGGAGAAGGTGTCCCCAGTGACTTATCCCCCACCATTGATTTTGTATTCAAAGATACCAATGAAATATGGGGTGCAGATGACGATACGGATATCGAGTATATTTATCAGCATCTACTTTATACGAAAAAGATTAGTTTGCTATCCCCAGAGCAAATACGTGATGGATGGTTAGAACATATAAAGTCTGAAGAAGAAAATTTTTTATGGGTATCCAATCAAAAAGCATTTGATTTAATGAAAGGTGGTGTTCTTCCTCCAGAGACTGGGAGCCCAAACATGAACGAACATTTTGAAATGATAGATGCGCAATTAACAACTGAGATCTTTGGCCTGTTCTCACCTGCGAGACCGGACGTTGCGACTAGAATTGCTCATCTGCCCATTCAAACCGTTGCAAGGAAAGAAGCAGAAACTATTTCAAAATTTTATGTAACCATGTATTCTTTGGCTTCTGTGAATACCGAGAAGACCATTAGCCAGCGAATACAATGGATGGCCAATAAAGCAAGAGAGGTTCTTCCAGACAATTCATACCCGGCTCAAATGTTCGATTATTCAAAAAAATTGTACAAGTCTGGAATTCCGTGGGAACAAACCAGAGATTCAATTTACTATAGGTATCAGGTCAATCAGGCAGATGGATACAATATTACTTCGAAGAACATGTATTGCAATGGTTGTTTTGCATCAGGAATAAACTTTGCAGCAAGCTTAGTAAGCCTGTTTTATGGAGAAGGTGATTTAAAAAGAACCATAAAAATTGGAACACTCACAGGATGGGATTCTGATAATCCAACAGCAACTTGGGGTGGTTTAATTGGTTTCATGATTGGAAAGGATGGAATAGAAGAAACTTTCGAAAGACAATTTTCCAATCGTTTCAATATTCACAGAACCAGACAAAACTTCCCTGATGATGGAATCGATACTTTTGAAAATATGGCCCAAAAGGGGCTAGTTGTGACAGATAGAGTTATAAAAGAAGAAATTGGAGGAACAATTGATCCAGAAAAAAACATATGGATTATCCCGTTAAAGACAGGAAATAAATAAAACTAAAAGCTGCCAAAAAAGTATAAGCGGCATTAAAACGACCGCTTATACAAAGCGTCATTGTACGTCATACAAGAAAACGAAATATGAAAGATAATAATCAAATAATTGTTTAGGGTGGGACTGGTTTTTATGGACAAAAAGTAGTTGAAAAATTAGTCAAAAAAGGACAGTCTGTAAAAGTGGTTACAAGAAATTATGGAACAAGCAAAAAAAGCGAATATTTCAAGATTTGTTTATATGTCGGGCTATGAAATGAGAAAATAACTGCTTGATGATTTAAAAATTCCTGAATTTGGAAAGTATTTTATAGAAACGTATTTTTAGGTTTCTTTAATGAAACACAATTAAGAAATTAAGAAAAATCAATAAGGTTAGAAACCAATTTAGTGTAAAGTCTAATCTTTAACTTGTGTAAACCTTGTATCTTAACGAACAATAAAAAATGCATCGAAAAAATGACATTGACATATATAAGTATAGGAACAATTTTCACCCCTTTTAACAAAAAAGAAGGAATGCCAATTCAACCTGTTGGAGCAATTGGAAATCGAGGACGAATTGAAATTAAACCTGAATTTGCCGAAGGATTAGCAAACCTTGACGGATTTTCGTATATAATTTTGATTTATGATTTCCATAAATCTGAAGGTTTTGACTTAAAAATAAAACCATTTTTGAGCGAGAAGGAATTTGGCGTTTTTTCAACAAGAGCACCAAAAAGACCAAATTCAATTGGACTTTCGGTTGTTAAATTATTAAGTATTAACGACAATATAATTGAAGTTGAAAATATTGACATACTTAACAAAACACTACTATTGGACATAAAGCCTTATGTTCCGGAATTTGACATTCATAATGCTGAAAAAATTGGTTGGATGGAAAACAAGCTCACTAATATTTCTAACACAAAATCTGACAATAGATTCAAATAAATTATGAAATTGAAAATATTAATTTTTGCATTGACAGTTCTTTTATTAATAAGTTGCGATACGAAAACACACAAAATAGATAACAATGTAAAAATTGTTGGTGCAATGAAAAACGTAATGTGGAAAGGACAACTTTATGGAAACATAAACCTTGACACTATTTCAAACAAAAAACACCTTTTAGGACTTGGACCTGTTGAATATTTGACAGGCGAAATTTTAATCATTGACGGTAAATCTTATGAAGCAAAAGTTTTGACTGATTCAACAATGAAAGTTGAGGAAACCTATGAAATAAAAGCACCATTCTTTGGATATTGCACTATTGAAAAATGGGAAGGACAAATACTATCTGACAGCATTCAGACAATTTCACAATTAGAAAATTATCTTGACCTGACAACAAAAAAAGCAAAACGACCTTTTATGTTTAAGTTAGAAGGAATAGTTGATGAAGCAACAATTCATATTGTAAACTTACCAAAAGGTTCAAAAGTTAGTTCACCTGACGAAGCACACAAAGGGTTAACCAGCTTTAAATTAAAAAATCAGCAAGCAGACATTATTGGATTTTTCTCTACTGAGCACAAAACAATTTTTACACATCACGACACCTATTTGCACATGCACCTAATTACATCAGATAGAACTAAAATGGGACACTTAGATAAAGTTAACTTCAAAAAAGGTTCAATGAAATTATATTTACCGAGCGAATAAAGAACAAAATCGATTAACTTTGACGTTAGCTAGAAATCAAAAAAGAACGAGTAACATAAAATAGAGTGAATAGATAATTGAAATTATAAATAAATAAGCTATGAATAAGAAATTATCAATACTAGGACTTCTTGTAATAATTGCTATTAATTGTAATGCGCAAAACAGTCAGCCTAGAAATGCTGTCTTAATTGATACAACACTAAATGAAGAACAGAATCAGTATCTTAATAATCAAGCAGAAGCTCTACTCGATCAGGCAAATGAGGTATTTTCTAAATACCCGCCAAATTGGCCAGAACCAGTAGCCAGACGTAGTGCATTAATGCTCCTTGATGGTGTCTTTCATGATGTCTATTCACCACAAAGACCTCCCGTTCAATTATTCTTTAAAACTAGAATGAGAAATACAATTAAGGAAATTGAGCAGACTGAAATAACAAGTGGTGCACGCATTTGGAAATTGTATAACCATGGATTCGTAATTCGAACCAAATCTGTGACTATAGGATTTGATTTGATACGCGGGAAATCTGCCGGAGCAGAAGGATTTATTGTTGGAGAAGATTATATGAATAGGCTAATTAAGCAATGCGATGTGCTTTTTATTTCCCATAAACATGAGGATCATGCTGAAGAATGGGTTGCTCAATCTTTCATTGATAAGGGAAAGCCGGTTGTTGCTCCTCAGAAGGTTTGGAAAGATAAATCGATTAATAAGTTTATTACACATCTTGAAAGAGTGCCTCATACAGTACAAACACTTCCAATTCAAAGTGGAAATCAGATACTAAAAGTAGTTATTTATCCTGGTCATCAAGGTGTGGATATAGAGAACAATGTTTCTCTTGTTATCACGCCTGAAGGACTTTCGTTTTCACAAATGGGTGATCAATATAATAATAATGACTTTGAATGGATTGATGAAGTAGGTAATAATCATGTTGTGGATGTTCTTATGCCTAATTGCTGGACAAACAATATTGTAAGGGTGGCAAAAGGTTTTAATCCTGCACTAATTATTACAGGACATGAAAATGAGTTAGGGCATACTATTGATCATCGTGAGCCTTATTGGTTGACTTATCAGAGGCGAAAGGGATCAGATAGGTTTGGGGGAAGTAGTGAGGTTGGTTACGATACTCCTTTGATACTCATGACTTGGGGAGAATCGTATCATTACAAAAGAGAAAATTTTTAGAAACATCCGTGTACTCATGTAGAATAAAGCCATGCATACAACAAAGTATCCTATGAAAAATAAGCAAAAAAGTGGTTGTATCAAGTTTTGTAGCCCGTTTGAATTTGTTGTAAGCTGAAAGATTTGTGCTTCGAAATCGGAAACTTTTCATATACTTTGTGTTAGGTAACAGTGGGTTAATAAAAACTGAAATTTAATTAATAATGAGAAAAAGTCAAATTTCAAGTTTATTGAGAAAATTTAGATTACTTTACTCTGCAGACAAGGTAAATTTCTATATCGAAAGATTTAAGAACAGAAAAAATAATGCTGAGTTTATTAAAAAGAACCCAGATATTAATTTACCTCCTGACTATTTGATTTATGAGTCTTTTCAGATCGATTATAAAAAATACTTTACTGATAGTTTTGAGACTGCAAAATGGTTGACTAATCATTTTAAAAAACATATAGATCTGAAAGAAAAAAGGATTCTTGATTGGGGTTGTGGTCCTGGTCGGATTATTAGGCATTTACCAAAAGTGATTGGAAACTCTTGTGAATATTATGGAACTGATTATAACAAGAAATCAATTGATTGGTGTTCAAAATACATTCCAAATATTCATTTCAATAATAATCCATTACAAGCTAAACTACCCTATGAGGACAACTTTGTAGATATAATATATGGAATTTCCATTTTCACACACCTATCTAAGAAATTACATTATGACTGGTATAAGGAATTGTTTAGAGTGCTTAAGCCACAAGGGATTATGTTTTTAACCACACAGGGAGAAAATTACAAAGTGAAATTGACAGAAAATGAATTAGAAAATTTTAACCAAAATGATTTAGTTGTTCGTGGCAATGTAAAAGAGGGACATCGAACTTATTCTGCGTTTCACCCAAAAGAATTTATGAATAAGCTATTTAGTGAGGTTGATATTTTAGAGCATATTGAAACTAAATCAGAAAAAGGAAAATGGTTACCTCAGGATATTTGGATAATACGAAAAAGATAATCACCGTTACCTTACATTGTGCAAAACCAATAGTTAACAAGTTGTTTCATATAAAAATGATTACTAAATTTGAGCATTAATCAATGTAGGAACATTCGCCTTTAATTATCGCTACTGTTCTTGCACGAGGCCGTTAAAAAAGAATATAAATTTTAAAAATATGAGATCATTTGCTTTTAAAGTACTTGTTATTTGTATAATAAACATACTAATAAGTTGTAATGAAAAGAAGACAGCAACTTTAAATATTAAAGCACTACCAATTGATGCTCAAATTAGGGATAACATCCTTTTGGGTTCTTCAGTTCTAAATGACCCAAATCGTTTTATATGGGGAGGAAGTGTATTAAAAGGGACTGATGGAAGATACCATATGCTATATAATACATGGGAATGCGGTGATTCCATTCCTGAATTCACAAAATCGTGGGTTCTTTATTCTAAAATTGCTTATGCGGTTTCCGATTATCCTGATAAAGATTTCAAATTCCAAAAAGTAATTCTGCAAGGAAGAGCACTTGATGGTAACTCCACAGCATGGGATGCACAAATGGTAAGCAATCCTCATTTAAAAAAATTCAATGGGAAATTCTATTTGTATTATATAGGCTCAGTTGATCCCGGTATTCAACCCATTGGATCGAAAGGAGAAAAAGTTAACAAACGAAACAGGGTTCAGCAATCTCAAAAGATAGGAGTAATTGAATTTAACAATTTTGAAGACCTACTGTCAGGTAATTTTGAAAGACCAGATATCCCATTACTTTCACCAAGAACACGGGTAAAGGAAAATAACATTGTAAACCCTTCCCCTGAAGGTACAGAACCTAAACCTGATAATATCATTGTGGTTAATCCATCTGTAACTCAACGGCCTTCCGATGGTAAATTCTTATTATATTTTAAAGGGAATATATATGATCCTCATTGGAAAGGTGTTCATGGTGTTGCCATTTCAGATTCGCCAATGGGACCATTTATTGCAACTGATAATTTTGTATTTAATATTAAGCAGGAAAATGGTGAGATTGCCTCTGCTGAAGATCCTTTTGTCTGGTACCGCAAGGCAAATGAAAAATTCTATGCAGTTTTTAAGGATTTCTCTGGAAAAATAACAGGAGACGAACCTGGATTGGCCATATTGGAATCACAGGATGGAATTACCTGGTTAAAACCGGAAAATTCATTTTTTATGAAAAAAGAAGTTGTTTTAAAAAATGGCGATACTATCAAAGTGAACAGGTTAGAACGGCCACAGCTTTTAGTAGATAAAAATGGTGATCCAAAAGTATTATATTGTGCATGCTCAATAGTTGACATCAACCAAAGAAAAGATGGAGCTTCATTTAATGTGCATATTCCACTTAAAACGAATTAAAATTCAACTAGAAATACAAAAATAACCATTCACAAACTTAAGATATATGTAAAATGAAACTAAATTTTCTATTGATAATATTTTTAGGAATTAATACCATAAGTTATTCACAAGCGATTTATGAAGATGAACGATATGTTCCTGAAACAAACCCAAATGTTATTCATAGAATTAAACAATGGCAAGACATCAAATTTGGACTACTGATGGTCTGGGGGCCTTATAGTCAATGGGGAATTGTAGAATCTTGGTCTTTATGCCCTGAAGAATATGGTTGGTGTAAAAGGACGGAAGGGTCAAATCCTGATAATTATTTTTCTTACAGAAAAGAGTATGAAGGACTTAAAAGCACCTTTAATCCAACAAAGTTCAATCCTGACAAATGGGCAATTGCCGCTAAAAATGCAGGAATGAAATATGTTATTTTCACCACCAAACACCACGATGGTTTTTGTATGTTTGATTCAAAATATACAAATTATAAAATAACTGATTCCGGTTGTCCTTTCTCCACTCATCCACGAAAAAATGTCACAAAAGAAATATTTAATGCTTTTAGATCCAAGGATTTTTGGGCAGGAGTCTATTTTTCAAAACCGGATTGGAATTCGCCTTCTTATTGGGACCCAATGTACCCCCCACGCGACAGAAATGTTAATTATGAACCTGAGACCAATCCTGAGAAATGGAATAAATTTATTGATTTTACACATAATCAGGTATTAGAACTACTAACGGATTATGGTAAAATTGATATTTTATGGTTGGATGGCGGTTGGGTTGCTAAAACCCCTAAAAATCAAATAACAAGCTGGTATGACCAACAGCTCAAAAACACAGAAAATGGTTACATAAAACACCGAATTGTCAATCAGGATATTTTAATGGATGAACTGGTTGAAAAAGCAAGAGAAAAACAGCCAGATCTAATTGTAGTTGACAGGGCAGTTCATGGAAAAAACCAAAACTATCTCACACCTGAAAATCGTGTACCTGAGAAAACATTACCTTATCCATGGGAGTCTTGTATAATTTCAGGCGGTGGTTGGTCTTATACAAAAGATGCAAAATACATGAGTGGAAGAGAGGGTGTCCAAATGTTAATTGACATCGTTTCAAAAGGAGGCAACTTATTGCTGAATATTGCCATCTCACCCGAAGGAGAATGGCAACAGGGAGCCTACGATTTATTAGCAGAGTACAGCAAATGGATGAATATAAACAGTGAAGGAATATATAATAGTAAAACCCTTGAGCCTTACAAGGAAGGCAATATTTGTATGACACAACAAGAAAACGGGAATGGCTATTTTTTCTATATGTGTAAAAAGGACGAGACAACCATGCCTTCAGAAATATTTATTAAATCCAACCAGCCTGAAAGAAATAGTGTTGTTACACTGCTGGGATACCCTAGACCACTTAATTGGAAAATCCAGGATAATGGTTTTAAGGTTTTCATTCCAAAAGAGATAAGAAATGCCCCACCATCAGATTATGTATGGACAATAAAGGTTGATCAAATAAAAAAAACCTTGAATAGGAATATACACTGAAGATTACAAAGTGTACGCCCAATGAGGGTTTTAGTGGTAACTGAATGTAAATGTAAGTAATGATAATTAGTAATAAATTGAAACGATAAAGCTTTGATATCCTTTACTAGGCAAACACCAAACGTTGTAACCAATGAAGGAAATCCAATACGTAAATGGAAAAAACAATATTTGAAATTTCCAAAATGGACTGCCTTTCAGAGGAAAATTTAATTCGAATGAAATTGGACGGAATTTCAAGTATTAAAAATCTCTATTTTGATATTCCCAACCGAAAATTGACCGTTTTTCACAGCGGACAAATTGACAAGATAGAAAGTTCAATAATCGAACTGAATTTAGGCGGGCAAAAACTAACAACTGAAATAACCGACCAAACTGAATTTGAGGAAAAATCAAATCAGAAAAAACTACTTTGGACAGTTCTTGCAATCAACTTTACTTTCTTCCTAATCGAAATGACGACAGGATTAATTTCAAAATCAATGGGACTTGTTGCGGACAGTTTGGATATGTTGGCAGATTCTTTTGTATATGGAATTAGCCTTTTTGCCGTTGGTGGAACTTTAATCAGAAAAAAACGAATAGCCAAACTTGCAGGGTATTTTCAAATTATACTCGCAGTTATTGGATTTACGGAAGTAATAAGAAGATTTTTAGGAACAGAAAAACTTCCTAATTTTTCGACAATGATTATTGTTTCAATATTCGCATTAATAGCAAACGGAATTTGCTTATATTTAATTCAGAAATCGAAAAGTAAAGAAGAAGCACATATGAAAGCAAGTTTGATTTTCACATCCAATGATGTAATTATCAACCTTGGTGTAATAACTGCAGGATTTTTAGTGAATTGGCTTAATTCAAGCAAACCCGATTTAATTATCGGAACAATTGTTTTTATTTTAGTAATTCAAGGTGCTATAAGAATACTGAAACTTGGAAAATGAAAAAATCACTTGCTACAATAAAAGTTAAAATTTATAACGGTTTTTGGCTGAATAAGGGGCAAGTAAATATTTAAAATACAATTAATTGTAAACAGTAATAGCTATCTTTTCCGCTATAAAATTATATCAAAAACGTAGTTTAATTAAAAAACAGGAAATGACTATAAGAAAATTAATAATATTATTTTGGATTTTTATTCCATTTATCATTCAGGGGCAAAGTTTAATACCGGTTCCTAAAGAGATCCAATATATCAATGATTCCTTTTTATTTAATGGAAAAGTTAATATTACAGCCTTTAATACAAACACTTTTAATGTAGAGAATTTAGTCAAAACTATTGAAAAGCAAGGTATTACTACTAAGATGGTAAATAATGGAAAAAGGAGCAAATCAAACATTGTTTTGGAAAGAGCAGACTCTCCTATTCATCTTGAAATGATTTTAAAGAAAAATAAATTAGACGAAAAATATGAAATTGAGAATGAGGGGTATGTACTCAATATTTCTGCAAAAAAAATACAACTTTTTGCACTTACAGAAGCAGGAATATTTTATGGTGTCCAAACATTAAAGCAATTAATTAGCCTATCTGCTAAGGAAGGAAGAATCCCTTGTATGGTAATTTATGACAAACCTGATATAGCAATCAGAGCATGGCAAGATGATATAAGCAGAGGTCCTATACCAACTATGGATATGCTCAAAGAACAAATCAGGA
>JBDLJB010000055.1:0-12286 GCA_039714555.1 Bacteroidota bacterium
AGTTGTGAGCAATGATATTTTTCCATTATTCACAAAGATATACCCATCCTCTATACCCATTTCATTTGAGGTAACAGGAAAAGGCAATTGCACATACGGCCCTTGTAAATTTTCTGCTATTGCCAGCCCCATCTTACCTTTTTCAGATTTAAAATACAGAAAGAATCCACCGTCAGGATGTTGTAATAAAGTGGGATTATTAACGCCATTACTTGCTTTATAATTCCAGTAACTATCATTTAATGGGGGTGATAATATCAATCCATCCCCTCCTGTTTTTTTCCAGGGGCCATATGGAGAATCGGCTATTGCCATCCCTATTTTTTGTGTTGCAGGATGCTGCGGCATCTTAGGGTTAGTATTGGCAATATAAAGCAGAACGAATTTATCTCCAACTTTGTAAATTGATGGGTTACTAGTACCATACTTGTCCCATGTATCCATTCCTGTTCCCTTTAAGGCTATATCCGAAAATTCAAAAGGCCCTCCGGGGGAATCACCAATATAATGAGCAATCTCGCTATGAGACCGCCAACCGGGATCCACTTTCAGTTCACATGGCCAGCGGGCTACAAATAAGTGTACTTTTCCATCTTTTCCAATGATTGGTGAAGTTCCCCATATAGTATATCCTGGTTCTTCAACAGCTACTCCAGCAAACTCCCATTGGTCAGCAAAAGTATTTATTGAAGATTCAGTATTTTGTTGTCCTAGTATACAGTTTACTGAAATTAACAAGAACAAAAACATTGCTTGTTTGAAAAATATATATTTTTTCATTTTTTATGTTAAGGTAACGAGTCTGCATGCAGATGATGTTATAAGATATAAATATAGTAAAAAAAGAGGTTGGATCTTATTTAAAGCTATTTATGTAATTTAAATTCTACAGTTTAAGTGTTTAATTACCCACTAAATTAGGCATCACCAATTCCAATAGCTGCCCTTCTTTTTCAGGATATTGCGCCTTTTTGTTTTTCATTTCATCCGCTAGTGCCTTCATCATAATTTTGAGCTGTAGCGGATTTTCACCTTTCAAATTATTGGTTTCAAATGGGTCTTCTTTCAGGTTGAACAGCTCATAATGTGGCAGATCATCTACCTGATAATGGTAAATTATTTTCCAGTTTGATTTAACCAAGCTTGTAAAATAAGCGGAACGATGGCGATGGGGAAAATGATTAAGAAATAGCTCATCACGTTTTACATTTTGCTTACCATTAAGCTGATCTTGAAGCTTAAATCCATCCATAATATATCCTTCAGGAGGACTTACTTCTGCCAACTGGCACAGTGTTGAAAAAATATCCATAACTGACCCTTGTTGTTGTTGAACTTTATTGCGTGCAATAGGTGTTTTTTTCTGACTGGAGACTTTATCATTGGGCGTAACCCATGATGCAATAAATGGCACTCTCATACCACCTTCCCAATGCATCGCTTTTTTTCCTTTCAGAGGTGATGAACTGCTATAATTATCTTCAATTGGCAAAGGAGCATCTGAACCATTATCACCCATAAACAGGAGTAGGGTATTCTCGCCTAATCCCAACTGCTTGACATGTTTAACAATATCGCCTAGCGATTTATCAATACCTTCGATTAATGTAGCATAGGTCTGAGCCTTTTCAGTTTGACCTGAATTTTTATAATTATTGGCAAAACGGGGATCTGACTGAAAAGGGGCATGTACAGCATAATGTGACATGTAAAGGAAAAAAGGCTTTCCCTCTTCTTTAGCCTGAGATATGGCCGTATTAGCTTCAAGGGTTAATGCCTCAGTAAGGAATATATCTTTACCATGGTATTTCTCTAAACCAGGAACAGCCCTTCTTTTATTACCATTGATATGCCCGAAACCATCCTTACCGTAGTAACTACCCGGTTCTCCAATGGAACTACCTGCTATGTTGATTTCAAAACCCAGGTTAAGCGGATTTTCTCCCTCACTGCCGAACGGCCCGAAATGGCCTTTACCTACATGTATGGTTTTATAGCCTTTTTGCTGCAATACTCGTGGAAGAGTCACAGATTTTTTGTTAAGTCCTTCCCAGTTCCAATTGGACGGCCCAAATTCTGTACGATTATTACTCTCCGAATTAATCCAGTTGGTCACTCCATGGCGGGCAGAATTCTGACCAGTCATAAGTGAAGTACGCGTTGGAGAACAAACTGAATGTGCATAAAAATTTGTAAACCGAATACCTTGCTTTGCCATCGCTTCCATATTAGGCGTCTGATAAAAGTTGTTTAGCGGATATTTTACCTGATTACCATCCACATCCATCAAAAATGGAAGTGAAGTATCCATCAGTCCCATATCGTCAACCAGAAAAACTATAATGTTTGGTGGATTGACATCTTTATCTGGGTGAGTACATGACGTTATACAATACAATGATAAAAGTGCAAAAACTGAAAGTTTGAATTTTATTTTTAATATAGTCTTTGAGTTCATTATCTCATTAATTTATATAATAAAGTTAATTCTATTTTCCCGCAACTCTTGTCCTGAAATATAGTTACAGGTTAAATTTGATTTACGCTGTTAATCTATATTCCATATTTATTGTTTTCATTTACTTAAAGGCGCATATACATATGTGTCCCCCTTCTGCATCTCGATTTGTACTTCTTTATTCTGATAAATTATTTTGAATTTGTTATTAAATTCGGATTTTATTATTGCTTTATCTAAAAGATTATTGCTCCAAAAAATATCTAAAGTTAAACCACCTCGAGCTTTCAAGCCCTTGATATGACCATTTTTCCAGAGCTTCGGCAATGCTGGTAAAACCCGAATAATATTCTCTTCATGTGATTGCAACAGCATTTCGGTAACACCTGCTGTATAACCAAAATTTCCATCAATCTGAAATGGTGGGTGTATGCTAAAAAGATTTTTGCCGGTAGATTTTTCCAATAGCAATTGAATATGTTCGTGTGCCATCTCTCCGTCTGATAATCTGGCAGAACAATTAATCAACCAGGACCTACTCCATCCTGGTCCGGCCCCACCATTATCTAATCTGTGATCTAATGTTTTTTTAACGGCTACTAATAAGTCTGGATTTTTTTCTTTTGTCACGATATTGCCAGGGTGAAATCCATATAAATGAGACATATGTCTGTGGCCGGGTTCAGGTTCTTCGTAAGCTCTATCCCATTCAAGAATTCTACCATCATCACCAATAACAAACCCCGGGCGTAATTGATCCTTCTGCTGTTTTACCTTTTCTACAAAGTCGTTTTCAATGTGTAAAATATCACATGCTTTAAGGTAATTATTAAATACTTCATAGATAATTTGCTGATCCATGGCACTTCCCAAACAAGTAGCAACTTTATTCCCATTCTCGTTAAAGAACCTGTTTTCCGGTGAGGTAGAGGGTGCAGAAATTAATGTTCCATCTCTGGGGTCTTCAATAATCCAATCGCTGTAAAATCTAGCAACTTCTTGTATGGCAGGAAAGGCTCTTTCTTTTAAGAATTCATCATCTCTGGTATACTCATAATGTTGCCAGTAATGTTGCATTAACCAGCCACCCCCACCTACCGAACAACCCCAATATGCTGTAGGTGCTCTTAGCCATGTAGGTACCCATAAATCAGAAGCATGTGGAATAAATGTACCACGACAACCAAAATTTTTGTTTGCTGTTACTTTTCCACTTTCAACCAACCTATCAATATAATCAAATAGTGGGTTGTTAAGCTCACCTAGATTAGTCACATCGGCCAGCCAATAATTCATTTGTAGATTAATGTTGAGATGGTAATCTGCATTCCATGGAGCCTGAATGTGCTCGTTCCATAATCCTTGAAGATTAGCAGGATTTGTGCCTTCTCTAGATGACGAGATAAGCAAATAGCGACCGAATTGAAACAGCATTGCTTCTAACCCAACATCAACAGCACCTTTTTTTACCTCTTCAATTCGTTGGCTAGTGGGAATAGAATCTAAACCAGTATCGCTAAGTTGAAGTTTTAGCCTTGAATATAAACTTTGATAATCTTCAATATGCTCTGTTTTTAATTCTTCAAAACTTTTTGAACTTATGGCATCCAGATCAATTTCGTTCTGTTTGCTGTATTCTTCAAAGTAATAAGAAGAATTAGAAACCAGATAAAGGGTTGCTTTTTTTACGTTTTTCAATTCGAGATAATCTTCTCCCCTTTGAACGGCACCCCCGTCATTATTTATTTTTAAACTAGTTTCAAACTTAACACCCTCTAAAATGGGAGAGGGTTCTGAATTAAATTTTCCTCCTCGCTGAGTTACTTCTCCTTGCATAAGAAGAAGGTTGTCTTCAGTTGTAAGTGCTTTTGCTGTTTCAAATCCATTGTCTTCCGGTCTACTGAGTCTGATCCTGGCATTTAATCCTTCTGGCGCTTCTGAAGTCAATTCGATAATTATCGCTTTATGAGGGTGAGAAACAAATATTTGTTCAGTAATAAGTGAACCATCCGATTTATAAGAAATCGTTGAGGTTGCATTACTTATATTTAATTCCCTCCGATAATCGGATATGTTTTGATGATCGAAATCAATGAATAAATCACCTAAAGTTTGATGTGATCTAACAATGGTGTTACGTGAAAACTTATCTACAAATAACTTATCAGCTTCTTTATTCTTACCCTCAAATAATAATGCTCTAATTTTTTCAATGTCATTTTTGTTACCTTCGGCTTCATTCCAGTCAACACTCGCAGCCGGCCACATGGAATCATCATTTAATTGAATACGTTCATTCGAAGTATTCCCGAATACCATTACTCCTAACTTACCATTGCCGAGCGGTAAAGCTTCATTCCAACTTTTGGCGGGTTGCTTATACCATAGTACATCTTCTTTTGGCTTTTCTTGTTGGGAAAAAGCTAAGAAGATAAAAACTAATAGGACTACAGAATATTTACCAAATAGTTTGTTATAGTTATACATCATTATTTCTTGTGTTAAATAGTTTATACAAATACTCCTACAATGTTAGTCAGTTCAAATTTAGTAATAAATATAATTTAAAACGACTTGTTAGACATTGATTTTACAAAATGTTGGCAACCATATGTGTAAGATTTCGTTGCTTGGTCAAGCAACTAATTTACAAAATTAACAGACTTGAAAATCCGATAGGATTTTCCTAAATAAGCAAAACTAGCAATGAATTTTAAACAGTATTGGGCATAGTTTTTAATCATTAATCCAACTATAATATTTTACATTATTCCAGCCATAAATAGCAATAGAAACTCCAGAGTTTTTTTCAATATTTTCTATTGAATAATCATTTAATACATTTTGTAAGTTTTCAAATTCTTCATAATCTGAATATATAAATAATTTTGAAGGATGATTAACCCAATGACCATCAGAACTTTCAGGATAAGGTATTCTTCCTTCTCCATCAAATTCAAACTCTGTAAAGTTTGGGTTTTGCTCTAATAGTGTTGAAAAATCTTCGTAAATATTTGTATTATTTGTGTTTGTTCCACAGAAGTAAGCAAAAGAGTTTTCTGGATACCTGAATGTTTTATTGTGTATTGAACTTGTGATATTGTTTTCAATAAGCGTTATGGAAACTTTTTCTTGGTTAATTTCTATTGAATATTTATCAATGATATTACCATTTATAAAAGTAATTTTATTTGTATTTTCAGGTAAATCAATATAAGAAATAGCAGGTCCAATTGCAGTTAAGCAAATGCTTGGTTCTAATATTTCATCAAATCTTATAATTAGTTCACTACCATTTATAAATTCGGTTACGACTAAGCATAGTTAATACAAGGAAAATTTTCGGTTGTAATTAGTTTTAGTTTTAATGAAGGGACTTGTGATATATTTGGGTTACTGTATACATCTTCTGGCATAAAATTTATGTCTGTATCGATAGAATTTTCTGTGATATATTCCGAATAGTCAGAGTTATTATAGGTATCATTGTCATTAGTGTTACAACTAAAGTTGATGATTGATAGGAGTAATATTATAATTCTTTTCATTTGGATTCTTTTAAAAGCAAATGATAAATTTTTATAAAAATTAATAAAACAGTCTCAAAAGCAACTAGGCTATCCAACGACGAATTTTTAGTTTCATGGCATTTTTGATAGGTTTCTCAGAGACGAGAACTAAGTATCCACCTGCGCCGGCACCTGAAAGTTTCCAACCAATAGCCTGATGTTTATATTGATTTATAGCTTTTTCAATCTTTTCATTAATCATATTCGGAAAAATTCTTATTTGGGCTTCAAACGATCTTTTAAAAGCATATCCAAAATTCATCAAATCCATTTCATTTATAGCTTTCCAGCAATCGTCTGCAGCTTTGGCGAGGTCACTTATATTTTTTTTTGTAATCTCTGTATTTGAAAGTAAATCAGTACCATCAGGTCGGGGCCATAGTGTAACAATGTAAATATGAGACTCTAGCCAGCTTAAAATGTTTTCGTCGTATACCTTCTCAATTTTATCGGGCCAGTAATCACCACTATAATAATGCCGGCATAAACCCGGAACACAAATGCCTATTGCATCCTGAGCCCCTGAAATGATCTTATTTCCCGGTTTATTTTCATACCGAAACAATATTTCAGCTAACTTTTCAGGTTTTTCAAGTGGTAATTGGAATGGCCATATACGTTTGGCTGCATTACGTGTTGAAGTTGACATACCGCTACGCTCATTGTATTCTATAACTGGTTCAAGGGAGATTGTTAATGCCCAACCCGGGTAAATACTTGATAACATAGGTTGATCTATCCAGGTGCCTGCTAAATCTAACCTATAAGGCAATTGACTATTTAGTTCCTCTCTTATGGTGGTTGTAGAGCGCTTAGGTAAACCTGCTTCAGGAATTCTTTTTAAAACAATATATTCTATCCCAAGTTCTTTGCATAATTCTTCTTTTGCTGGCGAATGACCATCTTCATTTACTATATACCTGTCCGGATTCTTTTGTTTCAAATCTTCAATAAAATCAAGAATTCCTCTTCCGGAATTAATCCATGCATCTGCAACGTACTTAACTGCTTTTACCATGTATAATCTTTCCTGTTCTGAATTGAAGGTTTGCCGGCCTTTTAATTCATTGATAGTTTTATCAGAGCCTAATCCAACATACAGATCGCCATATGTAGAAGCTTCTTTAAAAAATGCTACATGTCCGCTATGAAGCATATCAAAACAACCTGAAACAAAAACTTTTTTACTCATTTAAATCTATACTTTTTTTTATCAGTTCAATTGAAATTATTTGATATTCTAATATTCTTTTAACCACATTTTTGCTTTGAGATAATCTTTGTTTTAATACACAAAATTTAATGAGAAAAATAATGTCATACCGATTATGTCATCCATATTTATCGTCAATTGTTAATTCACTATTAAAAATATAATCATAATTGGAACACTAAGTATTGTTATAAATAAATGGTCTAAAAACATATTTTTTATTCGTCTAATTCTTTTGTTTTCCATATCAATTTTTAATATTTGCCAACGGGAATCTGCGCACAAACTCCATTTTCTTTCAAAAATAGTTTTTATTTGCAATTTACAAGTCTTTTAAGACTATTAAATTACAGTAAATGCTGATTGTGGAAGATATGATTTTTGGAATAAAATGCTTAAGAAGACTTTAAATTAGCAGTTTTTATTTAAACTATCCTCAAAATATCTTCAATGCAGAAGGGCTTGAAAGCTCTTTGCTAAGTCTTGGATTGAACGTTTGCAAGTATGGCTTAACAATGTACATTCAAGCTAAGCAAAGGTATTACATCAATCATCTATCCATCCAGTTTTTGAAATCTGAAACGCGTTCTCTGCTTACTAATATCTCTTCTTTTTCTGTCCAGTTAATAGGAATTATCTTTAATCTATTCGATGAATAAACAATAATATCATGAATTGCTGAAAAATTAATAATGAAATTTCTATTTACTCTAAAAAACATTTTTGAATCAACCAATTGCTCTATTTTATCTAGCGAATAATCAATTGCATAATTCTTTCCTGATTTAATGTTTATAAAATTGCAGCGTTCTTTTATGTAAAAACAATTAATATTTGATGTAGGAACAGACCTATAATGATCTCCAATTTTTATTAGGAATCGTTCTTTTGTTTTGGTTTTTAACTGGTTAATAATAGACTCAATTTTTATTAAATCTATTTTTTGATGAGTCATCCTAAATTTATCTATTGCATTTTTTAAGTTATCTAAAACAATTGGTTTTAAAAGATAATCGACACTATTTACTTTAAATGCTTTTAGTGCATATTCATCGTAAGCTGTTGTGAAAATAACAGGTGTATTTATGACACAATTTTCAAAAATCTCAAAGCATATACCATCTTCAAGCTGTATATCCATAAAAATCAGTTCGGGATGTGAGTTGCTAAGCAACCAGTTTGTAGCTCCTTCAACAGATTCTATAATATCAACAATCTCAATACTTTTATCGATTTCTTTTATTATACGAACCAGTTTTTGCCAAGCAGGTTTTTCATCTTCAATTATAAGTACTTTCATTATGTCAATTTGATTATTGGGAGTTTAACTGTAAATTGGTTGTTTTCTTCAATTTTAATTAGTTCTCTTCCTACAATCAATCTTACTCTCTCTCTTAAATTTGACAAACCAATTTGTGTTGAACTTTCCATTATATTTTTTCTTTGTATGATATTCGAAACAATAATATAATCATCACTTTTATTGAGTTTTATAACTAATGGGTTTTCCTTTGACATTGAATTATGTTTTAATGCATTCTCAATTAATAACTGTAATGATATAGGTATAATTTTATAATTTGTTGCATTTGGAATATCAATATCCAAGATTATTTTATCAGAATCACGTTCTTTTTGCAAAGCGAAATATTGCTGTACAAATTCAAGCTCTTCATTTAAAGGAATTAAATCTATTTTTTCGTTTTCAAGAATATATCTGTAAATACCCGATAATTTCTGAATATAATTGTCTGCTTTTTTAGCATCAATATAAACCAATTCGGAAAGTGTATTTAAACTGTTAAAGAGAAAATGAGGATTAACTTGAGATTTAAGGTTTCTGTATTTAAATTTAAGATTTTCTTTGTGTAATAGTTGCTCTCTCTCAATGGACTTGCGCCAAATAATATAAAAAAAGAAAACAGAGCCTATTAAAATCCATATTGAGAATTGTTTTATTGCACTAGTAAGTTCTACCTTAAATAGGTGGCTTAGAAAATTAGATGTATCAAATCCTTTTATCAAATAAAATGCATAGACACCACCACTGACAATTAAAAGGGAAATTATTAAAGCTACCAGAACAAAAATTATAAAAGCAGGAATAACATCTTTCTTTAATTGTATTGAAGCTTTTTTTGAATATTTTTTATATACACTATACGCTATACTACCTGTAATTAATATGTTCATTAATATTATTGAACCAAACATTATAGTTTCTGCGCTAAATGGATTACCCGTTTGCATCCATTTATATAACAAAGAAAATATTAAGCTGAATAACAATACCAACACTAAAACGATTGCAGTTTTCTTTTTTTTCATTTCCATCAAATTTAACTCTTATTTAATTTTATTGAAAATAATTTCTCTTTGCAAATCAATTAATTGATCTTCTGGAAATAATGAACTCTGAAGTTTCATAATAACATCCTCAATCATTGAAGCATACTCAACTTGTTTATCATCCAAAGATATCCACATTTCTCCATAATATAATGATCGACCCTTAACCGACATCTGCTTGTTATCAATTTCAACAGGATTATAAAGAGATTCAAATTTTACAACAGCACATATTTCATTATTAAATTTGGTAATCCCGCTCCATATTAATTTCTGATATCGGCTCGAAAAAGTTACCCAGTTTTCAAATTTAATATCATAGTTATTCAATAACTCAGGTACAAACTCTTTATTAAATTCAAGACTATCAAAAACATACAATGCTAAACCTTGCATTTGTATGGCATCTGACACAAGCCATTTGGCCAAATCTTGTTGTTCCGGTGGAATATTTTTGTAAAAATCTTCTTTTAAAAAGGCAGTATCAAGAGCTTTATAAGAAAAATCATTAAATGATGGTAAATTGTTTCCTTGAAATTGTTTCTGATTAAAATTGTTGATTTTAGCAATACTTACATCTTTCCATCCAACGGTATTATTTTCTAAATCAATAATATAAGTTGCTTTAACTCCATTACAATTAATTTCAGTTCCATTAATGGCATCTAAATTCTGCCATTTTAAAGTAACATCATACTCTTGAATTCCTGTATTTCTAGCTTTAATTTCAGTAGGATTTATTAAAAAATATTTGTCGATATTGCTATTTTGAGCAAGTAAACAATTTGAAACTAGCATAAAAGCCAGAAATAAATAATTTAAAGTTTTCATTCCTTTTAGTTTTTTTGATTAATAATGATCAAAATAAGTAAATGAAATTCTCACTATTAAATCATTTTTGCAGAGCTGGTATTTTTAATTGCAGAGTTGACAATACTGCTCTTTGAATCGAAAAGTGCAAAAAGCTTGTGTTTATCATCTGAAGGGAAGAATAAAAGGAAAAGTTGCAAACTCTAGTTTTTGTGCATTAGCATATTAATTTTGATTTGTTGTGTTAAGTTATTGAATTTGATGTGAAGGTTACACACAACAACTCGAAAATGAAGGGTTGGTATTTCAACGCTCCTATTTTTCAATTTACCCCTATGTTTATTTATTGCTACCATCTTCATTATTAGTACTATCTGCCAAATGCTCTAAATTTATTGTTGTAGCCAGTTTATTAATTTTTCATTTTATCAATTCAATCATTTGGGGCATATTTTTCATCCTTTGTGATTTCCATTTTGTCTTCAAGAAACCACTTTCCTTTATATCTAACGGCACTGAAATAAAAGTGATTATAATCTGAGTTGATTAATCTCGTATGAATTAAAAATGGATTGTAATCGTGTTTTTTTGATGAATATTTATATAAAATCACAAATTTTAAATTGCTCCAGTCTATTTCATTGGTTTCATTCAGATTTACAATTTCCCAAAAGTTGTTTTCGTGTTGAGGGATAAATATATTATCATATGCAGCTTCGGATTGTTTCATTAAAGAATCTTGTTCTTCTTTATTGATATTTTCTGGGGCATTATCTTCAAGTAAATTCAAGACTACATTCTTAGGCAATAATAAAGCCTTAAAACTGTCTATATTTTTACTTAAAATATTTTCTACTAATGAATTTCCTAATTCTTCTTTACTCTTACTTTGACAATAGAGATGGTTATTGATTAAAAATAAATAAAATAGGGAGGTTATAAGAACAATTTTTCTGTATTTCATAGTGTTATTATTTATTAAGAATTATATTCAAATTGGCAACGACGGTTTTGATAAAATTTTGTAGCGGATTATAACAGCTTTTACTGTCCGCAATTACTTATTTTTTTATCTTCGATTACTTTGTTAAAGGACAAAACCGCTATAGATTTTAACTTTTGTTACAAACAGTTTCAATTTTCACAATAATTATTATAATAGCTTACAATAGATTCAATTCCATAACGATTAAAATGTTTTGATTTTATTTTGTTTAATAGCTTTGGACAATCTTCAAAATATTTTTCAGCAATGGTCATAAACTTTTTCGAGTATGTATTATTAGTATATAACTGCGTAACAATATCTTCTCCTTTTCTTGAAAGAAAATATGTAGTTTTTGGGGATGAAGAATACATCATATTCATACCTGTTCCATTTGATCCCATAGGTACAGGTATTGCTCCGTATGAGTACTCTCCAAATAAATTGACATTTCCAATATCTATAGGTTCTAATAATTTTATTAAGCTATTTCCATTTGTATTTGTATTTCCTTCAACTATTTTATATTCATATTTTCTTTCTTTTTCTCCATAAGTAATAACAATATTTTTTACTGATTTGTAATCATATATTGATTTTTCGTCATTTTTATCTTTTTTGAAAATAATTTTATTGTAATTACCAATTTTTCCTATCCCAGTTAAAATACTACCATCCCTTAAAGTCATGGTAATTTTATTTTGAGCAATTAAATTGGAAACAGCTATAAAAAATGTAAGCATAAATATTTTTCTCATAATTTAATTTTTAATTCTGTGAAATTCTATTTGTTAATTGTTTGTAACTTGTTTATACCCATAACTCTGTTGCTTTTTATATCACCTTAAAAAAATGTAAAAAGCAAGTTAAATTGTTTTTTATTTTAAGGTAAATGAATAATA
>JBDLJB010000056.1:0-11641 GCA_039714555.1 Bacteroidota bacterium
AAAACATATCAACATTTAATATAAAATTATTTAAAAATTAATTGAAATTATATCAATTATATAAAAGAAAATCCACAATTTTGTATTATTAAAAAACCTTAACCATGAAAAAACATAATTTTAGTGCAGGACCTTGTATTTTACCACAAGAAGTATTAGAAAAAGCTTCAAAAGCTGTTACCAATTTTAACAATATTGATTTGTCATTAATAGAAATTTCGCATCGAAGTGCGGATTTTGTTGCAGTGATGGATAAAGCACAAAATTTGGTTTTAGAGCTTCTCGATTTGAAAAACAAAGGTTATTCAGCATTATTTTTACAAGGCGGTGCCAGCTTAGAGTTTTTAATGGTACCCTATAATTTGATGAAAGAAAACGGTAAAGCTGCTTATTTAGATACCGGTACTTGGAGTTCAAAAGCTATTAAAGAAGCTAAGTTATTTGGTGAAATTGAAGTCATAGCTTCTTCAAAAGATAAAAACTATAACTACATTCCAAAAGATTATAAAATACCTAACAACATTGATTATTTACATGTCACCAGTAATAATACAATTTATGGCACTCAAATGAAAGTGCTTCCTAAAACGGATGCTTTATTGGTATGTGATATGAGTTCTGATATTTTTTCAAGAAAATTAGATTTTTCACAATTTGATCTTATTTATGCCGGAGCTCAAAAAAATATGGGACCTGCCGGTACTACATTAGTAGTTATCAAGGATGAAATATTGGGTAAAACAGGACGAAAAATTCCTTCAATGCTCGATTATCAAATTCATATTTCAAAAGAAAGTATGTTCAACACGCCACCGGTTTTTTCGGTTTATGTATCTATGCTAACCTTACAATGGTTAAAAGATTTGGGAGGAATTAAAGCTATTGAGAAGATTAATAACGACAAAGCTAAAATTTTATATGATGAAATTGATAGGAATCCGTTATTTGAAGGTGCCGCTAAAAAAGAAGATCGCTCAATGATGAATGTTACTTTTTTACTTAATGATGATAGTAAAAAAGAAAAATTTGATCAAATGTGTAAAGATGCAGGTATCAATGGCGTAAAAGGACATCGATCAGTTGGTGGTTATAGAGCCAGTATTTATAATGCAATGCCTAAAGAAAGTATTCAGGTATTAGTTGATTTGATGAAAAGTTTATAAGATTTTATGACTCAGGAAATAAAATATAACTTACTTAAGCATGCCTTTGAAGAACAAATGCCTGCAAATAAATTATTGGGTTTAAAGATTGTAGAATTGGAAGAAGGTTTTACCAAAATTCACATTCCTTTTAAAGAAGAATTTATTGGTGATTTTATTCAAAAACGTTGGCATGGAGGTGTTCAGGCAAGTATTGCCGATTCTGCAGCTGGTATTGCAGCCATGAGTACAATGCAGTCAATTAATGATAAAGTTAGCACCATAGATATTAGAGTTGATTATCTTCATGGATCTGAGCCCAAAGATTTTTATGCTGAAGCTGAAATTATTAAAAATGGAAAAAGAATAATTAAAGCCGATGTAAAATTATATCATGAAAAAGATAAAATTATAGCTATTGCCAGATGTGCATTTAGTATATTAAGAGATTAAAAATTAGTATGATATTAAATTAAATATAAACCTATGAAAATTTTAGCAAACGATGGTATAGCAACTTCCGGTACAGTTGCTTTAGAAAAAGCCGGATTTGAAGTTATTTTAGATAATATAGCTCAAGAACAATTGGCTGATTATATCAATAAAAACGAAATTGATGTTTTATTAGTTAGAAGTGCTACAAAAGTACGTGAAGATCTGATCGATGCCTGTCCATCATTAAAAATCATCGGACGTGGTGGTGTTGGAATGGATAATATTGATGTTGAATATGCAAAAAGTAAAGGAATTCATGTTATCAATACGCCGGCAGCTTCTTCACATTCAGTTGCCGAATTAGTTTTTGCTCATTTATATGGTATGGTTCGTTTTTTACACCATTCAAATCAAAATATGCCTCTTGAAGGCGATTCAAAATTTAAAGATCTTAAAAAATCTTATGCAAAAGGTATTGAATTGAAAGGAAAAACTTTGGGTATTATAGGTTTTGGTCGAATTGGCCAGGCAACAGCTAAAATTGCATTGGGTGTTGGAATGAAAGTTGTTGCTTTTGATCCTTTTATTGATAGTGCTCATTTAGAATTAGATTTTTATGATGGACAATCAGTAAGTTTTACGATTGATACCATTTCAAAAGCAGATGTTTTAAATCATGCAGATTTTATCAGTATGCACGTACCTGCTCAGGATATGTATGTAATTTCAACAAAAGAATTTGATATGATGAAAGATGGTGTGGGAATTATTAATGCAGCAAGAGGTGGTGTAATTGATGAGGTTGCATTAGTTAAGGCTATAGCCGATGGAAAAGTTTCAAATGCAGCATTAGATGTATTTGAAAAAGAGCCTTCTCCTGAAATTCAATTGTTAATGAATGATAATATTTCTTTAACTCCACATATTGGTGCTGCAACTCTTGAAGCTCAAAACAGAATTGGAGAAGAATTGGCTACTCAAATAATTGAAATTTTAAATTGATTTTAAAATTTTCTCATTTTTATAGAGATTTATTATAATTAATATAATAAATCTCTATTTTTGTTTTGAATTTATAACGATTCTTCAAATTGGCAAAAATTAATCCTTTTAAAGCAGTTAGACCTACACGAGATAAAGTTGCCTTAGTGACTACGCGATCATATGAAATATATGAAAAGCAAGAAAAAGGAGCTATTTTAAAATACAATCCTTTTTCATTTTTACACATATTAAAACCTGGTTTCAAATTTAAAAAAGTTGTTAGTGGTGAAAAAAGGTTTAAAATGGTGCGCAACAGGTATTCTGAATTTAAGGAAAATCACATTTTTATAAAAGATGATAAACCGGTATATTATTTACATCAAAAAAGTTTTGAAGATGAAGTATTTTGGGGTATTATAGCTGCTTCTGATCTATCTGATTATGAAAATAATATCATTAAAAAGCATGAAAAAACCTTACACGAACGTGAAGCTTTATTTGGGCATTATTTAGAAGTTACAGGGTTTAATGCCGAACCTGTGCTTATCACTTATCCAAATAATGAAGTTCTTCTAAATATTTATCATAAGTATAGATCGCAAAGAGCTGAATACGAATTTACTACCAACAAAAAAAGAACACATTTATTTTGGGTGATAGATGATATTGATGATATTGAAAATATCCGAAAAGAATTTTTAAAAATGGATGCCGTTTATATTGCCGATGGTCATCATAGAACAGCATCATCTTTATATTTGAAAAATCAAAAAATTAAACAAATTAAATCCTTACATAAAGGAAAAGAGGATTATAATTTCTTTATGTCCTATATGATATCTGATTCTAACTTAAAAATTTCTTCTTTTGATCGATTCGTTAAAAGTTTAAAGGATCTAAATAAGGAAGAATTTCTTATTAAACTGGACGAATATTTCAGAATTGAAAATTTGGGACAACAATTCTATAAACCTTCAAAAAAACATCATTTTAGCATGTATTTAGATGGTGAATTTTATAAACTTTATTTGAGAAAAAATGATTATAAAATATCAAATCCTTTAGATGAACTTGACCCTCAAATCTTGTTTAAAACCATTTTAGAACCAATTTTGGGTATTAAAGACCTAAGCAATAATAAGGATATCATGTATATTCCAGAAATTTTAAGTCAAAGTCAATTAAAAGATAAGGTGGATTCCGGAAAATATGCTATAGGTTTTAGATTGTTTCCTGTTTCTATAGATCAGCTAAAAGCAGTAGCTGATGCAAATTTAATAATGCCACCAAAAAGTACTTATATAGAACCAAAATTACGTAGTGGCCTCACTATTTTTGAATTAAATTAATAACTTATTTAATATTGTATAAATGTTTGTAAAACAAAATATTACCGAATTTTTAAAATCATTACCTAAGCAAATAAGTTTGGTAGCAGTATCAAAAACAAAACCCATTGCTGATATACAAGAAGCATATGATACTGGCCATAGAATATTTGGCGAAAATAAGATCCAGGAAATGGTTCAAAAATATGAAGCTTTACCCAAAGATATACAATGGCATATGATAGGTCATTTACAGCGTAACAAAGTGAAATATATGGCGCATTTTGTTAGCTTAATTCATGGTGTTGACAGCTTTAAAACTTTGGTTGAGATCAATAAACAAGCTAAAAAACACAATAGAATTATATTTTGTTTATTACAGGCGAGAATTGCACAAGAAGAAACAAAATTTGGATTAGAATTTCAAGAAATTGAAAAAATTGTTAAATCTGAAGAATTTAAAGCTTTAGAAAATATTAAAGTAGTTGGTTTAATGGGAATGGCAAGTTTTACAGATGTTGAAGATCAAATTTCTAATGAATTCAAGTCATTACAAATATTTTTTGATAAACTTAAAGACTCAAAAATTGAATCTTTAAACTTAGAACTAAATACTTTATCAATGGGTATGAGTGGTGATTATAAAATTGCTTTGGCTAATGGCAGCAATATGATAAGGGTTGGAAGTGCAATTTTTGGTGTTAGAAACTACATTGCTTAACTTTTTACTTTTTAACATTTCAACAATCTAACCCGAAAATTTAATGTATGGGTTTTATTCATCTGATGAATTAACTCATTGTTATTACACACAGGGGGTGACAGTGAGTCACCCCCCTGATTTTTTTTAAATCTGAGTTAAATTATTATCATCAATGCATAATTTTAAAAAGTAATTCTTTTAAAATATCTCCATGAGGAATATTTCCAGCCCCTACTCCTTTACTTTTTACATCTGCTTCTCTCAATAATGAAATTACTTGTGAAACCTTTCGCATGGGGTAATTTTTAGCTGCGCTTTGATAATCATTAACAAAGTAAGGACTGATCTTCAATACCTTTGATACATTGATCCTGCCTTTATCTTTTAAACCATGATATAAGAATAATTGTGTAAAAAAACTATTCAGTAAAGAAATCGTCATCACAATTGGATTATTCTTAGGATTTTGTGCAAAATAATTAATGATTTGATTAGCTTTTACAATCCTTTTATCACCTATCGCCTTTCTTAACTCAAAATTGTTAAAATCTTTACTAATCCCAATATTTATCTCAATATGATTTGCTGTAATGATACTCCCTTTTGGTAAGATCAACACTAATTTTTCTAATTCGTTATTGATTTTTGAAAGATCTGTTCCTAAAAACTCAACCAGCATTTGGTTCGCTTTTGGCTCAATTTTATAGTTTTTTTCCTTCAGTGTTTGGTTGATCCACTCACCTACCTGATTTTCATATAATTTTTTGCTTTCAAATAAACAACCATTTTTAGAAATAATTTTGGATAATTTTTTTCGTTTATCCAAAGTTTTATATTTGTAACAAATCACCAAAACCGTTGAAGGTTGAGGATTTTCAGCATATATTGATAGATTTTCAATTTGTCGAGATAGATCTTGGGCTTCTTTAACAATAACTACTTGCTTTTCAGCCATCATTGGGTAACGTTTGGCATTGGCTATAATATCATCAATACTAACATCTCTTCCATACAAAACAATTTGATTAAAATCCTTTTCAGTTTCCGAGAGTAAATTATTTTCAATGATTTCAGTAATTCTGTCAATATAAAATGCCTCCTCACCCATTAAAAAATAAATGGGTTTTGCTTGTCCATTAGATATATCTTCTTTTATTTGATTTACTCTATTCACTTGTAAAAAATAATAGTTTTAATTGCTCTTTTAGTTGAAACAAAAAGTATTATAAGGTTTCAATTTTTTATAAATTTTATTATCATCAGATTATAGTTTAATTGCTTCTATTAATCAATCTAATTAATATCAAATTTCATTTAATTATTTAATATTAAAGTTTAATTTTGATACTCTGTTTTATTGATTAATATTATCAAATGATAAATTTAAATTTACCTAAATATACTTTTAAGGTCAAAAGTAAAGAAAATAAGTTTTTTATTTTTGATATCATTCGAAAAAAATATATTCAATTGAATAATGAAGAATGGGTAAGGCAAAATTTTATACATTATTTGATTGATGAAAAGAAATATCCAAAATCATTAATTGCTGTTGAAAAACAATTAAAGATCAATAATTTAATGAAACGCACAGATATTTTAATTTTTGATGGAAATGGTTTTCCCGATATAATTGTTGAATGTAAAGCGCCATCAATTAAAATTTCACAAGATACTTTTGATCAAATTGCACGATATAACTTAAAACTAAATGCCAATTATTTAATAGTAACAAATGGAATACAACATTTTTACTGTAAAATGAATCATGAAGATATGAAATATGAGTTTTTAAACGATATTCCCGAATTTAAAAAATAAATATTAAAATATAAGTTTTTAATAAGCATCAATTGGTTAAGTTTGCAATCGCTTAAGAAATTTCACCCTTAATTAAATTTATAATAAACTCTTGAAAGTAGCTGTAGTTATATTAAATTGGAATGGACAAAAATTACTTGAAAAATTTTTACCCAAGGTAATAGAATACAGTTTGGATGATGCTGATATTTATATAGCCGATAATAATTCTACTGATGACTCCGTAAGCTATGTAAAAACAAATTTTCCTGAAGTTAAAATCATACAAAACAAGATTAACGGAGGCTATGCCAAAGGATATAATGATGCTTTAAAAAAAATCAAATCTGATATATTTGTACTATTGAATTCAGATATTGAAGTGACTAAAGATTGGATAAAACCTGTTGTTCAACAATTTAAAAATGAGCCCAATACAGCTGCTATACAACCAAAATTATTGGATTTTAAGGATAAGAAAAAATTTGAATATGCCGGTGCTGCCGGTGGTTTCGTTGATTTTATGGGATACCCTTATTGCAAAGGAAGGATTTTTAATGAATTAGAAAACGATACGCAACAATACAATGATACATACAATATTTTTTGGGCAAGTGGTGCTTGTTTATTTATTCGTTCTGAAATATATCAAAATTTAAATGGCTTAGACGAAAATTATTTTGCACATCAGGAAGAAATTGATCTATGTTGGAGAATACAAAATGAAGGTTACAATATTCAATATGTTGGTGCTTCAACTATATATCATATTGGTGGTGCTACACTTAAAGAAACCAATCCTCAAAAAACTTTTTTAAATTTCAGAAATAGTTTATTTACCATAACTAAAAACGTTCCCAAGCGATTTGTTTTCTTTGTACTATTATTTAGATTATTTTTAGATGGTATTGCAGGTATAAAATTTATTTTTGAACTACGACCTGTTCATACATTGGCAATTATAAAAGCTCATTTTAGCTTCTATTGGTATATGCCCAAAATGCTTCATAAGCGTAAATACATTTCTTTTAAAAAAACCGATTATTATGATTGCTTCAGTATTGTTTGGCAACATTTTATTTTAAGAAAAAATATATATAGTGATATTCATTAATTACACTTCATAAAAAAAGCTACCAAATAGGTAGCTTTTTTTATACTTCTAATTGATCTTACGACAACACTTCTTGAACTTTTTCAGCTGCTTCTTTAAATTGAACAACAGAAATAACATCTAAACCACTGGCGTCGATCAATTCTTTTGCTTCTTTTGCGTTGGTTCCTTGTAATCTAACAATAATAGGAACTTTAATGGCATCACCCATATTTGTATAGGCATCAACAATACCCTGAGCAACTCTGTCACAACGAACAATTCCACCAAAAATATTGACTAAAATTGCTTTTACATTTGGATCTTTTAAAATAATTCTAAATCCTGTTTCAACTCTTTCAGCATCAGCTGTACCACCAACATCTAAAAAGTTAGCCGGCTCACCACCAGATTGTTTGATCAAATCCATTGTGCTCATTGCCAAACCTGCACCGTTCACCATACATCCAACATTTCCGTCAAGGTCAACATAATTTAAACCAACAGCATTGGCTTCAACTTCAATAGGATTTTCTTCACGTAAATCACGCAAATCAATATAATCTTTATGACGATATAAAGCATTATTATCTAATGACACTTTTGCATCAACTGCCAAAACTTTATCATCAGAAGTCTTTAAAACAGGATTGATCTCAAATAATGAGGCATCAGAACCAGTGTAGGCATTATAGAGGGAAGTAACAAATTTTGTCATCTCTTTAAATGCTTTTCCTGATAATCCTAGATTAAAAGCAACTTTTCGTGCCTGAAAAGGTAACAATCCGGTTGAAGGATCAATTTCTTCAGTAAAGATCAAATGAGGTGTATTTTCGGCAACAGACTCTATATCCACACCACCTTCAGTTGAATACATGATCATGTTTCTACCGGTAGCTCTATTTAATAATACCGACATGTAGTATTCTTCAGGTTCACTATCACCGGGATAATAAACATCCTCAGCAATTAAAACCTGATTAACTTTTTTACCTTGTGGTGGTGTTTGTGGTGTTTTAAGCATCATACCAATAATATCTTTTGATATATTCTCAACATCTGTCAAACTTTTGGCAAGTTTAACTCCACCACCTTTACCTCTACCACCAGCATGAATTTGAGCCTTAATAACCCACCATCCTGTTCCGGTTTCTGCAGTTAATTGCTTTGCTGCATCAACTGCTTTTTTATAATTTTTGGCAACAATTCCTCTTTGGATTTTTACACCAAAACTATTTAAAATTTTTTTTCCTTGATATTCGTGTAAATTCATTATTTATATTTTAAAATAAAAACTTTACAAAAGTAATGATTTAATTAATAATGCATAATGCTATTAACCTAATTTTTAAAAAAAATAATAAGTCTATTATTTAAATATAATCTATAGCAAATAGTATTAATCAACCTCTATTTAAAATAGTTTAACAGTTTATTAAGACATCAATTTACAACAATTAAATAAATTCGCTTTATAAATTTTTTATTGAAAATCAGACAGCAATTATTACATGAAAAATATTCTCCTCATTATATTTATATTATCATTTTTCAATACTTTTTCGCAAGATGAAGTACGTCAAATAAAGGAAATTAAAGCTACTCGTACTTTAAGACCTCCAAAAATTGATGGTGTATTAGATGATCAGGTATGGTATACTTCAAAAACTGCCAATGAATTTGTAATGTATGAACCGGGTGATAATGATCCTGAACCTGAAGAACAAAAAACCGAAGTTAAAATTCTTTATGATGATGAGGCCATTTATATTGCCGCATATATGTATGATTCAAACCCTGACGATATATTGAGACAATTAACTAACAGAGATAATTTTGGAAATTCTGATGCTTTTGGATTGACTATAAATCCAAATAATGACGGACAAAATGAGTTTATGTTTTTAGTGACTGCTGCCGGAGTGCAAATTGACGCTCAAATTTCCCCATCTAACGGTGATGATTTCAGCTGGAATGAGGTATGGTATAGCAAGATAAGTTTTGATGAAAAAGGTTGGTATGCTGAAATAAAATTACCTTACTCAGCGTTACGATTCTCCAAAGAAGAAGTTTACACATGGGGTATAAATTTATTTAGAGGAATTGAAAGTAAACGAGAAGTTTATTCATGGAACCCTATTGATAAAACCAAAGGAACAACATCACAATATACTGGAATTTTAACCGGTATCGAAAAAATTAAACCGCCCACACGATTAAGTTTCTCGCCGTTTGCTACTTATATTTTTGATAATTATGATAGTGAAACTTCAAATAATTTTGTTTTCGGATTAGATGTAAAATATGGTATAACAGATAATTTTACTTTAATTGCAACTTTGATACCTGATTTTTCTCAAACAGGTTTTGATAATGTCACTTTAAATTTAGGTCCTTTTGAACAAGTATTTGACGAGCAACGACAATTTTTTATTGAAGGTGCTGACTTACTCAATAAAGGAGAATTATTCTTTTCAAGAAGAATAGGTAATCGTCCTGTAGGAAATGCTGATATTGAAGAAGTTTATGGTGAGGATGAAAATTTTGAGATTTTAGATAATCCTACAGAAGTTGATGTATTAAATGCTATCAAAATAACCGGAAGAAGTAAAAATGGCTTGGGATTAGCTGTTTTAAATGCAATAACCGAAGAGACTAAAGCAACTATTAAAGATGTTACAACAGGTGAAAAATCTAAAATTGTAACCGAGCCTCTAGCCAATTATAACGTATTTGTAATTGATCAGGAGTTTAATAAGAACTCCTCTATAGGTTTGGTAAACTCCAATGTATTACGTGAGGGTGAATTTAGGGATGCTAATGTTACTTCACTGGTATTCAATCTAGCCAACAAAGCTAATTCATATAAATTAAGTGGTGATGCCAGTTCTAGTACTGTAGGAGAAAATAAAGAAAACACAACAGGTTTTGCTTCAAATTTGAGATTCAGTAAAATTAAAGGCAATATACGCTTTGATGTAAGTCATCAATTTGCTGATGATAAATACGATAAAAATGATTTAGGCTTTCAACGTAGAAATAATTACAATAATATTACCGGAAATATAAACTACAGGATTTTTAAACCCACAAAACTTTTTAATAGTTTTCATATTGGACTTTGGTCTGGCTATTTTACAAGATTTGATCCTGTAGTTTATACCGGAAATCGTTTTAATTTGTATTCCAGAGCAACTACTAAAAAACAATTGAGTTTTGGGACTAGAATAAGATTTAATTTTGGCAAACAAAAAGATTTTTTTGAACCACGAACAGAAGGAAGGTTTTGGCTGGAAAATCCAGATTCCAGTATTCATACTTGGTTTTCTTCTGATTACAGAAAGAAGTTTGCATACGAAATAGAAGTTGGCGGGGGCATGTATCACGGCAATGATGCTTATCAGTATTCTTTTGGTTTTTCTCCGCTTTATCGTGTAAATGACAAATTGCAGTTTAGGTATTCTTTTGAAATTGATAAAGAATATAATGATATTGGGTATGTAACAATTTTAGAAGATGAAACTATAATTTTTGGTAAAAGAGATCTAAATGAAATTGAAAACAGTTTATCAGGTAAGTATAGTTTTAATGATAGATCCTCAATTTCTTTAGCATTTCGCCATTATTGGTCTCCTGTATCTTATCAAGATCAATACTATAAATTAGAAGAAAATGGTGAATTGACAGAAAGTGATTATTCTAGTGATCATGATATAAATTTTAACAGCTGGAACCTTGATTTAAGGTATGTTTGGCAATTTGCCAGAGGAAGTGAATTGATTGCATTATATAGAAATTCAATTCTTAATTTTGAAGATCAGTCAGGATTTGATCAAGATTTTAAAAATAATATATCCAATTTATTTGACCAACCAATAGGGCATAGTATTTCATTAAAAGTTATTTATTATCTGGATTATAACCGAACAAAATCTTGGGTTAAAAGTAAGTTTTAAATTTAACCTCAATTTAAAATAAAAATTTGCAATTGTTATTATTTTAAAAAGATGTAAATTCACCCCTAAATTATTCATATGATTTTAGCCAAAAATATTCATAAATATTATGGTTCTTTGGAAGTACTAAAAGGTGTTGATCTTCATATAAAAAAAGGTGAAATTGTAGCAATTGTTGGCCCTAGCGGAGCAGGTAAAAC
>JBDLJB010000057.1:0-11222 GCA_039714555.1 Bacteroidota bacterium
TTTCAATATAATTGCAGGTTTTTACAGGGTACAAGATTAATTTTGTAAAAAAATAGGTTTAATTTGTAAAAAAAATAGGGGTTTGTGAAAATTAATTAAAAAATCTATTTGAGCTTAAAAAAAATTACTGTGCTTATTTTTGATACTAATTTTTAAGTAAAGAATTCATTATTCATAAATTCGTAATTGATTTTGAATTGAATTTATTTCATTTTGTAAAGCTTCAATTTTTTGCATTAGGTTATTGATGATATCAATTCCTTCTAAATTTACGCCTAATTCATCGTGTAAACGAATCATTTTTTCCACTTCATGGATCTTTTCCAATTTAATAAATGGATCTTTTTCAATATAAGTTATTTCGATTAACCCATATTCATCTAAAGAATTGATAAACGAGAATTCTATTTCATATCTTTCACAAAACTGTTGTATAGGTATTAAATTTCTTGCATCCATTTTATCTCAATTTTGATAATTCATTAAATAAATCTTTTTCTTTTTGATTAAGGTTTGTAGGTGTTTTTATAGTATAAGTTATAAAGAGATCACCAAATTCACCTTCTTTTTTATATATCGGAAATCCTTTTCCCTTCAATTTGACTTTGGTTCCATTTTGAGTTTCGGGTTTGATCTTTAGCTTTACCTTTCCATTAAGTGTATCTATGGTAATATCGCCACCAAGAATTGCAGTATAAAGATCCAAATCAATTTTTGTATAAAGATTCTTTCCGCCACGTTTAAAATTTGTATTATTTAAAATATTAAAGGTAATGTACAAATCGCCATTTGGTCCACCGTTTACTCCTTTGCCACCATAACCTTTAATTTTAATAGTTTGGTTGTTTTCAACACCGGCTGGAATAGTTAATCTTATTTTTTTACTGTTTATGGTGAGTGTTTGTTTTTGCGTTTTATAAACATCTGTTAAATTCAATTTTAATGCTGCATTAAAGTCCTGTCCTCTATATTTACGTTGCGTTCTCCGGCTACTTTGACGAGCACCTCCAAACATTGATTCAAAGAAATCAGAAAAATCTCCTTCAGAAAAACCACCTCCGGCACCAGAATATTGTTGCCTGCCTCCAGAATATTGAGATTGCTGTTGTTGACGTGCTTTTTCATAAGCTTCACCATGTTCCCAATCCTTACCGTATTTATCGTATTTTTTTCTTTTTTCAGGATCACTTAAAACTTCATTAGCTTCATTGACTTGTTGGAAATTCTTTTTGGCAGTGTCATCATTTGGGTTTACGTCAGGGTGATATTTGCGAGCTAACTTTCTATATGCTTTTTTGATATCCTTTACGGAAGCATTTTTAGGTACTTCGAGAATTTTATAATAATCTATAAATGACATGTTTAATTTATTTGTTAGTCAAAGATACTTAATAATTTGAAGATTAAATAATTTGAAAATGGACTAATTTTAAGATTTGAAAATTATTTGATATGGTGATTTGTGATGTTATTTTTGGCTGCTTTTTATGCCTTTCAGGTTTGTTGTAAATAGGTTTTACTGTTTTGATCTTTTCTTATGATAATTTTAAAATGATAAAAAAAACCTACAAGGATTAATAAATCTTGTAGGTTGTAGTTTTTTATTCACGTTAGGTTTTCAATAGCTAACATGAAACTTCTATTGATGATCTAATCCCTTAGAACTGCTCTCGAAATTACTATTTTTTGTATTTCAGAAGTGCCTTCATAGATCTGTGTGATCTTGGCATCACGCATCAAACGCTCAACATGATACTCCTTAACATAACCATAACCACCATGAATCTGAACAGCTTCTACGGTAACACGCATTGCCATTTCAGCTGCGTATAATTTTGCCATTGCACCTGATAAATCGTAATTTTTATTTTGATCTTTATCCCAGGCTGCTTTTAAACATAACATTCTGGCAGCTTCAATTTCTGTTGCCATATCGGCTAATTTAAATGCTATTGCCTGATGCCGACTAATTTCTTTACCAAAAGCTTTGCGTTCTTTTGAATATTGTAAAGCTAATTCATAAGCTCCTGAAGCTATTCCTAAAGCTTGAGAGGCAATACCAATTCTACCTCCAGCAAGAGTTTTCATGGCAAAAGTAAAACCAAATCCATCTTCTCCAATACGATTTTCTTTAGGAACTTTTGCATCATTGAACATTAATGAATGTGTGTCTGAACCTCTGATTCCTAGTTTATTTTCTTTTGGGCCAACTACAAATCCTTCCATATCTTTTTCAACGATAAAAGCATTGATGCCATGGTGTTTTTTCTCAGGATGTGTTTGTGCAATTACTAAATAGACACTTGCTGTTCCACCATTGGTAATCCAGTTTTTTGTACCGTTTAAGACGTAATGATCTCCTTTATCCACTGCTGTTGTATGTTGTTTAGTAGCATCAGATCCAGCCTCGGGTTCACTCAAGGCAAAGGCTCCAATTATTTTACCTTCGGCTAAAGGAACCAAATATTTTTGTTTTTGTTCTTCAGTTCCGTAGGTTTCTAACCCCCAGCAAACCAATGAGTTATTAACAGACATTACTACAGAAGCAGAAGCATCTATTTTAGAAATCTCTTCCATTGCTAAAACATAAGAAACAGCATCCATTCCTCCTCCGCCATATTTCGGGTCAACCATCATTCCAAGAAACCCTAATTCTCCCATTTGTTTAACTTCTTCGTGTGGAAAAACTTGTTTTTCATCGCGTTCAATTACGCCGGGTTTTAAAACTGTATTTGCAAAATCACGAGCAGCATCCCGTATCATTATTTGTTCTTCAGTAAGTGTAAAATCCATATTATTTGAGTTGTTAAATTTTTTATTTGAAATGTTTCAAAGATACAGAAAAATATCAAAATCTATTCGTATTTTTACAATCATATGGAAAATAAGATTTGGCAAGTAATTGGTGTGATGAGTGGAACATCATTGGATGGAATTGATTTAGTATATGCTAAATTTATAAAGAAAAACGCATATTCTTTTGAAATTTTAAAAACAGATACGATAAATTATTCCGAAAAATGGAAAAATACACTTTTTGAAGCATTCAATTATTCTGGAGAAAAACTGGTAAAACTGAATGCTGATTACGGTAAATTCTTAGGAAAATTGATCAATAACTTTATACTTAAAAACAGTATAAAAAATGTGGATTTTATAGCCTCACACGGTCATACAATTTTCCATCAACCGGAGAAGAATTACACTTTGCAAATTGGTAATGGTGCTGTAATTGCTGCTGAGACCAATACCAAGGTTATTTGCGATTTTAGGGTTCAGGATATTGCTCTGGGAGGTCAGGGTGCACCTTTAGTGCCTATCGGTGATAAAATTTTGTTTTATGATTACCAATATTGTTTAAACCTTGGTGGATTTTCAAATATTTCTTTTGAAAAAAATAATGATAGAGTGGCATTTGATATTTGTCCTGTGAATATTGTTATGAATTATTATACCCGTAAAATAGGAAAGGAATATGATGATAGAGGAAATATGGCTTCTACCGGTCAATTGCATAATGATTTACTTAATGAGTTAAACAACTTACCTTTTTACATTGATGATAAACCAAAATCATTGGGTTATGAATTTGTTGTTGATACAGTAATACCATTAATTGATCAATATAATTTGCCAATTGAGGATGTGTTAAGAACTTTTGTTGAGCACAACGCTATTCAAATAGCCAATGTTTTAAAAAGAAATTCGGTAAATAGTGAACACGATAAATTATTGGTAACAGGAGGAGGAGCTTTTAATGATTTTTTAATTAGTAGAATAAAACAATTTACCACAGTTGAAATTGTGATTCCAGCAATAGAAATTATCAACTTTAAAGAAGCTTTGATCTTTGCACTTCTAGGTGTTTTAAAAGACCAAAATGAAGTAAATTGTTTAAAGAGTGTAACCGGAGCAAGTAAAGATCATAGTAGTGGAGTAGTTTTTGATCTGTGATTTAATTTTAAAAAAGACAAATATATAAATAGAATAGTAATGAAAAAACTTCTTAAAAAATACGAAAATAAACCGCCTGAAATAGTTTTTCATTGGCGTGACCAAGTAACAGAAGCAGAAGGATGGACAGTTATAAATTCACTTCGTGGTGGTGCAGCAGGAGGCGGGACCAGAATGCGTAAAGGATTAGATATGAATGAAGTACTTTCGCTAGCGAAAACTATGGAAGTTAAATTTACAGTTTCCGGACCGGATATAGGCGGTGCTAAATCTGGTATAAATTTTGATCCGAATGATCCGCGAAAAAGAGGTGTTTTAGAACGGTGGTATAAAGCAGTTACCCCTTTATTGAAATTTTATTATGGTACTGGTGGAGACCTTAATGTTGATGAAATTCATGACGTAATCCCTTTAACCGAAGATTGTGGTGTTTGGCATCCTCAGGAAGGAGTTTTTAACGGACATTTTAAACCTACTGAAGCTGAAAAAATTAACAGGATTGGTCAATTACGTCACGGAGTAATTAAAGTGATAGAGGATAAAAAATATTCACCTGACCTTTCAAAAAAGTACACAGTTGCAGATATGTTGACCGGTTACGGTGTTGCTGAAGCAGTAAAACATTATTACAATATATTTGGAGGAGATATAAAAGGTAAGAGAGCCATTGTGCAAGGTTTTGGAAATGTAGGCTCGGCAGCAGCTTATTATTTAACCCAATTAGGTGCAAAAGTTGTTGGAGTTATTGATAGAGTAGGTGGTGTAATAAATGAGGAAGGATTTACATTAGAAGAAGTTCGAACGATGTTCTTAAAGAAAAAGGGTAATGAACTTTCAGTTGAGAACATGATTTCTTTTGAAGAAATGAATCATAGAATATGGTCATTACCTGCAGAGATCTTTATTCCGGCAGCTGCTTCTAGATTGGTTACCAAAGAACAAATTACTGAAATGATCAATTCGGGTTTGGAAGTAATTTCTCCTGGTGCCAATGTACCATTTGCTGATAAAGAGATATTTTTTGGGCCTATAATGGAATTTACTGATAAAAAAGTAAGTTTATTACCCGATTTTATATCAAATTGTGGTATAGCTAGAGTCTTTGCATATTTGATGGAAAACAGAATTGATTTACCAATGCGTGATAAAGCTATTTTTGAAGATACTTCAGCAACAATTGAAAAAGCTTTAGCCCATATTTATAAAAAGAAAGCCAGAAAAACTAAAATTTCTAAAACAGCTTTTGAAATTGCACTAAAAGAGTTGATATAAATTACTATATTTAGCCTTTTAAAAATTTATTTTATGGAAAGTCTTGTAATTTTTGTTTTTGTTATTGGTTATTTAGCTATTACTTTAGAACACAACCTAAAGATTGATAAACTAATTCCGGCTTTGGCTATGATGGCTGTGAGTTGGGCAGTTATCGCTTTAGGTCATTTAGAAGTTTTTGAGGTTAATGCTGAATTACACAAACTTGTACCTTCACATGTTGAAGAAATTTTGCTACATCATTTGGGTAAAACATCTGAAATTTTGGTATTCTTAATTGGTGCCATGACCATAGTTGAAATAATAGACTATTTTAATGGTTTTGCAACGATAAAGAGTTTTGTTAGAACAAAAAGTAAAGTAAAATTACTTTGGATCTTTTCTTTTTTAGCATTTATATTATCTGCAATCATTGATAATTTAACTGCAACTATAGTTTTGATAACTATTTTGAGAAAAATAATCTCAAAACGTGAAGATAGATTATGGTTTGCCGGTTTAATTATAGTTGCTGCAAATGCTGGTGGTGCCTGGTCACCAATAGGTGATGTAACAACAACAATGTTATGGATAGGAAATAAAGTAACAACAATCAATTTGATTAAATATTTATTTATTCCTTCATTATTATCTATGATCGTTCCTTCTTTTATCGCCTCAAAAATGAAAGCTTTTAAAGGTAATATTGAAGATATTGAAGAAGAAGATGAAAACGGTATTGATAGGGATGGTAGTTTTATGTTGTATTTAGGTCTGGGCTCAATTATGTTTGTACCAGTATTTAAAACGATAACACATCTACCTCCATATGTTGGTATGATGTTATCACTTTCGGTAGTTGCTATTTTTGCAGAGATCTTTTCAAGTAGAAGAATATCTTTAACTCATTTTGATGAAGAATCTGCTCAAGAAGCACACTTTAGTCCTGTACATAAATCCTTAGCAGGAATTGAAATGCCAAGTATCTTATTTTTCTTAGGAATTTTATTAGCTGTTGCTGCTTTAGAATCATTAGGTGTATTATTTCACTTTGCAGAAAGTTTAAATAAGAATATACCCATGTTAGGTGTAGAACCAAATATTGAAGGATATAATGTTTCTGATCTAGTTGTGATGATCTTAGGTATTGGTTCAGCTGTGATTGATAATGTGCCACTGGTAGCAGCCAGTATTGGTATGTTTTCTGATCCTATTGATAGTCCGTTATGGCATTTTATTGCCTTTGCAGCAGGTACAGGTGGAAGTATGTTGATCATTGGTTCGGCTGCCGGAGTAGTTGCCATGGGTATGGAAAGAATTAATTTTTTCTGGTATCTTAAAAAAATATCATGGTTAGCTTTTATAGGATTTTTAGTTGGTTCGGGTACATTTATGTTAATGAGAACAATTATTTAGGAACATTTAATATTTAACATTTTTTTATCATAAAATTCATTTTTTCTCAACAATTTTGTAGTTATAAAAGCGTTTATTTTTAATATCCTTTTTAATCATTTTATATGTTATTACTTATTCAGCAGGGAGCCGATGTGGCTCAAGAAGTTTTAGATGAAACCTTATCGGAAGAAAAAACGTTATCTATTTATAATTTAATTATGGATGGAGGAATTGGAGGACAGATCATAATTGCTTTGCTTTTTGTTTTGTTGCTCGTTGCTCTTTATATTTATTTTGAACGGTTTTTTGCAATCAAAGCAGCTTCAAAGATCGATAAGAATTTTATGAATCAGATCAAGGATAATATTCTTAACGGAAATATAGAAGCCGCTAAGATTTTGAGTGGAGGTAATTATACACCCGAAGCGAGAATGATTGAAAAAGGAATTACCCGTATTGGAAAACCTTTAGAAGATATTAATACGGCCATAGAAAATACAGGTAAACTTGAAATATACAAATTGGAGAAAAATGTAAGTGTTTTAGCAACCATAGCAGGTGCTGCACCAATGATAGGGTTTTTAGGAACTGTAATTGGTATGATCGTTGCAATTCATGAAATTGCCAATTCAGGAGGTCAAATTGATATTAAAATGCTAAGTGATGGTTTGTACACTGCAATGACAACAACCGTTGCAGGATTGATCGTAGGGATTATATCTTATGTAGCTTATAATCATTTGGTAGCAAGAACCAATAAAGTAGTTTATCAAATGGAAGCCAAAGCTGTAGAGTTTTTGGATCTGTTAAATGAACCGGTTTAATTAAAAAGATTTAAAATAAGAAAAAAATATAAGAATTAATTCAAGTATGAATATTAGAAGTAGAAATAAAATTGATCCGAGTTTTAACATGTCATCAATGACTGATATTGTTTTTTTACTGCTGATATTCTTTATGCTTACATCTACCTTAGTTACTGTAAATGCATTAGATATTTTATTACCAAAGGCTCAAGGAAAAACAGAGAACAATAAATCTACTGCGATAAGTATCACCAAAAAACTAGATTTTTACGTTGATAAGCAAAAAGTTAAAGAAGGTGAATTAGAAATTTTTTTATTAGCACAAGTATCCGATCAGGAAAACCCAACTTTAATACTAAGAGCCGAAGAAGGAGTACCTATAGAAAAAGCTGTAAAAGTATTGGATATTGCCAATCGAAATAAAATTAAAGTTATATTAGCAGTTAGGCCAAAATAGATTGAATATAGTAATCAAACTTCTGTGAGAATTATTTAAGATGTCAATTTTAGAAAACAAATACAAAAGGAAATCAGCAATTATTACAGCAATTATTGCTGTGCTTATTGTTGTGTTGATCTTTAATTTTGGACTTAAATATTTTGATCCACCAATCGAATACGGAATAAGTGTAAATTTTGGAACTACTGATTTTGGAAGTGGAAATGTACAGCCAAATGAAGCTTTAAAACCAATGGATCAGGAAGCTGATGCGGTTGAGGAAGAAATTGTAGAAGAGATTATTGAAAAAGCGGTTGTAGAAGATGAAATTAATGAAGTTACCAATGAAACATCCGAAGATATTGCAACTCAGAATAATGAGGAAGCTATTGCTATAAAAAAACAAGAAGATGCAAAAAGAAAAGCAGAAGCCGAAGAAAAAGCCAGAGTTGAAAAAGCTAGAATTGAAAAAGAAAGAATAGAAAGAGAAAAGAAAGAAGCCATTGCTAAAGAAAAAAGAGAACAAGAAGCTAAAAAACAGAAACTAGATGCATTAATGGGTGGATTAAATACCAAAGGAAAAGCAACGGGAGGTGAAGGAGATGATAATAAACCCGGAGATAAAGGTAAAGTGACCGGAGATCCTAATGCAAGTGGTTATTATGGAGTAGGAGGAAGTGGTAGTGGCGGAAATTATCGTTTGGGTAATAGAAAAGCGCTGACAAAACCAAAGCCAACATATGATTGTAATGAAGAAGGTAATGTTTATGTTGAAATTTCGGTTGATAAAAATGGGAATGTAATCGCAGCAAGAACTGGTGTTAAAGGCACAACAAATTCTGCTCCTTGTTTATTACAAAGAGCCAAAGAAGCTGCACTTAAAACAAAATTTAATCCCGATTCAAATGCTCCTGCAAAACAAGTCGGATTAATAATATATAACTTTTCTTTATCAGAATAAATTTTGGATTATCAAGAAACTATCAATTGGATGTTCAAACAGCTTCCAATGTATCAGCGAGAAGGAGAAACCGCTTTTAAAAAAGATCTTACTAATATTTTAGCACTTTCTGATCATTTACAATTTCCAGAAAAAAAATTCAATTCAGTTCATGTTGCCGGTACGAATGGAAAAGGGTCAACAAGCCATATGATAGCTTCTGTTCTACAAGAAGCGGGTTATAAGGTAGGTTTATATACCTCACCACATTTAAAAGATTTTAGAGAACGAATCAGAATTAACGGTAAACCAATTTCAAAAAAAGATGTAATTCAGTTTATTAAAACAAATAAATTATTTTTAGAAAAACAAAAAGTTTCTTTTTTTGAAATGACTGTTGCAATGGCATTGGACTATTTTGCTATTCAAGAGGTTGATTTTGCGGTTATTGAAGTAGGTTTAGGAGGAAGATTGGATTCAACCAATATCATCACTCCACAGGTTTCGGTTATTACAAATATTGGTTATGATCATACTCAATTCTTAGGTAAAAGTTTACATGAAATTGCTTATGAAAAAGCAGGAATAATTAAGTATAAAGTTCCTGTGGTTATTGGACAAAAACACGATGAAACTATGCCTGTTTTTATTAAAATGGCCCAAGAAAAACAAGCGAAAATTTATTTTGCTGATGAATTAATAGTTGATTTTAAAACAGATTTACTTGGAGATTATCAAAAATTGAATGTAAAAACAACTGTTCAAACTTTGCTAATATTACAACAAAAAGGATTTCAAATATCAGATGAAAATATTGAGAAAGGATTAGAAAATGTTGTGAAGAATACCAATTTGAAAGGCAGGTGGCAAATTTTACAATTTAATCCTAAAGTGATCTGCGATACAGCACATAATAAAGAAGGATTAACTATTGTATTAGATCAACTGCAAAAAGAAATTTATAAAAAATTACACATAGTATTAGGTGTTGTAGATGATAAAGATCTAGACACTATATTACCTTTGTTTCCAAAAAATGCTATTTATTATTTTTGTAAACCCAATATTCCCAGAGGTTTAGATGAAAATATTTTAATGTTAAAATCTAAAAAATTTGATCTTTTAGGACAATCCTATACCTCAGTAGGAGAAGCATATAATAATGCATTGAGAGTTGCTGATCACAAAGATTTGATTTTTGCTGGAGGCAGTACTTTTGTTATAGCAGAGTTACCTTTGTAAACTATTTTAATTTTTGTATTTTTACTTTTTAAAATCCAAAACTTTGAAGCAATGAAAATCAAATCTTTTTTTAGTGTATTATTTATAGTTTCTTTCTTTTTTGCTGAAAATTTATTTGCACAACAGCAAAAAGATAATTTCACACCTTCATATATTACATATACAAAACTGTATAGTACAACTGCAGATGTTGATTTAGCAGATTGGATAGGATTTGAACAAGAATTTTTTGATAAAGTTACCAATAAGATTGATTTAATTGTTAGTCACGAAATTTTAGTGAACTATGATAAAAATGATCAGAACGAAGTGATTTTGATAAATGTATATAAATCATGGAATGATATTGAAAAAGCCAGAGAAATTAGAAAAGAATTAATTGAAAAAGCATGGCCAAGTAAAGATGCTCGTTATGCTTTTTTTGAGAAACATAACAAACATTTTGACTATTATTACTCTAATCAGGTTTTTATTTCAACAAGGATGGCAAAATCCATAAAAAAGGAAAATCAAGAAAAACAAAAAACACCATTAGTCTATTATATTATTGAGAATAAATTAGCTGACTATGAGTATGATGATTCATTAGAAGCTTATAAAAAGTATATAAATAATGTTACTTATAAAAATCCTTTTATAAAAGCTTATTTAACATATAAACATTATATAGGTCCTGATAGTAGAGATTTTATTCAAGCTTACGTTGTAGAATCTTATGCTGATTTACAAAAATCATTAGATAAAGATCGTGAATTATTAGAGAAATTAATTCCTAATAAAGAAGAAAGAGAAGCGTTTGTAGAAATATATAATGAAGGAGTATTAAATATTAGTGGCACTGGAATTTATACCAATATACCATCGATGTCAAAATAAATAAATTAGCTTTAAAGGTGTAATTTGTATTTTCTAATTCTTAATTCAAAGTTTTAATAATTTAGCATTTTCTTAAATGTATTTTTTGGTGAAAATTTTTAAAAAAAAGGTTTGTCATATCAAAAAACTCATTTATATTTGCACCCGCTAAAGGGCGATTAGCTCAGTTGGTTCAGAGCACCTCGTTTACACCGAGGGGGTCGGGGGTTCGAATCCCTCATCGCCCACCAAAATAAAATATTCCTCCTTAGCTCAGTTGGTTAGAGCATCTGACTGTTAATCAGAGGGCCCTTGGTTCGAGTCCAAGAGGAGGAGC
>JBDLJB010000058.1:0-10933 GCA_039714555.1 Bacteroidota bacterium
CTTTCTTTTAAAGATCCCGATTCTTATGAGTCGGGATCTTTTTGTTTTATAGATGTTTATATGTTTAAAAGTTATGAATATTCTGCTAAAGTAATTGTTACTTTTTGGTTTGATTAACCTTTTTTGATTGTATATATTTCTTTATCTAAAAAGAGGTAAACAAAAACAGATTGACAGTCAATAGATGACCTTCATTCTTCTACTTTTTCTTGTAATCTGTGTAAGGTTTAATAGATTTAGTTTTATAAACTTCCATAGCTATAGGCATAAGCTCATTAAGGTGACTTACCCTAGTATCGTGATGTGGATGAGTTGATAAAAATTGTGGTGGAGCCTGACTACCACTTGCTTTACTCTCAGCATCCATTCGTAGCCAAAAATTAGGGGCTTCCGAAGGGTTATAACCTGCCAAAGCCATAAATATCAATCCCATTTCATCTGCTTCTGATTCGTGTTTTCTGCTATAACTTAGCATTCCTAATTCTGAGCCAACACCATATGTCTGTAACACTATATTGATAGTTTCATTGCTTACATTATTTATCCCCATTGCAGCCGCTCCCAATGCACCTATAGTGCCTTGTAACTGTGATTGACTCATTCTCTCCGCTCCGTGATTAGCAATTGCATGTGCTATTTCATGTCCCATGACAACAGCTACTCCAACATCGTTTTTACATACAGGTAATATCCCGGTATAAAAAGCTACCTTACCTCCCGGCATACACCAGGCATTTAATTGTTCACTTTCTAAAACGTTATAATCCCATTTATAACCTTCTAAAACTTCAGGTTTTTTGATATCTGTAAAAAACTTCTCTACTGCACTCTGAATTTTCCCACCTACTCTTTTTACTTGTAAATTATATTCTACATTTGTTGAAAGCTTCTCACTTTGTATCGTTTTTTCATATGCCGCAAACGATTGAGGAAAAAGCTGGCTATTCGACACAATATTTAATTGTTTACGCCCTGTTACCTGGTTTGTAGCACAGCCAATTAATAAGAAGATAGAGAAGGTTACTAAAAGATATTTCTTTTTCATATTAATAATAATTTTGGAGTAAAAAGTATCTATTTACTTTTCACAATTAAAGTATAACGGTTATTCTTATGCAAAAATAATATTATAAATTGGAATTAACTCATTAGATTGATAGAATAAGAGCAGGATTATATTTTCAAATTTCTATTACCTTATAAGTAGTGACTTAAGTGAATTCTTTTTTTTTTTTTTGTCAACTATTTTTCTAATTCTAAAAAAGTAATTTCGGGGCGCATACCCAATCTTCCGGGAAAACCGAGCCAACCAAGTCCTCGATTCACATACAGGTATTGTTTATTCTGTTTATGCAAACCAGCCCAATGTTTGTACTTATATTTAATAGGGCTCCATTTCTTATTTTTAATATTTACACCTGCTTGCATGCCGTGTGTATGCCCTGATAATGTAAGAGCTATATCGGTTTTGTCTGCTACTTCCTCTGTCCAATGACTTGGATCGTGAGATAATAGGATTTTAAAAGGGAAATCTTCTATTCCTTTCATCGCCATTTTTAGATCTCCATATTGTTTAAAAGGTGGATTTCCCCAATTCTCTACCCCAACGATAGCAATAATATTATTTTTGATATCAATTTTCACAGATTCATTTAATAATAATTTAAAATTGATCTTTTTAAAAAAATATTTGATTGATTCAAAATTCTTCTTTTTCAGTTCTTCTGAATCCCAATTACTGTAATCTCCATAATCGTGATTTCCCAAAACGGCATATTTACCATATGATGCTTCCAATTTTTTGAGAATGCTTCCCCATCCTTTTAATTCCCATGCAAAATTATTTACCAGATCACCTGTAAAAAAAATAAGATCAGGTTTTAGATGGTTGATTATTGAAACTGCTCTTTCTAAAATAGGATAACGGTTATTAAAACTTCCAAGATGAATATCAGAAATATGCACAATGCGTAAACCCTTCAGGTCTATAGGCAATAGGGTACATTTTACTTTAACATGATGAACTTTAAATCGAAATACAGCTTTTAAAATACCATATAAAATCACAAAAAATGGTAGAAATCCGGCGAAAAGTCCGAGTATTGGAATAATGATAAGCGAATCTTTATCTGAAAAAGCATGATTAGTAAAATATAATATTGAAATAACAATTATAAAAATTAGCTTAGGTATAAACGAAAGAATGGTTAAGCCATACAGAGAAGAAATCAACATTTGTTTTCTTGCAGGATGAATCTTATCAAGCCGAATTTTTAATATAATAATAGCAGTGATCAAACCAATTGTAAAAAACCAAAAAAGAATATTAATTGCTGTTCTTAAGGAAGTTGAAGTAATATATTGAGTGATAGATTGTAGCCAATAAAAAGCCATTATATCTATGATCAATATCAAAAGACACAATAGTAAAATTTGATAAAATGGATATGATCGCATAATCAGATTTATTAAATGTATCTCATTTAATAGTTTAACAACTACCCTCAATTTTTTATTTTGAGGGTATTATTTATATTTTCCCAAATACCGGTATCACAAAATTACCGTTTAAAAATTGTTCTGTATTTAATTGACTTTGCAAAACTACACCTCGTATAGAATTTTCGAGTAATAGTTGAGCTGCTTGTAATAAAGGTGATGCTGTTGTGATTTGTATAGCTCTTAATACATGTTTTCCAACTTTTTGTGGATAAATACATTTGGATACCTCTCTACGGCGTAGGGTACCTTTTTTATCTTTACCTTCCACAGCTGCATATAAAATAATATGGTCATCTTCAATATGTGGAATTTGTTTTTCCATGAAAAGTTGTAAGTTATTTACAGATTCGTTGGTATTTTTTTTACCTGAAATTTGTTTTTGTACCCAAGTATAATGTCCCGGATATCGTAAAGTCTTATAATCAAGTGTGTGTACTTTTCCTGCTAATGCATCAGGTAGATCTGCTGCGCCACCTGAAGTAAGATCGTCTTCATATGTAATTCCATTAATGATTATTGTATTTCTTTCAGATAAAGCAGGAAGTAGTTGTTTTTTATAGTTACGCAGTACAATAGTATCTTTAAGGTATTCAGTTGCGACACCCACCGGACTCCATGTAAATCCGTAATAATGTGGTGCGACAGCATGATCGGTAAGTGCACCTACTTTCATTTCCACTTTATCAACCTTTTCTACTTCAAAATCATTACAAAATTGTGTAAAAAGGTGATTTGCCAATACATTGATATAACCAGGTGCCAGACCTGATTGTAATATAAAACCCGAAGAAGAATTTTTTGCTAATGCTATGATCTCTTCAGTTTCTTTAACATATTCAGTAAGGTTTACGTAATGCAAGTGGTATTCTTTGGCAAGAAGTGCCATTTTAGGCGCAAGAGTTCCCGGAAGGCAGTCGAGTAGTATATTTCCTTGCAGAAAAACTTCTTTCATATGAGTTGTGATCTCGTCTTGCAAATGAAATGTTTCAATCGAACAAGGCTTTGTGGAACCTGTTTCTATCCAATGGGCAACTTGCTGTGCTTTTGAAAGTGTACGATTGCCAATAAACAGATTTGAAGGTACTGAACTCCATTCGACAAGCATAAGGCCTGCTGCTTGAGCAATACCACCGGCACCTGCGATTATAATGTTATATTGGGAATTCATAGCTTAAAGGTACCATTTTTTGAGGAGTTTTTAGGTAAGAATTGGGATTTTAAATTTGATTGATTTGTATAATTTTACTGTCACTTGGGTATAAAAAAAGATCCAATATTTTATATTGGATCTTTTTAAAATGTATTAGAACATAGTTATATTTAAATATTTTATTATAAAATTTAAGGTTTTACAATTTCTTCTTCCTCTGCTAATAATGCGAAGAACTTATTTAAATTAGGTAAAATAATAATATTTGTACGTCTATTTCTAGCTCTGTTTTCTTTAGTTTTATTATCTGTTAAAGGAACATAACTACTTCTTCCTGACGGGATCAATCTTGAAGGATCTATTTTGTATTTGTTTTGTAATAACCTAACAATGGCAGTAGATCTTTTTACACTTAGATCCCAATTATCAAGAATTGATTCAGTATGAATAGTTTTTGAATCGGTATGACCTTCAATCATTACATCCATACTTGGTTCTGAGTTAATTACATCAGTTAATTTCTGAAGAAGTGGATATGCTTTAGAGTTTACACGATAGCTACCAGATCTAAACAATAAGCTATCTGCAACAGATATCATTACTACTGTTTTATCAATATTTACATTGATATCTTGATCAATTTCACTCTCTGTTATAGATTTTTTTAACTTATAAGAAATAGCTAAATTGATAGAATCTTCTAAAGTTTTAGCACCAGCCAACTCTTCCGGTGATAATTTAGAAAGAGTTGCATTCAAATTATCTCGCATATCTTTTGACATAACGGTCAAGTTATTTCCAACAAATTCCATTTTTTCATTATTATCTTCTTCTAAGGAGCTAATTTTTGAGTTATATTCATCTACTCGCTTTTCAATGATAGCAAATTTTGCTTCAAGTTCTTCCTTTTCCATGGTAGTTTTTTGTAATGCTCCTCTTGTATCAGTTAAATTCTGTTCTAACTCAGTATATTTCTTTTTTGAAACGCATGAAGTTAAACTTAAAAGTGTTGCCAAAACAATTACTGTGATGATCTTTGTTTTCATAATATTATATTTTAGTAAATTAAAGTTTAATAATTAAATAGGGAGTAAATGTAGAATTGAAATCTAAAGGCATTCTTAAGAAAAAAGAAGGTTATTAATAAAAATTTAAATAAATATCAAGTTGAATTAATTTGGAAAAAGGTTTTGTTTTCACATATCTATAGTTTAAACAATAGGTAGATCACCATTCCCTTTTGTAGGTAAATTGCTTTCACCCATCAAAAATGTATCTACTGCTTTAGCAGCTTCTCTGCCTTCTGATATAGCCCAAACGATCAATGATTGTCCTCTATGCATATCACCGGCAGTAAAAATATGGGGAATATTGGTTTGGTAATTTGATGCTTTGTAATTGTTGCTTTCATTTAAATCAATGCCTAATTGATCACTTAATGTTTTTTCGGGTCCTGTAAACCCTAATGCCAATAATGCAAGATCGCAAGGCCATATCTTTTCGGTATCTTCTTTTTCAATTAACTGAGGTTTTCCATTCAATACGGTATTCCATTCAACTTCAATGGTTTTTATTGCAGTAATTTCTCCTTTATTGTTAGTAATAAACTCTTTGGTATTGATTAACCAACTTCTTTTACAGCCTTCTTCATGTGAAGAAGAAGTTTTTAATTGTAAGGGCCAATAAGGCCATGGGGTACTTTTACTTCTCGAAAGCGGTGGTTTTGGCATGATCTCAAAATTAGTAACTGATTTTGCTCCTTGTCTGATTGCAGTACCCACACAATCAGAACCTGTATCTCCGCCACCAATTACTATTATATGTTTATTTTTTGCAGATATTTCTTTATCTTCAAATTTTATTCCGTATAGTTTTTTTGTTTGCTGTGTTAAATAATCCATGGCTTGTTCTACTCCTATATTTTCAATGCCTTTAACAGGTAAACTTCTTTTTCTGCTAGCTCCACCGCATAAAACTACAGCATCAAAAATTATAAGTTCATTTATATTATAATTTACGCCAACATGAACATTGGTTTTAAAAACAATACCTTCAGCTTTTAAAATGTTAACCCTTCTATCGATGATCTCTTTTTCTAATTTGAAATTTGGGATACCATAACGCAATAATCCTCCTATAGCATCATCGCGTTCAAAAACGGTAACGGTGTGTCCGGCTCTATTGAGTTGTTGCGCTGCAGCTAAACCTGCGGGACCCGAACCTATAACTGCAATAATTTTATTAGTTCTGTTTTTAGGAGGTTTGGGGAGTATCCACCCTTTTTGAAAACCTTTTTCTACAATGTTCTTTTCGATATTTTCTATTGATACTGGATCTTCAATAATACCCAAAACACAAGCTTTTTCGCAAGGGGCAGGGCATAACCTACCTGTAAATTCTGGGAAATTATTAGTAGAATGTAAAACCTCTAAAGCTTTTTTCCATTTTTTTTGATAAATCAATTCATTAAAATCAGGAATTAAATTACCTAGAGGACAGCCACTATGACAAAAAGGAATACCACAATCCATACACCTTGCCCCTTGTTCTTGTAAGGCTTTTGTTTTTAATGGAATGGTAAATTCCTTATAATCTTGTATCCTTATATTTACAGGGATACTTTTTTCATCAACTCTTTCGTATTCTTTAAATCCAGTGATCTTACCCATTTAAATTGATTTTTCATTTATTAAATTATCCTGTGAAATTTTATTTAAAGCTATTTTGTATTCTTTTGGCATTATTTTGGTAAAATAATAGGCATTTTCATCCCAATCTTTCAATATCTTATAAGCTTTTTCACTATCTGTAAGATGGTAATGGTTTTGAAGAAGTTCAAATAGTTCGTGTTTATCTATATCAGTCAGTATTTCAAAATCCACCATTTCCATATTACACAATCCATTTTTAAATTGATCATCAGGATCATAAACATAAGCAATTCCTCCACTCATACCAGCTGCAAAATTTCTTCCTGTTTTACCCAAAACTACTACTTTACCACCTGTCATGTATTCACACCCGTGATCACCTACACCTTCTACAATAGCTGTGATACCAGAATTTCTTACACAAAAACGTTCTCCGGCAACACCATTTATGTAAGCTTCACCTTTAGTAGCTCCATAAAAACATACATTTCCAATTATAATATTATCCTCGGCTTTGAAGTTAGCTTTTTCAGGTTTTTTAACAATGATTTTTGCTCCTGATAATCCTTTTCCTAGATAATCATTACTGTTTCCTTTAATGATGAGAGTTAAACCCGAAGTAGCAAATGCTCCAAAGCTTTGACCGGCAGAACCAATAAAGTTTATTTGTAAAGTATTTTCAGGTAAACCATTGGCTCCATAAATTTTAGATATTTCGTTGCTGATTATTGCTCCAACCGATCTATCTGTATTTGAAATAAGATAGTTAAGTTGCATTTTTTCTTTGCGATAGATCGCGGGATGAGCATCTCGAATAATTTGAAAATCTAAGACATGTTCCAGATCATGGTATTGATTCTCAGTATTGGAAACAGTTTTTTCTTTATATTTTTCACTTTGGTATAATATAGTTGACAAATCAATACCTTGTATTTTGAATTGTTGGATAGCTTTTTTTGCATTAATCTTTTGCGATTGGCCTATCATTTCCTTAACAGTTCTAAAACCTAGATTAGCCATAATGGCTCGCAATTCTTCAGCAACGAAATACATAAAATTGATTACGTGTTCAGGTGTTCCTTTAAAGTTTTTTCGCAACTCAGGATCTTGAGTTGCAATGCCTACCGGACAAGTATTTAAATGACATTTTCTCATCATGATACAACCTGAAGCTACCAATGGTGCAGTTGCAAAACCAAATTCTTCAGCGCCAAGCAAACATGCAATAGCCACATCGCGACCGGTTTTTAACTGCCCGTCACACTCTAAAACTACACGACTTCTCAAATTGTTCAATACCAAAGTTTGCTGCGCTTCAGCAATTCCCAACTCCCAAGGCAATCCTGCGTGTTTTAATGAAGTAAGCGGAGAAGCTCCTGTACCACCATCATAACCTGAGATCAAAATTACATCAGCTTTAGCTTTTGCTACACCGGCTGCAATTGTTCCAACACCAATTTCAGAAACAAGTTTAACATTGATTCTTGCTTCTCTATTGGCATTTTTTAAATCGAAAATAAGTTGTGATAAATCCTCAATAGAATAAATATCATGGTGTGGAGGAGGGGAAATCAAGCCAACATAGGGTGTAGAATTTCTAACTTTGGCAATCCAGGGAAAAACTTTTTCACCAGGTAATTGTCCACCTTCACCAGGTTTGGCACCCTGCGCCATTTTTATTTGAATTTCCTTAGCATTGGTCAAATAATTGCTGGTTACGCCAAATCTACCTGAAGCAACTTGTTTGATAGCACTGTTTTTGCTGTCGCCATTTAAATCTTTTCTAAATCTATTTTGATCCTCACCACCTTCGCCGGAATTACTTTTTCCACCAATCCTGTTCATTGCGATAGCAAGGTTTTCATGGGCTTCTTGACTAATTGAACCGTAGGACATGGCACCTGTTTTAAATCGTTTTACAATTTCTGTCCATGGTTCAACTTCTTCTAGAGGGATTGGATCTAAATTTTGAAATTCAAACAATCCACGTAAAGTCATTAAATTTTTACTTTGTTTATTGATCAGATTTGAATATTGTTGGTAACTTTTATCATTATTGTTGCGTACAGCTTGTTGTAATTTTGCTACGGTTGTTGGATTAAACATGTGTTTTTCACCATTTCTTCGCCAACGGTAATCTCCGCCAACATCAAATTTTAAATTTCCGGGAATATTATTTTTAAAAAAGGCTTGTTTGTGAAGTTTGGATATTTCCCGTTCAATTTCATAGAGTCCTATACCTTCAATTCTCGAAGGTGTGTAGGGAAAATACTTATCGATAAATTTTGTATTTAAACCAAGCGCTTCAAAAATCTGAGAAGCCCGATAAGAATGTAAAGTTGAAATACCAATTTTATTCATGATCTTTAAGACACCTTTACCAATAGCCTTATTAAAATTTTGAACAGCAATTTCTGCATCCATTTTGATCGAAGGGTCTTCATTTACTTTATACCGAATTATCTCATTTACCATATAGGGATTGATCGCACTTGCGCCATAACCAAATAAAGTAGCAAAATGATGTGGTTCCCGAGGTTCGGCAGATTCAATTATGATTCCGAATTTTGATCTTTTTTTTGTATAGTTTAATGAGTGGTGTAAATATGAACAGGCTAAAAGTGCTGGTATGGGTCCGTTAGAGATACTTGTGCCACGATCACTCAAAATAATAATATTATAACCTTGATCTACAGCATTTTTTGCTTGTAAAATAATATTTTCTAAAGCTTTTTCAAGTGCATTTAAACCTCTTTTAATATCGTATAAGATAGAGATTTCATAAGTTTTAAAATCAGGATGATCAAGGGTTTTGATTTTGTAAAGGTCCTTATTAGAAATAATAGGATTTTGTATCTTAATTTTTTTACAATGTTCCGGAGAAATATCAAAAATATTCCTGTCTTCACCAATCGCCAAACTAATATCTGTAACAATTTCTTCTCTAATTCCGTCAAGCGGAGGATTGGTTACCTGAGCAAAAAGCTGTTTAAAATAATTGTAAAGTAATTGTGGATTTTGTGATAAAATGGCTAATGGCGTATCTATTCCCATAGAACCGATGGCTTCTTTGGCATTTTGATACATAGGTTTGATAATGGTATTAATATCTTCTTGCGTATATCCAAATAATCGTTTTCGTTTTTGTAATGATGTTTTTTCTTTGGGATTATCTTTTAAGGTGCTTTTAAGATTATTAAGTGGTAATAAATTGGTATTTAGCCATTTGCGATATGGATATTTGTTTGTAATATTTTCTTTGATCTCTTTGTCTTCTACAATTCTGCCTTCATTCATATCTACTAAAAACATTTTACCAGGTTCCAACCTGCCATATCGTACTACATTTTCGGGTTGTATATTTAAAACACCAGTTTCTGATGACATGATAACATACCCGTTTTTGGTAACGGTATATCTTGAAGGCCTTAGTCCGTTTCTATCCAAAACTGCACCGATGTAATTTCCATCGGTAAAGGGAATTGAAGCCGGACCGTCCCATGGTTCCATAACACAGGAATTGTACTCATAAAAAGCCTTTTTATTATCAGGCATAGCTATATCTTTTTCCCATGCTTCGGGAATCATCATCATCATTACTTCAGGTAAAGTTCTGCCACTAATCAATAATAGCTCTACTACCATATCCATTGAGGCAGAATCCGATTTGCCATCTAATATTATTGGAAATAATTTATTGATTTCGTCACCAAAAATGTTACTTTTTAGCAATTCTTCACGAGAACGCATTCTACTTACATTTCCTCGTAAAGTGTTAATTTCTCCATTGTGACACATAAATCTAAAAGGTTGTGCTAAATCCCAGGAAGGAGATGTGTTGGTAGAAAATCTTTGATGAACCAAAGCCAGTCTTGTTACTACATCGGGATCTGATAGATCATCATAATAATTACGAATATCTTCAGGTATTAATAATCCTTTATAGATCAATGTTGTTGTAGAAAAACTAGGGATATAAAATTGATCTGCATCCTTTAATTTTGAATTGATAATAGCGTGTTCAGCAATTTTACGAGCTTTATAAATTTTAGCATTGAAAAGTTTAGAATCTAAATCCTCATTAGGTTTTCCAATAAATATTTGTTTGATTTTAGGTTCATTTTTTTTGGCTATTTCTCCTAAGTGTTGAGAGTTTACCGGAACATCCCGCCATCCTAAAATTGTAAGGCCTTGGTTTTTTATTTCGGTTTCTAAAGCTTCAATACAATAAGTATATTGATTGATGTTTTGAGGCAAAAAAACCATTCCTACAGCGTATTCTTTAGGTTTTGGTAATTCAAAATCACATACTTTTTTAAAGAATTGATGTGGTATATCAATCAATATACCTGCACCATCACCTGTTTTACCATCAGCACTTACAGCACCGCGATGTTCTAATTTGATCAATATCTTTAAAGCATCATGAATGATGCTATTTGTTCTTTCACCATTTAGACTACAAATAAACCCTGCACCACAATTGTCATGTTCAAATTCGGGTAAATAAAGTCCTTGTTTTTTGTAAGTCATATAATTATAAATAATTTACAAAAATAACATTATAATTACTTATATAATAAATAAAATGTTAAAACATAATAAAAATATAATATAAATAAAATATTAT
>JBDLJB010000059.1:0-10863 GCA_039714555.1 Bacteroidota bacterium
CCAGAACAGTTAGCTGCTGACAATGATCGTCCGTTACCATATGGATACATTGATGATAGAGATATTTTATGGTCTAAAGTAGTATGGGAATTCGTTGATCTGAATGAAAAGATCAATATGCCTTTTTACTACCCGGTAGATACGAGTAATATTAGTTCAAGTCGTCGTTCTCTTTTCGATACTTTGTTAAGAGGTATAAAAAACGGTGAGATTATTGATGTTTATGACGATTCGTATTTTGAAGATAAATTAACCTTAAAAGATATTCACTCACGTTTAACAAGAATTGATACTTCTAATGCCGGTATTGAAAGATTAAATGCCGGAGAAGTATTAACGGATGAATATATTGATAGAAGAGATCTAACTTCTGCAGATATTCAAGGTTTTAAAGTGAAAGGTGTTTGGTATTTTGACAAGCGTCAAGGTGAATTGAAATACCGTTTATTAGGTATTGCACCTGTAGCTCCAGATGTTAATTTTATTGATGGTGAAGGTGGAGAAGATGAAATGGTAGACCTTTTTTGGGTTTGGTATCCAGGTGCTCGTTACACAACTTTTGATATGAAAGTATTTAATCAAAAAAATTCAGCATATCCTTTGTCGTTTGACCATTTATTAAATGCTCGACGTTTTAATGCCATAATTTATCGCGAAGAAAATATTTATGCCAATCGTGATGTTGCCGAATATATCAAAGGAAACTCTCTTTTTCAAGTATTAGAATCTGAAAAACTTAAAGAAGATATCAGAAATAAAGAATTAGATATGTGGAATTATTAATCCATTCTAAATAAAATATTAAAACTCCTGTCTTTGGCAGGAGTTTTTTATTTTTACATAATGAATGTTGATTATATTATAGTAGGTCTAGGTTTGGCAGGTATCGCTATTGCTGAAGAACTTTCAAAAAATAATAAATCGTTTGTTGTTTTTGAAAATAATTCCCAAAACTCTTCTTTGGTTGCCGGAGGAATGTATAATCCGGTTGTTTTAAAACGATTTACTCCAGTTTGGAATGCAGAAGAACAATTGAAAACAGCATTGCCCTTTTATAAAAATTTAGAGAAGAAATTTAATAAAACCTATCATCATAAAATTGATATTTATAGAATCTTTAAATCAATTGAAGAACAAAATAATTGGTTTTCTGCCTGTGATAATATATTGTTAGAAAAATTTATGATTTCTGATGTTATTCAAAATAATAACCAATATATTATTGCACCATTCGGATATGGAAAATTAACCAATACAGGTAGAATTGACACAAATTTATTGGTGAAAGATTATGTAAATCTATTGCAAAATCAAAAACAGATTAGATTTGAAGAATTTGAACATAAATTCATTGAATTCTCTGATTTGACTGTTCAATATAAAGATATTGAATCTAAACACATTGTTTTTTGTGAAGGATTTGGCTTAAAAGAAAATCCTTTTTTTAATTACTTGCCAATGCGTGAGGCAAAAGGAGAGTTGATAACTATTCGGGCACCAAAATTAAAAGTTTCCTATTTAATCAAAGCAGCCGTATTTGTTTTGCCTTTAGGGAATGATCTTTATAGAGTTGGTGCTACTTTTAATTGGACTGATAAAACAAAAAAACCTACCGAAGCAGGTAAGGCCGAACTGTTAAAAAAATTAAATACTTTTATAGTTACTGAATTTGAAGTTATAGAACAAATTGCTGGTATTCGTCCAACAGTTAAAGATAGAAGACCTTTGGTAGGCGTTCATAAAAAGTTTAAGCAATTAAATATATTAAATGGTTTAGGAACAAGAGGTGTGATGGTTGCACCAACTATGGCTAAAAAATTATACAATCATATTGAATTTGATATTCCTTTAGAAAAAGAAATCTCAATTGAAAGGTTTGATTAAATTTTAAAGTTATTCTTTACTCTTGTAATGAATAAAAAAATTGATGTAAATTAGTCTTGAAAATCTTAGAGTAAAAGGAGTAAGTAAGATTAATGAAATAGTAATTACAATAAAAATCTTCATAAGATCTAAACCCAATAAATAACATATAATAAATATTGCAATTGAAAGTGATACAGTTAAGGCATATGAAACATACATAGCTCCGTAAAAAAATGATGGTTCAATCATGTATTTTAAACCGCAATTTGAACATTTTTCATAGATCTTTAAATTTTCTTTGATGTTAAATGGATTAGGATTTATGTAAAAATCACCATCATGACATCTAGGACATTTATTACGAAAAACACTATAAATTTTAGATCCTTTCTTTAACATTTTAAAACATAAAAATTATTATAGATTTGCAAATATAAAATTTTACAAATTATTTATTTTTTCCTTTATGCTAAATATTCATGATTTAACGATTTCTTTTTCTGGAGAAGATTTGTTTTCAGGCATCACATTTAAACTAAACACCGGTGATAGAGTTGGTTTGGTTGGTAAAAATGGGGCAGGAAAAACAACATTATTAAAAATTGTCGCTGGTGAGCAGGAATATGATAAAGGAAATATAGCGATTGAAAAGAATATAAGTATAGGATATTTAAAGCAAGAAATTGATTTTGAAGAAGGGAAAACAGTTCTTGAAGAAGCTTATAAAGCATTTGTAGAAATTAAAGAAATTGAAAAGAATTTAGATAGGATCAATACTGAACTTGTTGATAGAACTGATTATGAAAGTGATTATTATCACAACTTAATGCATGATCTGGATACTTTATCTCATCGCTATGAATTATTAGGGGGTTATAATTATCAGGGAGAAACTGAAAAGGTATTGTTGGGTTTAGGTTTTAAGCAAGAAGATTTTAATATGTTGACCAATACTTTTTCCGGTGGTTGGCGTATGCGAATAGAATTGGCAAAAATATTACTTCAAAAAAATGATATTTTATTATTGGATGAGCCTACAAATCATTTGGATATTGAATCTATTATTTGGTTTGAGAACTTTTTAAAGAGCTTTTCAGGAGCTGTGATTTTAGTTTCACATGATAAAATGTTTTTGGACAACGTTACCAATCGAACGATTGAGATTTCTTTGGGTAAAATTTACGATTATAAAAAACCTTATTCGCAATATTTGGTGTTGAGAAATGAAATAAGAGAAAAACAATTACAATCTCAAAAAAATCAGGAGAAGGAAATTAAACATACTGAGAAATTAATTGAAAAATTTAGAGCAAAGGCAAATAAAGCCTCTATGGCACAATCCTTAATTAAAAAATTAGATAAAGTAGAAAGGATAGAGGTAGACGTAGCTGATAATGCAGTAATGAATGTTCAATTTAATATGTCAGCAGTTCCAGGAAAAGTTGTAATTGAAGCTGAAAATGTAGCTAAAAATTACGATGATAATATTGTCTTACAAAATGTTAACCTATTAATTGAACGTGGATCAAAAATTGCTTTTGTTGGTCAAAACGGACAAGGAAAAACAACATTGGCGAAAATTATAGTAGATGAAATTCCATTTGGAGGAAATATAAAGATCGGGCACAATGTACAAATAGGTTATTTTGCTCAAAATCAATCAGATTATTTAGATGGAGAATTGACTGTTTTAAAAACCATGGAAGATTTTGCCAATGATAGTAATAGGGCAAAAGTTAGAGATATTTTAGGAGCATTTTTATTTAGAGGTGATGATGTTGATAAAAAAGTAAAAGTGTTATCGGGTGGCGAAAAGAACAGGTTGGCTTTGTGTAAAATGATGTTACAGCCCTTTAATGTACTGATAATGGATGAACCAACAAACCATTTAGATATTGCCTCAAAGAATGTAATTAAAAAGGCTTTGCAGAAATTTGAAGGTACTATAATTATTGTTTCTCATGATAGAGATTTTTTACAGGATCTTACAAATAAAGTATATGCTTTTAAGGATAAAAGAATAAAAGAGTATTTAGGGGATATTAATTATTTTTTAGAACAACACAACCTTGAGAATTTACGTGATATTGAAAAGAAAGACAAAATAATAAAAAGCAATATCCAAAAGAATAATGATGGTTTCAATAAAAAAAGTGATAAAAAAAATCGCAGACAACTACAAAATAGAATTAAAAAAATTGAAACTGAAATATCAAATTTAGAAAATGATATTAAAAATGATGACAATGAAATTGCCTTAAATTATGAGAAGATCTCAGAAGAAAAAGATTTTTTTAAAAAATATCAGTCAAAAAAAAATAAAGTAGAAGAACTATTAATTCTTTGGGAAGAAATTCACGATAAATTAGTCTAGAAAAATTATTTTATTTCAATTACGGGTGGGTATTCAATCATAATTTTATTTACAAATTCATTAATTCTTTCTTCTTTTTTATCAATATTTTTTGATTTTGAAAGTGCACCTGTACCAATACCCTGCCAGGCAAGCTCTTTTTTATTAGCATCGATCAGATCAATAAAGAGAGTCCCTTCAGTTGATCTATATACATTTGTATATCCGGGTCCATAACCAAAACCGTATCCATATCCATATCCATAATACCAAGGATACCAACCGTAATAATTATTGTTATAGACATCTATTTTTTCACGAGATTTTGTAAAGATATTTACTAAAAGATCAGGGTTTTCTGATAACTCAAGACCTTTTGATTTTAACTCAGTTTCTATAGCTCTTAAAATACGACGTTTATCTAAGTCTGAAATTTCAACTTTATCAATTCCTTTTTTGTAAAAAGCAAAAGTTTTATATGTGCCAAAATCTAAAGCTTTATCATAATCACTTGAAACTTGAACTGTAGAACATGATCCAAGAAATAATAAAACTAAGAAAACAGGCATTATTTTTAAAAATCTCATAACTAATAGTTTAGAATAAATCTTTAATCAATGAATCTTCAACTGTATTTGGTATGGTAATTTTTAAATTTGGTTCCATTTCCATTGCTCTTTTTGCAGTATTTACAGCACCTTTATTACGAGCCCAACTGCGTCGAGAAATGCCATTATTTACATCCCAAAACAACATTGATTTTAATCTATTGTTTGCTTCTTCAGTACCATCAAGAACCATACCAAAGCCTCCATTTATCACTTCTCCCCATCCAACGCCACCACCATTATGAATAGATACCCAGGTTGCACCTCTAAAACTATCTCCTATTACATTTTGTATTGCCATATCAGCTGTAAATTGAGAACCGTCATAAATATTAGAGGTTTCACGATAAGGAGAGTCTGTTCCTGAGACATCATGGTGATCTCTTCCCAAAACAATTGGAGCTGTTAATTCACCATTTTTAATTGCTTTATTGAAGGCTTCAGCAATTTTGATCCTTCCTTCTGTATCAGCATATAAAATTCTGGCTTGTGAACCAACAACTAATTTATTTTCCTGAGCACCTTTTATCCATTGAATATTATCATTCATTTGTTGCTGAATTTCTTTAGGAGATTTTTTTATCAATTCATTTAAAACGTCTGTAGCAATTTGATCGGTCTTAGCTAAATCATTAGAATCTCCTGAAGTACAAACCCATCTAAAAGGTCCAAAACCGTAATCAAAACACATGGGTCCCATAATATCTTCTACGTATGATGCATATGCAAATTCATCAACACCAACAGCTCCTCGTGAAACTGGGGGATTTTTACGATCTTGAAAAGTTGGAGAGTTTAAAAATATATCGGCACCGGCACGTGAAGCTTCCAATAAAAATGCATTACCATAATCAAAAAAGTAAGTCCCTTTTGCTGTGTGTTTATTGATGGCATCCGCCTGACGGCGTAAAGATACCTGTACTTTTTCTTTAAATTTTGTAGGTTCATTAGCCATCATTTCGTTGGCTTTTTCAAAACTATAATCAACAGGATAATAACCACCTGCCCATGGATTATGTAATGAAGTTTGATCGCTTCCTAAGTCGATATATACGTTTTCTTCAAGAAATTTCTCCCAGATATCAACTATATTTCCCAGATAAGCGATAGAAACAATTTCTTTATTTTTTTTAGCTTTATTAACCCTTAATACAAGTTCATCAAGATCTTCAATGACTTCATCTACCCAATTTTGTGAATGCCTTGTATGAACGGCTTTAGGATTTATTTCAGCACAAACGGTAATACAACCTGCAATATTACCTGCTTTTGGTTGGGCACCACTCATGCCTCCTAAACCAGAAGTTAGAAATAATTTTCCTGCCAAGCTTTCACCATCTTTTGCAATTTTTCTTCCCGCATTTAGAACAGTAATTGTTGTACCGTGAACAATTCCTTGCGGTCCGATATACATATAGCTTCCTGCAGTCATTTGTCCGTATTGTGTTACTCCCAAAGCATTAAATCTTTCCCAATCATCTTGTTTAGAGTAATTTGGAATCATCATGCCATTTGTAACAACTACTCTTGGTGCATTTTTATGCGATGGGAATAATCCCATAGGATGACCGGAATACATCACTAAAGTTTGTTCATCAGTCATTTCTGACAAATACCTCATGGTTAATAAATATTGTGCCCAATTTTGAAAAACAGCACCATTACCACCATAGGTTATCAATTCATGAGGATGTTGTGCAACATCATAATTCAAATTATTTTGAATCATATGCATTATGGCTTTGGCCTGTATGCTTTTACCAGGATACTCATCAATAGGTCTGGCAAATATTTCGTAATCAGGTATAAACCTATACATGTAAATTCTACCATACTCGTTCAACTCTTCTGCAAATTCCTTTGCCAAAACCAAATGATGTTTTTTATCAAAATAGCGTAATGCATTTCGAATAGCCAATTCTTTTTCGGCTTTGTTTAGAATATTTTTTCGCTTAGGAGCGTGATTTAAGTTATTATCAAAAGGTTTTGGATTCGGTAATGATTCAGGAATACCTTGTGTAATTTGTTGTTGAAATGAACTCATAATAGTTTAGTTTAATTGTTTTAAAGATCTTTTTTAGGATCAAAACCATAAGGACAATGTTTACAATTATTTTTACAACAATAACCTCTTTTTAAATGATATTTTTCAGTAAAGATCTTATAACCATTTTTCGAATAATAAAAATATTCGGATTTTAGATTATTATTTTTAAATTGCATATGCAAATGTATTTGTTTTTTGTGGTAATTTAAATTTAGTTTAATGTTAATATTTTCAAAATATTTATTTACTAAAAAATTTAATGCTTTAACAATTTGGCCTTTTATTTTTTTGAAACATAAAAAATTAAAAGAGAATAATATTATTATCAATCATGAAAAGATACATTTAAGACAACAAATAGAAATGCTTTGGTTTTTATATTTTATTTGGTATTTATTAGAATTTAGTATAAACCTAATAAAATATAAAGATTTTATGATTGCATATTATCATATTAGTTTTGAAAAAGAAGCTTATCAAAATGAACAAAATCTTACTTATCTTCGCAAACGAAAATTTTGGAATTTTTTAAATTATTATTGAGAAAGTGATTATACGGTGAAAGAAATAATAAATCAATCTGTAAATTTAAAAGAGTTAGAAAGTTATGATATTTCTCTTTATATGAAGAGAGAAGATAAAATTCATCCTTTTATTTCGGGTAATAAATATAGAAAGTTAAAATACAATTTATTCAAAGCTGAAGAAGAGAATAAAGATACGTTATTAACTTTTGGAGGTGCTTTTTCAAATCATATTAGTGCTGTTGCTTTTACAGGGAAGGAATTTGATTTTAATACAATTGGAATAATTAGAGGTGATGAACTAGATGGAAATATTGAAGAAATATTAAAAACAAACATCACATTACAAACTGCCAAAGAACATGGTATGCAGTTTAAATTTGTTTCAAGGAGTGATTACAGATTAAAACATACTGATGTATTTATTGATAATCTGCGAAAAGAATTTGATGATTTTTATTTAATTCCCGAAGGTGGAACCAATGAGCATGCTATTAGGGGTTGCGAAGAAATATTAAAATCAAAAGATGATAAATTTGATGTAATTTGCAGTGCAATTGGTACAGGAGGAACTATAGCCGGATTGATTAATTCAGCGAAAGAACATCAAAATGTTTTGGGTTTTCCTGCTTTAAAAGGTGATTTTTTAAAAAAAGAAATTGAAAAGTACACAATACAAAATAAAAATTGGAGTTTAATAACTGATTATCATTTTGGTGGTTTTGGCAAGATAAATAGTGATTTGATCAATTTTATCAATAAATTTAAAGAAGAAACAAACATACCTTTAGACCCAATTTATACAGGTAAAATGATGTTTGGTATTGTTGATTTGATTAAAAAAGGATATTTTAAAGAAGGATCAAAAATTTTAGCAATTCACACTGGAGGTTTGCAAGGAATTAACGGAATGAATAGTCGATTAAAAAAGAAAGAGTTACCATTAATTATTGAATGATGCGAAGTGTAGTTTTATTAATATTTGTCTTATTTATTGGGTTTTTTACTAGTTGTAGCAGCTCAAAAAAAACAGTTTCTTCAAAATCTAAAAAAGAAGAAAAAATAAAAAAAGAGCAGATATTATATTCACAGAGCGATAAAGTATTTAATGAATTTAATAAAAAACACGGTGAAGATTTAAACCAATACACACTTGTTTATATTGAAAAATATAAAGTTATAGCCATAGATAAAATGTTGGTCTATAATATCCCGGCAAGTATAACTTTAGCACAAGGTATTTTAGAATCGGGTAGTGGAAGAAGTGAGCTTTCAAGAAAATCAAATAATCATTTCGGAATAAAATGCCATAAAGATTGGAACGGTAAAAAAGTACGTTATGATGATGATAGAAAAAGAGAATGTTTTAGAAAATATGATGAACCAGAAGGTTCTTTTAATGACCATTCTATATTTTTGACTTCAAGAAACAGATACGCTTCCTTATTTGAATTAAAACCTAACAACTACAAAGCCTGGGCGAAAGGGTTGAAAAAAGCCGGTTATGCAACTGACAGGAAATATTCACATAAACTGATCAATTTAATTGAAGATTATCACCTTTATGATTATGATGATTTGGTATTAAAAAAGAAAGGTTATGTGAAAACGAATATTTCTAAAGAACAAGCAAAGAAAACAACATATTCTAATAAAATTATTATTGTTTCTACCGGTGATACTTTGTATTCAATTGCTAAAAATAATAAAACTACAGTTGAAAGACTTAAAGAAATTAACGACCTTTCATCAAATGAGATCAATATTGGTCAAAAGTTAATAGTTTCAGAATAGGTGATGTTTGAAGGTTATTACCAAATTATAAATACATTTACTCTAATTGTTTTTAAAACAAAGTTTGTAATATGGAGTAATGTAAGTTTTTTTATAAAATAAAAAAGGCTGCTTAAATTTCTTTAAACAACCTTCTTAACTAACCTAAAATTAACTATTATCTTTTCATTTTCCTTTGCGACCCATATTTTTTTCCCATACACTTATTAGATCCCATTTTTTTTTGTCGTTTCATAGCTTTCCATTGTTCATATTGATCAGCGTTAAGAATATTTTTCATTTTATTTTGCATAACAAGCATTTGATCTAATCTATCATTTTTCATTTTAAATTGCTCATCTGATGATATGGTTTTTCCACTTTCTCTTTTTGCTTTGATGGATTCTCTATGTTTTTTAATTTCTATCGCTCTTTTTTGATTGATCTTTAGAACTTGTTTTTGTTGAGTGGGTGTTAGTTCTAATATTAAAGTCAATCTTTTTGTTTGTAACTCCGCGTATTGATCAGGTGTAAAATTGTTATTACCCCTTATGTTATTATAGCCTTTCATATTGCCATCCCTATTTTGGGCAATTGAGATTAAAGACATTCCTACCAATAATAAACTAAATAAATATTTCATTTTTTTAAAATTTAATGTTTGCTATTAAGACAAAAGATATCTTAAAAGGTTTAACCTTTGATTATTAAAATTGTGTTAAATATATTATTTGTTTAATATAGTTTTATTTATTCTATGGAGACTCTGTATCTAGAATTTTCATATTGTGATCTTCCCAAAAATAATTGTATAATAACAATCATTAAATAAACCCTACCTTTACAAAATACAAGAAAATCACATGCTTTCCGACTGGCTTCCAACAACCAACAAAGAAGTTAAAATAAGAGGTTGGGATAGCTTAGATGTCATTATTTTTAGTGGTGATGCCTATGTTGATCACCCTATAGATGATTTTTCAGATGAAAATGGAACCATAACAGCAACTTTACATTATGATTATACTTTTTGCAATTCTTTATTATTACAATTTGAAACCTTGTTTAATGGTTTTGGGGGCGATGAGATCTCAGAAGGTTTGAGTGAATTTGTATTTATGAACCTTTCTCCTAAAAATCTGTTTCCAACCAAAGTAGCTTTTTTTAGCAGTGGAGGATATCAGTTGAGTCCTTTGTTTTATATAATGCCGGCCGGAATGTACGGCCCGCAAGGGGATTTTTTAATTTAGGTCTTACTTTAACTCGCTCAATGTCAGATACAATGGAGCTTGCTGTTTTCGGACAATATTACAGTATGGATGAGGTCTATGATATTGATCATAACTCTGTTCCCTATAGTGGAAATGCTTTGTTTTTTAGATTAAAGTGGGCCTTTTAATTAATAAATCTTTAGGCACTTTCATAATTAAATAAATATTTGAAACAGATAAATACTTTGAATTTTAGAAAAAGCATACCCCGAAAATGTGCAATTAGGCTCAAAAACGGGTTTTTATTTTTCCGAGTTATAAATACTACATAAAAAAACAGCTTCAAATTTTAACAATTAAATGAAGCTGTTTGATATTTAATTTTTAGATCTTACTTCCGAAAGTGTTTAATTAATAAACCTTTATCAGCTGTTTGGTTTCTACAAACTCACCCAGCTGGATCCTTATAATGTAATTTCCG
>JBDLJB010000060.1:0-9842 GCA_039714555.1 Bacteroidota bacterium
TGATCATCCTTTTTAAATTTAAATATTTTTAAAAAAATTATTTTTTCTTTTCCTTTTTAGGTTCTTCAACAACTTCATTTTGTTTCATAAAATCATCCATGATAGCAGTACTTATTCCCATATTTGAGAATCCTCCATCGTGAAATAAATTTTGAAGCGTTACTTTTTTGGTAAGGTCTGAAAATAAAGTAATGGTATAGTCAGCACATTCTAAAGCTGTTGCATTTCCTAAAGGCGACATTTTTTCAGCGTAAGCTACAAAACCATCAAACCCTTTTACACCACTACCGGCAGTAGTTGGCGTTGGAGATTGAGAAATTGTATTTACACGAACATTTTGATCTCTACCGAAGAAATAGCCAAAACTTCTGGCTACCGATTCTAAATAAGCTTTATTATCGGCCATATCATTATAATCAGGAAAAACACGTTGTGCTGCCATATAAGTAAGTCCAACAATACTTCCCCATTCATTCATTGCTTTCTTTTTGTACAAAACACTCATCATTCTGTGAAAAGACAAAGCAGAAACATCCCAACCTGTTTTTGTGAAATTATAATCCTGATTGGTGTAGTGATTTCCTCTTCTCACATTAACCGACATACCAATTGAGTGTAAAACAAAATCAATTTTTCCACCTAATACTTCTGTTGCTTTTTCAACCAAATTTTCAAGATCCATTATTGATGTTGCATCTGCTGGAATTACTTGAGAACCTGTTTTTTCTGCCAACTCAGTAATTGTTCCTAATCGCAAAGCTACTGGAGCATTGGTCAAAACAAATTTTGCACCTTCTTCATGTGCTCTTTCTGCTACTTTCCAAGCAATAGACTTTGAATCTAAAGCTCCAAAAATAATTCCTTTTTTTCCTTTAAGTAAATTATACATATAATTATATTTGTTTATAATTTGATTTTTAATAGTTTGCAAATATAGTAATTAATTAGTTTAACAGTTGTTTTGCATGTTCAACAGCTGTTTTTGTAACATTTTTACCACTTAACATTCCGGCTATTTCTAAAATCCTTTCTTCAGAATTAAGTAGCTTAATGTCTGATTTGATCTTTGCATTTTCTTCTTTTTTAAATACTTTGTAATGCTGATTTCCCTTTGCAGCTATTTGAGGTAAGTGTGTAATAGCAATTACTTGCATATTATGGCTCATGAATTGCATAACATCAGCAATTTTGTTAGACACTTCACCTGAAACTCCGGTATCAATTTCATCAAAAATAATGGTTGGAAGTTTGGTGTAATTAGAGAGTATTGATTTAATTGCCAACATAATACGAGACATTTCACCTCCGGAAGCTGCTTTTTTAATACTTTCAAAATGAGCCCCATTATCTGCCGAAATCAGAAAATTTAAATCATCTTTACCATTGTGATTATATGTATCTACAGGTATTAATTTAATATCTAAAACCGTATTTTTCATTTTTAAATTTACCAATAATTCCTTAAGTTGTTGAGTGAATTTTGATATTGCATTTTGACGTTTTTTGTGAATTTTGTTTGACAGTGAATTCAATTTCTCAGAAACTTTATCAATGGCTGCTTTTTTAGTTGCAATAATTTGAGAAGCGTTAACAATATTTTCTACTTTTTCAGACATCTTTAATTGCAATTCGAGTAATTCTTCTATTGAACTTAGTTTGTATTTTTTTTGCAGATCGTAAATTAATTGTAATCTATTGTTTAGTTTTTCAATTTCATATGCATCATATGAAATATTTTCACTCTCATTTTCAATTTCATCAGCTATATCATTAAAATCGATAAACAAACTGTTTATTCTCTCTGCAAGTTGATTGTAAGTATTAGAAAAACCTGAAATTTTATCAATACTATTTTTAAAAGTGTACATCAGATTTTTTAATCCGAACTGTTCATCTTCTGCTATTTCTCTTGCTTGAATTAATTGTAATTTGATCTCTTCGGAATGAGTGAGTTTTTCTAATTTTTCTTCTAAATTCTCTAATTCTCCAATTTGCAGTTTTGAATCTTCTAACTCTTTTAAAACAAATGTATTATAATCAAACTCTTCTTTAGATTTTTGTTGATCGATTTCAATTTTGTGTAGTTCATCCAACAATGTTTTATACAAATTTAATTCAGCTCCATACTGCGATAAATGAATTTTATTTGCTGCTAAGGCATCAATTATTTGAAATTGATAATTCTTATCTGCCAATTGTAATGTTTCGTGTTGAGAATGTATATCGATCAATTGTTCACTCAATTCATTTAAAACTGATAAAGTAGTAGGAGTATCATTAATAAATGCTCTTGATTTTCCGTTGGGAAGTATCTCTCTTCGTAAAGTTGTGAGTTTTTCATAATCCAGATCCTTACCTTCAAAAAAAGACTTTAAATCGTATTTATCAATAACAAAATTGGCTTCTACAATACATTTTTTAGTCTTATCACCAACAAGTGATGCATCTGCTCTTTCACCTAACACCAATGATAAAGCACCTAAAAGTATTGATTTTCCTGCACCGGTTTCACCGGTAATAGTACTTAAACCTTCTTGAAAATTAACTTCAATTTGGTCAATTAATGCATAGTTCTTTATGGATAAACTTGTGAGCATATTTTCTCAATAAAATGGAAATAAAAGTAAAGAATTAAATTATTTCAAACTTAAAAAAAATATAAGAAGTTTTCTTAAATTTTATATTTTTATTTGTTGCCATTTTGAATCTAAAGCTGGAAATATCTTTGCCAAAACTTCACGAAGTTCACTGTTATCTGTTCTGGGACCATCAGAAAAAATATCGACAATTTCATCACTTTTCGTATCCATAAAAACTCTTATCAAAAAAGTATTTGGTCGATCATCATATATTTTTTGTAATGAAATAACAGATTCTGCTATAGCTTTTTTTGCTTGTGCTTTATCATCAACCATTCTATCCAATCCATGCAAATGATACACATACATAGTCTCTCTAAACTCTTCAAAGACAGGTGATAATATATTCTCATTTAATCTGTATCGTGTATAATTACCATCAATATTATTCCATCCTTTCCCTCCACTTTGTTGTGCTTGATTGACAACGATTTCTGCTTCTTTAAAATAATTATCACCCCCTTTTAACGAAAAAGTATCAGCGTGAAACCCTAAAATTGTATAGGCGTAATAAGTTAGGAGCGATACCAAATTGGAATCAAAACTATTCCGATTATAGATCAATGGTTGGTATTCTTCATAATTAAATGAAATATCATTATCATTAAAATTTAGAATTGGTGTTTTATAAGTTGAATTATATACCGGACGAGAAACTTGTAATTGTAAATTTCCTTTATACAAATTGGTTTCAGGATTCTCAATAATATTGATGGTTATTGAGCAATCTATTTTTTCTTGATTCCTATAAGATATATTTGTCCATTTAGTATTGTTCATAAACTCAAAAATTGAATTTTGCATCGTTGTAAATACCTGTTTATTTGATACACCAATTTCTTGAGCATTAATCAAAACAACACAATTCAACTCTTGTGATCTTACTAGAGATCCAATTAATAAAAATACTATGATCAATATTTTACGCATCTAATTTATTTAGAATTTCATTAAATATATCAAAAGCTACTTCCTCTTTCGATTTTAGTTCAAATGAAGTAATATTCTCATCGCTATCAATAATCGTTATTTTATTTGTATCACCTTTAAAACCTGCACCTTTATCCTGTAATGAATTCAATACGATCATATCAAGGTTTTTTCTTTTTAATTTGCTTTTTGCATTTTCTATTTCATTTTCTGTTTCGAGAGCAAATCCCACTAAAAATTGATTATTTTTTATTTTTCCAGCTGAAGCCAAAATATCATGAGTTGGTTTTAACTCAATTTGTAAGGCACTATCTTTCTTTTTAATTTTTTGATCTGCAACTGTCTTTGGTGTGTAATCTGCAACGGCAGCGGCAAATATAGCGATATTAGAGTTTTTAAAATTTTGATGAACAGCATCATACATATCTTGAGCGCTAATAACATCAATTTTTTTGATAGCAGAATTTTCTACATTAAGATAAGTAGGACCAGAAATTAAAATTACTTCTGCACCTAAATTAGCAGCTTGTTTGGCTAAAGCAAAACCCATTTTTCCTGAGGAATGATTCCCAATATATCTAACAGGATCAATAGCTTCATACGTTGGACCAGCTGTAAGAAGTACTTTTTTTCCCTGTAAAGGTAAATTTGAAAAAATATGGTCTTCAATGAATGAGACGATCGCATCAGGTTCTGCCATTCTACCTTCTCCTTCTAAACCACTAGCCAATTCTCCGCTCGTTGGCGGAATAAAAACATTACCAAAACTTTGCAATTTTTCAATATTTTGCTTAGTTGTTGGATGTTTGTACATATCCAAATCCATTGCAGGAGCAAAATAAACAGTAGATTTAGCTGAAAGATAAGTCGCTAACAATAAATTATCACAAGTTCCTTTCGCCATTTTTGAAAGCGTGTTGGCAGTAGCAGGTGCAATAACCATTAAATCGGCCCAAAGACCTAAGTCTACATGGCTATTCCATTGTTCATTTTCATCTTCGGTGCCATAAAAAGTAGAATAAACCGGATTCTTTGAAAGTGTTGATAAAGTTAAGGGGGTAACAAAATCTTTTGAAGCAGGTGTCATCACAACTTGTACATTGGCACCAGCTTTAATAAAATTTCTAACTAAAAAAGAAGTTTTATAAGCAGCAATACCAGCAGTTACGCCTAATAAAACATTTTTACCACTTAAAACAGACATATTATTCTATGCTATCAGATTCTTCAGGATTACGGAAATAAATTTCACCTTCTAACCATTCTTTTATAGCAATTGAAGTTGGTTTAGGCAATTTTTCATAAAAACGTGAAACTTCAATTTGTTCTTTATTTTCAAAAACTTCTTCCAAACTATCATTATGGGTAGCAAATTCTTCTAATTTTTCAATCAATTCACGTTTTAACTCACTGTTTATTTGATTTGCTCTTTTTGCCATAATTGAAATTGCCTCATAAATATTACTTGTAGGTTCTTCAACTTTAGTTCTATCAAATGTTACCGTTGATTCAGGAGCATTCGTTAATTTATAATCTTTCATACATTTAAATTTTTGTAATTACCTTCTTGTCAGTTATTTTAATTACTTGATTCTATAAGTGAAATACTTTCTTTTGATTTAAGAATTTCTTTATCAATATTACTAACTAAAACATTCATTTCTTTTAGTTTATCTGATTCAGGATAAAGCTTTTTAAATTTATCAAATTCCGTTTTAGCATTTTCTAACCTTTCTTGTTTCTTACTTAAAACACTTTTCATTCCCAATTCATATGCCGATTTAAATTTATAATACGTAGCATCTTCTTTATAAACTGATCCAAGATGTTCTTCATTAAAAATGTTAAATGCAGTAATAGCAGCAGCGTAATATTCGGTATGATAATATTGTCTGGCTACTTCAAAATCTTTTTTTTCTAGTCTCTTTGAAAGTTCTGTATAATACTTATTTGCTTCTTCAACTTTATCTGATTGAGGATATGTATTGATAAAGTTTTGATATGCCTCTAAAGCTTTATAAGTATCTTTTTGATCTAAACTGTATTTTGGTGCAGCCATATAATAACTATGCGAGCTTAAATATGCTGCCTCTTCAACTTTTGAACTAGTTGGGTAGTTAGTGATGAATTTAGAAAAATAATAAGATGACAGTGAATAATCTTTTGTATTATAATACGAATCTGCTGTCATGTATTGAATCCTTTCCATTTGAGGTTTACCTGAATAAGGACCAGCTAATTTCTCAAAAAGCGGAATTGCTTTTTTGTAATCTCCATTTTTATAAAGATCTTCGGCCATCTTATACCTATCGGCATTTGTGCCTTTGTTCAATACTTTTTGATATTCACTACACGAAACAAATAATATTGTAACTAAAAAAATATATACTAACTTCTTCAATTTTTGCATTTGGCAAAAGTAATATATTAAAACGAATTTATAAAAATTATTTTCTATCATTTAATATCAGTGAATCAAGCTTTAATGATTGATTTCATTGAAAAAACAATAAAGATAAAAATCATTAAAAAATTTAAATATTATCAGCAGGCATTTCGGTAAGCAATTTTATATCATTATCAAACAAATACAAACCGCCTTTATCATCACCAATGAGGTTTAATTTATCTAGAATATTTCTTGCCAAACCTTCTTCTTCAATTTGTTCACTAACATACCATTGCAAAAAATTGTGTGTTGCATAATCTTTTTCCTTTAAGGTCATATCAACCAGATCATTTATTTTACCTGATACCATTACCTCATGGTCAAAAAGATTTTGAAACATTTCTTTAAACGAACCAAATGAAATAGGCGGCGCTTTTAATGCAGAAACTTTAGCATGACCTCCGCGTTCGTTTACAAATTTAAATAATTTGAGCATATGTTGTCTTTCTTCATCACTATGTGCATACATAAATGAAGCAACACCTTCAAAACCTTGTTGTTCTGCCCAAGATGCCATAGCCAAATAAACCTGTGATGATTCAGCTTCAATAGTAATTTGCTCATTTAGAGCAGTTTCAATAATTTTTAATAACATTTTATTTTATTTAAAATTGCTTACAAAGTTACTAATTTTTTGTTGTAATTCATTAGAAGCTTTTATCAATGGTAATCTAACATAAGGATCACAAATTTTTAATTGATTTAACATCGATTTTATTCCGGCAGGATTTCCTTCACTAAAGATCAAATCAATTGAAGGCATCAATTTATAAAACAATTCAAAAGCTTCTTTTGACCTGTTTTCTAAACCCAATTTAATAATTTTTGAAAAATCATTAGGTAAACCTTGTGCAATTACCGAAATCACACCTGTGCCACCAGCCAAAACCAAAGGTAAAGCCAATTTATCTTCACCTGATATTACCATAAAATCTTTAGGTTTGTTTTTTAATAATTCTAATATTTGTTCATAATCACCGGCTGCTTCTTTAATTCCAACAATATTATCAAAATCATTTGCCAATCTCATCACTGTACCAGGCTCCATATTAGTACCTGTTCTATGAGGTACGTTATACAAAATAATGGGCAACTGACTCACTTCAGCAATAGCTTTATAATGTTGGTATATTCCTTCTTGAGTTGGCTTATTATAATATGGAGATACTGATAATATAGCATCAATATTTTGTACATCAACACGTTTGATATTATTTATAACCGCTGCAGTATGGTTGCCACCAATACCTAAAACAATAGGTAATCGCTTATTATTAACCTCAATAATTTTTTTTACAACTTGCTCCTGTTCATGTTTTGATAAAGTTGGTGTCTCGGCAGTTGTACCTAAAGCTACTAGGTAGCTGATACTATTGTCTATTTGAAAATTAACCAATTGTTCTAAAGCTGTATAATCAATTTGATCATCAATATCAAAAGGAGTAACCAAGGCTACACCTGTACCTAAAAATTGTTCCATTTTTTTTTATTTATTTACTTGAGAATCCAATGATAAAAAGAATTTAAACTTTGAAGAAATTATTTAAAAAATATATCAAATTTTTAAATATTGTTAAATTTTATGATTTGCTTTAATCAGCAGGATTAATTATTTTTAAAATATTCAAATATCTGGTAAGTTCTTCATTAAATGTATCAATTCTATTATCTGATAATTTTATACTGATATCATAAAATTCATCATTTTCATTATAAAAACCTGCTTTAAGTCTTGCTTTAGAACGCAAAAGTAAAACATTGGCAAATAGATTATTTGAAGAACAATAATTTATTAAAAGATCAAACTTTGTATCTGCAAAATTTTTCACTTCATCACTTTTAATTTTTCCATATAAACCAAAGTCATTTTCAAAAAAACCAGGATAATTAATATTTATATTATCTACATCAGGATTTTCATAAAGCAAAACTTTAAAATCTTCTGGTTTTAATCCAAAATTTTCACTTAACTTTTTGGTAAAATCATAAGCTTCAAATAATCTAGATTCAGCTAATATTCCAACAGTATGAATTTTACCGTTAATTTTATTACTTGATTTTTTTGCTTTATTTAAATGCTTTTTAATAAATTTATAAGCTGTTTTATTCTTTAAATTGAATATATCCATTAACAAAATAATTATGCTTACAAATTTAAATAAAATAATAAAAAAATACTTTATTTCAGGGTTAATAATTTTCTTATTGATTTCTTGTAAAAATGAGCAATATCAAGTAAATACTATAAAAGGAAGTCAAATTGAAATTGATGGTAATCTAGCTCAGGATTCAACAATTATTAATTTTATTAAACCTTATAAAAATCAACTACAAAAAGAAGTAAATGTAGTTTTAAGCTATACACCAATTACGCTAACCCGTAAAGATGGAAATTTACAAAGCTCATTAGGTAATATTTATGCAGATGTATGCTATCAAAAAGCAAATCCTGTTTTTAATGATCTCAGTAAAAAAAATATCGATTTTGTTTTGTTTAATTATGGAGGTGTTCGACAATCAATTCCTAAGGGAGATATAACCGTTAATGATATATTTAAGCTTATGCCTTTTGAAAATATGCTTGTGGTAGTAGAATTATCAGGCAAAAAAACCAAAGAACTATTTGATTATTTTGAAAAAAATAAATGGGCTCACCCTATTAGTGGACTAAATCTAACTTTCAACAATGATAAACTTAGCGATATCTTTATCCAAAATAAACCTTTTAATATTTCAAAGAATTATTATGTACTAACAAGTGATTATTTGCAACACGGTGGAGATCACATGATTTTTTTTAAAGATCCAGTAAATTTATATAGCTTAAATTATAAGGTTCGTGATGCTATTATTGATTATCTAAAAGAAACAGATACGCTTAAGGCTAAACTCGATGATAGGGTAATGGTGATGGAGTGATGACGATATGGAGTGATAAAAATTAAAAAATATATGGAATTAAAAAGATACAGATAAATGAAAAGAAGAAAATTTATACAACAAACGGCTGCTACAAGTACATTATTAACTCTTGGTGGATTTTCATTAAGTTCATTTGCAAAAAAGAGTACAAAACATATCACTATTCTACATACTAATGATGTTCATAGCCATATAGAACCTTTTGATTTATCGCATCCCAGTTATCCAAACCTTGGTGGCGTTGCAAGAAGATCTATTCTAATTGATCAAGTTAGAAAAGAAAATAAAAATACGCTCCTTTTTGATGCAGGTGATATTTTTCAAGGCACTCCTTATTTTAATTTTTTTGGTGGTGAAGTTGAATTCAAATTGATGAGTATGCTAAAATATGATGCTGCAACAATTGGAAATCACGATTTTGATAATGGGATTGACGGTTTACATGCACAACTACCCAATGCTACTTTTGAGTTTATTATTTCAAACTACGATTTTTCGAATACAATTTTGGATGGCAGAACTAAAAATTACAGAACTTATAATAAAGATGGTATTAAGATTGGGGTTTTCGGACTCGGAATAGCCCTTGAAGGATTGGTAGATTCTTCAATGTATAAAGAAACCAAATATATTGATCCTGTAGGAATTGCTCAGGATATGAGTCGGGTTCTAAAAGAAGAAGAACATTGTGACCTGATTATTTGCTTATCACATTTAGGTTATTATTACAAAAAAAATCCTGATAAGATCAGTGATTTAAATCTAGCGCGAAGAACGAAAAATATTGACTTAATTATTGGAGGGCATACCCATACTTTTTTACCAAAACCAACTATTGTTAAAAATAGTATTGGTAAAAATATGTTGATCAATCAAGTTGGAAAATGGGGAATTAATATGGG
>JBDLJB010000061.1:0-9487 GCA_039714555.1 Bacteroidota bacterium
TTACCGATACAAAAATTTGCAAAAATATTTCCAAGTAGATCTTCGGTTGAAATTGCTCCGGTGATAAGTCCGAGATGATAAAGTGCCTCACGAATATCAATTGCAATAAGGTCAGAACTGATGTTATTTTCAGTTCCTTTTTGTACTTCTAAAATGGCGTTTAATGCATTGTTCAATGCTTCAAAATGTCGTGAATTGCTAACAATAGTTTGGTTATTGCTTAATATTCCGGTGTTTGCCAATTCGGTTAAGTTTTGAATCAAAGAGTTGATACCAATTTTATTTTTTGCTGATAATGGAATTACATCTGCTATATTATTTTGAGAAAGATCTTTAATAATTGTATAGATATCTTCTTTATTTATTGAATCAATTTTATTCGCAATTATCAATAACTTCTTATCAGGAAATTGTCTTTTAATTTTTTTGATCTCATTGACCATATTTATAATTCCATTATTTGACATTAAAACTTTTGATATATCAAACAAAAGAATAATCAATTGCGCTTGAGAGATTTTTTCAAAAGTTTTTTGAATACCAATACTTTCAATTTCATCTGCTGTTTCTCTAATTCCGGCTGTATCAATAAAACGATATGTAACTCCATTGATAATGATTTCATCTTCAATTGCATCTCGAGTTGTTCCTGCAATGTGCGAAACAATAGCTTTTTCTTCATTGAGTAATGCATTTAAAAGGGTAGATTTTCCAACATTTGGCTCGCCAATTATAGCTACCGGAATTCCATTTTTTAACACATTACCAACTGCAAATGAGTCAATTAATCTTTTTAAAACCTTAGTAATTTTTTTGATTAACACTTTAAATTGATCTCTGTCTGCAAATTCAACATCTTCTTCTGCAAAATCTAATTCTAATTCAATAAGCGATGCAAAACTCAACAATTGCTCTCGTAAATTTGCAATTTCTGATGAAAATCCTCCTCGCATTTGTTGCATAGCGATTTGATGAGATGCTTTAGAATCAGAGGCAATCAGATCGGCTATAGCCTCAGCTTGACTCAGATCCATTTTTCCATTGATAAATGCACGCAATGTAAATTCACCTGCATCCGCATGACGGACACCATTTTTTAAAAATAATTGTAATATCTCTTGTTGAATATATACTGAACCATGACAAGAAATTTCAACAACATTTTCACCTGTATAAGAATGTGGACCGTTAAAAACAGAGACTAAAACTTCATCAATAATTCTATTACCGTCAACAATATTTCCTAAATGAATGGTATGAGACTTCACTTTTGTCAGATCTTTTTTACCTGATTTTGATTGAAAAAAACTGTTTACAATTTCAATGGCTCTTTCACCCGAGAGTCTAATAACAGCAATGGCGCCAACACCCGAAGAGGTAGCTAAAGCAATAATAGTATCGTTTTTTATTGTATTGACTTGTTGCATGTGATTTGATCTATGTTTTTGCAAAGTTACGTAACAAATTTTTTATTTCAACGTCGTATAGAAAAAGTATAATATGAAAGAAGATAGACAAACATTAATGCTAACCCACTTGAGTCAATTGTTAGATATAATTACAGGGTTTGGTGGACTAATTGTCCCTTTAATAATATGGGCAACCAATAAAGATAAGATCTATGATATGGATGAACATGGAAAATCAATTATCAACTTCCAGTTGAGTATGTTTATTTATGCCATAATTTGTATTCCTTTAATTCTATTATTGGGATTAGGTATCTTAGGATTGATCGGAATTGGAATTTTTTGTTTTATATTTCCAATAATCAATGCTATACGGGCAAATAATGGTGAAACTCCAAATTATCCTATGAGTATTCAGTTTATTAAATAAGGAGCAAGAGTAAGGGAAAAAAGAGTAATAAGATTTTCATTTTAAAAAATCATATTTACCATTGACAAAAACTAACAACAAAAAAATTATTCAACCATAAACCACAAACCCTAAACACTCTTATCCGTGTACCAATGGCAATTTACCTTGTAGTTTCATGTATTCAGCTTCGTAAGTTAGAAACTCATCCCATAATTTATCTACAACTTCTCTATCCATAAATTTACGGGCAAAACCTAAAAATAAAGAATAATGTCCTGCTTCGGAAGCTAATAGATCTCCAAAGAATTTTGCCAGTGCTTTATCTTCCATATTGTTGGAAAGTACACTAAATCGCTCACAACTTCTAGCTTCTATCATAGCTGCCATAAGCAAACGGTTTATCAAGCTTTGTTGTCTGTCTTTAGTTTTAGAAAAGAATTTGCTAAGATGCTTGGCATAATCACTTTTTTGATCCTTACCTAAGGTCATATCACGAGCAACCATAATTTCATGTACCATTTTAAAATGCCCCATTTCTTCAATGGCATGATCGCTCATTGCCTGAACAAATTCTGTTTCTTCAGAATAATTGATGATCAATGAAACTGCTGCTGCAGCTGCTTTTTGTTCCGCGAAAGCATGATCGGTTAATAATTGTTGCAAATTTCCTTCTGCAATTTTCACCCATTCTTTGTCTGTATCAGATTTTAATCCAAGCATATGATTATTTTTTTACAAAGGTAATGGGGAAATGATAAATTCCAAATTCCAAATTCCAAATGACAAATAACAAATATGTCTCGCCATCTTTCGGGTTACAAATGAAGATCAATATCTGTAGAGTTAGTTAGTTAGTTGTGATACTTTTTTTATCATGCTAAGGGGTTTAATATGCAGTAAAACAGTCGTATAGGCTCTTATTTAAAATAATTCTAAATAAGCTTTTTTTATTCGGATAAACTTTTTAGTTTTGCGTTGGAAAAAATTATTATTTAAAATCATTCTAAATAACATGACAATAAAAATTAAATTACTATTAGCAGTATTTTTTATTTCAACCACATTATTTGCCCAGCAAAATAAGCAGGATTCTTTAAGGGTAATCAATCGGCTGGATTATAATAATTCAAAAAAATTAACAATTGGAGGATATGCTCAAATAGATTATAATGAGCCTGTAGGTTCTACTCCGGGGAAGCTGGACGTTCATAGGTTAATAATGCTTTTGGGGTATAAATTCAATGATAAAGTAAGTTTCTTAACCGAAATTGAATTGGAACATGTAAAAGAAATATTTGTAGAACAGGCATTTGTAAATTATAATGTAAATCCTAGTTTTAATGTAAAAGGAGGATTGATGCTGGTACCTATGGGAATAATTAACGAATACCATGAACCTCCAGTTTTTTATGGTGTTGAACGCCCGGGGCTGGATAAATATATTGTACCTACAACCTGGAGAGAGTTAGGTGTTGGGGTGTCAGGTAAATTTGATGAGTTATCCCTAAAATACCAGGTTTATATTTTTAACGGATTCGCTTCCTACAAAGATGGAGAAGGAACTCTAAGAGGGATAGATGGTTTGCGAAAAGGACGCCAGAAAGGTGCAGAGTCAATCATTAGTTCGCCAAATCTATCAGCAAAAGTTGATTATTATGGAATCTTAGGGTTAAAACTTGGCCTGTCTGGTTATTTTGGAAATACCCAAACAGATGATAGTTCGTTGGATGGTTCTACCGTTGGTGTTACCATGCTGGGTTTTGACGCAAGATATATTTTAAATGAATTTAAATTAAAAGGACAGTATATTTTCACTAATATATCAGGAAGTGAGGAATATAATGAATTGTCCGGAAAAGATCTAGGATCTCAAATGGATGGTTTTTATGGTGAAGTTGCATATAATTTTATGCCTTTACTTAATAAAAGATCTGATAAAGAGTTTGTGTTGTTTGGCCGTTATGAAAAGTATAATACACATAAGAAAACAGAAGGGTTTGAAGCCAACAAGGCTTATGACAGAACAGATATAACATTCGGACTGGATTACAAATTAGTACCCGGTGTTGCGTTAAAAGTAGATTTTCAGTGGTTGGAGGATGAATTGTCAGCTGATAACAGGACTAATCAGTTTAATGCCGGAATAGGTGTTATGTTTTAAGGAGTAACGAGTAGGGAGTAGGGAGTAGGGAATTTCGGATAATAATATATGAAATACCAATAATCAAAAATCGTTGATCCCTGCCTGCCAGCAGGTAGGGGAGAAACCGCTTTTAAAAAGTGTAATAGGAAGTCCCCTTTTAGGAGATTTAGGGGGTACATCAGTACCAATAAAAATAATAAAATTAAACAGATGAAACAAACTATTTTAATTATAATAATTTCTATTCTTACTCTTGGTTTTACTATTCCTAAGCCTATAGAAAAGAAAATTGATAAAGAGATAGCATCCATTTTCGAATTGAATTCTTTTTCAAAAACATTGATAATTATTGAAGAGGATGTAAAATCGGTTCTGTTGGTTCCTTTTGATGACGATAATTTCTTTAAGATTTTGAATGAAAATAAATTAATTGGTTATTTTTATTATGGAAAAGCTATGAGTAAGACAGAAGAGTTTGATTTTTTGGTTGTTTTTGATAAAGATCTTATCATTAAAAAAATAAAGATCCTGGCCTATCGTGAAGATTATGGCGGTGAAATTAGCAGCAAAAGATGGCTAAAACAATTTGTTGGCTTAACAGATGGAAATATTGAATACTCTAAAGATATTAAAGCTATTTCCGGGGCTACAATTTCGGCAAAATCAATGACTATTTCGGTTAATGACCTATTAAAAAGTGTAGCAATTCTTCAAACTAAAGAACAATTATAATGAATTTCCACGGATTACTTTTAAGATTACCCAATGAAATAAGATTACTTATAACCTTTTTTGTTCTGACTTTAAATATTGGTTTTTTTACCGGACTTAGCTTCGTAAAAGAAACTACCTCATTTAAAATAAATGGTATTGAAAGTCAATATTTAGGTAATGAAAATGATGAAGAAGCAGAGGTAATGCAATTTAAAAAATCTAAAAAAGAGGTTTTAACGCTTATTCATAATCATATTTTATCCATGTCGATTATTTTCTTGTTGTTGGGTGGAATACTTTTATTAACAACTTTAAATAAAAAATTAAAAAAGATCTTGATGATCGAACCATTTGTTTCCATCATTTTAACTTTTGGAGGTATCTATATTTTATGGAATGGAGTTCTCTGGTTTAAGTATGTCATCATCATTTCGGGTATTGCAATGACTCTGTCATTTATTTTAAGTTCATTTTTTATTTTAAAAGAATCTGTATTTGAAAGAATTAAATAATTGATTTATAATGTTGAGTTTTTAGTGCTTAGTGGTTTAATTTTTAATCAAGTTCAAATTGTAACTAATTTGACTCTTTCAGGATTACAACTCTGAAAGGTCTGACTCATTTTACTTTTAACTCAAAACTCAACACTCAACACTATATACTTCCATCACTCTTCTCATCTTCAAATCAATTCATTTTCAAATTTTTAAATCAACATCTTGTTTCTTGACTCTTTTTCCTTTAAACTATAAACTTTACACTTGACCACCCTGTCACTCTGTCATAAAGAAAATGTCATTTTATGCCAAAAACAATATAATTTATGAATGGCACAAAGATTGACTATGTAGCAACAGTTAAAAATTAATAAATAGATATAAAATTTAAAAATATAATATTATGAGTAAAATAATTGGAATAGATTTAGGAACAACCAACTCATGTGTTTCAGTAATGGAAGGTAATGAGCCGGTAGTAATTCCTAATGCCGAAGGTAAAAGAACAACACCTTCTATAGTTGCTTTTGTAGAAGGCGGTGAAAGAAAAGTTGGTGATCCTGCTAAACGTCAAGCAGTTACCAATCCAATCAATACAATTTCTTCTATAAAAAGATTTATGGGTAATAAATATTCTGAATCTAAATTAGAAGCAGATAGAGTTCCTTATAAAGTTGTAAAAGGAGATAATGATACGCCAAGAGTTGATATTGAAGGTAGATTATATACACCACAAGAAATATCTGCAATAATCTTGCAAAAAATGAAAAAAACGGCTGAAGATTATTTAGGCCATGAAGTAAAAGAAGCTGTGGTAACTGTACCGGCTTATTTTAATGATTCACAACGTCAGGCAACAAAAGAAGCAGGTGAAATTGCAGGTTTAAAAGTTAGCCGTATTATAAATGAGCCTACTGCTGCTGCTTTGGCTTATGGTCTAGACAAATCAGGTCATGATAAAAAAATAGCAGTTTACGATTTGGGTGGAGGTACTTTTGATATTTCTATATTAGAAATTGGTGATGGTGTTTTTGAAGTACTTTCAACAAATGGTGATACGCATTTAGGAGGAGATGATTTCGATCAAGTAATTATCGACTGGTTAGCTGAAGAATTCAACAAACAAGAAAGTATTGATTTGCGTAAAGACCCAATGGCTTTACAACGTTTAAAAGAAGCTGCTGAAAAAGCTAAAATTGAATTATCATCAAGTTCACAAACAGAAATAAATTTACCTTATGTTACTGCTACAGCAAGCGGACCAAAACACTTGGTAAAAACTTTATCAAGAGCACAGTTTGAAAAATTAGCTGATGATTTGATCAAACGTTCTATGTCTCCTGTAAGTGCTGCATTAAAAGATGCCGATCTTTCAAAATCAGATATTGATGAAGTAATTTTAGTTGGTGGTTCAACACGTATGCCAAGAATTCAGGAAGAAGTTGAAAAATTCTTCGGTAAGAAACCTTCAAAAGGTGTTAATCCTGATGAGGTAGTAGCAATTGGTGCTGCAATTCAAGGTGGTGTTTTAACAGGTGATGTAAAAGATGTATTACTATTAGATGTTACACCTTTAGCATTAGGAATTGAAACAATGGGTAATGTAATGACCAAATTGATCGAGTCAAATACTACCATTCCAACTAAAAAATCACAAGTATTTTCAACTGCAGCTGATAACCAACCATCAGTAGAGATCCATGTGTTACAAGGTGAACGTGCTATGGCTGCCGATAACAAAACTATTGGTAGATTCCACTTAGACGGAATTCCACCGGCGCAAAGAGGAGTTCCTCAAATTGAAGTTACTTTTGATATTGATGCCAATGGTATTATTCATGTAACAGCTAAGGATAAAGGTACCGGTAAAGAACATAACATTCGTATTGAAGCATCTTCAGGATTGTCAGAAGAAGATATCAAAAAAATGAAGGCTGATGCCGAAGCTAACGCTGACGCGGATAAAAAAGCGAAAGAAACTGCTGAAAAGATCAATGGAGCTGATGCAATGATCTTCCAAACAGAAAGTCAGTTAAAAGAATTTGGAGACAAATTATCTGCTGATAAAAAAGCACCAATCGAGTCTGCTTTAGAGGAATTGAAAAAAGCGCACGAATCTAAAGACCTTGCTCAGATTGACCCTGCAATGGAAAAGATCAACGAAGCATGGAAAGCTGCTTCTGAAGAAATGTATAAAGCACAACAAGATGCACAAGGTGGTGCAGCAGGCCCTCAACCGGGAGCTGATGCAGATGCCGGAGCCGGAGCAGAAGCTTCTGGTGAAGATGATGTGCAGGATGTTGACTTTGAAGAAGTAAAAGAAGATTAAAACATTCTTTTGTAAGACTGTCATTCCCATGAATCCCGATGACCATCGGGAGGAAATATCAAAGTCGAATCAAATAAACCAAAACCGCCAGGATTTATTTCCTGGCGGTTTTTTTTTATTTTTTATAATTCGTATAATTTATAAATTGAGGTTTGACTATTTATTGTTAAATTGGTTGCATAAAAAAATACATATTGAATATGAAGAAAGTTATTATCATTGTAATAATGCTGTCTTTTGCTGTGCTTAATAATACATATAGTCAAAATGTAGATAGCGATAGTACTAAAACGGAGCAGACTAGTTTGTTTAAAGACTCTGTTGACGGTAAATTGGATATGAGTAAATGGCTTTTAAAGGAAGGTGGTTTTTTCCCTTTGGTACAAATAGTAACAGAACCTTCTTTAGGAGGTATTGGTATACTTTTTCTTCCAATTTTTATACAAAAAAACGAACCTGTTAGTAAAGGAGAATATGCTCCCCCAAATTTAACTGTTGGTGCTGCAAGTTATACCGCAAATAATACATGGGCACTAGGAGCAATGCGAATAGTTCATAATCAGAAATATGGAATTAATTACAGGTATGGAGCTGCCTATGCCGATATAAATATGGATTTTTACAGAGTTTTACCTCACTTAGGTGAGAAAAAATTCTCTTTTAATTTTCAAACTGTTCCTATTTATGGTAATATTTTAAAAGAATTTGGTGATAGTCATTTTTATGCAGGAGTTGAATGGATCTTTGCTAAAACAAAGGTGAATCCGGTTTTCGATATAAATAACCCTACAATTGATGACTTTTTGAATAAAATATTAAATGAGAAAGATATCGAAAGTACAATAAGTAGTTTTGGTACCATTTTGCAATACGATACCCGTGATAATCTATTTACCCCTAACAAAGGTTTTTATGCTGAACTGGATTTAAGATTTAATGATAAGTGGACAGGTAGTGATTATAAGTTTCAAAATGCTCATTTAGTAATGTTCAAATATTTTCATTTTACCGAAAAATGGGTTAGTTCTTATAGGTTAGATGCTGAATTTTTATTTGGTGATGATACCCCATTTTATGTGCATCCGGGTATAAATTTAAGAGGTGTACCTATGGCAAGGTATCAAGGTTTGGAAGCCTACACAATAGAAACCGAACAACGATACGATTTTAATCTTCGTTGGAGTGGCGTTGTATTTGGAGGATTGGCAAAAGCTGTTGATGCAAAAACTAATTTCAATGATGCATTATTAGTGCACAATTATGGAGCAGGCTTTCGTTACCTTATTTCCCGAATATTTGGAATAAGATTGGGAGTTGACGTAGCTAAATCAAATAATGACTGGGGATATTATATAACCTTTGGTTCGGCTTGGAAAAGATAAATAAGATGTAGATTTTGATGAAGTAAAAGAAGATTAAAAATATTCTTTTGAAAACTGTCATTCCCACAAAAGTGGGAATCAAAAAACCTAAAACCGCCAGGATTAATTTCACGGTGGTTTTTTCGTCTGCTTATGTTTTTTTTTTAACTTAGTAGATTCTAATAGATTAACTAAAACCCAACCAAAGTGAAAATAAAGAATTTACTGCATTACCTATTCCTATGAGTCTTTTTTTATTGAGCTTAAAATAATGCTCGAAAAATAAAAAATTAGTTACTCCAAATTCAAGATGCCTAAAGATACACTAGATTAGAGTATAATATTTTATATATAACAAATAGGAAATTTAATAATCAGTCCAAAAAATAATTTAACTAACCTCAAAATTAATAAAAAGATGAAAAAAACACTTTTAACATTAGCTTCAGTTCTACTTCTTACAATTGGTACAGCTGTAGCACAGGAAAATCAAAACCAAGAAGCCTCTTCAAACAGAATTGCAGAGTTTGTACATTGGTATCCTGCAATAGAGCAGGCAAAAATGCGTGATGATTGGTTAAAAAGCAACAAGTATGGAGAATGGCAATTTACCGGAATGGTG
>JBDLJB010000062.1:0-9365 GCA_039714555.1 Bacteroidota bacterium
TTTTAATGACGGAAATAGCAATGATATAGGGCATGTTAGAGTTTTCAAAAACAATTCAGGTATATGGGAACAAATAGGAGATGATATTAATGGAGAAGCTGAAAACGATTACTTTGGCAATTCCGTCAGTTTAAATTCAGATGGTTCGATTGTAGCAATAGGAACCCCTTATAACGACGAAAACGGTACAAGTGCAGGACATGTTAGAGTTTTCAAAAACAATTCAGGTACATGGGAGCAAATAGGAAATGATATTGATGGAGAAGCTGAAAACGACTCTTCAGGAGAGACAGTTAGTTTAAGTTCAGATGGTTCGGTTGTAGCTATAGGAGCTCCTTTTAACGACGGAAACGGTGATGATGCAGGACATGTTAGAGTTTTCAAAAACAATTCAGGTACATGGGAGCAAATAGGAAATGATATTGATGGGGAAGCTGGAAACGACTCTTCAGGAGAGTCAGTTAGTTTAAGTTCAGATGGTTCGGTTATAGCTATAGGAGCTCCTTTTAACAACGGAAACGGTGATGATGCAGGACATGTTAGAGTTTTCAAAAACAATTCAGGTACATGGGAGCAAATAGGAGATGATATTGATGGAGAAGCAATTGGCGACCGTTTTGGCTGGTCAGTCAGTTTAAGTTCAGATGGTTCGGTAGTTGCCGTTGGTGCTTCTCATAACGATGGAAACGGTACAAATGCAGGACATGTTAGAGTTTTCAAAAACAATTCAGGTACATGGGAACAAATAGGAAATGATATTGATGGAGAGGCGGCAATCGACATATCAGGCTGGTCAGTTAGTTTAAGTTCAGATGGTTCAGTAGTAGGTGTAGGTGCTATATGGAATGACGGAAATGGTACAAATGCAGGACATGTTAGAGTTTTCAAAAACAATTCAGGTACATGGGAGCAAATAGGAAATGATATTGATGGAGAAGCAATTGGCGACCATTTTGGCTGGTCATTCAGTTTAAGTTCAGATGGTTCAGTAGTAGCAATCGGTGCTAGCTATAATGATAGAAACGGTTCTGATTCTGGAAATGTTAGAGTGTTTCAGCATGATGTTATATTAGGCATCTTTGAAACCCAACACAAACTAGACACTTCTATTTATCCCAATCCAACAAATAACTCATTTTTAGTAAAAAGTGAAAAACTAAAAATAGAAAGTATCACAATTTCAGATATAACAGGAAAGGAAATTATTAATTGTAAATCAAAAATTGTAAATAATGGATTTGAAATTGACTTATCCAACTTAGAAAGCGCTGTATACATAATAATCATTCAGACTGAAAAAGGCGTATTTGCAACAAAAATATTAAAGATATAAACAGTTTTTAACATTGTGTATAAAACATAGCTAATAAGTGATAAACTTAAGGAAATAGGACATTTACAAATTCCTCCAAATTTTTAAATTTGGCATTTATAATAGAAAGATAAAGAATTCGGCTTTGTACTAAACCGAATATTTAGTACCTTTTTACAAGTTAAATTTCATACACAAACCTTTGGAACCAATTAAGGAAAGAAATAATGAAGCAAAAATTATTAGTATTATTGATATTAAGTTTTTTTTCATCAATTGCAATCTGCCAACAAGTAGAAAAAGATCCAATTAGACTTTTCTTTCTTGGAGGGCAATCCAATATGGATGGATATGGTAGAAATTCTGAACTACCCGACTCTTTAATAACTGAATTTCAAAAAGTGTGGATATTTCATGGAAATCCTACTCCTGATGAAAAAGAAAATGGTGGAATGGGGAAATGGGATGTTTTAAAACCCGGCCATGGAGTTGGTTTTTCTTCTGATAGGATTAACAATAATTTATCTGATCGATTTGGAATCGAATTGTCATTTGCAAAAAAATTACAAGAGTTATATCCAAACGAAAAAATTGCATTAATTAAATATTCGAGGGGAGGTTCTTCTATTGATAGTCTTGCTGCAGGTCAATATGGTTCTTGGGAAGTAGATTACACAGGTACAAATGGGATTAATCAATATGACAACTTCTTGGTTACTATTAAGGAGGCACTAAGCACAAACGATATTAATGATGATGGAAAGGAAGACCTTATAATCCCCAGTGGTATTATATGGATGCAAGGCGAGAGTGATGCTGCTCATACAGAAGAAATTGCTAATCGTTATTATTCTAATCTAAAGAGGCTAATGGATTTAATACGAGCAAGTCTGCACACGGATGATTTACCGGTTGTATTAGGAAAAATCTCAGACTCATGGAACAATAAAGATGGAAAAGTTTGGGTTTATGGTGAGCTGGTACAATATGCTCAAGAAAAATATGCAAAAACGGATAAAAATGCTGCTATTGTAAGAAGTACCAGGTATTACAAATATTCTGACCCTGCACATTATGATAGTAACGGATATATTGATTTAGGAGAAAAATTTGCAGATGCTGTTTATCTTTTGAATAAAAAATAAACTGGTTACAATAAATAGTTAAAATTCATAGCGGTTTAGACTATAATAATTTAATCACCCTCCGGGGTGATTTTTCTTTATATAGGTTACCTAAATCATAAAAGAAAAAACTTGACAAGTTGACAAAAGTCAGGTTGTCAACATTTTTATTTAAAAATTATTTTTAGAATACAATAAGAGCTATCCTAGTTCGTTTCAACTCCTAGCAAAAAATATTAGAGTATAATTCAATTAAATGGAGTAACTGAAAATCCATAAAAGAGTAAGCGAGAATGCTGAAAATCGTAAGAGTAAGCGTAAATTTAAAAAACACAAAATGACTAGAAATCTAATTATTATTTCATTACTAATTTTCACTTTTATTGAAACTAGTGCCCAACAATTACTTTCTCCTTCCTACAGTTATTCAAAAAAGAAAACATCTTATATAACACTAACAGATGGGACAGAAATTCAAGGAACAATAAGAGATATTGACAGAGAGAAGGGGCTAATTAAATTTATTAAAATTAAAGATGGGTCAGGAAAGAAACATAAACTAAAACCAGAATCCGTAAAATTTATGTATCTACCACAAACAGCACATGATAAATATGTTAAAGCTATTGATATCTTGAATAATGTTCAAAAATGGAGTGATGAAACACTCAACCAAGATATTTTAAATCAGGGTTATGTCTACTTTGAATTGGCAGATGTAAAAATAAAGAAGAAAAATAAAAAATTATTGATGCAACTTCTTAACCCGGGATTCAGTAAACAAGTTAAAGTCTATCATGATCCTTATGCATCCGAGACTATGTCGGCTGGTATTGGTAGTATAAAAATAGTTGGCGGTAAAGAAAAATCTTATTATATAGCTAAAGGAAACAACCCGGCATATAAACTAAAGAAAAAAAATTACAAAAAAGAATTTTTACCACTATGGAATAGTTGCGAAAATGTGATTTCTGATTATCCAGATCAAAAATGGAGTAATCTGACAAAGCATATAATTACATTTTCGGAGTGTAAAGGATAATAAAAATATACTCTAATAAAGAACATAGGCTTAAAGTTCCCTTTTCGGAATTTACTGTGGTTATGTAAATTATTAGCTTTACATAGTCAAGAGGAGGAGCAAGATACAATCCAATTTACATTAGTAGGTTGGATTTTTTTGTTTTAATACCTTGTGTCTACCTACAATAATCAACCTTTTACACAATTTTAATTTCTTACCTTTTTCACTAAACTTGATTGTTTCTTGTGTGAAAAAGGGTGATACACCTAATTTATTAACCTAAAATTTTTAATATGAATAAATTTATTAAATTTGGTTAATGGATAAAAATTTAAATATTAGTAAAATGAAAAAAGTATTATTTGTATCTGCTGTAGTAATAACAGCCTTATTATTCATGAATTTTAGTATGAGTGACGGATTAACTTCTGAAAATGTAGAATCACCAAATCAGATTGATATTCCTGAAGATGTACAGGCAATTATTGACAACTCTTGTTATGGTTGCCATAACACAGAGTCAAAGAATACCAAGGGTAAAAAGAAACTTGAATTCGATGCTCTTAATTCCTTAAAAAAGTATAAGGTTATTGGTAAATTAACTGAAATTACTGAAGTAGTTTCAGAAAATGAAATGCCTCCTGAGAAATTTCTTAACAAATATCCGGAAAAAGCTCTGACTGAGGAGCAAAAGTCAATACTCATTAACTGGTCTGATGATACTGCCAAGAAACTTGCTGGAGAATAAGGGGAGTAGTTATAGTAAAATAAATGAGGATTAGAAATGGATTTCATTAGAGTCTAAACCTTAGAAGTTGATATTTGAAATATAAAAATGATAAAAAAGATTTTGATAGCATTAGGTGTAATAATAGTAGTATTACAACTGATACCTAATGATATACCTGAAGTTATTAAAGAAAACAAAAGCGACCTGATGGTGAATAACCAAATTCCGGATTCTGTTGCTTATTTTTTAAGAGTTGCTTGTTACGATTGTCATTCCAATGAATCTAATTATCCTTGGTATTCGAATGTGGCACCTGTTTCATGGCTTGTTGCAAGAGATGTGAAACTTGGTAAGAGTGAGTTGAATTTTTCAGAATGGGAAACGCATGATAAAATGAAAAAAGCAAATTTACTGGAAGATATTGTTGAAACGGTATCCGATGGTATTATGCCTTTGAAAATTTATCCTCTTACGCACCCTGAAGCAAAACTAAAAAAATCAGAACGGCAATTAATTGTTGACTGGGCCGAAATATTCGCAGAATCGTTATTTGAATAGGCTTAAACGTATCCTTTTTTTGAATAAAGGATAATGTAAATAGAAATATACTCTATTAAAGAACTTAAGTTTAAAGCTTCCTTTTCGGAATTTGCTGTGGTTGTGTAAGTTATTGACTTTGCCCAACCAAGAGGAGGAGCAAGATACAATCCAATTTACATTAGTAGGTTGGATTTTTTTGTTTTATAGCTTACTATTGCTGACTACACAATAGCTACACTACAGATTGCAATTTTACTCTTTCGCCAAGTTGCCAACTTTTTTATTGAGTTTTAGAGGGTGCCTATTGAACTATAATTCGGAATAGAAGAAGAAAAGGATGGGTGTGTTGGTTATTCAAATATTATCTAATTCTATCACATCCTATCCCAACTCACAAATAAATAGTTTAAAAAATCACCTTTTGGTAATTCTTTTTTCATCTAAGTTGATGCAGATCATCATTTTCGCTGATGCAGATCATCTTTATTATATTAAAATGGTAGTAACTTTGAGTTCATTTTAAATTCCTTATATATAGTTAGTTAAATAAATATATTAGAAAATATGGAATTTATTAAATGGGATATTATATTAATTTAACCAAAAAAATAAACAACCCAGCTTACTCTTTAGATTTTCTTTAGGAGAAATAGATAGCTACAGAGTTACGGATATAAGCAAGTTGTGTGCAACAGTTGAAATTGATAATTTTTATTTAATTATTAAAATTTAATATTATGAAATCAAAAATTTTCCTAATTATGGTTTTGTTTGGCATTGTTGTGAGTTGCCAGCAGAAAAATAATACCAAATCTCCAGAGTTACTAAAGCAAGTATTGTTCGATTTTTATGATGGCATAAAAAATAAAGATTTTGACAAGATAAAGGAGGTAACCACTCCCGATTTCACACTCTATGTAGATGGGGAAATTTGGTCACATGATAGTTTAATAAGTGTTTTAAATTCATATCCACCTTATAATGCAGATTATTCATTTGACAACTTCAATATTGATATGGAGAATTCACTGGGCGTTATGCGATATTTTTCTCATGGCGATTTTATTTTTAGTGATACTCTCGATTCAAAATTCGATTGGATAGAAAGCGCCACTTTCACAAAAATAGATGACAAATGGAAAATGAATTTTTTACATTCAACAACAAAAAAGTAAAATCTGCAGCACACAACATTGTATATGCAAAATAGGCGAGATAGTAGTAAATTCAAGGGTTGCTAACTTTTTTTGTGGTTTTTAATGGGGATCTATTGAACTGAGATTCGGAATAGAAGAAAAAAAGGGTGGGTGTGTTGGTTATCCAAATATTAACCTCAATTTTTATTCTTCCTATACCAATCCACAATTAAATCACTTATTGAAAACTATGTACCCTAAGTAACTATAAATTAATTTTAAAAATTTAACATAAGATGATATAATATTTTATATTTACTCAAATAAAATTGCTAACCTCTCCCTTAAATTATATATTAAGTTTAGTTATTTGCATATTCTATGTAAGTGACTATACGATAGCGTTACTTTTGTTGATATCTAAAAATTAATCTTTTCATCGTTACTATGATCTGATATAGAAATAATTGACGTTAGCTTGCTTAGTACATATACACTTGTATGTATGACGTAAGTTAGACACTGTTTAAAAATTTTACTTTGATAATAAAATATAGATTAATAAATCTTTTTTTAAAAAAAAGGACAGAAAATGAAATTCATAATGTCCTAATGAAATGGAATAATTATTACCAGAACCTGTCAGATCATAACAAAAAAGTTTTTAGGATACGAACTGTTCTTTTTATAAAAACAACTTTTTTTGAAACTGAGAAGGGACTTGAACTAACGAATGAAATGAGAATTTTGATTTCAAGCTCTTTTGTCCAAATTACTTTTGGATTGAAACAGGATGTACTGAATGTTTTCAATGATATTTTTATAGCTCCTAAACCATATACTTTTAAGCATATTGACAAAACTTTTGAAGGTGATGTGAATCCATATATTAAAAGGATAAATCTTTCTTGGCCTGCAGTTGAGAGAGGATTCAAAATTTCAAATGATGGAATTAATTTAGCAGTCCATGAATTTGGGCATTGTCTTATTATTGAAAATTCACGTAGGTCTTACCTCTCCAGAATTTTTAATGAAAAAGAACTGGAAAATTGGAAAATTCTTGCTAAAAAGAAGATTGAAAAAATAAAATCAAAAAGAAGTAGAGTTTTGAGAGAATATGCAGGGACAAATTTAATGGAATTATTTTCAGTTTCAATTGAAGAGTTTTTTGAAAGACCCCATAACTTTTATAATAAAGAACCAAAGCTATATTTAAGTCTTTGTAGGTTATTAAATCAAGATCCTCGGAATAAACGGAATCCGAAATTGTCCAAAAGTAACTTTTTCAATTATCCTTTTTCAAACAATAGAGCATAATAAAAAATTAAAATTTATAGCGGTTTTAGGCTTGATTATGAGTTAAGTAAATATATAATAACCAGATAAATGCTAACAATAGTATAAATTGATATGACAAGAGAAGAACAATTAGAATTTTGCAAAAGATGTACTTTCCGCAAAATGGATATGAAACAAGGTCTAATTTGTAATTTAAGAGGACAAAAAGCTACATTTCAAGATGAATGCCCCGATTATGAAGTTGACAAAAAAATTATTCACGATGAAAAAAAGAAAATAGAAGCTATAAGACCAAATAAAAAGAGAGCCGAAATTGCTCAAGCATTAATTTGGCTTGTTATGCTCTTGGAAATAATTTCAATGATTTCTTCATATTTTCAATACGATCTGCTACTTGCCTTGCAGCGGGATGAATTTGTTTCAAATCAAATAATAGATTCAAATGATATTAGGGAAAGTGTAATTGCAATTTTATACATGATAGTGTATGTTGTTTCTGCGATTACTTTTATTCAATGGTTTAGAAGAGCCTATTACAATATGAATATTAGAACCCGTACAGTACATTCTGATGGTTGGGCAGCTGGTAGTTGGTTTGTCCCAATTATATCATTGTATCGACCTTACCAAATAATGAAGGAGATGTGTACTGAAACGTCTAAATTGATAAAAACCAAGGCAGGGAATTCTACTAATGATAGTACCGTAATTATTGGAATATGGTGGACCCTTTGGATTATTTCAAATTATGTTGGACAATATGTTATGAGAAGTGCTTTTAAAGCTGAGACAGTTGAAAATTTTTTAAACAGTACTATTGGAGATATGATTCAATCTTCAATTGGAATTCCCCTGGCTATTATTACTGTTATGATAATAAAATCATATTCTGCAAAAGAGGAAATGATATCTGAAATTGAAAGTAAAATTGAGTAAAACGTTAGCTTACAGAAGTTGAAATTTATAGCGGTTTTAGGTATAATTTAGTGGTAAGTAAATATTTTAAAAACAAATAATTGCGGGCAGTAAGAGCTGCTTTTATTTGATGATACGTTTATAAGAGCACTTTCAATAAATAATTTCACGAAGTTTGATAACAGTGAATGGGTATTTTCTTATGATGATTGTGGAAATATTTTGATCTATTGATGAAAATGTCGATTTTCGGTTATGAGATCTCTAATTGATATAGGTAAAAGATTTTGCTTATTCGGCTTTTTTACCCTCAGGAATTGGGATACTGTATACCAGTCTTAGGTTGGTAATCCATCCATCCTTAAAAGAGACATTTTTTTGCACTCTGTCATCTCCAAAACCAATAAGAGGCAAGCTGAAACCAACTTTCTGATCAGATTCATACTGGGTATAACTTCTGCCAAAAGTATGGCCAAACCTTCCTTCAAGATATATATTACCTGTAATGCGATATCTGCCAAATAATGTTTCATCAATGCTTTTACGCTCAATATAATCTCCTTCATATTCAAGATCTCCCAGCTTATAAGTGGTTATCAACCCAAAATGACTTATTCCGGCAGTAAACCTATCATTTATTTTGTATTTTACTTTTGCGTATACCGGCAGTAAACCGGTAATAGACAAGCGGTTAGATAACTGCCAATTAAGGTTTATCAAAGGTGTTAGATAGGGGCCGAATAATTCCTGATTATACATAGCTCCATAGCCCATCTTCAGTTTATCACTGATTTTTTTTTCATACAATACTATACCTCCATATTGGAAATGATCTCCATTAATATTATTAAAATCCGACATTAGTCTGGGCGCAAAAAGAATCTGAATGCTACGATCTTCAGATAACTTTTGATACAATCCTGTTCGAATAATAATTCCGTGTAAATTAATTGGGCTGGCAACATCGACAGGTATTTCTTCTTCGTTAGAAACATGCGAGTATAAATAGTTTACACTATTATACCAAATGGATTTTTCAGAAAGTTTGATTGGCGCAACAAGGTTGGCCATAGCCCCATACTCTTTGGCTTTGCCCTTATAAATAGACTCATATGACTGAGGAGATCCATATCTCCCTGAAATGGTAAGTATATCAAGCATTTCTTGACCCGAAAGAGATGTACTTAGGAATATTCCTATTATAATCAAAATAAGACTTTTCATGGTAGCAAGATAATGAAAATGACAGATAAATTTTACTACTATGGCGCTTGAAATTAGCAGG
>JBDLJB010000063.1:0-9024 GCA_039714555.1 Bacteroidota bacterium
TTGGAAGGCTTGCATCATTACTTGGATAAGTATTAAAATCGATATAATAAAAGTTACCTTCATCTTCAATAATCGTTTTAACAATATCACCTTTTTCAACTTCAGCCTGAACCGTTTCTTTTGTCGAATTATTTTGTTTGCAGCTTATAAATAAAAATGCAATAATTGCAATTAATTGTAATTTAAATTTCATTTGTTATATATTATTTAGTTAAAATTTTTCCATTGAGTTTCTCTGTATATTTTCCATTTTCTACAGATAGTTTTCCGTTAATAATGCTATATTCTAATCCTTCAGAAAATTGAAATGCATTCATATAATCTGCTTTGTCTTTAAATGTTTTTGGATTGAACACTACAATATCAGCATAATATCCTTCCTTTAGCTTACTTCTGTTAGGAATTTTTAATATTTCTGCAGTTTTCGATGTACTCCCGTTAATAAACGTAGCAAGGTCAATTAATTTATTCTCCAGCACATATTTATTATACTTTCGTGTAAATGTACCGTATTTTCTTGGATGGCCAATATTACCATCAGAACCGGTAACTACCCATGGCTGAACCATAAAATTTTTAATATCACCAGTATTCATATTAAAAGAAGCTACTTTTGTATAACCTTTCTCTAATATTTCAAAAACAGCTTCTTCCGGAAGAACATTCATTGATTTTGAAATTTCATTCAGGTATTTCCCTACAAAAAGAGAATCCCCTGCCTTAACAATTAACAACTTATCAGCGCCTCCTCTACGTTTTATATTATTTTTAGTTTCTATTAAAATCCGGCTTTTTAATTTTGGATCTTCATAACGAGTAAATAGGGAATCTATTCCTCCGCTTTCTGCCCATCTTGGTACTACTGCAGCTTTTAGACTAGTTGATGAAGCGTCATAAGGATAATGATTAGCTGTAATATCAATTCCCTCTGCTTTACCTTTTTCGATCAACTTTATTATTTCATTACTTTTATTCCAAACATCAACACCAAGACATTTGATATGTGAAATATGGATAGGTAGTTTTGCCTGGCGCCCAATTTCTATTGCTTCTTCAACAGCAGCAATTATACCAACTGAAAAAGAACTTTCATCTCTTAGGTGTGTATCATAAATGCCATCATTTTGTGCAGCAGTTTTTGCTAAAGCGATAACTTCCTCAGTGTCAGAATAACTTCCCGGTGCATAATATAAACCCGTTGATATCCCAAAAGAACCGGCATCCATCTCTTTTTGTATTAACTCTTTCATTTTAGCCAGGTCTGCTTCAGTAGCCTTTTTATTACTTTTACCAATAATTTGTTCTCTAATGGTACCATGGCCGGTTAGCATAACAACGTTCGTTCCGATTCCATTCTTTTTGTACAAATCGCTGTATTTTTGTATTGGAAAAAAACTGCTCCCATCATTACCAACAGTCACAGTCGTAACACCTTGCATTAAAAATGGTTTGTTATGTGATTTTTTTGGATCAACAAGATCTCTGTCTGCATGTGTATGAGGATCTATAAATCCCGGACAAACAATAAGCCCTGTTGCATCAATATTCCTGTCAGCACTAATATTTACATCTCCCTCATTGCCTATATAAACAATAATATCATCTTTTATAGCTATGGTATTATTAGTCGGAACTGTATCAACACCATTGTAAACTGTTCCATTTCTGATAAGAATATCTGCTTCTATTTTATCTTTGCAGGAAAAAAGAGAAATAAAAATTAAGCTAGTAAAAAAAAGTTTTAATTTACTCATTATTAATACATTAATATTTATAAGGTTTTAGATGTTAAGTGTTAAATCAAAGAGGTTACCTAAAACAAGTAACCTCTTTTTCTATCAAACAATATTAATTAAACTTATTGATTAACTTCTGTTTTATCAAAAATTGACAATCCTGTCGGAGCATTTGAATTAGAATTGATTTCATTTTGAGAAATAATAAATCTTTCAGGATATTGAGTAACCGATGTAGTATTCAATGGAAAAGGTACAGCAACATCACCATCAGATTTTCGTAATCTTCTGGCATCATTCCAGGGAATAAAAGTACCATAACCACTTATATATCTTTCTTCAATAATTTCTCTTAGCAAAGCTCTTGTATTATCAATACCATCTAAATTCTCCATTCCTCCACTTGCAAAATCACCTGCTTCATAATCGTCATATAGCAAAATATCATCCTCATTTACTTTTACAAATGCATCACCTGAAGCTAGAAATGATCTCAAATCATTTAAATATCCCAGTGCCTCATCAAATGAATTAGCTCTTGCCGAAGCCTCTGCTAAATTCAACAAGTTTTCCTGATAAGTAACCAAAGGCATTGGTGCTTCAGGAGCCCCAACTCCAATCTTACTACCATCTTCATCAATATAGTAATAATTACTTCTTGCCTGTTCATTGGTTTTTGCATTATTCCTTGAAATATCACTACCGTCTTCCAATAAATTTGACAAATAAGTATCATTTGTACTCATATATCCTGCTCTTGTACCCGATGTAAATTGCCAAAGAACGTTTGAACTACCTCTTATACCGGAACCATCATCTGCTACAATAGGGTCAAACATCATAGAAGCAGAATCTGAAGATATTCCATTTAAGGCAGCTGTATAAGCTTTATCATACTCTTTTGTCAATATATAGAATCTTGATTTCAGGGTATATGCTACTTCAATCCATCTACCTTCGTTCCCTCTGAAGAAGATATCCTGAGTTAAAGTATAGCCTTCTGTATTACTTAAATTAGTAATTGCTTCATCAAGTAATGTTTGTAATTGATTAAATATTTCCTTTTGGTTATCAAAAACAGGATCAGGATAATCAGCAACATTCACAGCTTGAGAAAATGGTATATCTCCCCAGTTTGCTGCAGCAGTTCCTATTGCATGGGCTTCTACCACTTTTGTAATACCCTGAATTAAATTATCATCAGGCATTGCATTACGAATAATATTGTTCTGAGCTATTATACCATTGTATAAATACTGCCAGGAGCTGTTAGATTCCTCACTTGCAATTACATAATTATACAAACTTTCGTATAACAATGTTTCACCTCTATACTGTCCGGACCACATACCTGAAATACGTTGAATATGACTTACGTTCATTTCAATATCTGCAAGCATTGTTCCGGTCAATAATAATATTTCGGGTACATCAGTAGGTTCATTTGGATTATCATTCAGATCGCCATAATCACATCCTGAAAATACAATACTGAAAATTAAAATTATATATTTAATATTTTTCATGATTTTATATTTTAAAAATTAACTTGTAAAGAAAAAACAAAAGACTTGGTTGTAGGATTTGTAAAGTAATCTATTCCAAATCCGTTAGAAACTCCTGTTTGATTGATCTCAGGATCAACTCCTAATACATCTGTCCATAAATTCAAATTTCTTCCAGTTACCGAAAACATGATAGATGATAATTTAGTATTATCTCTGAAACTTTGTGAGTCCAGAGTATATCCAAGAGATACTTCTCTTAATCTTGTCCAAGATCCATCATTTATTGCAAATTCATTTATTACAGATGATCCAAAACCTCCACCTCTGGTTGTATACCATCTTTCATCCAAAAGGACGGGTCCGGCACCAAAATCTTTAATATTACCTCTAACTGTTGAGCCTGCTGTAAATACATCACCCCTAACATTTACAAGGTCCTGATCTAAAGTTACTTCTTTTCCAACATCAGCATGTGTACCAAAGTTTCCTAAGATAAAGCGCGTTCTTTCTGCATAATCATTACCCTGTGAAGTTTCAAATAAAATATTGAAGAAAAGTCCTTTAAAATTAGCTCTTAATCCTAAACCACCTCTCCAATCCGGATTTGGGTCACCTAAAATTCCCTGAACGGGATCTAACTGTGGAAATCCATTGTCATCTAAGTCATAGGTTCCATCAGAATTTCGTAAAGCTTTTGTTCCGAATAATACACCAAGCGGTTGGCCAACAATTGCTCTGGAACTAATTGAACCTCCTGTTAAGTCAACTGAACTTGTACCGGCCAGATCAAGAACTTCATTTTTATTATTGTTAAAGTTACCATAGATAGACAGATTATAATCCTCATGCTTTAAAACAAAAATATTCCAATCAATCTCAAGTCCGTAATTTTCTAATCTACCGGCATTTCTGTATTGATTATTAAACCCTGTACTAGGCGATTGAGATACATCTAAAAGTATATCATCTACTTCATTTGCATAATAAGTCAGATTAAATCCGAATCTATTATCGAAGAATTTAAGATCAGCACCAATTTCAAATTCTGTTTTAATCTCGGGTTTTAGATCCGGGTTTCCTAAATCATCGTTTGCTCTGAATCCTCCTCCAAAATATGAAATATCCAATGGATCATCATAATCACTATAAGTGAATAATTCATAAGTTGTATCAAATTGATGGCGACTTGGTGCAACACCCACTTGCCCGAAAGAGCTTCTTAATTTACCATAAGAAATAAATGAATCTGCTAAAATATCCATCTCTGAAAAATTCCAGGATAAATCGATAGCCGGATAGAAAATACCTTCACTGGCACTGGAGAAAGTTTGATATGCTCCTGAAAAATTTAAAAACAATGCGTTATTATAATCAAATGATGCAGTACCAAACACCCTATCGGTTTCAAAAAAGCTCTTAGAATTTGAAGATGAAATAAATTCATCAGTGGTTAAGGTACCGAAATCCCTTAGCCTGGAATTAAATGTAAAATCGGTCGCTCTGGTATATAATGTATGTCTTTCTCTTTTTATATGACCATAACCTAATGTAAATGCTGAGTTAATTTTATCGGTTAATTCAAAGTTTGCACGTCCAATTAAATCCAGGTTTAAATTCTTTAAATCTCTTTTTTCTTCATAATATTCTCCATCACTTCTTGTACTTGAAGAATACATAGGAAAAAAACCGGATCTAAAATCAAGATAATTATCTATACCTCCTCTTGCAATTATAGTCAGCCAATCTACCGGATTCATATTTAAGTCCAAATTAAATATATACCTGTCTACATTGTTTAAGTTTTCCTGCTCATAAATTGTCCATAGAGGGTTATTATAACCCGAATTTGTTTTTGAGCCATATGTATTTCTGTAAGAGCGTTGGCGTAATTCGGTAGGAGTCCCACTACTACTATAATAAGTTCCTATATAATCTTCAATATCTACATCAGCGGCATTTCTTAAGAGCCCTAAGTACAATCCATTAGAGTTAGAGCTTTGTTGAATTCTATTTGATTCAATATTTATATAATTGGCTTTACCTTTTAAAGTAATCCAATCATTAAATTTAAATGAAGCATTAAAACCTACATTTAACTTATCGTAATAACTCTGTTTAACAATCCCTTTATTATTCAGGTTCCCTACACTAAAATAGATATTTCCTTTATCACCAGCTCCACTAATACTGATATTATTTTTGTATGAAGTTCCTGTTCTGAAAACCTGATCAAAATTCTTATCTATAAAAGTTTCCTGAGAGTTTTTTGTCGTTATAGGATAATAAATAGTTCCATCTCTTGCTTCAAAATATTGTCCATCAGTATTAAATTCATCTGCTCCTCCGGCTCTGTCAGCAATTTTATCTCCCCATGATCTTGAATAGTTCTCTCTCCATTTTCCTCTTGATCCCTGACCAAAAGTAGATTGTAGAGGATGCTTTTCACTTATATCATCGAAAGAAAACGTAGTATTATATGAAACATCAATCTTATCTTTGTTTCGTCCTTTTTTTGTAGTAATAACGATAACACCATTTGCGGCTAAGGATCCCCAAACTGCAGCTGCTGACGCACCTTTGAGTATTGTTACTGACTCAATGTCTTCCTGGTTGATATCGTTTAAACGTGATTGTTGTGATACACCTGCTGTTGAAGCATTTCCAATCCCGTTTGCATTTTCGTTACTGAATGGAACACCATCAACTACAATCAATGGTTGAGTACTTCCTGAAATAGTATTAGCCCCACGAATTTGTATACTTGAACCTGCTCCGGGATCTCCATTTGATCTTGATATTTTAACCCCCGATGCTTTACCTGATAAGGAGTTAATTACTCCTGTTTCACCAGATTGCATTGCTTCTTCTGCATCAATTTTAGAGCTTGTTATTCCCAGAGTTCTTTTATCCGCAGTAAAACCTAATGCAGTAACCACAACTTCATCCAATGCTTCAGCATCGAGCTGCAAGGTAATATTTATAACAGATCTACTACCTACAGGAATTTCCTGGGTAGTATATCCTAAATAACTTACATGCAGAATTGCTTTATCATCAATTACATCAATAGAAAACAATCCATCAAAATCAGTAGTAACACCATTATTTGTTCCTTTTTCAATTATGGAAGCTCCTGGTAACGGCACCCCATCCTTATCTAAGACACTTCCTGTAACTAACAATTTTTGTTGTAATAACTCTTGATTTGAAGTTGGCACCATTGATGAATTATGTCTTTTTTTTACAACAACTTGCCTGTCGTCAATCATATAGCTCAAATCTGTTCCTCTAAAAGCCCTATTTAAAATAGTAGTCAACGTGGCTTCTTTAATATTTATAGATACCCTTTTGTTATTATCTAAGACGTTGTCTTTATAAAAAAAGATAAATTCACTTTTGTTTTGAATTTCTTTAAAAAATTCTTCAAAAGTTATGTTGTTAACATTAATGTCCATTTTAGTCTGAGCATATGAAGAATTTGCATAAACAGAACCAAGACCGATGCTAATAAATAAAAGAAAAATTCTCATAATAGTTAGTAAATAGAACCTAATGGTTTTTATTTTACCAAAGGAGTTAGGATTAACAATTTTATTCATAATTTTGTTTTTCATTGGTTAATATTACTGTGAAATACAGTTGTGTTAATTATCTTACCAGAGGATGGGCCAACATCTTCTGGTTTTTTGAATTAGTTTTAATGATGTTTTATTGCATATAATTTTCGTTTTTTATTTAATAATTATTTTATCATTAGTTACTTTATTATATTCAAAACTTGCAGTTTCTTTAATAACTTGGACTACTTTTTCAACATCATCTCTTATATCTAAATAGCCAGAAAAAGTTTGGGTTGCTATATTTTCATCTTCAATAACGATATCTACATTGTAATATCTAGATAACCTTTTCATAATAAACTCTAGACTATCATTTTTAAATATGAAGATGCCTTTTTTCCATGCGAAGTATTTTTCTACATCTACTTTCTTTGAATTTATATGGCTAGTAGTCTTATTAAAAGAGGCCATACTTCCTGGTGAAACTTTAAATATTTTCTTAGATTTAAAGAAAGAATTCCCTTTGTAGTTAATTTGAATACTTCCACTTTTTAAAGTTGTATTAACAATGTTTTCATCCAAATAGTTACTAACATTAAATACGGTTCCTAAAACTTCAATTTCATGATTATCAACCATTACCGTAAAAGGATGATCTTTGTTATGTGCTACTTCAAAAATAGCTTCTCCTTCCAAATACACTTCTCTTTTATTTCCATTAAATATTATAGGATACACTAATTTGGATCCTGAATTTAGCCAAACCATACTGCCATCTGATAGCTTAACTTTTGATCTGGTTCCATAAGGCACTATCAAAGTATTATAAGCAACTTTATTATTATTTACCGATGATTGATTGATTGATTTTGAATTTCCTATTTTAACATTTTGACCAGTATTAGAATATGTAATAGTTGAATTTTTTTCATCAATAACCATATTTTGATTATCGCTCAAAATAAGTTTTACTTTATCAGAATTTTTGCCATCAATATTTTTTTTAGTCTTCGCGTAATCATTAATTGAGGAAACTTTAGATTCATAATTAAATATTCCTATTGAAATTAAAATAGTGATTGTTGCAGCAATTCCAATAGTATATCTTATTCGTTGTTTCCTTCTTTTATAGAGATAAACAGACTCAATGATTCTGCCTTTTAATTCCTCCTTTTCATTTTCTGTCATTGGTGTGAAGTTCACTTTGTGTTGTTTTTGTTCTATCATTTTTAAAATATTAAGTGCTCTTTTTATTGAATTTCAGGGAGTTCTAAAAAAAAAGTATACACCGCTCTATATAACTATAAGCAATTAATTCGCCTTTTATAGACAATATTTTTTATCTTTTTAATAAAAAAATGTTTGCCCTATGTAAAATATGAATAAAGCGATGTGTTTTCTTAATTCCTTAATTCCTCTATAAATAATTGTTCTGGATGTTTGAACTGAAACGTTCATGATTTTAGCAATTTCCTCATAAGGTCTTTCTTCATTAAACCTGAGAAATAACCCTTTTTTTTGTCGTTTGGTTAATAGGCTAAGGGCATTTGTTAGTTGTAGATTTTTTTGTGATAATCGTTCTGATGCTATTATTTCTTCTTCAAATGATTTAGTAAAATTACCTTGAGAGTTTCTACCAATGGTATCTTCATTCCCAATAAGAATCATTTTTGAATTATATTTTCTATTAATCTTTCGTTTTAGTGATTTTATCAAATAGTATTGAACATTATCAGTAGTTGTTAATTTTGCTCTATATTTATAAATATCAAGAAAAAGATCGTGAATACAATCCATAACATATTCTTTATCTCTTGATATTTGGCTTCCGTATGAAAATAATATATCAATATATAGGTCGTACAAATCTCCCAGAGCATCAATATCTCCTCTTTTAAGCTTTTTCCATAAAATAATTTCTATTTCTTTCCGGCTTTCCAAATTCTACTGATTATAACATTTAGTTATCTTAATCAAAGTTAAATAAGTGTGTATATTTATCTTAAAACCAATATTATTTATAAATATTTTATATCAAGTTTGCAGTTAAACTGATAATATATCAATACAAACATAATTAAAATTCAATAAAAATTGAAAAAAGATATTTTTAGTATTTAAATATTTCAAACTATTCGATCAAATCAAAATAAACAATTCAGAAAGTCCTATTTTTGCATACTAAAGAAAAAATTATGTCAACATTCTTAGAATTAGGAG
>JBDLJB010000064.1:0-8917 GCA_039714555.1 Bacteroidota bacterium
GGCATCTGGTTTGATTAAGTACAATTTCAAGCAATATTTGTTGTGGTCACTTTTCCGATATGTGCGATTTGCAATATATGCTCTTGTTATTTTCCGGGTGTCTTACTGTTCCCTGATCTATTTCCCCCCTCCCTTTTTCGCTTTATACGAATTATAATAACTACTAACCAATACGTTGCTGCTGCAATTATGACAAAACCATAAGGAAATAAATCAATTTGTGGTATTATCGTATTGTCATTCAATTCCTTCGGAATTTCTTTACCTTCAGAACAGGATATAGCAAACTGGTTAAAATGGTCTGCTATTCGCGGTAAAAATGAATTGAAATTGGTGAATTTGTCACGATTATTTTCGTATTCTTCAAGTAATTCAGATAACGCTCTTATATTGATATATCCATTTCGTTCATCATACTTAATTTGGCGTTTGACCGATTTCATATCGTTTTTTGCCATGAAGTAGCGAATAACACATGCACGGACAATGTATTCATTCATCATATGATCCCAGTGAAGTGTTCCTGTCTTTGAAAGGACACTTTTATGATATGGATACAACACCTCACCGGCTTCTCTAAGAAGTTCTCTTTGATTCTCTACCAGCGGATTAATATATGGATGACAGAATTCATGGACGACAATCCACGTTAAGTCTTTGGATGAAAATCTTGGAACAACATTCCAGAAGAATGGAACATGTGCTCCAATAATAGAATAGAATTCTCTTGTGCCGTCCTGACCAGATATACTTGCGCCATAATTACCCCAGCCCGTTTGCATGCCTATGATGATAGTATAGTTATTTGGTACATAGCCAAAGTATTCCTGGAACCACTCAAGCATGTTCTCATTATCGAGGCTTCGCTTAAGATTCATTGTAGCCTGACTGTAGAGTTCTTCCTTACTATCAAAGAAATCCATAAATTTTGTATCTCTTGCAAAATCTCTCGAGGCGTCAATAAATTCTGATACAAGGTCAACAGTCCAACGATTGTCTATCTCCGAAGGAAGTGGATCAAGCAAATTTCGAGGAGTGAGTTCTGGAGGGGCATCAAGGTAAACAGCTAGTGTTGAAAGGGCGCTTACATTGATACGATGAGTTTCCCATAGCCTCTTTGCCAATTTTACAGCTTGGTGATTTTGATAATGACCAAAATAATTCCCAATATCGTTAATGTATTTTGGAAGTTCTTTGGGATTATCGTGGCCTGTGTCGGCCAGTCGATGGATAACACAGAACAGTTCCATCGTTGGATCGACGTGAACATTTAAACCTTCATTTTGTGCAGGTGTTCCATGCTCTTGAGCACAGTTGACAGAAGTCAAGAATAGCAAGATGAATACAATTCCGAGATGGTAAAACAGGGAGGATTGGTTTTTCATAATTATACAATTGAGAGTGTATTTATGATCAATTGTGTGCCCCAACTTTATTTAAGCTGCGTTGCACATAACGGTTCTAATATGGTGCGTTTGGTAATTTAAAACACTTCATATTCAGGTTATAACTATTTTTATTTATTGCTAATATTTTTCTTTTTTTAAAAAGTGCCAAATGCACTATATTTTTTGTTGTGGTGTCGTTTTTTTTAATTGTTCCAATAATCTCCATTCGCAATCTTTTTTGAAATGGTTTTTATGTATTGGTCATATTTCCCAATTGGTTCGTATTTCAATAATCCCGGATTTTCATTCAACCATTTTTCAATAATTCCCGAAGTCCAAATTTCAGGCAAATTATCTTTGTCCAAATATCCTGACATAAGTGCAAATTCGTTAACCATTGAGGGTTTGTCAAAGTCATATTCCGATCTAAAATTCGCAATGATGTATGATTGATGACAACATTCCAAATGTTCAGCGTAAAGTTTGGTAAAAATCAACGTCACAAATTTTTCATGAGCTTCTTTGTCAATCGTTCTTAATTCCTTAAAGGATTTTACAATGTCAACTGGGATTGAATCCAAAGCAGAAGCTCCTTTCGGTGAGTAATTCAGAGAAAATTCAGCAATCTCTTTTTTTACATCTCGATTTTTAAATTCAGTTTGAGTAAACAATTCCGAATTGGTTTCAGTTGTTTTTTCAGATTTTTTCTGTTCCTGATTACAGCTATACAGCAAAAATAAAATCGGAATAAAAAGTATTTTGTTCAAATTCACAATGTTTGTTTTAAATTCTGACTAACGGTAAAATTTTTATCTTAAAATTCCCCCATAAAATTTACACGTTAGCTTAAGAAATTAATAGATTTTCTTTATGTGTGGAATGCACCACAACTTGCTATATACTTACGAACATACACGTTTATAAGTGTTATATCCCGGATATCGTTAATTTTTGATTGTTTTTATCAGTTAATAATACATTTGATAAAAGCATGATATAAATTTACCTACTTCTGATATAACATCAAAATATATTTCAGTTACTTTGGTGACATAACACTCTAATATTCAATACATTTTCTTTTAAAAAAGTAAGAAGAAATGATATAAGGAAAAGAATATTTTTCCATTTTAGACTAACATTGGTTTTTGTCTATTTTTTAAAAAGTATACCTATGTTAACTTTACAATCCAAATTACATTAAGGAATAGGAGTATGAAAACCCAAAAAATTGATATTAGATTTTGAATAGTTAGAACGAAAAGCATTCTTACTCATAAAGTATTGAATTATTGCCAACCAAATAAAAAAATGAAAAGAATTGTCAACAATCCAACATAACAAAATCATTATCAAAATGAAATAATAAAAAATTAAATATTAACTCTGAAGAATTAGGCTAGTGCTTTTCATAGGATACGGTGTTGTAAAACGTATTCATTTTTGTCTTATTAGTTTTTCTTAGTTTAGTATTTATATAACCATTGATAGCTGTAGTGTTATTGAATATTAACTATTTTTTACGAGCCTTATACTTATCCATTATTTTGAGAGTTTTCTCAATAGGCAGCGCTTTCATAACTCTTTCTTTTTGACCTGTCAAGTCAGTTGCCATAAAAAGCGAATTATAAATAGCCTCTTCGCTAGCCTCAACTACCGCAAGAAATAGGGGAGACATTTCATCATTAGGAACATCAAGGATTTTTTTTTCTTTTTCTTTAGAGTTGTAAGGAATGCGGAGATCTGGGTGTGTGCTAAAAGCGATACTATAATCACCACTTCCATTAGAAGAAAAAGACCCTACTTTTCCAAATGCTAAAAAGGAACGTTTTGCTAATCGCTCTAAATTTCGTGCAGATAATGGTGCATCCGTAGCAATTACAATCATACAAGAACCATCCACCACATAAGGAACATCTTCAGCCATGTAAAAGTTATTCAGCTCTTCACCTACAGGAGCTCCATTTATTGTAAGTATACCTCCAAAATTAGTTTGAACAAGTACACCAACTGTATAGCCCCCTTTTTCTTCAGGAAGTACACGAGAGGAAGTTCCAATACCTCCTTTAAAGCCTAAACATCTTGTTCCAGTTCCTGCACCAACATTTCCTTCTTCAACCTTACCCATCGTGGCAGATTTTATAGCTTTTTGAACATGTGAACTTTTTACATGACGTCCTCTAATATCATTGAGCCATCCATCATTGGTTTCGCCAACTATGGGATTGACAGATCGAATAGTAGCATTCTTGGGGATTGATAATGTATAGTCTACTAAAGCATTGGCGACTAAAAAAGCATTTAGTGTATTAGTTAATGCAATGGGCGTTTCTATATTTCCCAGTTCTTCAATTTGGGTGGTGCCGATTGCTTTTCCAAATCCGTTTCCTACAAAAACAGATGCAGGAACTTTCTCCTGAAATAAATTTCCTTGGTGTGGGATAATTACTGTAACTCCAGTACGAATAGAATCGCCTATAATAAGGGTTTTTTGACCTACAGCAACGCCTTTTACATCGGTGATGGCATTAAAATATCCGGGAGTAAGAATACCAGGAGCAATACCTAGCTCTCGTGCTCTAGAACGGGTTTGAGCCTGTATGCTAGAAATAATATTCAATAGAATAGCGAATATGATTAATTTTTTTGACATAAATAAAGGGTTAAAGTGGTTTCAATTTATGGTGATTACTTTTATGGATTAATGCTCTTGCTAAAACATTTGCCGGGTCTATTGTGATAACATCATTAATTTTTGACTCAGTAATCGCTAGAGGTATTTCCGTACATCCTAGTATTACAACTTGGGCACCTTGCTCTTTTAAAAATGAAATGCCTTGCAATAAATTTTCTCTCGCTTGAGGATGAATAGGGTTTGACAAGGCTTTAATGCCATAGGTTTTGTGGTAAATAGCAGGATGAATTATGTTTTCTTGCATTTCAAGTGGAGGTACAATCACTTCATACCCTTTTGATTTTAAAGGGGAGGCATATATTTTGCTTTTATATGTACCAGTAGTGGATAGTACACCTACTTTGGTCACATTTGGATAGTTGGAAACAATAAATAATACCGTTTCGTCTATCATGTTTAACACCTCAATTGTGCTTTTGGCTTTTTCTAATTCAAGTCGAATGACTTTAAATATTTTTTCTGAATGAGCTGTATTACAAGGGATTCCCGCAATTGTTGCTCCTATCTTTTCAAGTTTAAGAAGCACTTCTACAATAGTAACTGCAGGATTAACTTTTACTTTACCAATTAAGTACTGTGTACGGTCTTCAATTTTTGAAGGCATAGATAGCAATATTGCATCAAGATGTTCTTGGTCACTTCTTGCCTGGGTATTATCAAATACTTTCTTAAGTAAATCTATTCCAGAATATGGGCCTAGGCCACCAACAATACCAATCATATACAATTATTTTTAATTAAATAGAATAATAAGAATTTAATGTTATAAATAGCATAATAAGTAGAAATAAAAAATGCTCAAACTTTTATGTTTGAGTATAATCGTCAAAGTTAAAATTTCAATGATATTAAATTTTTTTTCCCATAATATATCTCGTCCTGAAATATGGCTACAGGTAAATAATATATTTACGGTGATAATTTACCCGCCTGCCGGACGGGCAGGTATACCATATTCGGTGTTTTATATTCCAAAGATAGGTGTAATCTTAATAACTACTAAGCTAATTTTTATCATATTTTATTTTGTAAATTTTAAATAACTTTATAATAGTTGAAAATTAAACTTTTATTTTATGAAAATTTTGGTACCAACAGACTTCTCTAAATTGTCATCGATAGCTATTAATTATGCGTTGGACTTTGGTAAAATTGTTAACGCGGAGTTTATTATTGTTCATGTTGTAAATACTAAAACACCTCAAATGACTAGAATAGAGTCAAAAAAACTAGGTGAAGTAATCAGGGAATCTGCAGAAGAGGATATGGCACAATTAATTAAGAAAATTAAAAATGATAGAAAAGATTATACTAAAATAGCACATAAAATAATCTATGGAATTTCTTTTAAAAAAGTTATTGAGGAATTTGCATTAAAGAATGATGTAGATATTATTATTATGGGCACAAAGGGGGCAACTGGTCTTAAAAAAATCTTTTTTGGAAGTAACGCTACATCTATTATTGAAAATAGTAGTATTCCGGTACTCACAATTCCTGAGTATGCTAAATATAATAGTTTAAAAAATATTGTATATGCTTCAGACTTGATAAACTTGGAACAAGAGCTAGAAAAACTTATTCCTATTGCGGTTTTATACAAAACTTGGATTCATGTACTTCATATTACCAGCAATGCTGAGATGGCAGATGAAAAGACAAAGCTAAAAGTTTCAAAACTCGAAAAAAGATTCAACTATTCTAAAGTTAAAATACATGAAGTAGTGAATGAGGATATTGAGGTCGGTATCAATCAATTCATAGCAGATATTGATGCTGATATGTTAGCAATGTATACGCATCACCTAACAGTTTTTGAGCTATTATTCGGAAAAAGTATAACTCAAGATATTGCATTTCAAACTCGAATTCCCATGCTAACATTTCAAAAAAGTTAGAATTATAAGGCAGAAAACTTATTGTTTATTTCTTTGTTTTCCGTCAAAAGCCAAGTAGACATTCAGTTTATAGAGCTATATGTTTTTAGGTAGCAATTTAGGTGATAATATATTTTTTAGAACTTTCTTTACTACGGATTGTTTTTGCAATCGGCTAATCAACTCAAGATTTTATGAATTTACTTAGATTTTCAATGATTTAATACTCTGACAATCAGATTATATTGCTATTTGTATAAAGGTTTTGGTATTTAGTATCAACTTTTAATTCATGCAGTTATTTGGGGAAATTTTATATTAAAAGTGTTTTCTAGTACAAATCCATCTTTAAATATTTTCTAATTATTTTGAAATTTTCATACTAATTTATTTAGAGATAAGTATTCATTCTTTTGGATCATCGATACACTTTTCCCAAAAGATGCATTTAAGCAAATCTCAGATCTACCGAAAATTAAAAGCCATTACAGGTAAATCTACAGCTGTTTTTATTAGATCTGTTACGATTAAAAAAGGAGAAAGAATTAATTCTATCAACAAATAAAACCATCTCTGAAATTGCTTATGAGTTTAGATTCAATGATACATCATGGTCAAGTCATGATTTTTAAGAGAAAATTGGTTACTCAACCAATGCAATATCTAAGTAATTGATTATAAAGTTATTAATATAATTATTATTCCTCTTAATGCAATAATAGTACAAGTATTTTTTATTAACTCATTTTTAATCCTATTTTTTGAAAAAATAGTTCAAGCTCGTTACTTAGTATTGTACTAAGTTTACAATCAATGGTTTAAAAATTACAATCAAATGGACTGAAATTATAATAATTTGACCGATTATTACTATTATTTGGTCAAAATGTTAACTATCTCCTTAACCTATATGGCTATTTATATAGAACTGTTTTACAATTAATTTATGTAATAAACCTTCCAATTATGAAATCTTCAAAAATAACAATCAAAAAAAATTTGACCTTTATTCTGACAGGTTTTTTCATTTTTATCTTTAGTAGCTGTGAAGATTCTATCGATTTGCAAAATGATGAAATTGATAATATTGCCCAATCAAAAAGTGTTAATAGTAAAAATACTGTTCCGGCTTTCAGCCCAATAGTTGGTTTAGACCCCAATGGTACTTCAACATTACACAGAAATGAGAATGGAATTACTGTAAATTTTAAAACCGATGGATTAACTCCCGGATATGCATATACTTTATGGTGGGTAATATGGAATAACCCCGAAAATTGTACAGTACCAGGAGCATGTACTGATGCAGATTTTGCAAATGCTGATCTGGTGAATGTTGAAGTTCTCTTTGCTGCCGGGCATGTAGTTGGAAACAATGGTATAGGAAATTTTTCAGCACACTTAAACTTAAATGATGATTCTGAATCGATTAACGCATTATTTGGTCTGCCTTCTGCGGGAGGACTACTCAACGCTCAAAAAGCTGAAGTTCATCTTGTACTCAGAAGTCATGGTCCAAAAATTCCCGGTATGGTCAATGAACAAATAAACTCTTATGTTGGGGGTTGTGATGATCCATTTGCTTTCCCACCATTCACGGAAATACCTGATGAAAATGGAGAATGTGGAGATATTATAGCTGCAATCCACCCGGGAAATTATGATTCTTATGATAAAAACAATTTTACAATTTCAACAGATGATCCGGATACAAAAGTAGATGGATTTGCTAAATTGAAGAGAAGCAAAAAGAATATTAGAATAAATTTTGAAGCAAGAAATATTCCAAATATTGATATAAGTGGCCATGCAGTAACACTATGGGCTTTTCTTTATAGAGATATCAATTCTGATGAACCATATTCAATTTATAGAATTGGTGGTAAGGTAAGTGATTCAAGTAATGATCTAATATTCGAAAGTAAAATTGTAAAAGGAGAAAGTAAAGATCTTTGGTATGGATCGCCTTTAGAAAACCCAAAAACCGATTTCGTAATGATAGTTGCTAAAACAAAAGGATTGGCAAGTTCTGATTCTACAATTTTAGAGCAACAACTAACAACTCCAAATGGAGGGTGTTCCGATGAACTTACAGGTAGTATAGAATATATCTCTCCTTGCAATGTGTTTTTATATGCATTAGGCTTAAAAGAAGATGATAAACATCAGGATATTAACTTTTTAGATTGATGGTTAATATTAAATGTGTTTTTTAATTTTTACATTTTCCATACATCATTCATAAAATCTTTTTCATCTTCCTTATTAGGTTTGTAATATTTGTTGAAAACCTCTAAGCTTTTATGCCCTGTAAAACCCATAATTACTTTATCCGGGATTTTTTTATTTTTCATAATAGTAATAAAACTTCTTCGTGCAGTATGAGATGATATTCTTTCGAAGTATGGTATATCTGTTTCAATAATGTCTTTCCCTATCCTTGTTGTCTTTTATACCGTATGTGTATACCCAATTTCTTCAAATACATCTTTAATGTATTCATTGAATTTTTGCATTGAAATAATAGGTAACTTATAATCATATTTTTCAAGTATCTCTAAAGAAAAATTATTTAAAGGTATTCTTAACTGTTTATCTTTATTTTTTTGGTCATTTACCAATATATAACCACTTTCTATTTCATTTTTTTTGATTTTAGAATAATTACTGATTCTTAAACCAGTTGAATAACCTAGCATAAAAACATCTCTGACTCTTTCCAGTTTTGGTTTTTTGCTTAAATCTTTTTCATAAAGTTCTTTTACTTGTTCAAAAGTTAAAGCAATTTCGTCTGTAACTTGTGCTTTAGGAGATTTAAATTTCCTAAAATCTGTTTTATATGTATGCTCATTTTCAAATTTAGCACTTTCTGCCAAATGACCAATATTTATTGTTGTGTGAAGTTTTAGATGCATTTTAACATGCTTTAATCTTCTGAATTTCTATAAAGCTTACTT
>JBDLJB010000065.1:0-8628 GCA_039714555.1 Bacteroidota bacterium
ATTGAGAGGTGAACATATATTATTTTAAGCTTTTAAAATAATAGCTATTCAGATTTATCTTTCAAACAAAGTTTCCATTTCTTCTAAGGTTTTTCCTTTAGTTTCGGGTATATATTTCCAAACAAATAGAATAATAATAACTATAAATCCTGAAAACAGAAAATAGGGTAATGAATTATTCCATACACCACCATCCATTTGCAATTTATTGGCATCACTTTCTACAATAATCGGGAAAGTTTGAGAAACAAAATAATTAGCTAACCATTGTGCAGCAACAGCAATAGACATTGCAGCACTTCTAATTTTATTAGGGAATATTTCTGATAACAACACCCAAACTACAGGACCCATAGACATGGCAAAAGAAGCAATAAATATTAAAACCCCAATCAAACTTATAATACCTTCAGCTGAAGATATTGTAGGAAGCCCTGCTGAATTAACTTGAGAATAATCGCTAAAATAAAGGGTGAATCCCATCATTAAAAAACCAATAAGCATTCCAAATCCACCAATGATCAATAATGGTTTTCTTCCCAATTTGTCAATAGTGAACATGGCTACAAAAGTAAATATTAAGTTTACCGTTGCTAACATAATTTGTTGCAATAAAATATCCTCTTGTCCAAAACCAAGTGCTTGTTCAAAAATATCTGCTCCGTAATATAATACTGCATTGATACCCGTAAATTGTTGTAAAACAGAAAGGATAGTTCCAATAATCACTATAGGGAGCATCGTTTTTGCAAAAACTGATGTTTTTACTTCTTTCCCTTCTTTTTGTAATGATTCTTTAATTTCAACAAACTCTTTATTGGCCACTTCTTCTCCATGAATTCTTATTAAAATATTTTTTGCTTCTTCCTCTTCCCCTTTGATCATTAACCATCTTGGGCTTTTTGGCACCATGAATAAAAGAACAAAAAATAGCAAAGCAGGGATTAATTCTGACCAAAACATAAATCTCCATCCAGTAGAAATATTTTCACTTTCTGTCATACCATTTCCAATAAAGTAAGTGGCAAGAAATACTACAAAAAACCCAATAACTACAGCCATTTGATAATAAGTAACTAGTGTTCCTCGTTTGGCTGCAGGAGCAATTTCTGCAATATACATTGGAGCATTCATAGAAGCTACACCAATAGCAATCCCTCCGAGGATTCTAAAAAACACCATCAATGAAATTGATTCGGGTAACATGCTTGGTAAACCCGAACCCCATGCTGAAATTGCAAACAATACAGCAGCAATGATCAATGATTTTTTTCTACCAATTGCTTTACTTAATAATCCAGCACTAGCTGCACCTACTAAGGCACCTATAAGAGCACTACTAACTATAAAACCTTTTAAAGCACCAGTTAATTCAAAATACTTTGAAAAATAAAATTGTGTTCCATTGATAACTCCTGTATCATATCCAAATAATAAACCACCTAAAGTGATCACTATGGTTATAAAATAAATATTAATTCGTTTTGTAGATAATTGACTCATAGGTAAGTTTATTTAAATTAATATAAAAAGTATGTAATAATACAACTATAAAACTAAAAAATAAAACTTTATTTAACTGAATAGTTATCTTAAAACAACAAATCATTATAATAATTTATCAAAATTGGCAAAATCAATCAGAGCGATTAAAATGAATTCCGACACTCAAGAAATACCTAATTCAATGGGGCCTAAAAGTGAATTATATGAAGCTGTAATTCCTGTATACATCAAACTACGTATTGATCATATCCTGCCAGCCTCCTTTTGTAAAAAAAGCATCTTCAATACAATTATCAAAACTATCATAACTTACCTTGGCTAAATTAAAATGTGGTGATCTAATTAAAAAAATATGAAAAGAAATTGTAGATTTTTAATCATTTAAGAAAATTAAATATTCTTATTAATTTTTAATTCTACATAAACAGGTAAATGGTCTGATGGATACTTAAGATCTTTAGAATCACTCAATACAGCATATTTTTTAACCTTAAAAATATTATTTTTTGACAAAAAGATGTAATCTATTCTTTTTGTAACAGATTTATCAAATTGAAAAGCATTAAAAGTCCCTGCAGGCCCAAAAGGTTTATCAATTGAATTATCTTTTGTATCGTTCATTTGAGTTGTTATTTTGATAATGGGGTCTTTATCAGGTGTATCATTAAAATCTCCCATAAAAATAACAGGATAATTATTAGTATTTAGGTTTTCAATTTTGTTTAAAATTAAAAATACACTTTGTTTTCTTGCTTGTTTACCAATATGATCTAAATGTGTATTAAATACCCAGAATTTTATGTTTGATTCTATATTCTCAAAAAGAGCGTAAGTACAAATTCTTGGCAAAGCTGCATCCCACCCTTTAGAAATTTTTTCAGGAGTTGTAGATAACCAGAAGGTATTATGTTTTATAACTTTAAATTTATTTGTATTATAAAAGATAGCTGAATACTCTCCTTTGCCATCACCATCTCTACTTAACCCAATAAAACTATGTTTTGTTAATTGTGAATCCAAAAATGTCATTTGAAAGGGTAACCCTTCTTGTGTTCCAATAATATCCGGATCGTAAAATTTAATTTGAGATGCAAGAAATTCTTTACGATATTCCCAAGAATTTTCACCATCATCAGCCAAACCATATCTAATATTATAGGTCATTAAGGAAATATCTTGACTTAAAACATGAAAATGAATAAAGAAAATCATCAATAAAATTATATTTGATCTCATATTACAATTTTTTTTAATTTAATTTATAAACCCTTACATAGTCAACTACCATTGTTTGAGGCCAGATATTCTCATCAACTCCTTCTTTTCCTCCCCATGCTCCTCCAACTGCAAAATTCATAATTAGATAATGTGATTGAGAAAAAGGCCAGTTTTCTGATGTTTTATCAGAAGGAGAATACGTATTTGTAATATTAGAAGTTGAATCTATATAAAATTTAATCGTATCATCTGTCCAAATTATACCATAATTATGAAACTCTTCTTCTGCAGTATCTAATGGAATAGTAGCATGAAAATCAGTAACACCTGACTGATTCTGTGTATGTACATTAGAATGTGTTGTATCAGGTTGAAAACCTACATATTCCATAATGTCAATTTCTCCACACTTGGGCCATCCAACATCATTAATGTTTGCCCCTAACATCCATAGGGCAGGCCAAGTACCTTTACCTCTTGGCATTTTTGCTCTAAATTCAATTCTGCCATATTTAAATTCTTTTTTCTTTTGGCTGGATAGCCTTGTAGAAGTGTATCCACCCCTTTCATGTTCTCCTGTTTTTGTAGCAGTAATATAGAGCTTGCCATTTTCAACCTTATAATTTTCTGAGCTTTCAACATACTTTTGCCATTCGTTATTAACTCTTCCCGCATCCCATATTACAAAAGACCAATTATCTTTATTAATGTTGTTTCCATCAAATTCATCTGACCAAATTAACTTATATTCTTTTGAATTATCACTTAATTTCTTATTACTTGAACAAGAAAAGATCAGAATCAAACTTATTATACCAATGAAAAATAAATTTTTTTTAAACATATCTTTTAAAATATTAATTATCAATTCAATTCATTAATATAAGGTGCTAAGATCTTAACCCATAAACTATATCCTTTATCAGACAAATGCAAGCCATCTTTAATAAACAGATCTTTAGCAGGTTTACCTTCTAACCCAATCATAGGAGAGAAAATATCAACAAATGCTGCTTTTTGTTCAGCATTTAAAAACTCATTGATCATTGTATTAGCCTTTTTCATTTCTAATACTTTATTCCATCTACTCAAACTTGGTTTAATTGCAATAAAATATATTTCAGTATTGGGTAATTTGGCTTTGATCATTCCGTATAAAGTACAAAAATCACCATAAACTATTTCTGCAGATTTTCCAGCTGCTACATCATTATCTCCTGAGTAAATTACTATTTTTTTTGGATGATATTGTAGTATAACCTGATCAAAATTCTCTATCAAATCTATTATTTGAGAACCACCGAATCCTCTATTCAAAATTTTAGGATTATTAAAATCTTTAACAAGATCCTTCCAATATTTGATTGATGAACTACCTGTAAAGAGAATCCCACCTTGTATGGGGGAATTTCCATTTAATTTATCAAATGCATTTATTTCATCTTTCCATTGATTTTTATATTCTTGTGCATAAGAATTTACAGATAAAAAAAATATAATTAACGTTAAATATCTAAATACCTTCATATTATTCAAATTTATATACTGTTGCTAAGTTAAAGTTTTATACTAAAATATTTAAAAATATGTATTTATTTATTTTAAAAGATCATGTCTTAAAATCTATATTGAAATTTATTTTTCATTATTGTAATTCATTTTTTAAATTGTTGTCACAACCTTTTAGGTAACCTCAATAGTAAAAAATAAGTTATCAAAGTGGGTGAATGGATATAAATTTTTAGTTCTTACCGGAAAACTTAATAATTATTTTTTTTAATCATTTTTAATGAGAACCATCCTAATAATAAAATAATAAATGTCATAATAAACCACAACCATGCTTTATTTTTGAAAAGAGGTATTGTAACGGAAGATGTACCTTTTTTAATTATTTGTTCATCACCCAATTTCAACTCATTTAAATTCTTTGGAATCTTATCTGTAAATTTATTAATATCGTATTTTGGACTTCCTGCATTTCTATTACCATAGGCAAGAAAGTAAGTTGCCGGTTCTGTAAAACGAGTAAATAATTCGTGAATATTTCCTTTCACGTCAATTTCATCAATAATCAAAGGTTGATCATCTTTATTGTGGATTAAGATTTTTAACTTTTGAGCAATGATATTATTAAATTTAAACTCATTTCCTTCAATAGAGCTTAATGTTCCGGAGGTGAGTTTATCATAATTGTATTTCCATCCTTGTTCGGTTTTTATACTATCTGAAAGGTACTTTATTGTAATAGGGCGATAGAAGTCAAAATTATCTTTAACTCCAATTTTAATATGACTTACAAAAACAGGTAATTGTAAATCAATATCAATTTCAGTCTGCTTAGCTTGTTTGTCCTCACTAATTTTGACTTTTTTATCGCTGTAAATTCTAAAAGCCCCGTTTGAAACTTCGTATTGTGAAATTTTTGCATGATTCAAGTTTGGTTTCTCTTTGCTTCCTATGAGTAGTCGGAAAAATCGATATTTTGAATTTGAGAACGATAATTTCGAAAATTGATAATCCGTCAATTCATTATTTATGGATAATATTCGATAATCTTCAATAACGGTAAACCATTCCTTTTGGTTTTGACTTCCCTCAAGATTTAGTTTCCAATCATAGTTCTTCTGTTTAAAATCTAATTCGATCTGATTAATTGACTCGTCTGATGGAATTTCAAAAGTAAAATAATACCCTTTTCTGTTATGAGATGTGTTAATGATTTTAAAATCAATATTGTTACTTATTGTTTTTTCATTTATAACATGAAGTAAATAAGGAGCTTCAATCGTGTCATTTTTAGTCGTTATACCAAAAATTCTAATATCTGATAAATTAGGTGAAACTTTACCAAAAATTTCATCAGCTAAGGTTAGCTTGTGCCACTGGTTTGAAACACCATTTAATTCACGCTTATAATTATATTGGTCAAACTGAGCATTAGTATATGAAGATACCAAAAAAAGTAGCCAAACAAATGATTTAATTGTCAATCTCATCGGTAATAATGTGTTTATATTTGTTATATAAAAATGAAATTATTAATAGTAGTATTCCTAATGACACAAATACGATTGTTTTAGAAATAGTATTAAGGTGAGATATATCGTAAAAGAAAAGTTTTATCAGAGTTACAGCAAATAATACAATAGCTCCAATTCTCAAATACTTATTTTTTTTCCAAATTCCAAGAGCAATTAGAAGCAATGAATATACTCCCCACAATAGACTTAATCCAAGTTTATAGGATTGTGTAATTTCAGCAATATCTATCCAGTTTATCAATTCACTACTTACAATCCATAAAATTGAAATGTGTAATAGCAAATCAAAACCTAATTTAAAATTCTTTTTAATAAAATCTTGTTGAATATTTTTATAAACAGCTATAAGAGTTAAAGCAACGAATGTAAAAGAAACATATCTGATAATAAGATAAAAATTACCAATTTTATAGTATTCAGACAAAGTTTGGTTTAGATAACTTTCACGTAATTCACTTAGTACATAAAGTCCTTGAATTAAGAAAACAACAATACCAAAAATTAATAAACCAAGATTGATCAAGCCTAGCTTTTGATTTCGTAATTTTTTAATATTAAAAAAAGAAAGCGCTGAAAAAAATAATAATGAATAATTGATGATCCATATTGTTTTGAACTTTCTTAAATCATGATTCCAGTAATTATTGGGATACTGTTGGTCATCTACATTTATAGTCAATGCAGAATCTAAATAAAGTTGATTCCAATAGTTTGCTATTTCCATTCGGAAAGCATAATACAAAGTGATTAGTAAAATAGCCGGAATTGAAAATGAAATGATTTTAGAAAATCCTTTTTTTGAAATAAATGTTGATGGATAATTCTTGTCGCTATTCAGAAAGTTAATAAAACCAAAAGCAGCGATAAACAACAAAGAAGTAAGGAAGTTGATATTGAATATCGGTGTTAATCTTGTTTCAGGTTCTTCAGGAAAATAATTATTGTAAACTATCAACCAATCATGAACAATACTAAAAAATGCCAAGAACATTAAGGGATAGGATAGCTTTTCGTAGATAGGAATATTTTTTGTTCTCCCTATCCAAAATAGCAATGCTGCTTCACCAGCCCATAAAAGTGTTACCCAATTTCCATCTAATTGAACTGGGATAGCAATAGTAATAAAAACCAAAACCAAACCAGAAACAAGATAAAACAAATTCTTATCTGCAAGTTTTTGCTTGTAAATTATTACACTTACAATAAAATGAACAATTGCATTACTAAGTGTAAATAACCCTAAAAATTGTTCGCCATTCTTATGGCTACTTAAAATAGCATAACCTAAACCATAAAAAATAAATGAATTTGTCAATAGCAGTAAAACATCTGTAGTTGAAAATTTTTCTTTTTGAATTAATTTATAAGCAAGGATAGTTAAGTAGAATATTATAAAAAATATTAAAATAAAAGTGAGCGCTAAACCAAAATGTTTATTAATCTGATAATCTGATGTATACCAAAGAATATACATAAGCCATGTAAGACTGAATGATGAATAATACAGGTATTTCCAATATTTCTTAAATGAAATGACAAGAATTCCAATATTGATAATTGCCATATAGCTATAGAGTATTTCAATTTTTCCGGAACTTTCACTCAATAAAAAAGGAACTGCATATGCCCCTACTAATCCAATGTGAGCAATAACTTGTTTATTATAATTTATAGCTGCCACAACTGTAAAAACTGTAAATACAACCATAAGGGCAAATGCAAAAACTTGCGGAATCAGATCATAATAAGAATAAGCAGCATAGGTGATAAAATACATAATAGCTATTGAACCACTAACCAGTACTGCACTAAAATTATCATATTCTTTCTTTAATTTAATACCAAATCCTAAAAGCCCTAACCCAACCAGATACCCTAATATTATTCTTGTTAATGGACTTATTAAATTATTTTCAATTGTATATTTAGCTCCTATAGCTACTCCTATAATAGTTATGGCAATTCCTATCTTGTTAATCAGATTTTCCCCTATAAATCTTTCAAGGTCTAATTTAATTTTTGGCGTTTTATTAACCTTAGTAATAATATGCTTGGGTGTTTTTATTGACTTATGTTGTGAGGGTAGTTTGTATTCAGTAGTTTCTTCTTTTTTGATTTTAAAATCAGTAACAGGTATTTCTTCAATTATTTCTTTTTTTTCTATAGATTGCTTTGTCTTAGATTTTTTTAGATTGCTTATTTCAATTTGTAAATTATTTATTTCTCTTGAAAAGTTATCCTGCCTTTTTAGAAGTAAGTCCAGCTTATCAAGAAGCTGGTTTATCTTATCTTGATTCTCAGTCATATTTTTTTAATTTATAACAATTTATTTAAGCAATTATATCCTTTTTTACTTAATTAAGTAAAGTAATAACTTCAATAAATACCATTCTAACAATATTCAAATGTAAAGAAATTTAGTATAATAAGAATGTAATTTTTGATAGGAAAATCATTAAAGAAATTTTTAACTCACATACATATATTGCCTTTGGAAAAGATAAATGTAACGAATGAATGAATTGTAATGGAGTTTTTTAGAAAATAAAACCTAAAGGTAAATTGTATGAATAGTGGCAGAATACGTGAATCTTTCCTCTCAAACTGTGATGAAGTTTGAGCGGCTACTAACCTTAATGATTTACACTTACCCTGCCATTACTTATACAAAGTGTTATGGGCTGGGTTACTTATATTAACGGCCACTCATTAACAATGAGGATATGATCTTAAAATACTTAATTTTACTTGTTTGATAGAAACAAAGTAATATAACTTGTATTTTATCAACGTCTGTTTCCTAATTCATTTTTCCCTCATTGGTATTTCTTCTTCTTTTCCAAAGCACAATAAATAATAC
>JBDLJB010000066.1:0-8140 GCA_039714555.1 Bacteroidota bacterium
ATATTATTTATTTATAGATGAAACTTCAAACGTCCACACATATTTTGATGGTGGATTATTTCTTAAATTTTCAGGTACTAGAATTGTAAATCCTTCTTTATTACGTTTCCATTTTAATTTCTTTTTAGACCCGAGTAATCTTATTTTTGCTCCTTTTGACGGATTGATAGAATTAATCGTAATTTCAGAAGGAATTTTGTCTTCTCCTTCTTTAGCCATATATAATAAAAAAACATTACCCTGTTTATTTTGAGTCATACCAATATTACCTTCCTTAAAAGGTTCTATTGGTTTTGTACTATAAATAGCTGTGTTGTTAATTTTCATCCAACCTTCAAATTCTTTTAATAAATCGTATGCTCCCTGCTGCCATTTTCCATCAGGACCGGGTGCAATATTCAATAATAAATTACCCCCCTTAACAACAACATCTACTAATGTTTGGATTCCTTTTCTGCCATCCATATATTTGGCATTAGGAGTATAAGACCAACCTCCTCCTGAAATAATACAAGACTCCCAAGGATATGGCAATGTTTTATCAGGTACTCGATTTTCTGGTGTTAAGTAGTTTTGATTTTTCCCATGAACTGCCCTATCCACCACAATTAAACCCGGTTGTTTTTCACGTGCTTTTATAACTAGTTCATCCATTTTGATGTCTTGATTAACCATTCTGTGCTTAAGATACGCTTGGTTATCATTGTTAAGTTTTTTGTTAAACCAATCTATAATTTCTTCTTTAGAGGCTTTAGCAACCCAACCTCCATCAAGCCAAAGAATGTCTACTTTACCATAATCTGTCATTAGTTCCATAATCTGATTATGTGTAAATTCTACAAACTTATTCCACTTTTCAGGATTTTCTTCCGGTGAGTAGTTCACGTTTCTATCCATTGGAGGATATTTAGGATCCCAATAATATTCTGAATGCCAGTCGGGTTTTGAAAAATAAGCTCCTGTCCACAGGCCTTCTTTTCTAAAAGAATTAAAAATCTCCTTTGTAACATTTGCTTTAGGATGTGTAGAAAAAGGTGTTTTCTTGTTGGTTATTTTATAGTCGGTATATTTAGAATCAAACATGGTAAACCCATCATGGTGCTTTGTAGTAAACACCACATATTTCATACCGGCAGCTTTAGCTGCTTTTGCCCATTTGTCAGGATTAAAATTAACAGGGTTAAATGTAGTTTGAAGTGCTTCATACTCCTGTTTATAAGCAAAATAATTATCCGGATTACTCCCTTTTTTCCGTTTGCACCAAGGGTATTCTTCTGGTGAAAGTGACCAGGATTCAACAATACCCCATTGGCTATACGCACCCCAGTGCATTAGCAATCCAAATTTTTTGTCTTGCCACTCATCTAACTTTTCCAAAACTAATGAATCAGTCTCGGGTACATATCTCTCGTCTTCATATATTGCCTGTGCAAATAGTTGACTTTGAGAGAAAAGAAATAAAAATATTAACTTTACAATTATATTATTCAATTTTTTCATATTATTCTAATTAAGTTTTTTATATTATTTTAATGATTTCAGTAATTTCTTTTTGGTCTTTCGATATACAGATATTGATAAATTATAATCGGTATAACTTCTAAATAAATTTTTAATAAGCTTATCATATTTTTTTAAATCATGAGCTTTTAACATTTGTAACAGATCATAATCTTCAATTCCTATACGATGCGCTTCAAAGCGAACAGATGAAAGTGGTCCATCATTTCCCGGATAAATTACATGAGTATCACCAGCCGGTAAAAAATTATTCGGACTGGCACCTGGAGCAGGATGATGTATCACACTTTGCTCAAAAGGATTAGTGAGATATTGATTTAGACCCCAATGTAAATAACCTCCCGTATTATAAAAAGCAGCTCCCCATCCAAAGTAAACCTGTCTTAATCTTTCCATATCCAATGTTCTGTTTAACCATTTTCCACCTGGAATAAGACAAGTATATACCAATACTTTTTCACCAAGCTTTTCCCTATCTCTAAAGAAGGATTCGTTTTCCTGAAAATCATTGATTAATGGGCACCAAATATCAATTGCACCGGCAATTCCATCCCTGTCATTTGTAGCCTCCATAATTTTTATTTCAGGATAAATTTCTTTTACTTGTTTTACAACATCTTTATAACATTGTGCATTTGCTGAAGTAGGTTCATCAGCAATGTGTTGTAACCAACTATTGGTTAGATTGTTATTTAAAACAAAGTCATGAATTAAATTCATCAAAACTTCAATATCCTTCTTCCCATCCTCCTTATAATATCGTCTTTTTGTTAAAGCCACTTTTAATTCATGGTCACCCCAGTCATCATTATCTCCTCTATTCATCAAGTGTGGAGCTTCAAAATATTTAAAATCATATTTTCTAAAAACATCAATAAAACGGATCATCTTCTCATCTTCCAAAATAATTACATCACCATTAAGCTTAAATAATTCATGAGGTATTATTATAGAATTTTGGCGACCATGTGCCATTAATTCTGCGTATCTATCTAACATTTTAAACCAAGGTTCTGACCAGGGTTCTAATTGATGTTGCTCACCCATTTGCTTTAAGTTGAACCAATTTGTATAATAAAACTGACTTTTGGAAAGTATTGGAAGTTCAACAGGATAAACTTTTATAATGAATGTTCCTTCCTCTTCGAAATCATCTGATTCTACTTTGATTTTTATTTTATGAGTGCCTTTTTCTTTAATAATTGAACTAGGAATTGAGAGTCTTAAGGCAGTGAATTTTGTTGTACTTGTATGTTTTTCTTCTTTAACGGGTTGAATAACCTCAAAAATTCTGAATGGCGCCCTCCGTATAACATAAGGGTTAATTATATTTTTATATTGCTCTGTTCTACTATCCAATCCCGTATTCTGTTCAACAGGAACATCGATAAGCTGACTCCAAACATGAGCACCTAATTTCTGACCATCTTTGATAGCCGATATTGTAAATATTTTCCCTTTAGGAATTTTAAGAAGCACATGAACATCTGCTATTGATCCCTGAGGAAAATCTGCCTTCCAACTATTTTTATAATCATTTAGTTGATTTTTATCGGGGTATATTGCCTCCAATGGATCAACCATCCACAACTGAGCAAAGCTTGTAATTGAAATTAAAAACAGTATTAAAAAAGTTATTTTAGACTTCATAATCTATATTTATTTCTTATTTGTCAATGAATAAGGAACATTCTCCGGTTGGCTTCCCCAATCTTTATTTGATTCAGAACCCAGATTAAACTCTAATTCACCTCCGTTTTTAATATCTTCAAATTTGATAAAAGTATTGTTATAAAAATTTCCATCCAAACTTGCAGACTTTATATAAAAATTCCTTTCGGAATTATCTTTTGCAGATATTGTAAATTTATTTCCATTTTCAAGATGAATAATTGCTTTTTTGAACAAAGGGCTCCCAATAACATACTGATCAACTGCCGGAGTTACAGGATAAAATCCTAAACTACTAAAAACGTACCATGCCGATGTTTGACCATTATCCTCATCCCCACAATATCCATCTGGTGTTGCACTGTATAATTTTGTAAGCACTTCTCTGATCCATTTTTGTGTTTTATAAGGTACCCCTGCATAATTATACAAATAGATCATATGTTGTACCGGTTGATTACCATGTGCATAGTTCCCCATATTAACTATTTGCATCTCCCTGATCTCATGAATTGTAAATCCATAATAAGAGGCATCAAATTCCGGTGGCATTTCAAAAACCTCATCCAGTTTTGCAATAAATTCTTCATTGCCTCCCATCAGATCAATAAGCCCCTGAATATCATGAAATACTGACCATGTATAATGCAAACTATTCCCTTCCGTAAAGGCATCACCCCATTTTAAAGGATTGAATGGAGTTTGAAATCTACCGTCTTTATTTTTACCCCTCATCCATTTTGTTAAAGGGTCAAATAAATTTTTATAATTTAAAGATTGATTATAGTATTTATTTGCAATTTCCTTCTTACCAAGTTTATCAGCCATTTTAGCTATAGTGAAATCTGCAAATGCATACTCTAAAGTTCTTGCAGCATTTTCATTGATACCAACATCATAAGGAACATATCCAAGTGAATTGTAAAAATCAACACCTGCTCTACCAACTGAATTTACAGGTCGATTTTCACCAATTGTAGCGTTTTTCAGAATAGCTTCTAATAGAATATCCACATCTTTTTCCTTCATATTACCCTTTAAATAAGCATCTGAAACAATCGTCGCTGAATTAGAACCGATCATCACATCTCTATGCCCCGGACTGGCCCATTCGGGCAACCATCCTGATTCTTTATAAGTGTTAGCCAACCCTTCCATAATATTACTATTAAGCTCAGGGTACATCAAATTAAAAAATGGAAATACTGCTCTAAAGGTATCCCAAAAGCCATTATCGGTAAACATATAACCGGGTAGAATCTTACCATTATAAGGACTATAATGAACTATATTATTATTCTTATCAAGCTCATAAAACTTTCGTGGAAACAATAAAACCCTGTAAAGACTGGAATAGAAAGTTCTAATATTATCTATATTATCATCTTCTATCTTAATTCTTCCCAGTTCTTTTTCCCAGGCTTGTTTTGCTTTTTCTCTGGTTTGATCAAAAGTATCTATTCCAATTTCTCTATTCAAATTGATTTCTGCCTGCTCTAAACTTATAAAAGAAGAAGCAACTTTTACATGTACCTGTTCTCCTTTTGTAGTTTTAAAACCAATAATTGCTCCAACGTGATTGCCTTCACTGTTCAATGTATTTTTTTTAAATTCCCAATTATCAGTCCATGTATGTTTTATTTCAAAATCTTTATCAAATTCTGCAACAAAATAATTGTGAAAATTGCCGGGTACTCCTCCACTATTATTTCTGCAATAACCAATAATTTTTCTCTTTTCAGGAATTATTTTTATCATAGAACCTTTATAGAATGCATCTAATAAAATGTAAGATGTATCAGATTTTGGAAATGTAAATTGAAAATGAGCTGCACGTTCAGTAGGCGAAACTTCAACAGTTGCATCATAATCAGCCAAATAAACTTTATAATGATGTGGTTTAACCGTTTCTGCTTTATGCGAAAACCAGGAAGCCCTTTCTTCTTCGTTAAATTTTAAATCACCTGTTACGGCCATTAATGAAAAAGCTGCATAATCATTTAGCCACGGACTAGGCTGATGTGTTTGTTTGATTCCCCGAATTTTATTTTCATCGTATTTATAGGTCCATCCATCTCCCATTTTTGAAGTCATAGGTGTCCAAAAATTCATCCCCCAGGGTGTAGCTATCGCGGGATAAGTGTTCCCATTTGACAAACTAAAATCAGAATCTGTTCCCATTAAAGGATTGACATAATCAACAATACTCACTTCATCTTTCACTACCACATCTTTATTATCATATTCAATTTCACAAGAAAAAAAAGCAATAAATACAAACGTTACAATAATATTAAGAACCGCTTTTATCATTTTGTTAAATTAAATTTCTTCCTATTAAATTTTAATATTTTTTAATCAACTAAAATTTCATCTACAAATAACCAAACACCCCCTCCACTTGGTGATTGCTTCATTTTAATTGCATTTACTTTTATGAATCTTGTTTTAACTTTTGGAAACTTTACTATAAAATTTTTCAATTCAGAGTTATAATTTTTAGCATATCCTCTCTTTATTTCTCCTGCTTTTTGATAGGATTTACCATCCATTGAAATTAAAACTTCCACAGCAATAGGGTAATAAATTCCAGCCCCCTGATTTTCCATTGACCCTACTGTTACCTGGCTGATCTCTTCTTCTTTTTCAAGATCGATAATCACTTCCATATTTTCTCCAATCCAACCTTGCCATTTACCATCATGAAAATTCTTTGTTCCTCTTAAAGTGTTTACCAAATTAAATTCTCCAGAACCCTTATAATTATCACTGTACATATTTGTATAACTTACCTTATGCGCAACAGCTTTATGAAATTTAATAGTATCTGTAAAAACTCTTCCTACAGGTTTCTCATCTTCAAATAATGACGCCTTTATTGTTGTAGTTTCTTTTAACTCAATAGATTTAATGTATTTATTAGCGTTTTTATTCAATTCTTCATCACCTAAAACATATCGAATATCAGCATTTGGAAACTCATTTTGTAATTTCAATTGCACTGACATACGCTTTAAATCTGCTTCAGAAGAGGCTGTAAGTAAATAGGAACTTTTAGCATAATTTATTCCAAGAAATTCATAACGATTGAACATAACCTTGATTCTATCTGAAAAATCATTCCAGTCACGTAATTCTTTTGGACTCCAGACTACTTCAGCTAAAGCAGCAATTCTTGGATATATCATATATTCAGAATGCGAATTTGTCGTGATAAATTCAGACCATAAATTAGCCTGACCACCCAATACATGCTTGGCTTCTTCTTCATTCATTGAATCAATAATTGGATCAAACTGGTACACTTTACTCAACGGTAAAAAACCTCCAAAAGCAATAGGTTCTTCATTTTGTGGCCCTTGATAATGATCAAAATAACAATGTGAACCGGGTGTCATAACAACATCATGACCTTGAGCTGCAGCTTCTAAACCACCTTTAACACCTCTCCAACTCATTACAGTTGCTTCAGGAGCCAATCCTCCTTCTAAAATCTCATCCCATCCAATCAGCTTTTTACCATGAGAGTTTATAAATTTCTCCATTCGTTTTACAAAATAGCTCTGTAATTCTTCCACATCTTTCAACCCTTCTTTTTTCATTCTTTTTTTACAATGTTGGCATTTTTCCCAGTTGGTCTTAGTTGCCTCATCTCCACCAATATGAATATACTTTGAAGGGAATATTTCCATTACTTCAAGCAATACATTTTCAAGAAACTCAAATGTACTTTCTTTACCTGCACAATAAATCTCAGTTATTGGCCAAACACCCCCTGATGGAACACCAATTGGAGTTTCAAAACATGAAAGTTCAGGATAAGCAGCAATAGCACTCATTACATGAGCAGGCATTTCAATTTCAGGAATAATTTCGATGTTACGGGTTGCAGCATAAGCTACGATTTCTTTCAAGTCTGCTTGTGACAAATAACCACCATAAGTTCCTTTTTTTCCTGCTTTTGTTTTTTCTCTACCGTTCCAAGCAATATCTTCCTGATCTTCTCTCCAGGCACCAATTTCAGTCAATTTTGGATATTTTTCAATTTCTATCCGCCAACCCTGATCATCAACTAAATGTAAATGTAATACATTCATTTTATGCATTGCCAACCTATCAATTGTGCTTTTAATATATTCTTTTTCAAAAAAATGACGAGAAAGATCTAACATCAATCCTCTCCATTTAAAACGTGGCTGATCTTGAATTGTAAGATTTGGAATTACCCAATCTGTATTCGATACAATTTCTTTACTTTCGATAGCTACCGGTAACAACTGACGAATTGTTTCTAACCCATATATAAAACCTGCATTCCCACTCGCTTTAATACGAATTGTTTCTTTACTCACAGTTAAATTATAACTTTCTGTAGTAAGACTTCCGTCAATAATAAATTGAATATAATTATTTTGAGGTTTAGTATTTAAAACTTTAAGATTCCACCCGGCAGTTTTTTTAAACTTGTTTACTAATGTATTGGCAATTTCTTTTTGCGATGCATTAACAACTACAAACTGTGTATTTTCCGAAAACTGAAACACACCTTTATCCAGTATTAATTCTACCGGTTTCGGAATAATTTGAATATCTCCTTCAGTAAAAGTTTTATCTTTTTCACATGAATTCAAGAAAAAAACAAAAATTAAAGCTATACTTTTATATATAAGACTCATTTGATGTATATTTTGATATTAATAAATACACCCGTTGTGCACTATGATTTAAGATAAAATAAAATTTGTTTTATATTTTATATGTTCACTTACTTTGCGTTTTTTAATCAACTCTTCCAACAGGCCTATTCTCTTCTCCTTCAATTTCATATAGGCTATCTCCTAACCTTTTTCTCATATCTTTTGCAAGCAATTTTATTTTTTCAACTACTTCAGGGTTTTGGGCAGCCACATTTTTTGTTTCACTAATGTCATTAGACAGGTCGTACAAT
>JBDLJB010000067.1:0-7933 GCA_039714555.1 Bacteroidota bacterium
TAACAATAAAACCAAAAGTTAAAATGAAAATTCTTGAAACGGAAAGGTTGTACTTAAGAGAAATGACTCCCAATGATGCTGAAAATACGTATCGTTTAAATTTGGATTGGGAGAACATTAAATATACTGGAGACATACCATTTGAGAGCATCCAAGAAGCAAAAGTCTTTTTAGAAAATTATACCCACTATAAAACTTATGGATTTGGAAGATGGGCAGTTATTGAAAAAGGTTCGAATGAATTTATAGGTTGGTGCGGTCTTAAATTCACCCCCAAACTGGATGAATATGATATTGGATTTAGGTTATTTAAAAAACATTGGAATAAAGGTATCGCAAGTGAAGCCGCTAAAGCCTGTGTTGACTATGGATTTACGAAAATTGGACTAACTCGAATTGTTGGACGCGCAATGATTGAAAATGTGGGATCAATAAGAGTACTTGAAAAAATTGGAGGAGTATATAAGGAGGAGTATAATTTTGAAGGTGAATCGGGTGTTATTTATGAAATAAAAAACCGAAATGCTAACAAAACCTAAATTCCATATTTGTGCTTCGCATGCAAATACGTACATTTAGCCAACCGTTAGTACCAATATGACAAAAATGAAAATTTACTACATTCTTGTGATTTTGATTATACTTTCTGCTTGTTCAGAAAACAGAGGAAATAATTCTAACAAAAAGAAAATGAATAAAGGAATTCAAGTCATCAATCTTGAGTTTCAACAAATTATTAATTCTGCTAATGTAAAAGGGTCGATATTAATTTACGAACCTCAAAACGGTAAATATTATTCTAATAATTTTAATTGGGCTAATAATGGAAAATTACCAGCTTCTACATTTAAAATTCCTAATTCAATAATTGCACTTGAAAATGGTATTGTAAAAAATGATAGTACTCTTTTTAAATGGAACGGAGAAAAAAGATATTTAAAAATTTGGGAGCAGGATTTAATATTTAGAGATGCATTTCATTTTTCTTGTGTCCCTTGTTATCAAGAAATAGCGAGAAAAATTGGAGAAAATAGCATGAACAAATTCTTGACTAAACTTGAATATGGAAACATGAAGGTTGACTCGATAAATATTGATAATTTTTGGCTTGAAGGAAATTCTCAAATTAGTCAATTTCAACAAATTGATTTTTTGAAAAATTTCTATGAATCAAAACTTCCCATTTCAGAAAGAACTGAAAAAATAATGAAAGAAATAATGATAATTGAGGATAACGAAAATTATACTTTAAGTGGAAAAACAGGTTGGTCAGTAAATAATGGAAATGATAACGGTTGGTTTGTTGGATATATTGAAGCAAAAAATAAGGTCTATTATTTCGCAACAAATGTTGAACCTAAAATGAAATTTAACATGAAGCTGTTTCCAGGGGTAAGAAAAGAAGTAACATATGAGGCACTAAAACAATTGGGAATTATAAAATAAAGGTGCTAACATTGTGTAACCGACAATAGCTAAACAAGTTGTTTTATAGTAAGTTAATAGTAAAAATATAACCGTATCTTCGTAGGAACAAAACACAAAAATAGTCGCTACTGCGGTTACACGAGACCGTTATGCACAAGCATGATAAGACATTACTCATCTAAAATTTCATGAAATGAAAAAACTCGTTATTATATCTCTTGCATTGTTCTTTTTGTTTTTAAGTTCCCAGAGTAGTCATAGCCAAATTGTCTATGGATCAAATAATGGAAAGCAAATATCAATTAATGGCACCAACCTTTACTTTGAAGAATACGGTAGTGGAACACCATTGCTTATGCTCCATGGTGGAATAGGGTCAATTTATAAATTTCGCCAGGCCATACCTGAATTAGCAAATCACTTTAGAGTTATTGCGGTAGACAGTCCTGGACATGGACGTTCAGAACAGGCAGATACTCTAAGCTACCAGTTGATGGCTGATTATTTTTCGCAATTGATTGACCAATTAGGATTGGACAGCGTGTATGTAATAGGACATAGTGATGGAGGAAACACAGCACTACTACTAGCTTATGACAGGCCAGACAAGGTAAAAAGGATTTTGGTTACTGGAGCCAACAGTAATATTGGTGGAGTTACAAACAGAATGATAAATTTAAATAAGACACTAGATCCTCAACATGTGCAAAGCAATATGCAAGATTGGCTGCTTGATTATAAAAGCAAATCCCCACAAAAGGATAATTGGGAGAAGTTCATTCTCGATTTCAAAAAGATGCAATTCGAACAAACTATAATCGACGATTCCAGACTGAACAAGATCGAATGTAGGACAATGGTAGTAATGGGAGACAAAGAATGGGTTATTAAGCTAGAGCATGGTTTAGCTCTTTTTAGAAACATAAAGGGCAGTGAGTTTTGTGTGTTACCGAATACCCCTCATGATCCTTGGAGGTCAAATACAGATCTGATAGTTGATATCGCTATAGATTTTTTTAGCAAGAAGTGAAAGGTATGTCAGTGTATAACACGCAATAAAAAACATAGGGCTGAAAGTGCTAAATTTATACGACGTAACATTTAAAAATCGGCTTGGTAACTTGATAGGTAGGTGCTTCAAAACACCTACGTTTCTTATTGCCATCCGTTAGCAACAAGACATAAAGTCAAATTAAGGAATAATATATGAAAATCAGAATTACAATTGTATTGTGCATTATAAACATTTTTAGTTTTTCAATGCTATCGGCGCAAAGTATTAGAATTATCCCTCAACCACAGGAGGTGATTACACAAAATGAAAGTTTTACTTTAAACTCAAAAATTAGTATAGTTACTTCTCCAGAAAGTAGAACAACTGCATTAATCTTAGAAGAATACCTCAATGAGGAATTCGGATTTCAAGTTGAAATAAAAAATTCTAAAAAACGTAAAGATAAAACTATTAACTTCAAGCTTAATAAAGAGCTTTCAAAAGAAGCTTATGAACTGATTATTACAGATGATGAGGTACAAATTATTGCTTCGAATAATACTGGTTGGTTTTATGGAATGCAGAGTTTAAAACAGCTCTTACCTGTACCCGCTGATTCACTAAGTAAAGTTTCATTTTTAGAAATTCCGAGGGTTACTATTAAAGATTCTCCCCGGTTCTCGTGGAGGGCTTTTATGTTGGATGAAGCACGGTATTTTAAAGGAATGGATCAAGTAAAAATGCTACTGGATGAGATGGCTCTATTGAAAATGAATGTTTTTCATTGGCACTTAACAGATGATCAGGGATGGAGAATTGAAATCAAAAAATATCCACTTCTCACACAAATTGGATCAAAAAGAAAAAGTACCCAAGTAGGTACATGGAATAGTCCGATTCAATCAGCAGAACCACATGAAGGATTTTATACTCAGGAAGAGATTAAGGAGATTGTAAGTTACGCCGAAGAAAGACATATAACGATTGTTCCAGAGATTGAAATGCCGGGGCATTCAAGTGCAGCTATTGCATCCTACTCTTGGTTGGGTACAGCAAAAAAAGAGATAGAAGTGCCCATAAAGTTTGGAGTAGGTAAAGATGTATATGATGTAAGTGATCCAAAGGTCTATCAATTTCTTACCGATGTACTTGATGAAGTTATGGGATTGTTCCCTTCAAAAGTGATCCATATAGGTGGAGATGAAGTCAAGTACAATCATTGGAAAGAGTCTGAATCTGTAAATGTTTATATGGAACAGGAAGGACTGTCTACCCCTGCCGAATTACAAGTATTCTTTACCAACAGAATCTCTCAATACTTACAAAGCAAGGGTAGAAGAATGATGGGCTGGAATGAAATAATGGGGCATAATATTCATGAATATCAGGATGATAAAGATACTAAATCAGACCAGCAACTAGCTGCTGAGACCGTAGTACACTTCTGGAGAGGAGATGTGGCATTGGCCACTCAAGCTGCCAGTAATGGATATGAAATTGTGAATTCTTTACATACTGGTACTTACCTGGATTATGGTTATAATGATATACCATTATCAGCAGCATATGCTTTTGATCCTATCCCCACAGACCTTGATCCAAAATTTCATGAAAAAGTGATTGGTTTAGGCTGTCAGATGTGGGGCGAATGGATTCCCACTAATGGTCATATGCACTTCAGAGTCTTTCCCAGAATCGCTGCCTATGCAGAAGTTGGTTGGACAGCAAAGCATAATAAAATATTTGACAACTTTAAATCAGCTTTACAGAATCTAAAAATACGTTGGGAACAGAAAGGAATCTATTATGCTCCGGATTCTGTTGTAGAAAAAAGTCTGAATGATAAGAAATGAAATATCTCAAAAAAGTGACATGTTATTTAATCGAGAAATTAATACTGAGCACAACAAAAAATAAACGCCATTAAAACGGGCGCTTATTCAGGCCGTTGGCAATCATTTGAAAAACACCACATACACACAAATGATATCAGTCTTAATAGTTGAACCGCATACGATTATAATCAAATGAAAACAACAGAAAGCGTTAAAAACAAGATTGAAGGATTTGGTAACAACGAAAAAGTGGAAATATTTAATACAGCTTGTCCAAGAAACTGCTACAGTACCTGTTCACTTAAAGTAATTGTTGAACAAGGAAAAATTGAGAAAATTGAAGCACAGCCTTTGAACAAATCCACACCCAAAGGTCTTTGCCTAAAGGGATTAAGCTATATTGAAAGAGTCAACTCAAATGATAGAATTTTATATCCATTACAAAAGGTGAACAGTCGTTTTACCAAAATTTCTTGGGAAAAAGCACTTAAAACCATCTCTGATAAACTTAGTTTTTATAAAACAAATTTTGGCAGCAACTCTATTCTTTATTATGCAGCAAGTGGAAGTTCGGGTCTGCTAAATGGAGTGAGTACAAATTTTTGGAAACTTTACGGTGGGGCTACTACAGTATATGGCAATTTATGCTGGCCTGCCGGTTTGGAAGCTACCCGGTTAACCTTAGGAGAGAACAAGCATAATGCAACGTGGGATATTGAAAATGCCAAACTCATTGTTTTGTGGGGAAAAAATCCTGCTGAGAGTAATATCCATCAAATGCTTCCTATTGAAAAAGCACAACGCAATGGTGCTAAACTTGTTGTTATCGACCCCCGAAGAACTCCTTCGACAGAAGGTGCCGATTTATTGATACAACCCATACCCGGAACAGATGCAATATTGGCTTTGGCAGTAGCAAAAATAATTATACGAGATAAAAACTACGATTCTGATTTTGTTGAAAAACATGTAGTTGGTTTTAAAAGATTTACCAAAAGTCTTGACAAAATAAAAATTGAAACTGCTAGTAAAGAATGCAGCGTCCCTGTTCATTTTATTGAAGAACTGGCAGAACTAATTGGAAAGATTAAACCAATGACAATAGTTGCCGGTTATGGTATGCAACGCTATACCAATGGCGGACAAACAACACGCGCTCTATTAACTCTTTCTGTGATTACAGGAAATATTGGAAAAAAAGGTGCTTGTTGGCATTATGCAAATCTACAATCGTATATATTTGATACAGTAAAAGAGCCGGAAAACTATTATCCTTCATTGGAAAAAGATAAGCCTTTTAGAAGAAGCATAGCTACTGCTTTATTAGGTGAAAAGATGATGGAAACTAAAAATCCGGAATTGAAAATGGCTTGGGTGGAAAGAGGCAATCCTATTACTCAAAATCCAGATTCTAATAAAACGATAAAAGCTTTTCGTAAACTAGATTTTGTAGTTGTTGTTGATCAGTTTATGACTGATACTGCAAGAGAAGCAGACATCATTCTTCCTGCAAAATCAATGTTTGAGCAGAGCGATATTATTGGTTCGTACTGGAATCCTTATGTGCAATTAAAGCAAAAGGTTATTAATCCGCCAGGTGAAGTAAAACCTGAAACAGAAATTTACTATCTCCTCGCAAATAAATTAAATTTTTCGAAAGAAGATATTTATAATAACATACCCGAACCTAACGATTATGCGATTGAGCAATGGTTGAATAAATATTTAGACCAATATGATGAATTGTCTCTCGAAAAATTAAAAAATAGACCTATCCTTGCTCCAGGAACTGAAGAAATTGCTTTTTCAGATTTGAAATTCAAAACTCAAACAGGCAAAATAGAACTTTATTCTGAAAATGCAGTATCAATTTGGAAAGTAAATCCTTTGCCCAGCTACGAGCCTTTAATTGAAGGGCAGAAGAGTAAAAACAAACAATTCTCGCTAAGTTTGATGAGTCCTAATACTAAAAATAGAATTCATTCTCAGTTTGGAAATTTAAAGTGCATTAAAGCACTCGATCCATATCCTGTGGTTACGATGAGTCCGCAAGATGCAGTAAAAAGGAATATTGCTAACAATGAGAAAGTCCGTGTATATAATAATCGTGGAGAAATATTTATTGTAGTTAAATATGATTACAGCATTCGCCCCGGTAATGTGGTTATTGTAAATGGTTATTGGAATTCGGAAGGAGGAAGTCCAAACCTGTTGTCAAAAGGTAGAGAGACAGATATGGGGCATGGAACAGCTTTTCATGATTCTATGGTTGAAGTAGAAAAAATATAATGAATAAAAATTATTTCATATTCGATAAAAACAAGTGTGTTGGCTGTGAAGCTTGCGTTATAGCTTGTATTAATGAAAACGGTTTTCAAGAGCCGGAATCGTGGAGAAATATCTATTCATCTAATCCTGAAAAATTACCCGGACTACCATTATTCTACCTGTCCATGTCGTGCAATCATTGTGAAGATGCAGTTTGTATGGAAAATTGTCCGGCACTTGCTTATTCACGCAGCCCGATAACCGGAGCGGTTTTACATACAACTAATCATTGTATCGGTTGTAAATACTGTACTTGGAACTGCCCATATGATGCGCCAAAATTCAATCCAATTAGTGGGATTATTAATAAATGTAATTTTTGCGAATCACGACTTATCGATAATCAAGAACCTGCTTGTGTTAGCTTATGCCCAACCGGAGCCCTCGATTTTTCTTTCGAAGAAATTGATAAGTCATCTATAAAATCAAGCATCAATGTTCCTGTAAGTACCCAACCATCAATTGTTATAAAGGAGCGTATTAAAAAAAACGGTCCGGAAATTGATCACAGTCTTTTTGAATCAATAGAAATTACAGAACCTGCTGTTGTTAAAAAAATATCTGCTTTAAAAGAATGGACTTTAGTTTTGTTCACTTTTATTGTTTCGGTAATGGTAGGTATCACTGCAGTTAATACTTTAAATCAGCAGTCATTGAACATCAAGTTTGTATTTTTAGCCGTAGGAGCTATTGCCGCAGGACTAAGCATGTTCCATTTAGGTAAGCCTTTTAGAGCTTGGCGTGCATTACTGAATATCAGGAAATCATGGTTAAGTCGTGAAATTCTTTTTTTCTCACTTTTTTATGCTTCTACATTTATTGACTTAATTGTATTAGACTTACCAAATTGGCTACTTATTGTATTTGGATTTATGCTCCTCTTTTCCGTTGACAAATTATACCAACCTGTACAAGTGTACTGGAAAACTAAGTTTCACTCTGCTCAAGTAATCTTTATTTCACTTTCATATTTCTTATTATTCAATAATTTATATTGGATTTTTGCTTCGCTAATGGGTTTTCGACTTTACTTATTTCTAATTGGAATTAAGCAGTTTGAAATACCTTTAAAAGTAAAAATGATTCGAATCCTCAGTTTGATTCTAACAGCCCTTTTCATTGTTATTGGTTCTCCTATTTGGTACACTATCCTAATATTTACAATTGGTGAAATTATTGATAGAATTGTATTTTACTATGACCTTGATGTTCCTGATATAAAAAGGCACTTGGCACAAAAGTGATAAAGAATAGTTGCATAGTTTTTAAACAGAACTTGAATTAATCTTATATTGGTTAAATCTAAAAAACTTGAATTATAAAAACAGAAAATAAAAACGCTTGCCAA
>JBDLJB010000068.1:0-6850 GCA_039714555.1 Bacteroidota bacterium
TCCTGTCGAGGTCACTAAAATAAATCGCAATTAGCTATATATCTGCAAGTTGCGATTTTTTTTGACAGCTACTGTGGTAACAGATTCTACTAAACTTATTCTATTTTAGTTCTATTTAATCTTCTACCCTATTAAAACAACAACAGAAAAGCGTAAATAATCTGAAAAAAACATTTTTATTACTTCTGGATTTTACACATTAACTAGAAAGAACAAAATTGAAAAGTATGGTTATTATGTTCTCTTGTAAACGATTCTAAGTAATTCCTTTTCTTTTTTCTTCTTTCTTTCCCAACTTAGAAAGAAACATAAGATAATGTATATGTTACCTAAGCAGCTGAAAATTATTTTGATACTAATATAAAAGCAGTTAAATTTACCTGAATATAATAACAACCAAAAACGAACGCTATCCGGCAAATTGCGCCTATAAATGTGTATATTTATATGAATATAACGAGTTGTAATGCATACGCCACATTAAGAAAATTTATTGAAATACTTAATGATCATGTTTAAATGTGGGACTAAAAATGAGAATAATAACAGAAAGTGAATAATTGTAATCCTGTGAATATTATCTCAAAAAAACTAACGTTAGTTCGAATATGAAAAAATTTACATTTAAAAGACCAGAAGAAAAATTTAACCAAGGCATTTCGCATAAAATATTTATTGGAAATGATAAGTTGACTGAATTAAAAAACGGAGAAGGAAAGACTATTGAAATACCTAAAGAATTAGAAAATGGCTTAATTAAAGCAAAAATATATGGGTAGTGGGGAAGTGAACAAATCGAATTGAAATCATTATCTGAAAGTGAAACTTTGAACATTAAAGGGAATAAATTTTTTAATGTAAAATCAATATTTATAGTAGCATTATTACCATTTACGGGAGTACTAATGTTTGGTTATGGTAGAGAGATTTCAATTGTTAAAGATATTGGAATAGTATTGTTTATTTCGCTTCTTATTTTTACAATCGGAATAATAACAATAGGACGAAATAAATGGTTGAAAATTGAGGAAAAAGACTAAATACGCATTACAACAAAAGCTAAGAATTTATATGTATCCAGCAAAACCTCCCTATCCCTTCTATTTTGGTTTTGTTATACACCTTTAAAAGTATATATTTATACAGTAATACAAACATACGAGCAAAACCGTTGTATTTAATAGAACAATACCTTAAGAATATTGGTTAGTGTTGGAAAATACATAACATTTTTGCTATTGCCATTGAATCTGAAAAAGAGATGTTTCCGGTATTTATAAACGATTACTAATTAGGAATAATGAATTAGAAATTTATAAGATTACAAAATGAAAACACAGATCAAGATATTTTTACTATTCACACTTTTTACATGTTTAAGTAACACTGTTAAATCACAAGATACTTTGCGTTGGTTTTTAAAGGACGATGGTGGTATTGAATGGCAAATTAAGGACAATGATTCACATATGGATCATATAGAGATGAGTGGTTTACATATTTCTGCAATAATTCATTATGGCATAAACGAAGGTAAACTGAAACAAAAGGTTCAGTTGGTTTTTCCTATGCTCAGAACTATTCCTAATGATACACATGCCAGCTTGATACACGATATTAAAAATAGTGACTTGCCTCCAATAAAAATTGATGGAAAAATTGTAACTGAAGAACCAAGTAGATTTTGTATAAAAGGAACTTTAAGCTATCAATCCAAGACTATCGATAAAATACAAATAATGCACCAATTATATCCTTCAACCGATCAACCTGTATTTATTGATATGGTAAAAATATCGAACCCAACAAATAAGTCAATTAATGTTGAACTTCCTAAGATTGAGTATTCTTATATAACCGAAGCTGATAAAGGGGTTTATGGTTCATATACCGTTAAAGTTGTATCAACTAAACATGGAAACTTTAATCTGGGTCCTGATAAGTCTATAGAATATGCATTGATATATTCTGGACATAAAACAGGGATCGAAGAACAATACGTTTCGGCTAATTACGAGCTTAAAAAACGTGAAAAACTAGTAGATGAAATTTTTTCCGACTTAATCTTTGAATCACCGAATAAGGTTATAAACACTACCTTCTCATTTGCAAAGCTAAGAGCAACTGAAAGTATATATCAAACAAAAGGTGGATTAATGCATGGCCCTGGAGGTGGAAGATACTATGCTGCTATCTGGGCAAATGATCAGGCCGAATACGCAAATCCATTTTTCCCTTTCTTAGGTAATCCTGAAGGAAATGAGTCAGCAATTAATTCATTTCGACATTTTGCAAAGTATATTAACCCGGAATATAAACCGATTCCCAGCTCGATTATTGCCGAAGGGGAAGATTTTTGGAATGGGGCAGGTGACAGAGGTGATATGGCCATGATTGCATATGGGGCTACTCGTTTTGCATTGGCTTATGGCGATGATAAAACTGCCCGGCAACTTTGGCCTCTTATTGAATGGTGTCTTGAATATTCCCGAAGAAAGGTAGACAATTATGGTGTAGTAAGGTCTGATAGTGATGAACTTGAAGGGCGTTTTCCTGCAGGTGATGCCAATCTAAATACCTCATCATTATATTACGATGCATTACTCTCTGCCGTGATGCTGGGGAAGGAATTAAATATTGAATCTTCTGTTTTAGAAAAATACTCTAAACAGGCTAGAAAACTTGAAAAGTCGATTGAAGATTTTTTTGGTTATCATATCGACGGTTTTGAAACTTATAGGTATTACAAAGGAAATAATACTTTAAGGGCATGGATATGTACTCCTCTTACCGTAGATATTTTTAAAAGAAGTAAAGGAACAATTGATGCTTTGTTTTCAGAAAAATTATGGACATCAGAAGGCTTAGCTTCTGAGTCGGGCAGTACTACTTTTTGGGACAGAGCTACTTTATATGCTTTAAGAGGTGTGTTTGCTGCTGGAGAAACGGAACGCGCTATAGATTTCTTTAATTATTATTCAAAAAGACGTTTATTAGGTGAACATGTTCCATACCCTGTTGAAGCATACCCCGAAGGAAATCAGAGACATTTATCAGCAGAAAGTGCACTATATTGTAGAGTGGTAACTGAAGGAATATTTGGAATGCGTCCAAAAGGCTTTAGCACATTTTCTTTCTCTCCCAAATTACCTGAAAACTGGGATGAAATGGCATTGCGAAATATAAAATCATTCCATAAAACCTTCGATATTGAAGTAAAAAGAGAATTGGGTGGATTATCTGTAAGGATTCTAAATGAAAGCAAAATATTTTTAGAAACTAATATTAAACCAGGGGAAGCCATAGAAGTTCAGTTAAAATAGGACTTTTTATTCCCAATTATTTATCATTAAAATGATCTTGATTATGCTAAAACGAATTATTTTACTGCTGTTAATAATTTTTCAAATGAGTGTCATGGCTCAGAATTTAACTGTTGAATCACCCAACGGACAAATTAGTGTGTTTGTTAGGATTGCCCATCAAATCTCATTCACAATAAGTCTTGATGAGAAAGTTGTGATTGAAAATGCTGTCATGGCAATGGATATGGGAGAAGGTAGAGTATTAGGTAAAAATCCAAAGCTAAAAAGCATTAAAAACAAAACCTACAAAGGTGAAATTAGTCCACAAGTTCCTTATAAGGATTCAAAAATTATTGACGAATACAATAAACTAAGTCTCTATTTTCTAGATAATTATCAACTCATAATCAGGGCTTATGATGATGGTGTGGCATACCGGTTTATTGATAACGAAATTAAAAATAAAACAGTTGTAAATGAAAAATTACTTCTTACATTTAATGAAAATACATTTTCCTATTTTCCTAAGGAAGAATCTATGTATTCGCATAATGAACGAAAATATTTAAACAAGTCATTGTCAAAAATTGATGAGGGAGATTTTTGTAGCCTTCCTGTGATGTTTAACACCATAAATGCTAAGGTGCTTATTACAGAAGCCTCACTTCATAATTACCCATGTATGTTTCTTAAAAAAGACACGGACAAAACACTAAGCGCAAGTTTTCCTAAATATGCAACTGAAGTCATTCCTAATAAAAAGAAATCCCCTGACCGTAACCAAATTATAGTTGAAGAAGGAGACTTTATTGCTAAAGTATCGGGAGCAAGATCCTATCCATGGCGTGTGTTTTTGATAAGTAATGATGATAGGCAATTTGTAGAAAGTAATCTCATAACAAAGCTATCAGGTAAGTCAAAAATTAAAGAACCCGGCTGGATAAAACCAGGTAAAGTAGCATGGGATTGGTACAATGCAAATAATATTTTTGGTGTTGATTTTGAAGCTGGCATAAATACTGAAACTTATAAGTACTACATAGATTTTGCTTCAAAAAATAATATTGAATATGTTATACTTGATGAAGGTTGGACTAAATCAACAACTGAAATTATGTCTTTTAATGACCAAATTGATGTTGTTGAACTGATTGAATATGGGAAATCAAAGGGTGTAGGAATCATTTTGTGGGTGTTGTGGAAGCCTCTGGATGAAAATATAACTGAGATATTGAAATTATACAGCGAATGGGGCGCCAAAGGTATCAAAGTGGACTTTATGCAAAGAAGTGATCAGTATATGGTCAACTCCTATGAAGAAATAGCTAAAATTGCAGCAGGTTACAAATTGCTTGTGAATTTTCATGGGGCATTTAAACCTGCAGGTATTGAAAGAGTATGGCCAAATGTTATCAATTATGAAGGTGTAAAAGGGAATGAAAATAATAAATGGAGTGCAGATATTACGCCCGAACACAATGTGACAATTCCTTTTATCAGGATGGTAGCCGGTCCCATGGACTTTACCCCGGGATCAATGCTCAACACCAACCAGAAAAATTTCAAAATTAGATTTGAAAGACCTATGAGTATGGGCACAAGATGCCACCAGCTAGCCATGTATGTGGTGTATGAAGCTCCTCTACAAATGTTGTGTGAATCGCCATCTATTTACTATAAAGAACAACAGTCTTTAGATTTTATTTCTCAAGTACCTACTGTATGGGATGAAACCCGCGTATTAGAGGCCGCTGTATCTGATTATATTTTAATAGCAAGAAGAAATGGGGATAATTGGTTTATTGGTGGGATGACCGATTGGAGTTCGAGGGATTTGGAATTGGATCTGTCGTTTCTCACGGATGGAAAAAAGTATAAAATGACCATGTATAAAGATGGATTGAATGCTGACCGAATTGCTATTGATTTCAAACAAACAAAATCCACTGTTGATAATACCTACAATAAGATCATTCATCTGGCAAAAGGTGGTGGGGTGGCTATAATATTGGAGTTAATAAAATAACTATAAATCGTGTAGTAATAAACTACTAAACACAACAATAAATATTGGTCATTGGGCGGTTATTGCAGGCTTTAAACATAAGTACAATTAATAAAATACGGTTTGATAGTTAGGTGTTTTATAATGCCAAACGCTCCATATTCAAAACATTGTAGCTCATTTAGAGAATGAATATAGCTCAATAATTGCTCAATTTGAGCTGAAAAGAGTATCTTTATGAGCTAAAAGATGAAAAATGAAGATTGAAAGTCAAATAATACAATACCTCAAAGACAATAAAGAAAGCTCTTCAACGACAATTCTTGAAGGAATTGACAGCGATAAAAGCTTAGCAACCTTAAAGCGTGTTTTGACCAATTTGATTAATGAAAAATTAATTGAATCGGTAGGAAAAGGGAAGGCCACAAAATATAGATTGTCACAATACTTTAAGCTTTTTGAAAATATCGACATTGAGACTTATTATGCAAAAGAAATTGACGAGCGAGAAATAAAAGAAGCTTTTGACCTTTCATTAATTCAAAATATACTCCCCAAAATCGATTTATTATTACAGTCGGAAAATGAAGAATTAGAAAATTTGCAAAGGGAGTACTCTAAGAATATTTCAGAACTGACAAAAAATGAATATAACAAAGAATTAGAACGATTGGCAATTGATTTGTCGTGGAAATCTTCTCAAATAGAAGGGAATACATATTCGCTTCTTGAAACAGAAAGGTTAATAAAAGAAAAGGAAGTTGCCAAAGGAAAATCAAAAGAAGAAGCAACAATGCTGTTAAATCACAAAGAAGCATTAGACTTTATAATTGATAATCCAGATTATTTGTTTCCGCTTACAGTTTCAAAAATTGAAGATATACACAGCATTCTAATCAAAGACTTGGGAATTGATAGAAATATTAGAAGAAGACGTGTTGGAATATCTGGAACGAATTTCAATCCACCTGATAATGAATTTCAAATAAAAGAGGCTTTAACAAATGTTTGTGATTTAATAAACGAAAAAGGCAACGTCTTTGAGCAAGCATTATTGGCTTTGATTTTAATATCATATATCCAACCATTTTCAGACGGAAATAAAAGAACAGCCAGAATTGTAAGTAATGCTATTTTGATAAATCGAAGATTTTGTCCCATTTCATTCAGAACGGTTGACAGTATTGATTATAAGAAAGCAATGTTATTGTTTTATGAGCAGAATAATGTAACAGTTTTTAAGCAAATATTCACAGATCAATTTGAATTTGCCGTGAAGACATATTTTTAAAAAGAGAAGCCGAAAAACGAACTATAATAAAAAATATACGCAATGTAGGGTTGGTTCTAAATTGAAAATAATTACTTTTAATCAAACTTGGTTCAAGCCGTTAACCTTCATTCTGATCAACTTAAATTCCTCAGTTTGATAAGAGTTCTCCTACATCTCTATAGCTAAGACTAAATCTTAATTTGAAATTTAGCTGCCTAGATGCGACAGAACTCTAATATTTAGATATATTTTTTATGAGATTTGATT
>JBDLJB010000069.1:0-6789 GCA_039714555.1 Bacteroidota bacterium
TCCATTAATTAGTAGTGGGAATTGGGTTTTAACAGAAGATTAAATAAAGTAAATTATAAATTGATTAAATCCAACGTTTTTTGACGTTGGATTTTTTTTTAATGTAACACTTCAAACATTGTTAAATCAATCCATTTTTATAAATTTAGTGTTTTATTATTTATATTCCTTAAAACATAATGCATTATAAAAAAACTATCTTTTACTTATTATTTTTACTTCCCATTTTCACTTCTTTTAGTCAAAAAAAATCTACCCAAAAAGAATATTATAAATGGTTTGACGATCAAGTCGGAATCGAAAACACAGGTCTATTTAACGGTTTTCGATATTCAGAGAAGTATAGAACTATAGATGGAAATCACAAATTTTTCATTAGTTCAGAATTTAATAAAGGAACTATAAAATACGATGGTCAAATATATTTCGATATTGAAATGAAATATGATATATATGAAGATCAGGTTATTGTTAAACTGTCAACTAAGGCTGGAGAAAGTATATTGCAACTTATTGATGAAAAAATAGAAAATTTTAATTTTTATAATGTACAATTTGAGAGAGTTTCTGATAAAAACTCTTCAATAAGCAATATGACAGGATTTTTTGAAACTTTATATCAAAGTCAAAATTTCACTTCATTAAAAAAATACAAAAAAATAATTAAAAAATATATTAAATCTGATTTTGTCTATTATACTTTCAAAAATGAAATTGATTATTACATTTATAATAACAATGAATTCTATCTGGTAGATTCAAAGAAGGATCTAATAAAAATATTTCCAGATTATAAAAAAGAGATCAAAGATCATTATAAAAAAAATAACCACATGATTAGTTCTAATTACGATGAATTTATAATACAATTATCTGAGCAAATAAGTAATAATATTTCAACCTCTGGTAAATGAAAAAAATAATATTACTGACGATTTTCCTAAGTGTTAATTTTGCATATACACAAAAGGGTATGGAGACAATATCAATTAGTTTTGATAATACAAAAAAGATTGATGTAATTAAAAAAATCGAATCATTAAGCAATTATCATTTTTATTTTTTAGAAGACTGGATAGATGAGGCACTTATTTCAGAAAATTTTAATAACGTTACTTTAAGAACCATACTTAATGGCATTTTTAGTGAGACAAATATTAACTATTATTTTATTGGTGATTATAAAATAATACTAACGAATAACAATGTCATCCATGATGTTTTGCCTATAGGATACTTTAATATAAAGAAGACTAAAATTGGAGAAGGTAATAAACCGATTTTTTATTCAGAAAATAAATCTACAACTAAAAAAGGAATAGAAACGATTAGGATTGGAAAGGAGAATAAAAATTCAAACGAAAAGAGTTTTATTCTCTCCGGAATTATAAAAAATTCTTTAACCAAAGAGCCTATTCCCGATCTGGTTATCATGGCTAATTCAAAAAAGATCAATACTGTAACAGATCGTAAAGGTCAATATAGAATTAAACTTCCTATTGGTATAAACTTACTGGAATTCAAATCTTTGGGTATCGAAAACTTAAAAAAGAGGATCATAATTTACAGCAATGGAATTGCAAATTTTTACCTGGAAGAAAACCCTGAATTATTAGATGAAGTAGTAATTGATGCTGATAGAGATAAAAATGTAAGGCAAGCTGTTACCGGACTTACACAAATAAAAGTAAAAAATATTAAAACCATTCCATTAGTTTTAGGCGAACGAGATGTTTTAAAAGTAGCTACAACAATGCCAGGAATATCAAAAGCAGGAGAAGGTTCTTCAGGATATAATGTAAGAGGAGGAAAAACAGATCAAAACTTATTTCTTCTGGATGATGCTGTTATCTATAATCCTACACATTTTTTTGGAATATTTTCGGCTTTAAACCCATATACATCAGGAGATCTAAATATCTATAAAGGTAATATTCCGGCTGAATATGGAGGAAGATTGTCTTCTGTTTTTGATATCAACACTAAAAATGCAAATAGTGAGAAATTTTCAGGTGAAGGTGGTATAGGCCCTGTTACAAGTAATTTAATGTTAAATATACCGGTAGTTAAAAATAAATCCGCAATGATTGTTGGGGCCAGGGGAACATATTCAGATTGGTTATTGAAATCATTAGATGATGAATCATTAAATAATAGCGAGGCTTCTTTTTATGATGTTGTACTAAAATACAATCATAAAATTAATGATAATAATAATATTGAAACTACAGGCTATTATAGTAAAGATAATTTTAGCATAACTTCTGATTCTATTTACAGTTATAGTAACAGACTATTTTCTCTAAATTGGAACCATAAATTTAACGAAAAAAATAAAGCAGAATTAATTCTTGTTAATAGTGAATATCAATACAATATCGGATTTGAAGGAAACTCAACAAATAATTTTGATTTTGGCTATAAGATAAATGAAACAGAAGCAAAAATAAACATCCAATCTTCACTAAACGAAAATCACATTTTTGATTATGGAATTTCAAGCAAGCTTTATAATAATGAACCGGGAAAAATGCAACCCAAAGATTCTGAATCTATTATTGAACAAACAACTGTACCAAAAGAGAGAGCATTAGAGTCTGCAATTTACATTTCTGATAATTACAAAATTAGTGAAAACCTGGTGTTAAATGCAGGATTCAGATACACACAATATGCATTTTTAGGTGAAACATCGCAACGAGTATATATTGATGACTTACCAAAAAATGACGCTACTGTTATAGACACTTTGCATTACAGTAACAATGAAATTGCTAAAACTTATGGCGGACCGGAATTTCGTGCTTCAGTAAGATATTCGTTCTCACCAACTTTCTCCGTAAAAGCTAGCTATAATAAAAATTACCAATTTATCCACACATTATCAAATAATACAACTGCCTCTCCTACTGACACATGGAAACTTTCTGATCTAAATATAAAACCTCAACAAGCAAATCAGTTTGCTATAGGTATTTATAAAAATATTGAAAACAATGACAATATTGAATTAAGCATTGAAGGATATTACAAACAGTCAAAAAATATATTAGATTATAAAGTTGGAGCAGATTTACTACTTAATGAAGCTATTGAAAGAGAAATAATTCAGGGAGATGGTAAAGCCTATGGAGTAGAATTTCTAATTAAAAAACCAAAAGGAAAACTTAATGGATGGCTAGGTTATACTTATTCCCGATCACTTATAAAATTTGATAGTGAATTTACCGAAGAAACAGTAAATAGTGGTGATTTTTTTCCTTCCAATTACGACAAACCACATGATATAAGTATGGTGCTAAATTATAAATTAACAAAACGATATAGCTTCTCTGCTAATTTTGTCTATCAAACCGGACGACCTGTTACTTATCCTATAGGAAATTATATCTATAATGGTTCTGAGTATGTTTTTTATAGCAATAGAAATGAGTACAGAATTCCGGATTATTACAGATTAGACCTTGGAATCAACATTGAAGGAAATCATAAAATTAAAAAGCTGGCACATAGTTTTTGGAATATCTCCGTATATAACGTATTAGGTCGAAACAATCCGTATTCAGTATTTTTTGTAACAGAAAACGGTGAAATTAAGGCTTATCAAAGTTCCATTTTTTCAGTACCGGTACCAACAATAACATATAATTTTAGATTCTAAACATGAAAAAAATTAAAATATATCAATCTGTTTTTTTAGTTCTCTTGGTATTTTTTACACATGCCTGTGTTGAACAAATTGACATTGAAACTTTAACTTTTGAAGATGTGTTGGTTGTTGAAGCAATTATAACAAATGAATTGAAACATCAAGAAATAAAATTAAGCAGATCTATTAAATTTGAAAATGAAGAACCAATTTATGAATCTAATGCAGAAGTAAAGATCATTGATGATAGTAATACTTACTTCTTTAAAGAGGTATCTGAAGGAAAATATCTTTCAATTGAAGAATTCAATGCCCAACCAAATAGAAACTATCAATTATTAATTACAACAAAAAACGGAAAATCTTATGTTTCTAAAGAAGTAGAATTAACAACTGTGACTCAAATTGATGAGGTATATGCTTCAAGAGAAATTGATGGTTTTGGAAATGAAGGAATTTCAATCTTTGTTGACAGCTATGACCCTAAAAATAACTCAAAATATTATCGCTATGAGTATGAAGAAACTTATAAGATTATAGCTCCCTATTGGAGTCCTTTTGATATGGTAGTAGTAGATGATAGGTATATTGTAAAAAAACTAAAAACAAAAGAAGAGAAAACTTGCTATAACTCTCTTATTTCAAATACTATTATTCAAACGGAAACAACCGGACTCACTGATGATAGAGTTTCCAAATTTGAAGTTAGATTCATACCTCGTAATGATCCAATTATTTCGCATAGATACAGCATAATGGTTAAGCAATATGTACAATCATTAGACGCATATTCTTACTACAAAACTCTTAATAAATTGTCTGGTGGTTCAGGAAACATCTTTTCACAAAATCAACCTGGCTTTTTTAATGGAAACATCTTTTCTAAAGACAATATTGAAGAAAAAGTTATTGGATTTTTTGAAGCAGCTTCAGTATCATCAAAAAGGATATTTTTTGATTATTATGATTTTTTTCCTGAAGAAGCTCTTCCTCCCTATTTTATTGAATGTGAACTTTTTGCTCCTTCAACTACAATGGATGCTGGTGATCCTTCCTTATTAATGGAACTACTTAAAGCAGGAAAAGTTAAGTATTATATGAAAAATCCAAATTACCCGAATCCTCAAAATGAAAATGAAGGAAAATATTACGTCGTAGAAGCACCTTGTGGTGATTGTACAGAACTTGGAACTAATATAAAACCGGATTTTTGGGTAGATTAACTTAAGTTACTTTATAATTTAAATAGCATGAATAAACAAACACTAACTTTCATATTCTCATTAGCTTTGATATTTTCGGCAGTAAGCCAAAATACATCAAATGATAGGGCTTTTAACAGCTTCCCAAAAGAAAAAATATTTGTACACTATAACACAAATTTTTTACTGCCCGGAGAAAATCAATATTATAAAGTATATTGTCTAAATAGCAACACAAATATTTTAAGCAATCTAAGTAAAATAGCTTACGTTGAATTAGTAGGTACTAATAATGAATCAGTATTTAAAGAGAAAATAATTCTTAAAAATGGTGTTGGAGATGGTTATTTTTTTATTCCGCCTACAATTAAATCAGGAAGTTACAAGCTTATTGCATATACTCAATGGATGAGAAATATTAAAAAAGAACTTTTTTTCCAAGGTGATGTAAGTGTTGTTAATCCATATCTTATAAGTGAGGAAATCATCTCAAAGGAACAAGATTCTATTCTGAGTAAAAAAAACATTCCATATACCGCAAATATTAAGAGTTGTAATAATTTTATTGAACTAAAAGTCAATCAAAATAGTTTTGCAAAAAGAGAGAAGGTCTTATTAAAAATAAATCATCTAATAAATGATTTTAAAAATGGAAATTATTCAATTTCTGTTCGAAAAATTGATAAAATAAAAACTGCACAAAAGCCATCTGCAACAAACTATGATTCTCTTAATCCAACAAATAATTCTGTTTTACAATCAAATTCCAAAAACATCTATTTACCTGAGTTAAGAGGAGAGCTTTTGTCAGGAAAAGTAATAAATAAAAAAACTGAAAAGACCATTATCAATAAGAAAGTTGCTCTTTCTATACCGGGCAAAGATTTTATCTTTAAAGTATCAAACACAAATAATGACGGTATTTTTTATTTTAATCTTGATAAAGAATATGAAGGTCAGGATGCTATTTTTCAAGTTATTGGCAAGGAAAGAGAGGAATACCAGGTTGAAATTGACAATCAATCTCCTTTGGATTTTCCTGATTTAAAATTTTATGATTTTAAAATTACGAAAAGTTCAAAAGAACTGATCTTGCAACATAGTGTTTATAACCAAATTGAAAATTCATATGCAACTGCTAAATCAGACAGTATTAAAAAGATTGAATTTACTTCCCCTTTTTATGATTCAAAATCTATTGAATATTTTTTAAATGATTATAATCGTTTTCCAACTTTAGAAGAAACAATTGTTGAAATTATTCCCGAAATTTTTATCCGTACCAGAAAAGGTGATTCAACATTACATGTAAGGGTTTATGACGAAGAGATTGAAACAGGTTTATCATCTCTGGTTCTTGTTGATGGAACCATGATTCAAGACCATAATAAGTTAGTGGAATACAACGCTAAAAGAGTTAATAAGATAGAAGTAGTTAATGAACTATACCTTTATGGATCTCAGGTTTTTGAAGGTGTTATTTCTATAGAAACATTGGAAGGAAATTTTAAAAATAACATATCAGGTGGTTTCATTAAAAATGTTAAATTATTCAAACCATTAAGTAAAAAAATCTATTATAAACAAAATTATGATGGAGAAGATAAATCAAGACGCATCCCTGATTATCGAATTCAATTGTTGTGGGAATCTAATGTAGTTCTAAACGAAAAGGAGAATAAAATTTCGTTTTTTACTTCTGATGTTTCTGGTGATTTTGAAATTTGTTTGGAGGGCTTTACTAATAAAGGACAACCTGTTTCTTTAAGAGAAACAATAATAGTTGAATAATTATTAATTCAAGAACTCTGTTGTCTTTTTTCTATGCACTTTACCTGACTCTGTTTCAACAAACCTATCCACAAAATAAATTTCTTTTGGCCTTTCAAATTTTGTTAAAGATTCGAGACCTGAAATTTGAGATTTGAGATTATTCTC
>JBDLJB010000070.1:0-6159 GCA_039714555.1 Bacteroidota bacterium
TTAAGTTCCTTTCTAAATTCATAATGCTGCGCTGTTTCCTCATATCTTAACAATACGCGTTGTGCATTTTCTGGGATATAGGCAATTTCATAATTTTCACCAGCAAAAGCCTTCACAGCATCAAGAGAATCGAATTGGAGAATCAAAAAGAATTCTACTTCAGTCTTTTTATTCTGTATTGATATGCTGACTTTTTCTAATCCATCAACACCTTTCTTTTTTACTGCAGGAAATACTTCATTAATAAGCATATTCTCATAGGTTGATGCATTTTCTAGTGTAGTCCAGCCTTTCCATGTTCTGATAATTTTTGATTTTTTATCCATTATTTTTCTTATTATTAATTGTCATTGATCTCAATCCAATATCCGTCAGGATCTTGAAAATAAATCTGTCTTACTCCATCGATTCTTGTTTGGAATTTCTTGTTTTTACCAGACCATTCCCCATATTCAATACCTTTTTTATTCAAAAATTTTACATAACCATCAAAATCTTTTACCGTAAAAGCAAAGTGGATAATCTTGTGTAGTTTAATGTTATCTTTTTCTTTTTTATCTTCTGTGATGTGAAGTTCTTGATTGTTACCAATATCAATAAAAATTACTGGTCGGGGCAGATCATCCCCCCAGGGTGTCTCCTTTTCCTTGAATTGCAATATGCTTTTGTAAAATTTTCTGCTTTTCTCTATATCTCTTACTAAAATTGTATAGTGGTCAAATTTCAGGCTAAAAGATTGAGCATTAGAATATAAAGAACTAAGAATTATTGTGAGTATTAATAGTGTTTTTTTCATTTCTTTTATATTTAGTAAGGTGTTTGAAAGAAATATGCAATAGTGCCCCCTTATATATTTTCTTACTTATTCAATGGAGAATGATGTTCATGAACCATTTTCCATCCATTATCAGTATTAACGAATAATAAAGTAATTTGATCATTTACTACAACAAGGTCGTCTCCAAATTTTAGGTGAAAATCGGAGTGAAAGGTTAAATTGGCAACATCACCATAAACTGCAACTTGCAAATCTTTAGCATCGAATTTCACAACTTCGGTTACAGAACCAAAAACATTGCGTTCATGTGTTTCATTTGCCTTACTGCCATTTCGTGGCTCTCCATTTTTGAATTCGGTGAATTTTGGACTATAGGCATGAAAAGCAATTAGTTTATCAATATCTCCGTCTTTAATACTTTTTGCGATTGCACCAAAAGTTTCCATTACTTCTTGCTTTTCTTCTGGAAATTCTTCGTTTATAAGGTCTACTTTTGATTTACAGCTGGTTAATAAAAGTCCAAAAATCATAATCATTGTAAATGTTATTCTTGTTTTCATAATATTTTATTTTATTGGTTAATATAAATGTCTAGTCCTAAAAAATACAGATAAAGCATTAATTTAAGCTGTCATAACAGATTCCTTATTAGGAGTTTATCACATTACAAGTTTAATCCAATACCTTAAATGCTTCATGTACTATTTTTGCAAAATCTAGGAGTATTTGTGAATTGTTTAAAAAGAGTTCTATATAGTTGCAAAATAAAAAATAGAAGGCTTGAATTTCCTAATAAGAAAATCAAGCCTTTATAGTGTTTATATGTTATTAATTTCATCCTTAATTCAATGGAGAATGATGTTCGTGAACCATTTTCCATTCACCCTCTGTTTTAACAAATAATAAAGTAATTAAATTATTGATTGTAATTTCTCCATATTCCCTATGATTCAGTATAAAATCTGAGGTAAATGTTAAATTTGCTACATTTCCATAATATACAGCAACTTTCAAAGTTCCAGGGAGAGGGGCAAATTGTATAACTCCATCTTCTTCTAAATCTTCACCAAATAACTGACGTTCATTATGTTCATTACCCGCACTATCGAAAGATTGTCCTCCATTGAATTCAGTAAACTTGTCTCCATAGGCATGAAAAGAGATAAGTTGGTCCATAAATTCGCCATGATATCCTTTTCCGGCTCCGTTCGTTATACTTTGTGCAATAGCCCCAAAAGTTTCTAAGACCTCTGCTTGTGCTTGTGGATAAGTTTGGTCAATTACAGAACTCTTGGATAAAGATGAATTCTTGGATAAAGATGCTTTAGAAGCCAATCCTGATTCTTCAACACTGTCTCCATTATCCACAGGAGAATGATGTTCGTGAACCATTTTCCATTCACCCTCTGTTTTAACAAATAATAAAGTAATTAGATTATTGATTGTAATTTCTCCATATTCCCTATGATTCAGTATAAAATCTGAGGTAAATGTTAAATTTGCTACATTTCCATAATATACAGCAACTTTCAAAGTTCCAGGGAGAGGGGCAAATTGTATAACTCCATCTTCTTCTAAATCTTCACCAAATAACTGACGTTCATTATGTTCATTACCCGCACTATCGAAAGATTGTCCTCCATTGAATTCAGTAAACTTGTCTCCATAGGCATGAAAAGAGATAAGTTGGTCCATAAATTCGCCATGATATCCTTTTCCGGCTCCGTTCGTTATACTTTGTGCAATAGCCCCAAAAGTTTCTAAGACCTCTGCTTGTGCTTGTGGATAAGTTTGGTCAATTACAGAACTCTTGGATCCAGATAAACTCTTGGATACCGATTCTTGAACATTGTCGTCATTACACCCAGTTAAAAATAAAAAGGATGTTAGAATTACTGTTACTATTAGTTTTGTTTTCATATTTTTATATTTAATTGGTTAATATTAATATTACACCATTGTCTAATATTTGTATGTTCTAGTCTCTAATAAATTAATGAAGTGTAATAATTTGAAACAAAGTTAGTTACAATTATACTCTTATGATATAAATAATGAACTCTTCAATTGTAATCTTGTATCAAATGATGGTAATTCTATATCATTGATAGTAATTTTGGATCATTTTAAAATTAAAAATTGAATGAAAACTGTATAGTTTTAAATTTGTAGTTTTTGTGCTATGTTAACTCTTACTATTTATATGTTGACAAATCTGAAAGGTTAATAAAACCTCGGTAAATATTTCTTTAAAACGTTTATCTTTTCGATAAGGATCAACTATAAAAAACCATTGTATTTACGAATATTGAAAATATATTTCTCCTTATTGATATATTAATACATAGAATCTCTTTTTTAAATATGGAAGATATAAATCATAAATATTAATAAAGGCATCTATTTTGTTATTGGGGCTTATTTGATTTTTGAAAATCCAATTTTATGGTACAGATCTTCATATCTCTCATCATTTCGCAAAGGAATTAAAAGGGGTTCTTCTCGAAGCCAGGTCATCTCTACTTCATGATGATCATACGATTTTTGTAGCCAGATAAAAGTATTTTCATAATCTTCGAAATAACAATAGTAGAGTGCAATAAACCACGCAGGGCTTCCTGAACTATGTATGTCATACAGATTTATTAGTTGATCTAAATATGATGTAGCTTTTTCATTTTCCCCATCAATTTTAGCAAAAACCGCATCCAACCAGATTAGAATAGATGGATTTTCATTTGGTAAATTGATTCTGATTTTTTTCAATTGATCTCTAGACTTTTCATATTCTTCAAGGTAGAAATACAATTTTGTTGACCCTCGCAGATAATAAAAATCATCACTAAACAAAGAATTATATCTCTCCAATATTTCAAGTGCAGTATCCTTTTTGTCAAGAAACATTAAAATTTCTGCTTTAAAAGCATATAGGTGACTAATCTTAGGAAATCTTTTAATATACCTTTCATTTATAAGAAATGCCTCATTATATCTTCCGGTTTTGATGGCATAGTCTAAAAGAACACCCGTTATATTATCATAATTAGGTTTTAATAATCTTTTTTGATAGTATTTTTCCATTGCTTCAAAATCCCATTCATAATAAAAATAACCTAAATGTAATTTATACTCAAGCTGATCATTAATACTGTCAATACTCCTTGCTTTTAACAATAATTGTTTAGAATTTTTCCAGGCTTCCTGCTCATCATACAAGCCCCATACTAATCCACCGATCTGCCAGATTTCTGACAACCCCATATACGCTTCAACAAAGTTAGAATCTAATGCAACAACTTTTTCATACAAAGGCAATGCTTTATCAAAAGCTTTTTTATTAAACAAACTTTTTTGATATTCAGCCTGAAGAAATAAATTATATGCTTCCTTATTATCAGTCGGATACTTTTCAATGTTCTTTACCTCATCTGGACTTAAAGTAATATTAAGTTGTTTTGCAATACGTTTAGAAACGTCATTTTGTAATTTTAATGAGTTTTCAATGCTTTCATTATAAGTATTTGACCAAACATGCTTATCTTCTAGATTAATTAATTGTGTAATAATTCGAACCGAATCGCTGTATTTTGATTTGGACACACTAGACTCAAGAATATAATCTACATCAAGAGTTTTTGCTATTTCATAAATAGGTATATCAGAGTTTCTAAATTGTTTTACCGAGGTACGGGAGGTTACCATTAATTTTTTAATACCAGCTAATTTTTCAATAATTTCTTCGGTTAGTCCATTACAAAACCATTGTATATCTGAATCAGGACTATGATCATCGAAATATAAAACAGCAATCGATTTTTCTCGAGGGTTATCTTTACTTTTAATAACTGAAAATATTCCTACGATTAACAAAACTGTTCCAAGTACATAAAAAATATATTGAAATTTTTTAATTCTTGATCGGGAGAGAGTCAGATCAAAATCATTAACCGGAGGTTTTTTTTTGTTTCCTTCTTTATATTCTCCCGGAGTGACACCATAGTATTTACTAAAGCATTTATTAAAATATGATGGACTGCTAAAACCTACTTTATAGGATATTTCAGAAACATTATGATCGGAATTTAAAATTAATTTGGCAGCTTCCTGAAGGCGGGTTTCCTTTATAAATTGATTTGCAGAAATACCTGTAATAGATCTTACTTTTCTAAATGTGTGAGATTTACTCCAACCAATTTCAGAGGCTAATTGGTTAACGTCAAATTTTTCATCATCTAAATGATCTAATATAATTTGTCTTATTTTATCTATAATAGTATTCTCCATTAAAATAAATTCTACCTAAAATTACAATTTTTTTTTATAATACATTAATTACAAAATAATTTGAGATTATAAAATCATAATAGATTTTTCACAAATCTACCCCATATGGCATTTATGCAATTCACTACATCGAATAATTTTAATTTCTAATAACAAATGAACTCTAATTACTTGTGTATCTTTAATTTAGGTTATCTTTAAACTATTTTATGAAATATTTTGTTTTAGTTAAAAACGCAGTCTTATTTACTTTTAATCAAATTTAAATATAATATGAAAATTAAAAACATTTTATCAAGTTCACTATTTTTATTTTACTGACCTCCTCTTTCTCACCCCAACCATCCTTCTCTGTCAAGGCTTCTATATTGTATAGCCTCTGCAATATGGCTGGGTAAAATATCTTCAGAAGCCTCCAGATCAGCTATGGTTCTTGAAACTTTTAAAATACGATCATAAGCTCTTGCTGATAGATTTAATCTTTCCATAGCTGTTTTTAATAAATCTTTTGAAGTAGTATCTAATTTACAAAACTCTCTAATTTGCTTTACACTCATTTGTGCATTATAATGTACATTTTCTAATGTTGAAAATCTTTCAACCTGAAATTGTCTTGCTTTGGTTACCCGCTCTCTAATAATTTTGCTTGTCTCACCACTTCGTTCTTCTGTTAATTTTTCAAAAGGAACAGGTTGAACTTCAATATGAATATCAATTCTATCTAATAAAGGCCCTGAAATTTTACTTAAATAACGCTGCATTTCTTGAGGTGAAGAAGTTACAGGACTATCACCATCACTAAAATAACCACTAGGACTAGGATTCATACTGGCGATCAACATAAAACTACTTGGATAAGTTACTGTAAATTTTGCCCTTGAAATAGTAACTTCTCTGTCTTCGAGGGGTTGACGCATAACTTCTAAGACCGAGCGTTTAAATTCGGGTAATTCATCTAAAAAAAGTACACCATTGTGAGATAAAGAAATTTCTCCTGGTTGCGGATAAGCACCCCCTCCTACTAAAGCAACATCACTTATTGTATGATGTGGAGAACGAAATGGACGCTGACTTATTAAACCGGTGTGCTCTTTTAT
>JBDLJB010000071.1:0-5988 GCA_039714555.1 Bacteroidota bacterium
CAACTCGTTTATATGCGTAACTCTGTTGATGTTTATAACCATTAGAGTCTGTAAATAGCAGGTTGGGTTAATTTTTAATGAGGTCGGATAAAATTGATTTTATATTGTTAAATATAGATATTGTATCATAATTAAAACGCAACTCTAGTCACTCTTTATTGTGATATAGGTTTATGTTATCAATGTATACATTATTTTTTTGGTTGGGGTGTGGGTTAACCTTATAAAAAGTAAGGGTAATCCTTTATTATATTGGGATGATGAGGAGTAAGAAGTAGCGGCTTGTTGGGCAAAGTGTTTCGAATTACCTATTCTTGTAGCTGAATCTTCATACTACCGTCTATTTTTAATATTCACCGCTTTTAAATCCCATTTATATCCCAATTTTTCAACCATTGGATACCGTATATTATAGAATTTTCATGCAAATAATCGCAGTTATGAATCTCTATACCAGAGTATTTTTTCTTCACTTTGTTCCAGTCAATTCCCATTGGGTTAGATCCATTTTTAATACTGTAATTACTGTGGAATTTCTTAACATCTTCAATTTTTTTTAATATACAGATCTTAGTAAGGTGGATAGAATAAACAAATAAAGCTCGAACCACAAATAATTTTACTTTCTGTTTAAATTTTTTAAATATTAAAAATATAACCTCTTATGAAAGAAAAAAGTTGGAATATCATTCAAAATATCAAAACCAAAAAATAGATGAAATTTTGAAAAAGTTTCAAGAGCCAGAATTTTTCCTAATTGGTTTGTGGTTTTGTTTTATTTATTAATGTTTATAAATATCTCAGTAATAGATTTTTTGGTTTTATATAGCTTTAAATAAAAGGTTGCACCTTACTTTTTATATGGCACAACCTTGCCTTATAGATAAAATTAAATAATATTTTTTAAAGGTTCAAGATAATTTAAATTTTGACAAATAGTTTTTTTCTTTTAAGTTTGAGAGTTGAAAACAAAAGTATTAAGGGTAATTGACTTTAGTATTTTTACAAAAATGATAAAATTGATGGAAATCTAATTATTAAAATGATATTATAACTAATAGACTAAAAATTCATATGGAATATTGATGAACCTGTTAAATGCAAATTATTATTTAGCAGGTTCTCAAAATATTCAGCAAGAACAAGAGATTCGAGTTCTTCTAAACTTATGCTTTTAAAATTTTGAGATTTTAACTAATAATAAATAACTATGAAAAAAATTAAAACGAGTATACTTTTTATATTTATATTTTTCTCTGCTTTTTCTCAAACTAAGTTGGAAATTCATTATAAAGTTAATACTAATTTTGGTTTACCTATTGAAAGGTTAGGGGTATTAAAAATTACTGAAAATAAATCACTATTTGAATTACAAATAAAAAATCCAAATTCAAATGTTAAATTAAACGAAGAAGGAGAATATATAGAGGTAGTTTCTTTTACAAAAAGGGGATATACTAATTCATATTTTATAGATTTTGAAAAACAAATATTTGTATTAGAGGAAAATATACTGGGAGAAACTTATAACGTTACAAGGGGGCTACATAATATTGATTGGATAGTTATGGAGGAAACAAAAAAAATAGGTTCTTTTGATTGTCAATTGGCTACAGGTAAATTTAGAGGTAGAATATATAATGTTTGGTTTACAACTAAAATTCCTATAACATCTGGACCATGGAAATTATATGGTTTACCAGGATTAATTTTAGAGGCAACGGATAGGTTAAATCAAGTTCAATTTGTAATGGAATCTATAAAAACCATAGATGGCCCAATAAATTTAAAACCATTAAAAGGCGGTAATGAAATAACTTTTGAGGAGTATGTTTATAAAAAAGAGAATTATAAAAAAGACTTTTCAAAAAAAGTTGATTCAAAATTACCTAGAGAAGTAAGAGTAGAATCTGTAATATCTACATCAAAAGGCCTAGAAGTCTTTGATAATACAAATAATTAATAAATTATTTTAAGAATACAACATATATTTTACCTAATAATTGCATTATCAAGTAATTCTGCTTTTAGTCAATCTATTATACATGGTGTTGTAAGAGATAGTATAGGTAGTCATATCCCTTTAGTAAATGTATTTGTAACAGAAGAAAGTAATAATAATAAAGTATTTGCTTATACCTATGGTAATGAAGAAGGTAAGTATAAGTTGAAAATTCATGATTCAGGTGTTTTTACAATTAATTTTAGTGCACTCAGTTATAAAACTGGTAAATCCACTATTATTATTGACAGTCTTAAACCTCCTAAAGAAATAACTCTTGACTATGTTTTAAATTATAAAAATTTAATATTAAGCGAGGTAATTATTCATGATAGTAAACCTATAATAATAAAAAAGGATACTATAATCTACAAGGTCAAAAATTTTATTAAAGGAAATGAGCAGGTTGTTGAAGATTTGCTGAAAAATATTCCGGGTATTAATATTGATTCTGATGGTACAATTAAAGCAGGTAATAAAGAAATAGAAAAATTGATGATTGATGGTGATGACTTCTTTGAAAAAGGGTATAAAATTCTTTCAAAAAATATGCCTCCAGATCAGATAGAAAATATTGAATTATTACAAAGATACTCTAATAACAAGTTACTTACAGGAGTTGAAAAAAGTGATAAAGTTGCCTTAAACCTTGTTTTAAAAGAAGATGCTAAAAGAAACTGGTTTGGGAATATTAATTTAGGTTATGATATTACGTTTAAAAATCGTTATAATTTTCAAAGTAATTTAATGAATTTTGGCAAGAAGAATAAATATTATTTTTTAACTAACTTTAATAATATTGGTTATGATGCCACTGGTGACATCAACCATTTAATTAGACCTATTCGTTATGGAGAACCATCAAGTATTGGTGATAATGAGAATGCGAATAGCTTACTTAGTTTAAATTCTGCTACTCCAAATTTCAAAGCATCAAGAACTAATTTTAATAGCGAAAAATTAGTATCTCTTAACGCTATTTTTACACTTTCAAAAAAAGTAAAACTAAAAACTCTGGGTTTATTTAATTGGGATATAAATGATTTTTATAGAAACCAGGCACAAGTATATGGAACAAGTGAAAATGGTTTTACAAATACTGAAGATTATCAATTACGGAAGAAAAAGTATATTGGTTTTGGTAAAGTAGATTTAACCTATGATATTTCAAAAACTAAAATGCTTGAAGTTACATCTAAATATAATAATCAGGAGACAAACAGTGTAAGCAATTTGATTTTTAATGAAGAAGAAACTAATGAAAGGTTAAAAACATTAAATGAACTTTTTGATCAGAAAATAACTTTTACAAATAGGATAAAAAAGAATAAAGTTTATTTATTAACTGGAAGATATATTTATGAAAAAACACCTCAAGACTATAATATCAATCAGTTCTTTTATCAAAATCTATTTCCAGATATAACCAATACAAATAATGTAAGTCAATTAAGCGAAAACCAGATGCAGTTTGTTGGGTTTGAGTCACATTTATTAGACAGAAAAGAAAATGGAAACCTTTTAGAATTACAATTGGGAAATCAATTTAGAAAAGATAAATTACTTTCTTCATTTTTTCTTAAAGAAGATAGTGCTATTATAGAAACACCCAACGATTATCAAAATAATACTATTTATATTTCCAATGATTTATATTTTAATACTAAATATAGAATAAAAGTGAAAAATTTTGCTTTTACAGGTAAGTTGGACTTCCATCAATTAATCAATCAGTTAGAACAAAATAATATTACAAAACAACAACCTTTTTTTATAAACCCTAGAATAAGTTTTGACTGGGAAATAAATAAAAAGAATAAAATACTTGGATCTTATGCTTACAATATAACAAATTCAAAAATATTAGACGTTTATAGAAACTATGTATTATCGGATTATTGGTCATTTGAAAAAGGGACTGGAAATTTTAATCAATTAAATGCTTCAACATTATTTTTTAATTATCAACTTGGTAATTGGAGTGATATTTTTTTTGCAAATGCTTTTATAATTTATAATAAGAATCATAATTTTTTCTCTACTAATACTTTCATCACACAAAATTATTCACAATCAAAAAAAATAATAATAAATGATAGAGAAATGTTCAATATTTCATCTAACATGGATAGGTATTTTAAATCTATCTCATCAAATTTGAAACTTAATTTAGGCTATACAAAGACAAATTATAAAAATATAATCAATGATTCTGATTTTAGAGAAATAAAGTCAACAAATTATAGTTATGGTGTTGAGTTACGTTCGGGTTTTACTGGTGTATTTAATTATCATATTGGTACAAAATGGAAAACAAATCAAATTGAAACTACCATTGTTGATGCTTATACAAATAACACATCATTTTTAGATTTGTCTTATGTTTTTACCGATAAATTAAGTGTCTACCTTCAAGCTGAACGATATTATTTTGGCAATGTAGATAAAAATAATAATACTTATTATTTTGCAGATTTACAAGCCAGATATAAGTTTAAAGATAATAAGTTAACATTTTCACTGTCAGGAAAAAATCTTTTCAATACTGAAAGGTTTAAAATATATACTATTGATGATATTAGCTCCACAACAACAGAATATAGACTTCTACCAAGAAATATACTTTTGAAAATGGAGTATAGATTTTAAAAGACACTATCCCGTAAAGTGTGTAAACTTAATTTCATAGGGTTCAATTTTTCATAGGTTGAATCCTATTTTAAAACCTGCCTGCTGGCAAGGCAGGTATAGTCATAAATTGGTTTAAAATTACGCTCCAATTTCTAATAGACATTGTCCATTTTGGGAGTGTAGATTAAAACTGATTTATCCTTTCATTATATTCATCCAAGATATTGTTAGGCAAAGATTTCAAATAAATCTGAGTTGTATTTAATTTACTATGGCCTAACATTGCGGATATTGCCATTAATGGAACATCTTGAAGCATGGCTTGAGTAGCAAAACTATGTCTGGAGACATAGGAGGTAAGCCTATGTTCTATATCGCATAATCCTGCAATATCTTTTAAGCCTTTATTATATCTTTTTCTGGCCCACTCAACATCTCTATACTTTAACTCTAAAGTATCTCTTCTTATGATCGGAAAGATATAATCATCTTTTGTTTTATCATTAATGTAAAAAGATAATATCTCTTTTAATTGATCTGTAATTTTTATATTGTAAATTTTTGAAGTCTTTTTTCTTTGGAAATTGATCCGACCATCGATAATATTTTCAATTTTAAGAAAAGCTAAGTCGATAAAAGAAATACCGTAAAGCATATACGATGCTAAAAAATAATTTCTGTAATTAAATAGGCTGTGGTCAGTATACAACTTTAATTCTAAGATTCTTTTTATATGTTCAATATCGATAGCTCTCTTTTCAGTAGTAGTTGTTTTGATCTTATAAAGAGCAAAAGGATAAGCTTGTCTTTCAATTAACCCTTCTTTAATTCCTTTGTTGTAGATCGCTCTAATAGTCCTCATATAAGATGAAAATCCATTATAGGTATTACCTTTTGATAAATGATGTCTCTCAAACTTCTTTAAATAATCATAATTAAGTTCATTAAATTTTAAGTCTTTATTTTTGTTATATCTTTTAAGAATACCTAATACACCATTGTAAGAACGGGCATTACCATATCTTTTAGATTTTTTTAATTCATCAACTAATCGATAACCAAAATCAAAGAAAGAATCATATGAATTTTTATTAACTATTCTTTCTTTTACTTGGTTAATGGATAGATAATTCAACCCACCTTTATCAGAAATATCATTGATGATATCGACAGCTCTTGTTTTTTCTTTTTGAAGTTTATTATTAAGTTTACTAATAGAAGATACTCCTTTGAAAGATTTTTTGACAATACGTTTACTAGGATCCCAATCTTTTTCAGGGACAAAATGCCCTAGTGAAATTGATGTAGACTTTCTTAGATGACTTAATCTAAGAATAATTGGAAAAGTATTATCT
>JBDLJB010000072.1:0-5948 GCA_039714555.1 Bacteroidota bacterium
GCTTAAATTATTATTATTTTTTACAATGCCGTAGGTACGGAATTTATTAAATTTAATTAGTTTTTTAATTCATTTTCCAGATCATTTTTCCCAACAGAAATCATATTAGCAAACAATTTATAGGCTCCGGGAACTCCGGCAGGTAATTCTCTAAAAAAAGATAAGCCTGTATAAATATAATGCCCTTTACCATATTTTGCTATCAATAAAGATCCGTTTTTAGGATCTTCTCCTTTGTCATGCATAGAAAATAATGGTGTAAATTCATCAGCCCATTCATTAGGAAAGTATAAACCTCTTTCTTGAACCCAGCCTTCAAAATCTTTATTATTAATTTTATTGGGATAATTCATTAATTCATGATTAGGGGCTAAAATTGTAACTTTTGCATTTTCTTCGGTTACTCTATCTCTTGATAATTTCAAAGAATATGGCGCTAAATTCTCTGTCACTTTTAATCGGTGAGCTGTATTATATTGTACAATTAAATTTCCTCCACCTTTAACATAATCTAAAAGAATAGCTTGTTTATTAATCAAATCCTCATTGATATTATAAGCCCTAATACCTACAATAACTGCATCATATTTTTTAATTTCAAGCTCAGAAATTTCTCTAGGATCAATCTCAGTTACCTGATAACCTATTTGTTGTAAACTAATTGGTATTTCATCCCCGGCACCTTTTATATAAGCAACTTGTTTACCTTTTTTGGTTATATTTAATCTTACAACCTTAACCTCTGCTGGTATTAATAATGTTTGCTTGGGGATATGATCATAGTTAATTTCAACCAGTGATTTGTTATAAGACCTTCCGCCGCTTTCAAAAATAGGTTTAACAAATCCTTCACTTTGATCTTTTGAAGGTGTTACAGTAAAAACTATCGATTTTGTATCATTTTTACTAAGGAATTCAACTGGAATAAATTTTGGTGATACTTTCCAATTCTTTGGAACATCCAACTTTAAATTACCTTTTATATTAGATCTATACGCATTTATTTTTATTGGAATTTCTTTAGGAATTTCATCATCAAAAATAATAACTTTTGAAGCGATACGTAAAGTAATTTCTGGAATAATTTCAAAGGGTTGATATACTTCTCCTCCAACAGGATCATTGTATTTGTAAACTATTTCACGCTCTAAATTAATTGGTGTTCCTTCGATTACTAAATTAAAAATAGCTTTATTCTTTCTTGGCGTAAGTGGTTTTCCAATAAATGATTCATTCTGTACAACATACATCCCTAAAGTGCCATTTTCATTTAACCAGTATGGATTGCTTTGTGATTCATTTTTCGGAATAATAATTTTTTGCTTAAACTTAAGTGAATTATTATTTTCTAATCTTTTTTCTATAGATATTGGATGGTTAATTGCAGAAAATATAATTTTTTTTAAAAATATTTTTGCATTACTTCTATTAATCGCTTCAATATTAACCTCAACAGTTTCACCACCTGTAACTATTTGTTCATCAGATACTGCCTCAATATACAATCCTGAACAAGCTGATATAATTTTTTTTATTTCCTGAGATTTAATGATTCTCCAATGTTTATTATCTAATTTTTGAATAAGTTGATATGCTTTCATCAGATTAGGTAAACTAGCTGAAGGGTTTTTAAAATCAAAATTATCTTCAACATCTTCTAAAATATCGCCGATCTGTTTTCCTCCATCAATCCTGTTCCAGGTTGTATCAATTCCGTCAAATAATTCATTACTTTCAGGTTTAGATCCTTTTAAGAATTCAATATATTCATTTTGTGTACCTCGAGTACCTGTGTTGCCAAAGCCCTGAGATTTGTGCATACTCCTACTCAATGAAGCAATTTCTGTATTTGATAATCCTCCAATTGGATAATAAACTCCGGTATTGAGTTCTATCATTTTTGATTTATCAGCGTTTTTTTCAAAATTCTCTCTACTCCCATAAAACCACCATGAGGTATTAAAAAATAATCTTTTCGTTTGCCATAGACTTGTATTTTGAATCAAATAATCTTTATCAGCAGCCAGGTCAAAAGCTTTTGTACTTAGTATTGCAGAAGAAGTATGGTGACCATGTGTTTTTCCAGCAGATTCCACATTAAACCTATTGATGATAATATCAGGTTGAAACTCTCTAATTACTTTAACCATATCTTTTAAAACCTCCTCTTCATTCCATATTTGTAATGTTTCTTCAGGATTTTTAGAATATCCAAAATCATTTGCTCTGGTAAAAAACTGAATTCCACCATCAATTAACCTTGCCTGTAATAATTCATTAGTTCTAATTACCCCTAACTGTTCTCTTATTTCTGGTCCTATCAAATTCTGGCCTCCATCACCTCTGGTTAATGATAAATAAGCAGTTCTTGCATGTACTTGATTAGAAAAATATGAAATCAAACGTGTGTTTTCATCGTCAGGATGAGCTGCCAAATATAAAACTGATCCTAAAAAATTTAATTTCTGTATCGATTGATAAATCTTACTTGAAGATGGTTTTTTTGGAGTTTGACTATTTATTTCAAACGAAATAAATAATAGAATAATAATAAAATATATAGTATTTTTCATGTATTTAATTTTTTTATTTTCCAAAATATACAAAAAAAATATGCACAACATGGAACCGTTTCACTCTCTCATGAAAAATTTAATCACCCCCCTCTAGAGTAAATTAATTGATTAAATTTATTCATGTTCGTTTCATCAAATGAATAAGTTAGTAGATTAACAAATCTAAAAAATAAATAGCTAAAAATAACTACATTAAGAAAAACTTAACATTTTAATAGAGAAACTAAAGGCACAAATAATTTTTTATGTTAGGGTTAATATAATATATTTGTATTCTTGGTATATTAGGCCATCTTTTAAAATAAAAAGGACACATATGAAATGAACATGAATAAATTTAATCATTTTTTACAAAAGGAAATGTTTAAATTTTTCATGAGAGAACAGAGTGGTTATATTTGTTCTCAAATTTTTAATTAACTAATTCAATAAAAATTACAAAATTTTAAACAAATGAAATTTATAGTATCTAGTACACAATTATTGAAGCAGCTTCAAATATTAGGAGGTGTTATAAATACCAATAATACTTTACCTATTTTAGATAATTTTTTATTTGAATTTGATGATAATAATCTTAAAATTTCTGCTTCAGATTTAGAAACTACAATGAGTGCTACTATTGAAGTTGAAGCAAATGAAAGTGGAATTATTGCTATTCCTGCAAAATTATTGCTCGATACTTTAAAAACTTTTCCAGAGCAACCGCTAACATTTACTGTAGAAGATAATAATACTATTGAAATTAGTTCAAATAGTGGTAAATATGCTTTAGCTTACGCAGATGGTGAAGAATTTCCAACTGCTGTTTCATTAGATTCTCCTAGCTCTACAACTTTAAAAGGAGATATTTTGGCAGTTGCTATATCAAAAACAATATTTGCATCAGGAAATGATGACCTTCGACCTGTTATGAGTGGTGTTTTTTTTCAATTTTCAACTGAAAGTTTAACTTTTGTAGCTACAGATGCTCATAAATTGGTAAAATATGTAAGAAATGATGTTCATGCTAATGATGTTGCAGAATTTATCATGCCTAAAAAACCACTAAATTTATTGAAGAACATCCTGCACGGCTCAGAAAATGATGTAACAATTGAATTCAATGATACCAATGCAAAATTTACTTTTGACAACATTTCTTTAGTTTGTAGGCTGATTGATGGTAAATACCCTAACTATGAAGCTGTTATACCAAAAGACAATCCAAATAAATTAACCTTAGATCGTAGTTCTTTTTTAAACTCTGTTCGTAGGGTATCTATTTTTTCAAGCAAATCTACACATCAAATTCGTTTAAAAATGGCTGGTACCGAATTAAAAATTTCTGCCGAAGACATTGATTTTTCAAATAAAGCTGATGAGAGATTAATTTGTAGCTATGAAGGTGATGATATGCAGATAGGATTTAACTCTAGATTTTTATTAGAAATGCTTAATAATTTAGATTCCAATGATATACAATTAGAAATGTCATTACCCAACAGAGCAGGAATTCTAACACCAATTGATGGTTTGGAAGAAGGTGAATTTATAACTATGTTGGTAATGCCTGTGATGATTGGTAATTGAAATTATTAGTTAACCATTTCATTTATAGTCAGTTTTCTTTTATCTTAATTGTTAATAATTTTGTTGATAAACTTGTTAATAACATACTTTTTTTGTATCTTGCACTCATGAAAATAGTTGGATCCCCTGAATTCAATTATTTTTAGTATTAACTTTGGACATTTAATAAAAAAATTGCTGATTATAAATGTTTTACGTTATGTAAAAAATAAAGTTTAACTAAAAATAATTTATGAAAAGAAAATTACTATTCACACTTACTTTCCTAACAATAAACTATGCTTTAATGGCTCAGATTGATTATTCTGATGTTACATTTAAAAGTCAGGTTTATGAATATAAGGAATCAAAACCCAGAACAGATGAATTGGGTGTAGACAGATATTTGCTTGAAGAAATAGTAAATATGCTTGGTGAATCAATTTATTCAAAAACTGAAAAAGAAGAAATAATTGAAAAAGCATGGTTGGCACTTACAAATCCTAAAATGTTTGATTACGTTTATAAGGATTTTGCAGTAACTTCAAATAACAATTGGGGTACTAAAAATACTAAAGGTGAAATTGTTTTAGAACCAAATCCATATTTAACAGATTGGACGATAAGTGATGATGAATATCCTTATTTTCAATTGGCTTTTAATAAAATTCTCGACTACTTTAATTTAATGTCTTATGGAGATGACGCTGAAAGTGTTGCATTATCATTCAATGAGCTATTACTTACGAAAGATTTTAAATTTTCTGAGCCTAAAGATGATGATTGGGCTTATTCGTATTTAGAAACTGTTAATACAGAGTTAGAAAAAAAAGGTCTTGTTGCACTAGTAACAAAAGGTTATTATCAAATAGTAGTTTGTGAAATTGAAAATCAAGAAAGATTAACTGATCTATTCCATAAATTTAAATGGGAATTGGTTAAACCTTAATAAAAAATTATGAAACCCCCTCAATAAATTAAAAATCCTTTTTTATTATTAAAAAGGATTTTTTAATTTTATAGTTAAAATATTAAGTATCTTTAAACGTTTAGAATATTATTAAAATTTTAAAAGAGTAAATTGAAAAAAACTTTTGCTTTAATTGCTTTATTATTTATTGGATTTGCCTCAATAGGGCAACAAAAAGATTATACCAATATAAAATTTAAAAGTAAACTCCGTAATTACTCAAAAATCATTCCCAATACCAAAGAAAACGGTATAGACAAGGAATTGGTTTCTTCAATTATTGATATATTAACAAAAGATATTTTTACAGAAAGAGAAAAAAAAGAATTAAGTAATAAAATCTGGTTGGCATTATCAAACCCTGAAAAATTTGATTATGTTTATAAAAATTATTCTTTAAATACCATCAAAAATTGGGGGGTAAAAATAAAATTTGAAAACCCAAATTTTGAACCAAATCCATATCTGTGTGAATGGACAAATAAAGAAGATGATTTTATTTATTTTCAATGGGTATTGACAAATATATTAACACATGAAGGCTTATTATCATATGGAGATGTAACTAAAAAAGTATATAAGTCAATCAACAATTTGGTAATGATCAAAAATATTAGATTTCCTGCACCCACATATAATGAATATCCTGACTCCTATTTAAACAGAATGAATAAAGCATTACAAAAAAAGGGACTCATCATTTTAATGTTTGAAAATAACTTTGATTTTTTAGTTTGTAAAATTGAAGACAAAGATCAACTCACTGAGTTATTACATAATTTTCATTGGTCATTTGCAGCTCCTTAAAATTCTTAATCAATTAGATTTTTTTTAACCTTCACTATATTAGA
>JBDLJB010000073.1:0-5929 GCA_039714555.1 Bacteroidota bacterium
ATTTGTTTATATGACAGGTCATCTAGACGGTAGTGGTTTGAATGGAAATTTACATAAACGAAATGAACAAATCAGATCATATTGTGTCACAAATAATAAAATACTATATGACTTTGCCGATATAGAAACATACGATCCTGATAATACATATTTTGGTGATAAAATTCCTAATGATAATAATGATTATGATAGTGATAAGAATGGTTCAAGAGATGGTAACTGGGCTGTAGAATGGCAAAACTCTCATACAGAAAATACAGACTGGTATGATTGTTCTTGCGCTCATAGTAAAGCACTAAATTGCAATCAAAAAGCCTATGCTGCATGGTGGTTATGGGCTTCTTTAGCAGGGTGGACTCCTTAATTTACTACCTAAAATATAACCTCATAATTAAGTGTAAATTCATTTTCGAATGGGTAGGAAACTAAAACTTATCTCATAATTCTCTTCTTGCATCACGGTATCACTGTTTCACTGTTTCACTGTTTCACTGTTTCACTGTTTCACTGTTTCACTGTTTCACTCAATCTCTAAAAAAAGTTTATATAATTATCAAATCTTCAAATCAACTCATTTTCAAATTCCCAGTAAAAAAACCTCCCCCATCATACACCTTACACCTCCACCTCCAAGAGTTTCAATAGTAGAAATATTACTTTTAAGAATCACTGATTCTTCCTCAATTTTTTTTATTTGTTCAGTACTAAGACTTTTATAAGCAGATTCACTCATAATCATAAATCGATTACCATCCTTTCCTATAACTTGCAACATATTGCCTGCAAATTGATTTATTTGTTCTTCAGTAATTGTAATTATATCTTTTCCGTCTGATCTCAAATGATTAATAATATTTTTCCTTTCCTTTTTATCATCTAAAGCATCTAAACATATCATTGCACTTTTTTCAGTTAAAGCCATCATCACATTGGTATGATATATTAATCTTCTTTCATTATCTACTGTTTGAAATGCATGAAACATTACAGGAGTATATTCAAAGTCTTCACAAAATTCAATAAACAGATCTTCATCTGCCCTTGGTGATAAGGCACAATATGCTTTTCGATTCACTCTGTCTAATACCAAACTGCCTGTTCCTTCTAAAAAAACATTTTCATCTTCAGCGGAAGTATAATCAATAATATTTTTTATCTCAAAACCATTTTCTTCAATAATATCCAAAATATCATCTCTACGTTCAAGTCTTCTATTCTCTGCAAACATCGGATAAATAGCTACATTTCCATTTTGATGAAAAGAGATCCAGTTGTTGGGAAAGATCGAATCCGGAGTGTCGGGCACCAGTGTATCTTCCACTACGATCACATGTACACCTGCTGTCTTTAATTTTTCCACCAATGTATCAAATTCGAAAAGTGCTCTTTGCTGAATCTCTTCCTGAGATAAACCTTCTAATTCTTTTTGGTAATAATTATTGACAGTCGTTTGTCTATTCATCCTAAAATTTACCGGACGAATCATTAATATTGTATTTGTTATTTGTTGCATTTTTTTCTTTTCTTTTATCTTGAAATAAAAGAAATAAAAGTTCAAGACTGATTTTATTTTTCTAAAGCTTTTTCTTCATTTTAAAGTCCCCTTTCGGGGGATTTAGGGAGTTAACCTCCTTTCAACAGCCTCCGTCGTTGCTTTTAATACATCAAATGCTGTTTCTGCCATTACATTACCCTTAGTATCTAATAAGGGGTTTACCTCTACAGTTTCAAAACATACTACTTTATCAGTATTGATAAAAGCTTTTATAATTTCTATAATTTCATATTGATCAAACCCTTTTGAAACCGGAGTCCCGGTACCTTTCGAAATTAGATCACAATCCATACTATCAACATCAAACGAAATATAGATCATGTCACATTTATCTAATCGATTGATAGCTTCCTGTAAACAGGTATCAAAACCCCTATAACGCATTTCATCAACCATATAGTTTTTCATATGATTATTTTTGATCACATATTCTTCCGGTTCTTGAGTATCTCTTACACCAAAATATACAACATCTTCATGCTTTACCTTTTGTCCATCAACACCGATATTTTTCATCTGACTCCAATAACTTTCTGTATCATCAATAATATTATTGATCTGATAATCTAAATTATCATCGTTTAAAGCTGCTGCTAAAGGCATACCATGAATGTTTCCTGATGGTGAAGTACATGGCGAATGAATATCAGCATGGGCATCTATCCAAACAACACCCAATCTTTTATCCGGATAAGCTGCTTTAATTCCACTTATACTTCCTAAAGCAGATGAATGATCTCCGGATAGAACAATTGGAAAATTATCATCTTCAAGATTTTTCTTAACACTTTTACTCAAGCGTGTACAAACTTCTAAAACACATCCAATTCTCTTGGCAAAAGAATTATTTACTTTATTATAAATGGTTTCATTAACTGTTGCAATATCTTCAAAAGGATAACAATTAAAATAATCATCATTTTGATTAATAGCTGCTATCTCAATAGCATCAATACCCAAATCAGATCCCCTGGTTCCTGCTCCCAGATCAGATCTGTTTTTAATTAGTTTAATTGTTCTCATTATTCATATTTTAAAATGACATTATTCCTATAGCTACAAATATACGGAACTCAATGTAAGAATTCATGCGGTATCTGACTTGTGAATCTCAAATATTCTTAACGAAAGGTGTCATTCCCACAAAAGTGGGAATGACAATGTTTTCAATCAAATTAGTACTTTCCTATTTTTTCAAATAGGGAACCTAGCTACTTGCATAAACAGGGATGTCCTCAAGGAAATAGAATCGATTATCGCTTATTTAAAAAATGGTTTTAAAACATCTACTAAGTCTGGTTTCCCAATTACTTGCAAATCATAAGTAACACGAACAGAGGGTTGCTCAATATCTATAACACGTCTTAAATCTATAGGCGTACCTATGATCACAACATCACATTCTGTTTTTGCAATTGTTTTTTCCAAGTCTTTAACCTGCTGATCACCATAACCCATTGCTGGTAAAAGTTTACCTATTTCAGGATATTTTTTAAAAGTGTCAGTAATTGCACCTACTGTATAAGGTCGTGGATCAACAATATCAGCAGCACCAAATTTTTCAGCTGCTACCATCCCGGCTCCATATGTCATTTCCCCATGTGTAAGTGTAGGTCCATCTTCTACTATTAGAGCTTTTTTTCCTAAGATTAAACTGGCATCTTCAACAGCTACAGGAGAAGCTGCATCAATTACTATAGCATTTGGATTTACTTCTCTTATACTATTGCGTACCCAATCAATATCTTCAGCATCAGCTGTAACTATTTTATTTATTATAACGACATCAGCCATTAATAAATTGGTTTCACCAGGATAATACAATCTTTCATGGCCTGCCCTATGAGGATCAACTACAACTATATTTAGATCGGGTTTGTAAAATGGCATATCATTATTTCCACCATCCCATAAAATAATATCCGCTTCTTTTTCAGCTTCACGTACAATAGCTTCATAATCTACACCCGAATATATAATAGTACCTGTTACAATATGTGGTTCGTATTCTTCCATCTCCTCAATAGTACATTTATGCTTTTTGAGGTCATCAATATGCGCATATCGCTGTACTTTTTGTTTGGCAAGGTCACCATAAGGCATTGGATGACGAATGGCTGCAACTTTAAGTCCGGCATCTTTCAATATTTCAGCTACACGACGCGTTGTTTGGCTCTTGCCACAACCTGTACGAACAGCACCAATAGCAATAACAGGTTTAGTTGATTTAATCATAGTTGGTTCACCTCCTAAAATCTTAAAATGGGCACCCCATGCCATTACTTTAGAAGCTTTGTGCATAACGTCTTCGTAATGTATATCTGAATAAGAAAAAACAACCTCTTCGATATTATTTTCTTTGATTAGTCTTTCTAATTCTGATTCATCATAAATTGGAATTCCTTCCGGATATAATTCTCCAGCTAATACAGATGGATACTTACGTCCATCAATATCTGGAATTTGAGTAGCTGTAAATGCTACAACATCGTATTTTGAATTGTCCCTATATACTAAATTGAAGTTATGAAAATCGCGACCTGCGGCTCCCATTATTATCGTTTTTACTTTTGACATTATATTATATTTTTTATTTATTAGTGAAGATTCCTTTTTGTTTTTTAAACAAAAAACTAGTAAAGTCTTTAAACCTGAGGCATACACTAAACCCAAGATGGGTCCGAAGTATTAGACCTAGATCCCGCTATCCAGCGGGATTAGCCTGCCACGCCGGCAGGCGGGTTCTACTAGTTATTTTTGAATGCATTGCTTCGCAACTTTTCAAAATAAAGTTTCACTAATAAAAACCAAATCTGTCTTGGTAATATAATATTTTAGAAATATAACAATTCATACTATAGCTTATTTCATCAATATAAAAACTTGAAAAAATAATCTTTAAATATCTTTATACACTTATTTCAAATATAATCAAAAAAACCGCTATAGACTCAAAGTCATTCTCCTTTTCTTTCCTTTTGGGATTTAGAATCGGCTTTTATCTCTCATCAATATTTTTAAAATCTCTTAATGCATAACCGGTATATAACTGACGAGGTCGGCCAATTGGCTCATGATTTAAGCGCATTTCTTTCCATTGTGCAATCCAACCGGGTAACCTTCCTATTGCAAACATTACCGTAAACATTTCAACAGGAAAACCTAGAGCTCTATAAATAATTCCTGAATAAAAATCAACGTTTGGATATAATTTTCTTTCTGCAAAATATTCATCTTTTAAAGCTACTTCTTCTAAATGTTTTGCTATGGCAAGAACAGGATCACTTGTACCTAGATCTTCAAACAGATCATCAGCTGCTTGTTTTATAATTCTTGCACGAGGGTCAAAATTTTTATAGACTCTATGTCCAAATCCCATTAAACGGAACGGATCATTTTTATCTTTGGCTTTTGCAATATATTTATCTACATTTCCTCCATCATTTCTAATATCTTTCAACATTTCTAAAACGGCCTGATTTGCACCTCCATGTAAAGTTCCCCATAAGGCGGAAACACCGGCGGAAACAGATGCAAATAAACTAGCTTCTGAAGAACCTGCAATTCTAACAGTTGAAGTTGAACAGTTTTGTTCATGATCTTCATGTAAAATTAATAATTCATCCAATGCTTTAACAGCGATAGAATTTATCTTATATTTTTCTGTCGGAATTCTAAACATCATATGCATGATATTTTCAATATAATTTAATGAGTTATCCGCATAATTTAAAGGAGTTCCCTGGGTTTTACTATGTGCCCAGGCTGCCAATACCGGAAATTTTCCCATTAATTTAACAATTGCACCATACAACTCTTCCTCTGAATTTATATTCACTGTTTTAGGATAAAAAGCTGTTAATGCACTTGTTAGAGAAGTTAAAATACCCATTGGATGGGCTACTTTAGGAAACCCATCAATGATATCTTTCATTTCTTCATTTACCATTGACTCTTTTTTAATATCATTTTCAAAATTCTGAATTTGAGTCTTAGTTGGTAATTCTCCAAAAATGATTAAATAGGCAACTTCTAAAAAACTGGCTTTTTTTGTTAGATCTTCTATGGCATAACCTCTATGGCGTAAAATACCTTTTTCACCATCTAAGAAAGTAATTTTGCTTTCACATGATCCGGTATTTTTAAAACCTGAATCAAGGGTTATAATTCCATTAGTAGCTGTTCTTAAAGATTTAATATCAATGGCTATTTCATTTTCGGAACCTCTTTTTACAGGAAATTCATATCTTTCCCCGTCAACTTCTAATATTGCTTTTTCTGACATATTATGTTTTTTTGTTAGTGCCACGAAAATAAGAAAAATTGATGTGGATTAAAAATAAAAATTAAAAGGATTATATGAATATCGATTAA
>JBDLJB010000074.1:0-5895 GCA_039714555.1 Bacteroidota bacterium
CCGATAATTCTCGGGACAACTTACATTTTTGAGTTCATTCTACAAACTCCTCAAAAATTAGTTTCACTAAAATACTTTCAGGCAAATATACATTTTTTTGACCTTGTGTATATTTTGAATGAATAATTAATAATGGATAAGAGATGTAATTTTTATGATAAAAATAGTGACTATCTATACTCAAAAATAACTTGCTTGTTGTTTTTTGGAATTTTAACGATATGATATGGTTGTGACATTACAGTGTAAGCACCTCCAGATAAAAGATTTTCTATCGTTACAAAGACTTTGTTATTATTTTCTTCAATTCTGGTTATATCAATTGAGTGTCCACCGTTCCCTTTTACTTCATCAAAAACTGCAATTATCATAAATTCAGAAATATCGATATCGATTTCAGTAAAACCATCACTAACATTATTATTAGAGTTCATTTTATCTACCAGTTTATTCCAATCAGCTGATTTATTGATTTTTAAATTTTGCTTTTCAATATTCTCTCCACCATTTCCATAAAGGTTTCCTTGTCCGATAAGTACAAACTCAACAGGAGTCAGATCACCATCATCTACATCATCATTGCAACTTGTCAATAAACTAAATATGATTACAATGAAAATTAGTGAAATTTTTGTTTTCATAATTTTACTTTTTAATGTATCCATGCATATACCCGTCAAAATATTCGTCTATCAACACCAGGTAACCATCATTTATTTCAATAGCTTGTCTTACACCATTATCATAAATTATCAGATCAACTTTTTCAGTTGAGGTGATTGACTCCCCATTTTCAAGATAATAGGCTGATTCATATTCTAATATGCTGTTAATAAATGTTTTTTTTATTTCAGACGTAAATTCAAGAGTGATTTCTTTTCCTGTGCTTTCGAGTGTTTCTGTAATTCCGCCAATACCTCCCGAGGATTCAACCCATTTCCATTCGCCGGTTAGTTGTGAATTTAGAGTCTGCTCGTCATCATCGCTACATCCTATGAAAACGATTAATATTATTAGAAATAGTTTTTTCATACGTTTAAAATTCAGTAATTATTTGATAATAAATTAATTATAGAATTAAGAACGTGTGCAACCGCTACGCTCTCACATTAAAAATTTTAAACATTCCTTTTTGTGAATGTATTTTTAAAATTTATTAATGTTCGTTTCATTTATTTCAATTTTTAGAGTTACTTAGTGATTTTTAAAACCACCAATCAAACTTATATCCAATTCCCATTCCTATAGATAATGGATTCAGGTCAATTTCATTAGTTATTTTTATCGGTGCTATATTAGCAGGACAAATCCATCCTTGGCAACTGTCATATTGTACAGACATATTTGTAGATAGAAACATCTTCTTTATGTCGAAATTGACAAACCATTTGGAGTTAAAATCATAATTGATACCTCCTTGTAGTACGAAGCCAAATGCATTGTCAAATTTTCCACCATAAACACCTCCTACCAACATTTTATCTTTTACATCAAAGAATGAATAATTAATACCTGCCCCTAAATAAGGTTTAAACTTGTTAAAGTAAAAATGGTATTGAAAATTTAAAGTTGCAGGAATAATTTTAACGTCCTTTATACTAATATACGGAGGCAGAGTATAATATAATGAGCTTAATAATTCTTCATAAGGAACAGGGCCTCTATACTGATTTAAAACATCATGCTTCGAACTCGACAGACTTAACTCCACAGCCAGATTTTTATTGAAAAAATAATTCAAGCTAATTCCAATAGCGTATTCATTTGATATGGACAAATCCCAGTTTTCAACATCACAATCTTCATCCGGAAAAATTCTTAACCCACTTATTTTAAGAGTCAATTTGGAATAATCATCGTTTTGGGCATATATTGAGGAAAGGCTTAAGATAAAGATAATCAGGATTGTAAATATAGTTTTCATATTTATTTTTAGTTATAATATCTTACCAGTCAAACTTATAGCCAACTCCAAAACCAATAGATAATGGATCTATTTCAATTTCTTCAATAATATCTTCTACTATATAATCCGGACAGGGTACAGCTACAATTGATTTAGCCTTTAATTCCTCATATGAAGGGCAATAACCGCGGTGATAGGTCAAATCTGTAGATAAAAACAGTTTCTTTATATCAAAATTCAGAAACCATTTTTTATTGATATCGTAATTAATACCTCCTTGCAGAACAAAACCAAAGGTATCATCAATTTCACCTCCACTTACACCTCCAATTAAATAATAATCTTGACTTACAGGAAAAGCAGTATAGTTAAATCCGGCTCCTAAATAGGGTCTAAACTTATTAACGTAAAAATGATACTGAAGATTTAAATTTACCGGTATGATCGTTATGTCACCAATGTAGTAATATCCTCTGGAATTATATTCTATTCCATTATATTGTAAAACAGCTTCGTGTTTTGAATAAGCAAGACTAAATTCAGTAGCCAAGTTCTTTGTGAAAAAGTAGCTTAATCCTATTTCAAAACCATATTCGTTTGATATTTTTAAATTCTTTCCTTCAATATCATCGCTTTCATCAGGCATAACACTTAAACCGCTTAATGTGAGTGTCATTTTTGAATAATCATTATTTTGTGCATTAATTGTTGAAAGGCCAAAGACAAGAAAAAACAGAGCTGTAAAAAGGGTTTTCATAAATATATTTTTAAGTTATAATTTTAATTTTCCACTAAAATCGTAGCTGCTTGAGGATAGGTCTCCATAATTTCATAATCAATATTTTCTATCCTGAATTCTTTGATTTTCGTAAATGAACAGCAATCTCCTTTCTTCCTTTCAGCATCCACGAAAAAATTGAATATCACCTCATCTCCAATATTGATTGTTATATCCACTTTTTCAGTACTCCATCCTATAGAATGTATACCAATAGTATTATGATTATTCTCACTGATAAATCTATATTCAACCGGTTCTTTTGTCTGTGTATTGAACACCTCGATTTGATCATCGGTATAAGTTCCGTTTGTGAATAGATTCTCTTTACTTTGTTTGTCTACAATTTCAAAACCAAAGGATGGGGGAGGAGTAAAACAATCTATGCCTTCACAATCATCAAAATCACACGAAGTTAAAGAGAGTAGCAGAATTAAAGTGTAGAAAAAATTCTTCATATTAGATAAATTTTGAGTTATAAGTTTATACTAACAATACGTTTGAAATTTGCAATACGCTACACTAGGAGTAAATTATTTTTGAGAAAAATTAAAATTATAACGAAGGAAAATTCCTGCACTTGAAAAATCAATGTTTTCACTGGTTACCGGCCTGATGGAATATTTAAAATAGGGCTCAAGAACAATGGTTTGTTGTTTTCTGTTTAATGGCAGTTCAATCCCCATCGATAAATTTAAAATATTAGCAAAATTAAAATTGTTATCACCTGATATTACCATTTTTTCATTGCTTTCTACCAAATTATATTTTACAATATTATTTCCAAAACTGTCTTGAGTAATTGTCTCAACTCTGGAATTAACTGTATAATCAGTCTCGATATTTTCTTCAAAATAGTAGGTAGAAGAAAAACCACTTGAAACAAAGACTTTTTTATTATTTATAGAGAAATTATATTTTAAATTGACTGGTATTTCTATACCTTTTAAAATTGCTTTTTCTGATTTCTCTTGGGTATCGTTACCACTTAAAATACCCGGGCCCGAGGCGTATACAAGATCTTGGCCGTTTACATTTAGTTTTTGATCGGTGTATAATATTCCGGAATAAAGATCCAGTTTTTCTGAAAGAGGAAGATCTATAGAGACTCCTCCTGCAAACCCTAAATTGGAATTAATAATTTTCTGATTATAATTAATTCCTGAAGAGATATTAACCCCTATTTTGATTGATTTTGAGGTGCTTTTCTTAGGGTCAATTTTTGATGCGATCAATTCATTTATATCTTTCAATGAATCTTTTTTTGGTTTGTTTTCTGCAACAATTACCTGTTCTGTAAAAACATCATCTTTTTCTTTGACATCTTCTTTGCTCTGAATGATTACATCATCTTTTTTAACAAGATCATTGTTGTTATTTCCGATTTTGTTTTTTATTGAATTTTTGTTTTCAACTTTTTTAGGAATAGATCTTTCATTAGAAGTAATTAGGGTCTTCTCAACTGTTTTTGGAGGAATTATTTTGATGAATTTTGAATCTGTCTGTTTTATTTGTAATTTATTAGTATTCAAACTATCAACATTTTCATCAGCTATAAGAGTATTTTCACTCCCATTCAAATTTTCTTTTTTCAAACTGTCGTTACTATTAACGATATTTATCTCCGGTGCAACGATTTTTTCGGAATTTGGTTGGCTGAAATAGAATTTACCCAGGCTTCCCACAGCAATTAACAGCAGTAGAGCAGCAGCAGAACGCCATAGTAAAATATATCGCTTTTTCTTTTTCTCATTCTTTTTGGCAAGCAACATATCCCAATGTTCGGGATTGTAAGGTAAGTTTTGATCTTCAACAACTTCCTTGATTCTATTACTTAATTTTTTATCAAAATTCTCCTTCATCTGCTTTAAAAATTTTTATTAATTAAAATTCTTAACTTCTTCTTTGCCCTCGTTAAAAATACTCTTGATGTACTTTTGCTTATATTTAACTTTTCTGAAATTTCCAGATGATCATATCCTTGAATCTCATATAAATTAAAAACGATCCGGTGTGCCTCCGGTAACTGATCTAATAGATTTATAATATCATTTGCTGTAAGGTCATCAATAATATCGCTATTGGCTTGAGTTTGTACTGCTTCTTCAATTTCCAGTTGATGAAAATGTTTTGAATTTTTCCTATAACTGTCAATTGCTGTATTAATTACGATTCTTCTCAACCAATTTTTAAAAGGTACAGCTTTATTATATTTCTTTTTTTTAATGGAAGAGAATGCCTTTAAAAAGCTGTCATTAAGTATGCTTACAGCGTCATCATTAGAATAGGTATATAACCTGCAGATACTCAATGCGTAGCTATAGTAATCCTTATACAGAATTTCCTGGTACACCACATTGCTCTTTTCACACTGGTTTAGAACCTTTTTTAAATATTTTTCCTTACTTAAATTCTCTTCCAAGTCAATTTATTTACCTAATTACTTAGGTGAGTAAATTTAGTATTTATTAGTTAATGGCATTAATTATTATATCGGGATTTTCACTAAAATTATAAGTGCTGAAAATATGATAAGTACAGTCATCTTTATAAGAAACACTGCCTATTAATTCTTTTAGATTAATATTGATCGTATCAGTAATTAAAGCCTCACAATAATCATTATTTCCTCTGTGGATCAGTAATAAATTCATCTTACATGGGTCATCAGTGTAAACTATACCATCCCAGATAACTTCAAAGGAATGTTCTTTACACCCTCCGCCATAGGATAAAGTAATTTGTAAATTATCTCCCTCTCTTTTTGATTCTATAATGGTAAAAGGATCTCCTTCGCTAATGCTGTTTTTTCTATTGTTATCAAATGTGACAAAAATATCTTTACTAAGTCGTAATACAACCTTTGAATTATTGTTATTGAATAAATTATCAACATCTTCATTATCATCTGAACAACCGGTAAAAACCAACCCAATAAGAAATATGAAAAGAAAGTATTTCATCTTTTAAAGCTTTATAATACCAATACGTAAGGAATCTACAAAACGCTACACTAACAAAAAAAATAATAGTTTGGGAAGTAGGTTTTTATCTGTAAAAATTCATTTCGTCAATATATTCCCAGACTTTTGAAGGTAGAAGAGGTTGGATATTCTTTCCTTCTTTGATCGCTTTACGGATAAATGTTGCAGAAATTTCTACCACCGGAGCATCTACTTTATGAATTTTAGGATGCTTTTCAAATTGTGAA
>JBDLJB010000075.1:0-5886 GCA_039714555.1 Bacteroidota bacterium
GTTTTTATAAATACCTATTTTCGCTATTTTCTCCCCAAAAACCATGAGTAGTTGGTTATAATTTATTCGATTTTCGAATAAGTAGCTATTATTCTTTGTATTACCTTTAGAAAATGAAAAAATACTCAATTTCATGGTTTATACCGTTTTTGATTATGGCTGTATTTTTATTGCAATATACCCTAATCATTAGTTATCTTGAAAAGATGTTTAAATATACTAACGAAGCTGTATTAAATGAAGTTTTAAATGAAGAAAAACAATTGTTTAATTTATATGTTCTTCAAAAAGGAATAGTTCTTTTTTTACAATTTATTGGTAGTGTTATTTGTTTAAACATTGGGTTTTTGTATTATTATTATAAAATGCCGATTAAAAAAATTCTTGAACTAGTTTTAAAAAGTTTTATAGCAATAATTTTTGTACAATTATTGGTAATAGGTATTATCAAGTTAAGCAATATGACATTTACAGTGGGAACAATAAGCAGTGTAGAAGAAAAGCTAAGTATAGTGCATTATCTTAATACTGATTCAGTATCAGGATGGTTAATATTACCACTACAAACAATTAATTTAACACAATTATTTATTATACTTTTTTTAACTTTTAGTGTACGTGTCTTAATAAAAAGTAATTATGTCAAAGCCTTTTTGTTTACAATTAGAACTTATGGGACAGGAATGCTTTTATGGTTTGTATTTGCTATGATTATGGAAATGAATTTTAGTTAACTATCAATTTTAGGTATAGATAGAGAAAGGTTTACTTATTTAACCTTTATAAAAAATAAGAAAACTTAATACTAATTTAAATTTTAAAATTATGAAAGAATTATCTTTTGAAAAATTAGAAAACCTTGAAGGAGGAAAATTTTGGGGATGGGGTCCAGAAACTTGTGTTACTTCATATGACTCAGTAGGGTCATGTACAACGTGCACAAGTCATTATTATGCTTTATGGATAAATGTATCTACAAATGTAGATGTTAGCTGTACACATAATGGTATACAATAGGAATTTATTAACAAAGTCACTATTAGATAAGTAATAGTGGCTTTTAATTTTTAACAAAAAAATCTATGAAATTTACTCTAATCTTTTTAATAGTGTTTTCTAGTTTTTCTCAAAACCAGTTTGTTTTATATGATGCAACAACAAAACAATCAATTGCTTATGCTAATATTATGTTATATTCTAATGGAAAAATTATAGGAGGAACTTATTCTGATATCCAAGGTTTAGTATCAATAGATGAGAAAACTGATTCTATAATAATTTCATCTTTGGGCTATGATAATAAATCTTTTATTACAAAAAAGTTGTCAAAAATTATATACCTTTTTCCAAAAGTTTATAATTTAAATGAAGTAGTAGTATCAAATAAGACAATTGAATGTAAAAGAAGTAGAGATATAGGTTATTTTAAGAAAAAGAAGAACATTTCAATTCATTTATTAAAAAATTCAGAATTAACTACATTAATTTCAAATAAATCTAACAAAACATCTTTAGTCAAAATAATATATTTTGAGCTTAAAAATAATTCCAAAAATCATCTACCAATTCGGCTAAAGATTTATTCTAATAAAAAAGGTCCAGATAAGCTATTATTGTCTGAAGATATTGAAGTACCTTTTTCTGACAAAAAGAAAAAATATATTCTTAATATCCACCATTATAATATTGAATTTCCTAAGGAAGGTTTATTTATTGGCTTTGAGTATCTTCAATCCTCAAGTAAAAAAGGCAATGTGTATATTTCTGCCACAAATAAAATAGAATCGAGTAAAACATTCATAAAAGACAAGTTTTGGAACATAAAATGGAATTCTTTTAATAATAATCATTTCTATAGGAAATTAATAGAAGTAGATGGAATGATAAATATAGCAGTAGGCATAGAAATATGTGATTTATGATTACCTCTAAGTTTTTAATTATAAAATGTCAATTAAAAATGTTTTTAAACTAGTTTTAAAAAGTTTTATGGCAGTAATCATTGTACAAATATTTATAATTGGAATTATCGCATTTAGCAATATGACATTTACAATAGGGACTATAAACAGTGTAGAAGAAAAGCTAAGTATAGTGCATTATCTCAATATTGATTCAATAGTAGAATGGTTAGTATTACCACTACAAACTATTAATGTAGCTCAACTATTTATAGTATTATTTCTAACTTTTAGTGTACGCATATTGATAAAGAGTAATTTTAGTAAAGCCTTTTTGTTTACAATTAGAACTTATGGGACAGGAATGCTTTTATGGTTTGTATTTGCTATGATTATGGAAATAAATTTTAGTTAACTATCAATTTTAGGTATAGATAGAAAAAGGTTTACTTATTTAACCTTTATAAAAAATAAGAAAACTTAATACTAATTTAAATTTTAAAATTATGAAAGAATTATCTTTTGAAAAATTAGAAAACCTTGAAGGAGGAAAATTTTGGGGACGGTCGTGTGGTCCAGCTTATGAAATTGCAGGTCAATGCTACCGTACTTGTGCCCGTTATATGTTTTGGATTAGATATGATGAAGGACCTGTTGGTTGTGCTGAAGCTGATCAGTATGCATAAAACTTTAATGCTTGTGCTTTTGACACAAGTATTAATTCTTAATTTTGATTTATGAAGTATACTTTTTTTATTTTTATTTATTTTGTTTCAAATTTTTGTTTTTCTCAAAATCATATAATAGTTGATTCATCTACTAATAAGATAATACCATATGCAAATATTAAGTTTCTCAAGGAAGAAAAGGGTTTTTATAGTAATGAACAAGGGAGGTTTACAATTACTGAACAATCAGGTGATAGTATCCAAATATCGTGTTTAGGATATAATAATATTTTTAAAAAAGTTAATTTATTAAGGGATTCTATTTTTTTAACTCTTAGAATTCAAAATTTGGATGAGATTATTTTACACACTACACCACCATTACTTAAAAAAATTGGTTTTAAAAAGAATACGTTAACTTGGTTTCCTAATGCGGATATACAGTTTGGATTGTTAATTCATCCAACTAAAAAATATGAAAATTTATTTATTAATACAATATTAATTCCTACAAAGAAAAAATATTTCAGTCAAAAAGAATACACAATCAATCCAAAATATAAAAGCGTTATTAAAGTTACTTTATTTTCAAACAAGAATAACCTGCCTTATGAATCTCTTTTAGACACCCCTATTATTATTAATTGTGACCAAGATTCTGATAATATCATTAGTGTAGACATTTCAAAAGAACATATAAAATTTAATAGCAACGGAATATTTGTATGTATAGAAAGGGTAGGTGAAATAGATCTTAAAGGAAGTGTTTTAGAAAAGAAAATAATACGTCCAGGTTTGATATTCACAAATAAAACAACAAAAGATTTTCTAACTAATAAGTCTTTTTATAAACACAAATTATCAAACGGCTGGGAAATATTAGATTATAAAAACATGAATTTAAAAAAGCAAATTTATTTAGCAATTCAATTGGAACTCGCTACTTATGAAGATTAAATATCAAAAGTACCACCAGCACCAACTAGATGAATCAGATTGTGGAGTTATTTGTTTAAAAACAGTTTTAAAATCTTTTGGTAGTGATTTATCGTTAGAAAAACTACGAGAATTAAGTGGTACTTCGTCAAATGGCACAACAATGTTAGGTTTATTGCAATGTGCCAATACAATTGGTTTGGAAGCAAAAGGGTATGAAGCAACAATAGCTGCTTTAAAAAAAAATAAACAAATTGCCATTTTACATACAATTTTTGAAGAAAACACACAACATTATGTTGTCTGTTTTGGTTATGATAAAAATAAAGGCACTTTCATAATTAGCAATCCAACAAGTTCTAAAATAGAATATATTTTACCATTAAAGTTAGATAAATTATGGGTTTCAAAAGCATTACTTTTATTTAGAGATACTCCCAATTTACAAAAAACAGAACAAGTTAAAAAAGAAAAAAGAAATTGGTTATTTAAATATATAAAGAAAGATATTAATATTTTGTCAATGTCTTTAATTTTAGGAGTTTTAATAGCCATATTAAGTTTAGCAACAGCAATATACTCTCAAAAATTAATTGACGTATTACTTCCGTCAAATGACTTATTTAAAATTATAGCAAGTCTTGGACTATTATTCTTTCTTTTTTTAATTAACACTTTTTTTGGATATTTAAGAAGTTTGTTTTTGATTAGACAAAGCAAAGATTTTAATATACGCATCATCAATTTTTTTTATAGTAATTTATTAAAATTGCCCAAATCATTTTTTGATACTCGTAAAATAGGTGATATGATTGCAAGAATGAATGATACTAGTAGAATTCAAAAAACTGTATCAAAAATAATAGGTAATGTTATGATTGATACTTTAATGATTTTTGTAACTTCAATTGCAATTTTCAATTACAATAAATTTTTAGGAATGATTACATTAAGTTGGATTCCTATTTATATCATACTCGTTTATTATTTTAATCCTAAAATTATTAAAAATCAAAAGCGAGTAATGCAAGCTTATGCAAAAAATGAGAGTAATTATATTGATACAATTAAAGGTATTGAAACTATAAAAGCAAATACTAAAGAATTCTTTTTTTCAGCAAATACTAAAAACATATATGGTTATTTTCAAGATTCAATATATAATTTAGGTAAATTAGGTCTAAACTATAATATTATGAATCAATTGATATCAAGTGTATTTATAATAGGTACTTTAAGTGTTAGTATTCATTTAGTTTTAAAAGGAAGTATTACAAGTGGAGTAATTATTGCCATCTTACAATTAATGGGTTTTTTAATGCAATCAACTACTAATTTAGCAATGGCAAATATTGAAGTTCAAGAAGCGAAAGTAGCCTTTAATAGAATGTTTGAATTTACTTCCGTTCAAAATGAAAAGCAAGGTTCAATAGAACTTAATATTTTTGAAACTATAGAAATTAATAACTTATCATTTCGTTTTGCGGGTAGAAGTCAATTACTAAAAGAGATCAATCTAAAAATTAAAAAAGGAGAATTTATTGCTGTTGTTGGTGAAAGTGGAAGTGGTAAAAGCACTTTAGGACAAATTATACAACAATTCTATACTTTTGAAAATGGTAATATTATTATTAATGATAAATTGGAATTAAAAGATATTATAACTGAAACGTGGCGAAATATTGTTGGAGTAATTCCGCAAGAAATAGATATTTTTAGCGGTAATGTAATCGATAATATTTTATTAGGTGCAAAAGATAACCCCGAAGAAGTAGTAAAATATTGTCAAGAAAATGGTTTCGAAAAATTTATAGCAGAATTGCCTCAAGGTTATGCAACTATCTTGGGTGAAGAAGGTATTAACCTTTCCGGTGGACAAAAACAAATTATTGCTTTAGCGAGAGTTTTATACAAAAGACCGCAGTTTTTAATTTTAGATGAGGCAACCTCTGCAATGGATAGAAATACTGAAAAATTTACCATGAATTTATTATCAAAACTAAAAGATGAAATTGCTGTACTATTTATATCTCACAGATTACATACTTTAAAAAATATGGCAGATAGAATTTATGTTTTGGAAAATGGTATAATAACTTCAAGTGGAAATCACCAAAATTTGTTAGAAACCTCAAATTTTTATAGTGAGTTTTGGGAGGAAATTATTATTTGATAACTCTTCTATTTTGAACAATAGAATTGCAAAAAGTTTTAACGCAGAAGATATCATCGGACAAAAAGTTTCTGTTTTAGTGAATCTTGCTCCTAGAAAATTACGTGGCGTTGAAAGTGAAGGAATGATTTTAATGACCGAAACTCCTGATGGGAAATTAGCTTTTATTGAGCCTGAAAAAGATAGTGTAACTAATGGCGAACAAGTT
>JBDLJB010000076.1:0-5760 GCA_039714555.1 Bacteroidota bacterium
CTTTCTTTTAAAGATCCCGATTCTTATGAGTCGGGATCTTTTTGTTTTATAGATGTTTATATGTTTAAAAGTTATGAATATTCTGCTAAAGTAATTGTTGTATTAGGTTATAAAACAAATTTCCTTTTTCTTTGTGTGCTGTATGCTTAAGATAACCCTATATATAATATTTTTTATAACTTATTTTGCTCAGGCACAAGTAGGTGGTGATCGAATTTATAATTTTTTAAATATACCCGTATCTGCCCGTCAAGCAGCAATAGGCGGTGATATTTACACCATATATGATGATGTTAATCAACCCTTATGGAATCCGTCAACAATAAACCAATTTATTGATAATCAAGTAGCCGTAAATTATATCAATTATCTGGGAGATATCAATATGGGTTCTGTAACATTTGCTCATATGATCAATAAAAATTTTGGAACCATGCATGCAGGTATTCAATATATTGATTATGGTGAATTTATTGGAGCTGATGTAGATGGTAATGAAACAAATAATTTTAAAGCCAGAGATTTGTCTTTTTCTTTAGGCTATGGTTACCAAATACCAAGTACATACTTTCATTTGGGTGCTAATTTAAAACTATTAAGCTCTAAAATTGAAAATTATACTTCTCAAGGAGCTGCTTTAGACTTTGGTATCTATTATTTTAATGATCAACGACCCTATACTTTTACAGCTGTGATTAGAAATATTGGTTTTCAAATTTCACCTTATGATGAAATACGTGAAAAATTGCCAATGGAAATTGCAGTAGGCGCTTCATATCAACTTGAAGATGTTCCTTTAAAGTGGTATGTTACTATAAATAATTTACAACAATGGAATATAGCAAAACCGAATCCTTCTGAAAGTCAAACTGATCTTGATGGAATAACAACAGATGAAAATATTAATTTTTTTGATAATGCTATCCGACATGTAGTTATTGGGGGTGAATTCTTTTCTGACAAGAAATTTAATTTAAGATTTGGATATAATTTTAGACGTGCAGCTGAATTAAATTTGACAGAAAGCAGGACTTTTGCCGGAATTTCTGCTGGTTTTGGTATTAAAATGGGGCGTTTAAAATTTGATTATGCTTTTACAAAATATCATCCGGTAAGTAATACAAGTACATTTACTTTACATTTTAACCTAACCCGAAGAAAATTTTAGTATGGATAAAAAAATTACCATTGCTATTGATGGATTTTCATCAACAGGAAAAAGTACAGTTGCCAAACACTTGGCTAAAAATTTGGGATATGTATATGTTGATACAGGAGCAATGTATAGGGCTGTTGCGCTTTATGCTTTACAAAAAGGATACATTTCAAAGAATGATTTCTATAAAGAAAAACTGATATCAGACTTGAATAATATTGAGTTGAAATTTGTATTTAATAAAGATCTTGGTTTTGCAGAAATGTATTTAAATGATGTAAATGTTGAAGAAAAAATTAGAACTCTTGAAGTTTCAAATTATGTAAGCAAGATTGCTACAGTTTCAGAAATTCGTGAAAAATTAGTTGAACAGCAACAATTAATAGGCAAAAATAAAGGAGTTGTAATGGACGGAAGAGATATTGGCACAGTAGTCTTTCCGGATGCAGAATTAAAGATATTTATGACTGCAAGTCCTGAAAAGAGGGCTTATCGAAGGTATAATGAAATGATAAATAAGGGTGATGAAGTAACTTATGAAACAGTTTTAAAAAATGTAAATGATAGAGATCAATTAGATACTTCTCGTAAAGATTCACCTTTGGTAAAAGCAAATAATGCTATTGAATTGGATAATAGTGATCTAACTGTTGATGAAACATTTGAAAAGGCTTTACAATTGGTAATGAGTAAACTTTAAACCTGAATTTGGACTCAGGTTTTAACGCTTTTCTTATAGTGATTGTCAAAATTTGATTTACCAAAAATCTATGGTATATGTAAATACTTATGAGTTTGTATTGAAATTTTCCATTTAGGATTTTGCATTACATAATCTACAATAAAAGGAGTTATTTTTTCGCTCTTACTCCATTCGGGTTGTAAAAATAATTCACAATTAGCCGTTACTTTAGCAGCTTCTTCTTCAGCAAATTTAAAATCATGTTTTGTATTTATAATGATTTTTAATTCATGGGCTTTAGCGTAGATTTCGGGTAAGGGTAGTTTATTTTTCTTTGGTGATAAACAAATCCAATTCCAAACGCCAGTTAATGGATAAGCTCCAGAAGTTTCAATATGGGTCTTTAATTTTAATTTTTGAAGTTTTTTGGTTATGTAATCCATGTTCCATGTTAATGGCTCACCACCTGTTATTACAACTGTATTGGCATGTTTCGCAGCATTTTTAACAATTTGATCTGTAAGAGTAGCAGGATGTAATTCAGCATTCCAACTTTCTTTAACGTCACACCAATGACATCCAACATCGCATCCACCGATTCGTATAAAATAAGCAGCTTTTCCTGTATGAAAACCTTCACCCTGTATAGTATAAAATTCTTCCATTAAAGGAAGCATTTTACCTTCATTTATTAAATTTTGTGTTCTTTTATCCAATTTACATATTTAAAAATGCAAATATAATTAAAGGATTATTATTTTCAACTTTCAATCATTTAAACTATTTTTATAAAAAATTATTTAACGATGCCAAACAGTCAAGAATTTATAAATGTAATTGAAACAGGTTATCAAACTAAGGGAGAATCAATTATTTTAGGTGGTGCAATGTTAGGTGAAGAAACCCTAAAAGATACTTATGTAAAAATTCCTTTAAAAACTATCAACAGGCACGGATTGATAGCCGGTGCAACAGGTACGGGTAAAACTAAAACCTTACAGGTTTTTGCCGAAAATTTATCAGAAAAAGGAATTCCGGTATTACTGATGGATGTGAAAGGAGATTTGAGTGGATTAGCAAAAGCAAGCCCGGGTCATCCAAAAATTGATGAAAGACATGAAAAAATAGGTTTACCTTTTACAGCTAAAGGCTTTCCGATTGAAATATTAACCATTTCTGAACAAAATGGGACAAGATTACGTGCAACTGTTTCAGAATTTGGACCAACATTACTTTCTCGAATTTTAGATTTATCGGATACACAAAGTGGAATTGTTGCTATATTATTTCAATATTGTGATGATAGTAAATTACCTTTACTAGATCTAAAAGATTTTAAAAAGATTTTACAATTTTCTACTCAGGAAGGTAAAAAAGAATTGGAAGCTTCGTATGGACGAATTTCAACTGCTTCAACAGGTTCAATTTTACGAAAAATAGTTGAATTAGAACAGCAGGGTGGCGATCTATTTTTTGGAGAACGATCATTTGATGTTAATGATCTGGTTAGAATTGATGATAATGGGAGGGGAATTATTTCCGTATTAAGGTTAACCGATATACAAGATAAACCCAAATTATTTTCAACTTTTATGTTGCAATTATTGGCAGAGATCTACAATACTTTTCCGGAGTTAGGAGATAGTGATAGACCGGAACTCGTTTTGTTTATTGATGAAGCACATTTGATATTTGAAAATGCTTCAAAAACATTATTAGATCAGTTAGAAAGTACTGTAAAATTGATCCGTTCAAAAGGGATTGGTATTTATTTTGTAACACAAAACCCAAAAGATATTCCTTCAGATATATTATCTCAATTGGGTTTAAAAGTACAACACGCTTTAAGAGCTTTTACTGCAAAAGATAGAAAAGCTATCAAATTAGCTGCTGAGAATTATCCCGATTCAGAATATTATGATACTGCTGAAGTATTAACACAACTTGGTATAGGAGAAGCTTTGGTTTCAGCATTAAATGAAAAAGGTATTCCTACACCTCTTGCCAGAACTATGTTGCGCGCACCAATGAGTAGAATGGATATTTTGGAAGATAATGAAATTAAAGAAATTATAAAGTATTCAAAAATTTCAAAAAAGTACAATGAAATAATTGATAGAGATAGTGCTTATGAAATGCTTAATACTAAAATAGAAGATATTCAAGAGGAAGTTAAAAGTACAAAAACAAAGAAAAAAAGCTCTAAGACTAATAAAGATACATTAAAACCAATACTAAAAGTAGTTACCAGCGCCACTTTTATTAGAGGAATGTTTGGTTTATTAAATAAAGTAATGAGATAGAATTTATACAATCAATAATAAAGAATTAAAAATATATATAATGAAAAAAGTCTTATTTTTAATTATTGCATTCATTTTTATACAATGCAGTGACCAAAAAACTAAATTAATTACTAAAGGAAAAGTAGGTGAAATAACAAAAATTACCACCGAAAAAGAATTGGAAGATATTTATAAAAATGATTCAATTGTAAAAATTCCTAAAGAGAGCATTTATGTTAATGAATATGCTATATATGAGAAGGGAGGAAAACATTTGCTTTCGGTTTTTCCTAAGATACCCGAAGATACTGTTAGTTTTATAGAGCGGATTCATATTTATTCACCTAAGTTCATAACTGAAAAAGGAGTGTCAACAATATCGACTTTTAGTGATATTATGGCCAATTATTCTATCAATAAGATCGATCCAACATTTACAACAGCAATTATATATATTGATGAATTGAATGGTACTTTTGCTTTGGATAAAAAAGATCTGGGATTAGATGAGTTTGATTTGAATAAAATAAGTAAAGATCAAATACCTGATATGGCTAAAATAAAATATATCACGATTTGGTTTGAATAAATAGCATCTATATTTTTTAAATGAAAACTGATAAAACAAAAGTTAAACGAATTCCCAAGAGGGGATTTTATGATCAACAAACGATCTTTAAGATCTTAGATAGTGATTTTGTTTGTCAGATAGGTTTTATTCATCAAGATTACCCTGTAGTTATTCCAACAATCTATGGAAGAAAAGAAGATAATTTATATTTTCACGGTTCTAATATTAGTAGAATGTTGCAAAATTTAGAAAAAGGATTAACAGTTTCTATTAATGTAACCCAAACTAAAAGTATTGTTTTAGCAAGATCAGCTATTCATCATTCTTTAAATTATAATTCAGTAACAATTTTTGGAAAGGCTAATTTAATCAGTGATGTTGATGAGAAGATCAAGGCATTAAAAATTATCTCTGATCAAATTATACCCGGAAGGTGGGAAGAAGTTAGGCCACCAAATAAAAAGGAGTTGGATATAACAAAAGTATTACAATTAAAAATCACTGAAGCGTCTGCTAAAGTTAGAGATGAAGGTGTAAATGATGATAGAAATGATTATGAATTAGATATTTGGGCAGGTTTATTACCCATTGAGAAAAAGTATGGTAAACCTATTAATGATAGTAAGTTAAAAGAAGGAATTAATTTATCTGAAAGTGTGAATAAATTAATAATATGAACAAGTATATAAAACAAACAAAACCTTTTGTGATTCCTACAGAGGATGGAAAACTCATTGAAGAACACTTTGGCCATACTAAAGATAATCCGGAATTAAGTTTGGCACACATGATTGCTCCATCAGGTTGGAGTGAACCATTTCAAACTCCTGAATTTGATGAATATACTTATATAATTAAAGGTAAAAAACAATTTAATATTGAAGGTGAAATTGTTATTTTAGAAGCCGGGCAATCTATAAAGGTTATAAAAGGAACCAGAGTACAATATTCTAATCCATTTGACATGGAATGTGAATATATTGCCATATGTACACCTGCATTTTCTGTTGGTTTAGTAAATAGAGAAGAGGAAATTTAATGAATCCTGTAGAGTAATATGTAGAAC
>JBDLJB010000077.1:0-5740 GCA_039714555.1 Bacteroidota bacterium
AAAGTATTTGCAGGTTTTTATTAGATAGTACAGTAAAGGTATGGTGCGTATAAGAAAATTCTTTAAGAAAGTTATGAATTTAAAAGCAGACTGGTGAAAATCAGAATTGAAATTATTTTAATTCGTTGATAATACCTGCATTTTTATAATTGACGATAACTTTTACATAGGTGCTTACTGGTTTGTTGTCAATATACATAGGTTCCCACAATCCATTCATATTGTCAATTAATTTTTGAACCACCTTCTCAGGTTTTTTTAGGCAACTTATTTTTCCAATAGGTTCAACGACTTCTCCTTTTTTGTTTACGATGAATCGAAAATCGAGCTGACAACCATTCTTATTTTTATAAGGAGTATTTCTGATAAAATAATTCTTATAATTACCATATTTTTTCATTTTCGGGTAGTTATATCGTGTAGTGAAGTAAACTGTATCATTCTTGTACATGAAGAACTTCTCTTTTTGCAAGGAATTTAATCCACTTTCTGATGCAAAAAATAGTTTTTTACATGATATATTATCCTCTAAAACAAGAACTAGGGAATCATTATTTATTTTATCGATCTGATATTCAATACTATTAATGAATAACTTATCATCCCTCTTTAAGAAATTATATTCTGTATCTAAATTAGAATAAGGAATATAAATTCTTGCCTTATTGTTTTCTTTAAAAGTGATATTCCATTTGGTCTCATCTTTTAATAATGAATCATCTGAGCATTTATGAGCATTTATAAAATGCCATTTTTGAAGTAAACTATTACTCTGAGAAAAGGTAAGTAACGATACTAAAAGCAGGGTGCAGAAAACAAATATCTTTTTCATTTTAAAAAGGAAGCTTTTCTTTAGAAGTATAAAACATTTTACAATATTCTTTTAATTATCACAGAAGTATCAATTAGCATTAAACTTAATACACCAATTACAATAATAAGTTTAATGATATTGTGTAAAATTAAGTAATCTTTTTTGGCACTTGCTTTCCATAACAATACAGTAAAGATCACAAAAGCAATTCCGACAAAATAAAAATAGTATTTCATCAAGCCAATTTCAGGGTATTTCCATAAAAAATAAATAGGATCCAGTGTAAGGAGCACTAGGATCGTGATTAGCAATTTTGTAAAATATTCACCGTATTTTATGGGGATAGTAGTATAATTTTGGGCAACATCTCCTTTGATATTTTCCAGGTCTTTGATAAGTTCTCTAATCATTAACACAAAAAATAAAAATGCTGCATGGGTAAAGATGATCTCAGAAAAGTTTTTGTAATAAACAAAAATGGCAAAAAAAGGTAAAATAGCTAAAATAGCTGCCGAAAATAAGCCTGTTAAAGGAAATTTTTTCAATTTATGGGAGTACAGCCAAATCAAAAAAATATAAATTGAAAAAAATAATGCTGCTCTCCATGAAACTAAAAAGGCAAATATTACACCAATAAAATTGAATAAAAAGTAAATATTCAATTTAGTTTTTTGTCCAACAAAACTGTCAATTCTTGTTTTTATGGGTTTGTTGATTGCATCCTTTTTAATATCGTAAAAATTATTGATAATGTATCCGGCAGCAATTACACAGGTTGTTGCCAATACAATGAAATATAGGTCAAGGTTTAATAAGATTTCTTTTAATGGCTTTTCGGGAGAAAAAATAAATATAGCAGCTAAATATTGAGCCAGTACAATTATAAAAATATTATATCCTCTTACAACTGAAAGCATGCTCAAGAATTTATAATAAAATGGTGTTTTCTTTGGGTTTTTAGGTGTGTTTTCTTTAGCTATTTTGAGTAAATCCATAATTGATATAATGGATTAAAACCTATAAACTAACTCTAATTTATAACCTTTTAGAAGTATTTTCACCTTATCATAATCTTCGGTAAAACCTAAAATATATCCGCCTCCTCCTGAGCCGCATAATTTCAGATAATAATCGTTACTTTCAATTCCATCATGCCAAAGTTGGTGAAAACTTTTAGGAATCATTGGTTTAAAATGTTTTAAAACAACTTTTGAAAGTTGTTTCACATTACCAAACAACGAATTTACATTTCCGTGAAGAAAATCATCAATACAGGCATCGGTATAGGTTGCAAAATCACGGTCGATCATATTTCTAAACCCTTTATTCTTCATTTTATTCATAAAAATGTTTACCATGGGTTGAGTTTCACCTACCATTTCGGAGTCTAATAAAAAAACGGCACCTTTTCCTTCTTTTTGAGATGGAATTCCTGTGGCTTCAATATTATCTTTTGATTTAATTAAGATTGGTAAACTCAAATATGAATTCAATGGATCTAAACCTGAACTTTTTCCATGAAAATAGGACTCCATTAAGGAAAATATCTCTTTTAAGATTAAAAGTTTATCACGGGTTAGGTTTTCTAAAACGGTAATCTTATTATCAGCATATTTGTCGTAAATAGCAGCAACTAATGCTCCTGAACTTCCAACACCATAACCTTGTGGAATACTAGAATCGAAATACATTCCATTTTCAACATCTTTTTTTAACTCATCTAATCGAAGTTGCAAATTTTCATGATCTATAGTTTTTAAATACTCATAAAAATCACGCATTTTTTTGTTGGAAAGTTTCGCTTCGGAAGTGTGGTTATCCGAAACTTTTAAGGCTCCTTGATAAGAGTTATAAGGTATTGCCAAACCTTTAGAATCCTTAATGATACCATATTCACCAAATAGTAAAATTTTAGCGTAAAAAAGGGGTCCTTTCATAAAATAAGTATTAAAACTAAAAAATATTAACTGCAAATATACTTCTTTTATTGATATACCTGCCTAAGTATAACGCCTTAGCTTAATTAATATTTAAAAACATAAAAAATTAATCCTGACTAACGCCTTCGTAATAATAAGTTTTCCAATCACCCACTTTATTGTCAAATATAAATTTACCTTCAGATTTTAATCTGCCATCATTATAATAACATTTCCAATCACTATCTTTTTGATCATCCTTATAATATCCGGTTTCTTTTAATTTTGAATTTTCAAAATATTCACTCCATTTTCCATTTAACTTCCCATTTTTGTAGTTAGACTCGGTTTTAAGTTTTCCATTTTCATAAAAAATTTGACGTTTTCCTACTATAATACCTTTTTTGTAGTTTACAATTTGAAAAATATTACCATTTTCAAAATACCATTTCACTTCTCCTTCATAAACTTCTTTATTCTTTTCAAGTGATACACCTTCCATTTGTTTTGTTCCTGATAGATAATAATCAATATACAAATATCCATCACCTACTTTAGAACATTCACAACGGTAAAAACTCGCTTTACTTTTTGTTGTTTCATTCCAATTGTTATCAAACCAAATAGTGTCTTTTTGAGCAAAAGAATAAATGGTAAACAGAAATAAAAATGCAGTTGTTAGGAAATTTACTTTTTTCATAATCAGAGAACTTTAAGGTTAATATATAACAATATATACACAACTTTTCAGTTGTTTAAGTATATATGAGTTTCTATCTCCGATTTAGGAATTCAATTAATGACAGAACATTAATTGAAAAATATTGGATTCTTATTATTATAATTGTCTTGCCCCAAGTCCAACATTATCACAAATATACTGATTATTTTGGCAAAAAGCTATCAAATCATTTGCAATAAAAGTATTGATAGTTTCTTTTTCCTTTTCGGGGAAAAGTACATGAACATTTGCACCTGCATCTAAAGTAAAACAAATATTTGAATTATTCTTTTTACGATATGCCCAGATTTTTTCAATGATCTTTAAAGTATTAGGCTTCATTAAAATAAAATATGGATTAGAAGTCATCATCATTGCATGCAATGTTAAAGCTTCACTTTCAACCAAATTAACAAAGGCGTTTAAATCACCATTTTGAAGAATTTTAACCAATTTGGTAATGTTATTATTTGCTTGATCAAAACGATTTTTAGCAAAAGGATGGTCGATCATTAAATTATGACCAACCGAACTCGAAACCTGTTTCTCACCTTTATCAACCAATAAAATAGTATCCTGATAATTTTTAAAATTTTCGTGAACTTTAAAGGGAAATTTTATTCCATAAAGATTTGAGCTGTTTTGTATATCCTTATGGTCACCCCATACAACCAATTCACCTTCTAAACTTCTTGCGGCACTTCCGGAGCCCAAACGGGCTAAAAAAGATGCTTTTTGTATAAAATATTCATTAGAAATTTCAGAATTGAGTTCTTTTTCAATACTCATTAAACACAAAGCCAATGCACTCATACCACTTGCTGAAGAAGCAATACCACTACTGTGTGGAAAAGAATTATCGGTTTTAATAACAAAATTATATTCCGTGATAAACGGAACATATTTTTCAATACGCTTAAAAAAATTTAAAATTTTAGGTTTAAAATCTTCTTTTATTTTACCTTCAAAAATGACTTCAATGACAAAATTATCAGAAGTAACCTCTTTCTTAGAAAATTCAAGGGTCGTTGATGTATGACAGTTATTCAATGTAAAACTAAGGGAGGTGTTTTTGGGGATTTGTGGTTCACTTTTCCCCCAGTATTTTACCAAAGCAATATTACTCGGACTTTGCCATGTAAAAGTTCCATGGTTTAAATCTGAAATATTTGAATTTTTAAGGATAAAATCTTTTTCGATCAAAATATTAAATTTTGAACAAAGATAATCTTTCAAATGATATAGAATTGTAATGTTCCTAAAATTAGGACGGTTTTAATTAAATTTATAGAACCTATTATTGCCTTTAAGACCAACAAGAAATGCTCCTTCAAACCCCCTTTTTTTGAGGAGCTTTGCATAACTTCTGGCTTCATCAGAAGTTTTAAATTTTCCAGCAAAGTACCTATTTAACCCATCATTATACCGATGATTGAATAAATTGGTTAGTTTGTCGTATTTATTAGATTGTACATTTTTGCGATATGCACCAATTTGTACAGTATACACTACAGTATTATTATCAAAATCAAAATTATAATTAATAAATGCTCCTGAATTAGCCAAAGACTCTCTTGAATCAAAATCACCTGAATTTGATTTATTGTTAGATTTGATAGTGATATTTTTTGGAGTATTAGCAAATAAAAATTGTGATCTTCGATTCAATTGATGTTGAAATTCTGAACAAATTATTCCATTAGGGCAGTTTTCAGCCAATTGTTCTTCGCCAAACCCATTTCCTGAAATTCTATCGAAAGCAATACCTTTTTTAACTAAGTATTGAATGGTTGAATTAGCACGCTTATTTGACAAATTTATGTTATAAGAATTTTTACCGCGACTATCTGTATGCGAACCTACATCAATTGTAATATCAGGATATTCTTTCATAACCTCAACGATTCTATCCAATTCATATTCGGCATCAGACCTTATGTTGTACTTATTAAAATTAAAATATATTGTACTAATGTTAATTGTATTTTTTTTGTCAACTATTATTGATCCATCAGGAGGTGAACTCATAGATATTTCAACAAGAGGTTGATCTTCTAAACCATTTAAAGATTTTAATTCGATTTCTTCATTTAGATAACCCTCTGCAGATACTACGATCTTATAAGAATTATTAGAAGGTCTATCAAAACTAAAGGATGCATCATCTTTATTTGAAACAACAGATTGTAACTCATTTCCGCTTTCATCAAGCAATACAACAATAGCTCCAGGTAATATTTTTTGAGTATTTATGTCTTTAACAACACCTGAAATAACTTGATCAGG
>JBDLJB010000078.1:0-5679 GCA_039714555.1 Bacteroidota bacterium
ATTCTAAATAATAAAATCAAAAATGTTTAATAAGTATACCCGTTGTGCATTTTAAATAATGCTAATTTTAATATTATTAATGTTTCTACTTCTAAAGACATAAGGTTGCTTTTTATAGTTATGTTGATTTTTTCTCATAGGTGTATTGAGCTTAATATTACAGGTCTCAAACTGGACTTTTTGTTGCAAGTCCATCTTGATAGTTTGCAAACCTCTAAAGGCATACTATCTACTATAAAATAATCTTCAAACTCATTAAAATGTTCTCACAGCTTTAAACAAAGGGATGGTTGAGGCACTGAGTAGTCTACGTTAATTCTTTCCCACAACTCACCACATCTTATGGTGCTGCTTTAATTGCTAAAGAAAGATATTTAGATAATTTTTGAAATAAGTTTAGACTTGTACTGCATTTGTATTACAAATTTCACTACTCTAGATTTTTTATGATATTTTTTCAAAAGAAAAAAAAGAAAGCAATCTGATAAATGTCGTGGAATACGCTATCAAGATTTTTCTTATTCTGTATCATTTAAACCTTTTTATAATATTCAATTTCATTCCCAGCTTTTACAATGACCTTATCTAATAGTTTATATCTATCATTTTCAGAATATTTAATAAAGTTTTTGGCTAGATTTATTTTTTCTTCAATAAATTCAACTTTCTCTGCTCCGGTTATCAACACGCTAATAGGTAGGGACCATACAAAATCTAGAGCTTCTTTAACAGAAATATAGTTGGGAATGATTGGATCTTTTGATTCCCACTGAGTTTTATCCTGCATTCTTTTTTCTTTAAAAAAACGACCATCTGATAAGGTTTTCATTGCCAAAACCCCAAAATTCCTATCTATTGCAATGGGCAAAACATTTTTAATAAAACTGTGAAAATGCATGTCAATAGTATTGATCGGCATTTGAATAGTTTCTAAAATATCATTATCTGTTGTTTTTTCAAGCATCCTTTTATGGGCAAATGGATTCTGATGTCCGGTAAAACCAATATGTTTGACCTTTCCTTCTGCTTTCGCCTTTTCAAAAACCTCCAGTACCTCATTTTCAATACGATTGTCAACATCTTCGGGAGTTCTTAACGAATGTACTTGCCAAAGATCTATATAATCGCATTTCATTCTTCGCAGAGTTCCTTCCAAATGCTTACGGGCAGTAGTTCCATTAGAGGCTGTGGATTTACTCATAATAAAAACGTCATCCCTGTATTTAGGTACAAGGTATTTACCATAACGAATTTCACTTCCTCCATTATCGTATGATTCTGCAGTATCAAAAAAACGTACACCACCTTCCATTGCTTTTTCTATCACCTTCTGTGCTTCCCTTTCGGTAGTCCAACCTATATGAAAACCCCCAAGTCCAAGCATGGTTACTTTTTTATTGGTTTTACCAAGTGTACGCAAAGGAAGTAATTCTCCCCATTTATCTCTATTTGTACTGGCAAAGCTGTTAACAGGAATCATTAAACCACCGGTCAGCATTGCTAACTGCTTTAGAAATATACGTCTTTCATTCATAGTTTTCATTATTTTTAAAGTTACAATTTTTATTTATTTTTCAACTCTAATATATGTTTTATTTCGAGTTTGTACATTCACTTTTTTACTTAATTTCAAACATTGTACAAATCCTACCACTGGAACTGCCTTATATGCAATGTTGGATAATATACCCTTAAACCTTTACGCTTGCTTATATGTAATATGTAAAAAGTGAACAAATGACGAACACCGCTTTACCCCTTTCATCTCTCACAGTGCAAACAATAGAAATATCTTTATTGATTGTACTATCCAATTACTGAGGTCATTGTGAAAATATTTCTTTTGATCAGATAACCCAGAAATGCTTAATCCGTTTTGATCAAATGGTTTCGGTAAACAACATCACAAGATGCCCTTTTTCTTTTACCGAAACTATTTCTTTTGCAAGATCTCCAATTCTGTCTTCCAGTTCCTTTGAAATTTGAAAACTCATTTTTTCAAGTTTCTCTGGAAAGATCAGATCATTGAATTTAACTTTGTTATTTCGTCCTTCAACCGGATATGTTTAAATCCTTTGTGGATCAAATATTCCAGATTTACCTTTATAAATCATTATTTAATGGTTATCTTTTTTAATATTTCCTGTTGCAAAACCTGTAAAGGTATTTTTGTTTCTTGATGGATCTTATTCAGATCTTTGTATTCTATTTTTGTCTTTTTTCTTCCTGATGGAGTGGTAACAATTTTTACTTTGACCTTGCCGTATTTTGTTGTGAATTCTCTTATCTCTCGTTCTAATCTATTCCCCTTTACGGGATAAGATCGAATTCCGATAGTTGAAGTGTTTTCAAAAATATAATTGGATAATTTTTCTACATTTTTAGCTGCAACGGAACAGGATAATAGAATTCCATGTCTGCCTTTTTTCATTTGGATAGCACAGGTAAAAAAATCATTTGCTCCATATTCAAACAATCCATTTTGAAAATCATTTCCTAAAAACTCATTTGACATATCATCAATATTAGTTTCTAATACATAGGTTCCTTTTAACTGATTTGATTCTTCACAATAAGATATTCTCAAAACATTTGGAGTTTTAAAATCTTTAGTCCCTGGCCCGTAAGCGATTTGTTTTTTTATCAAAACAGGCACATCAAATTCCGGATTTAAATATTTTAATATAGCAGCTCCGGTTGGAGTTACTTTCTCTCCTTTTTCCTCTCCGGTATAATTTGGAATTCCCAAAAGAATATCAGCTGTTGCAGGCGCAGGAACTGGTAATATTCCATGCTGGGTATTTACAAATCCAAAACCGGTACAAACTGCAGTTGCAAATGTTTTCTCTATTTTCAATCGATCAATTAAAACAGCACATCCTAAAATATCTATGATAGAGTCTACACCACTTACTTCATGAAAATGAATTTTTTCCAAAGGAATATCATGAATTTTACTTTCTGATCTTCCAATAATTAAAAAAATATCTTTGGCTATTTGTTTTGCTTTTTTGGTTATAGAAGCATTATCAATAATTTTAATAATATCACTTAAACGTCGGTGATGATGGTGATCTTTATCAATATTTAAATCAACCACATTCACATGCTTACAAACAATACCATTTTTATTGACCTTAGATATCTCAATTTGACCATCTTGCAAACCAAATAATCCAGGAAATTTTTTTACATCATCATAGGCGTCAGCCATGCCAGCCAATGCTCCTAAAAACATATCACCTGATAATCCCGAAAAAGATTCTATAAATAGTATTCTCATTATAATATTCTAATTATTCAGACAACTGCATCAACTTCATTATTATTTTTGCCACATCTGTATTATCAATGGTCGATCTAAAATATTCCTGCCCTGCTCCCATCACTTTTACTGGTACTTTGGTAGCGGTATGTCCTTCTGTTGCCCATACATCCTACTTTTTCACTAAGTATGGTTATCACTCTTAAAGTAAAAGGGTTGTCTGCAGAATGATCTAAATAATCCCGATCGGGATTTACTTCTCTCAATTCAATAAATTCATTTTCATAAGCATTCAATAACCATTTTTTTCTGCTTTAGTCAATTTCAGACCTTTTGTTTGATCTCCTAAACCAAAATTTACTTCAACAGAATCTAAAATTTCTTCATATTTTATTTAATTTGGTTCTACTGTTATTTTAGTGGTGTTAAATCAAATATTAGCCTTAATTATCGGGTACAATATTTCCATATTTTATTATTTACCTACTTTATCAAATTTAATATCCGTAATGCAGACATTGCTGCTCCATAACCATTATTGATATTTACTACGCTAATTCCATTGGCACAACTTGAAAGCATTGCATTTAAAGCTACGTGTCCTCCTTTGGCAACCCCATAACCCACATCTGTAGGTACCGCAATAATGGGTTGAGGCAAAAGACCACCAATTACTGTTGGTAAGGCTCCTTCAAATCCGGCAATAACCACCAAAATCTTAAAAGATCTTAAAAATTCTATTTTACTCATTAATCTGTGAACACCTGCTACACCTACATCATTCACTTTCGTAACATTTATTCCCATATATTTCAAGGTGTAAAAAACCTCATTAACAGCGTGAATATCAGAAGTTCCGGCAGAAATAATAGCAACTTCGTTCTTTTCCTCTAATTCTTTTAAGGGTTTTAGAATGAAAACACCTGAAGGTTCATCATAAAATGCATCCGTATATTTCTGTAAAAAAAAGGTTGCTTTTTTTGACTGAAGTTTTGTGATCAAAACATTCTTACCATTGCTGATAAAGCTCTCTAGTATATTTGAAATATCCTCAACTGATTTACTCTCTCCATAAACTACCTCTGGGAAACCAATTCTATTCTCTCTATCGTGATCTATATTATGATTATCCATTATTCAAATTTAAAACCTTATTCAATTTTCCCGAAACCAGACCTTCTTCATCAATAACACAGGATGTAAAACCTATACTTTTAATTTTTTTTTCAATCACCCCAAAGTAATCTTTTAATAAATTCAACTCACTAACAGGTACTTCAATTTTACAAACCTTATCATAATGTCGCACTCGCACATTTTTAAATCCAAGCTCATTCAAATAGTCCTCCGCATGTTCGATCTGATCTAATTTATTTTCTGTGATGGAATTTCCATAAGGAATTCTGGAGCTTAAACAAGGACTTGCAGGTTTATCCCAAAAGGGGATTCCAAATTGTTTTGCCAGCTCACGGATCTCTGATTTACTAATTCCAAGTTCGGCCAGAGGTGATCTTATATCATTTTCATCTGCTGCCTGCATACCGGGGCGATAATCACTAAAATCATCTTTATTTGTACCATTTAACACGATATATCCAGGATATTTATTTTTTACCTGATCAATGGCATTATACAAATGGGTCTTACAAAAATAACATCTATTGGAAGGATTTGTATTGTAATTACTATCTGCTAATTCATGTGTATAAATTGTTTCCAGATGAATATCATTCTTCCTTGCAAAATCAATCGCCAGTTGATAGTCTTTATTTTTTAAACTTTCACTATTGGAGATTACACCTATGGTTCTTCCCTTACCCAAATATTTTCTTGACAAATACAGAACAAGAGCAGAATCTATTCCTCCGGAAAAAGCAATAATTGTACCTGGAAACCCATCAAACCAGTTTTTTATTTCTAAAATTAAATCGTCTGTCATTTTTTTATTGTCTGATCCAAAAATAACACTAATTTATTTAAACTGATTAAATTAAAAGCTAAGAATAAGCCTTATCAGAAAAATTTATCAAATCCTTAACACTACAAATAAACTTAAAATAAAATTATTCTATTTGTTGTTTACTATCTTATTTACATAATATTTGAACCTATGAATGTCAGTTGAATAGGTAATATTTGTATAAACCAAGAGATAAACTTATTACTGGATGGCTAAAAAATAATGAAGCAAAAGTGAAACAAAACCCGATTATTGACACGTTTGTGACGTTAAAGTGAAACAATTTATGACAAAATAAGATTGTATACAAACACAAAACCCTTGCAGTGCAAGGGTTTATGATTTTTTAAAACTTTTTGAGAAGTTAAAAAGTCGGGGTGGCAGGATTCGAACCTGCGGCCTCCACGTCCCAAACGTGGCGCGATAACCGGGCTACGCTACACCCCGAGGTGAT
>JBDLJB010000079.1:0-5550 GCA_039714555.1 Bacteroidota bacterium
TATAACCGTATAAAAAAACTGTGATTATTTTTAAGTATATACGATCCATAAAAAATATTTATTTGATAATGCTAAAATACGAAAAAATACAATCGATTGTATTTAATTTTATATAAAAATTAAAATTAGCAACTAAAAAACAGTAAACGTCTAATTATCAGCAGAAAAAGATGATACCGGTAGTCCGTTTTTACTAACTAAATTAGCTTCGGTATATGGTTCCCATGCGTATCTGATAAAAAAATGTGCTTTAAACGGTTCCGGCAAGGTAAATCGGACTGAATTTCCTGAGATCTTTGGTGTTATTTTTATGAAATCCTTACCATTCTCACTTATTTCAAATCCTATTATCTCTTTATTGTCTGAAGTTTTTAATCCTTCAAAACTTCCTTTAAACCGAATGAAATAATCTCCATTACTTTTATATATTTCTTTAAAAACCGGACTTTCAAAATTCGCTCCCTTATGATAAGAATCTCCTAAGGCTAAAAGTGCAAGTCTTTCTCCGACAGGTTTTTTGTTCTTTGCATGTGTATCCTGCCTGTCGCCAACATCGGTAATGACCACCATGCCAGAATTAGGAACAATCTCAAGCAATTCTCTTTGTGCATTTCTGAATGCTGGCCATGCCGGACGGTCTTCCCTCGACGTTAATTGAACATAATAAAATGGAAAATTATTCTTCCAGTCATTTCGCCATGTTTTCACCATCTTTTTGAACATGGTTTTGTATTGTGCAGGGAGCTCAGCATTAGATTCTCCCTGGTACCATATCACTCCTTTTACTGGGAAATCCTTTATGGGTAAAATTCCGTTTTCATAGTTATAAGAAGGCATCCACGGATGTTTTTGATCCTCAATCTTTGAAAGTGATATCTGCTTTTTGGCAATCGAGATCATAGCATCTTTCTCTTCCTCTTTTTCTTTCCAACGTTGTTCAACAAAATTGGTTAATACAGAGTCATTCTTTATACTTTTTTCAGACATCCATGATTCAATCGGAGATCCCGGAACAGCATTGTGAATAATTCCGACAGGAACATTCAGCTCTCCCTGTAATTTTTCAGAAAAATAATAAGCCACTGCCGAGAAATACAACACATTATCAGGGCTTACTTTTACCCAGCCTTTGGTATTAAAATATTTGTTATTCTGAATAGAATCTAATTCTTCCAATGTATGAACACCATCCTTTCCGGTTGGATAGGTTGGTTTCATGTTATAGATCCTTATATTTGGATTATTGGCCTTTGCAGCGACTTCTTTACCGTTCAATGTCCTGTTAAGATCCAAATGCATATTGGATTGGCCCGATGCAAACCAAACTTCACCAATTAAAATATCTTTAAAAATTATGCTTTTATCTTTTAATGAGATCTTTAGTTCGAATGGTATTCCAATTTCCTGCGCAGGGAGAACTATTTTCCAATTTCCCTTTGAGTCTGCAGTTGTAGAAAGGGATAACTCTCTACATTCTATTGTGATTTTTTCATCAGGATTTGAAGTTCCCCATACAGGAATTTTACAACCTCTTTGTATAACCATATGGTCACCAAAAATCTTATTTACTTTTAAACTGGTTTGGGAATAACTAAAAGTGAGAAGTGAGAAGTAAAAAGTAAGAAGTAAAAAATATTGAGATTTCATCATAAACATTTTTAAAATCTACTATTTAAAAAATTAAGTTTAAAACACCGGTTTTGTTTTTGTAACTTTAAAATCATCAAACAAGGCAAAAGAATCATTTTGAGGTGCCCAATCTGCACCAGCACCCCCGTGGAATGTTGAAAAGTAGAACGTGTCAATTACTCCTTTGCCCCACAAGCGATAACGTACATCTGTGTTGTTTACAACTTCTTTACCGTCAACCCAAACCTGCATGATACCGTTAGGTAAATTGTCTTCATTCAATTTGATCCTTTGGGTTAACCTGTACCATTTTCCTGTTTCAAAAGTGGTATCCATTTTTACAATATCGCCATACTTTGATTTCATATCCACATAGTAAAAATAGACTATCACTTCACCCTTTTTCACCCACATATACCTTGTGCTCCAACCTTCTCCATTATCAGGATGGTTACCTCCTGTATAGGTTGAACCACCACTTGTAAGTCCGGGTAATTTTCCACCCAAACGAAAGTCAAATCCTTCTTCAAACATCACATAATAATCAAGATAATACTCGTTAGAATCTGGTAAAGTCTTAATAAATTGAACACCGTTAGTTTCCGGCCCAGCTGTTCCTTTGGGATATTTCACTTTTAGCACATTTCCCCTGTTACCCTTTTGATCGGCAACAATACTTGCGCGATCTTTTAATAAAGTCCATCGCATTTCTCCTCCATCAGAAGCTAATTTTTCTTTGTTATAAGCTCCAACCGTTGATTTTGCAAAATCCAGTTCGAAAATCGTATTAGAATTATTTTGAGCATAATTGCCAATGCTGAAAATAATTATTGTAATTAATGTCAAATAAGTTTTTATCATAATTTTTATTAATAATATTTATACCTGAATGATTCGATATATTGTTATAATATATTAATCAATACTCTCTTCTAACTACTCAATACTACTTATACCTAAATGTTTAAAGATAAAGTTTTTTGTGTTCTTGACAGCCATTTTTGATTCAGGTATATTGTAATATCCCTGCCAGACATGCCACATCCCTTCATATACATCCAATTCAACTTCTTTATTATTTTCTTTAAGAGCCCTGTACATCCTTATTGAGTTGCTCATAAATATTTCTTTACCGCCAACCTGGATCAAGGTGGGAGGAAAATCTTTTGAATAATCACCGTAAACAGGAGAAACATAAGGATTTTTCCATTCATCCCTAGGTGCATAAGCTTCGGCACAATTTTCAAGAAAATCCTCAAAAACCAAATTAGGATCGTTATCAGCCATTGTAAAATATGTATCCCCAATTTGATCAATATCAGCCCATGGAGACCAAAGAACAACAGCTCTGGGTAATTCAATGCTTTGATCTCTCATCTTTAAGATGCTTCCTGCTGTTAAACCACCACCGGCAGAATCACCGTAAATAACAATATTTTCGGCCTTATATTCTTTTAACAGAGCTTGGTAAAATGTTAAAATCTCATCTATAATTTGATCAAACTTGGCGTGTGGGGCCAAAGTATAATCAATAGAGACGATACGCAAACCGCTTAGATCTGCCAAAGGCACACTGGATAATAAAGTTACATCAGCAGTAAAAAAGGTGTATGCCCCACCGTGTATATAGATAACTATTTTATCAGATTTTTGATAGTCTTTTGGTTTTACATCTATGGCCCGAATTCCTCCAAAGAATACAGTGTCAACTTTAGGTTTAAACTTATCCAAAAGTTCCGGGAGAGGATCTTTGGCCGTTTCCTGAAACTCATCTTGTTTCTCGGCCCATTCTTCTGCCGGGGCATCTCCTTTTGGCATATGAGCTTCATCATTTCTACTCTGGATAGTCCATTCATCTAAAACTTCTTTTGCTTCATCCGAAATGGTTACAGGAATATGGACTTTTTCAGTTTCATCACCAGGCGGTAGATTTACATGAGATTCTTTTTTTGCATCCTTTGAGGAAGAAAAATGAGTGTAGTCATTGTTAAAACTACCAGAGTTTTTTTCATTCGATTCATGTTTTATCATTCCAATAGCAGTCAGTTTACAATTTAATAATTTTTTTATAGATATTGTTGCCTTCAACAGTTTTAATATTCAGGATGTAGATCCCTTTTTCAATACCTTCTATAGAATAAGAATCTTTATTCTCAAAACTTTTAATCAATTTTCCCTGAATATCATACAATTCAAGTTTCTTGATATTTAGATCATTACTCGATAATCGAAATGAATTGGTTACAGGATTTGGAAATACCAAAAGGGTATTTTCCTCAAAAATTTCGTCTTCAATTCCTAAAGTACCCGAGTACTCATAACATCCTGCATCGACAATAGAATTAAAAATCCTGTTATTTCCATCTATATCAGTTGCTGCAACATCCGTGTTTTTTCCATAATCAACTGCCGGACTGGATTCTTTCAAATAAAAATCTCCGTTAGAATAATCGTTAAAATAGTTGGAATAATTATCGTAATTGCTTTCGTCAATATCGATATTATTTTCTACTATACTTGTTGCATCGTATTTCCCGGTGGCTATTGTTGTGGAAATATTATTTCGAATAATATTATTAAAATTTGTTTCTCCTGTTTTCTGATTATCATCAAGAAGAATCCATGGAATTACATCGATATCGTCAAAAAGCTGACTTTGCACTACAGTATTATTTTGTACCCTGCAGTTTCGTGCACCGTAAAGAGAAATTCCGTGATAATGGTCATTAACCACTAGATTATTTTCAACGATCCAGTTTGCCGGATAACCATCGCTAAAAAGGATACCCTGCATTAAAGTACCAATCAAATTATTATCAAGTACAAATTGAGAAGGGTTTTCAAAAATGATAATTTTATTATTCCGCAAAACAACATCTGTAATTTTTCCATCGCCATCTAATCTAAACGCCTGAAAAGCATCATCATGCTGTATAGCATAATCATCAATAAAACAATTTTTTATGATATTATTCTCATAAGTACCATAACTTCCTAATACCCTGATAGCATCGGCTGCAAAATTTTCTATAATGTTATTTTGCATTAAGGAATTATCTCCTCTTAACTCTACGGCATGATATAGATTCAGAAAAATATTATCTTTTAAAGTAATATTTCCTCCTCTGAATTGCACTCCCCCAACAGAATTTTCATACCAATCGTCTTTTGTCCAGTTGGAAGAATCATCAGCAGCCTGAACAAGGCAATTATCTAAGGTTATATGACTTGCATCTGTTCCTGCAAGTATAATTGTCTGTTCTTTGATAAAGGAACCATTACTTGCATCGAATTTGATATCCTGAAATGTAATATGACTGCTATTCGCAAGTTGAAGTTTGGTTACAACTGCCTGGTGTTTGTTTACAGCCTTGATCGTTAAGTTTTGACCGAAATGTTTATTGGCAAAATATGAAGTTCCATGTTGCCCGTCCAAAAGGTAGATAATATCTCCATCCTGCAAATTTACATTTGACCAGTTAACAGAGCCAAAAGAAGCGAACGGACTTGCCTGGGAGCCGTTATTACTGTTACTGCCATTTACAGGATCACAATAATATAAAGTTTGAGCCCCGGCAGAAAGCCCATTAAATAATATAAATATGTGTATGAGTAATAATTTTTTCATAGACTTTTTACAATACAATCGATTGTACAAAATTAAATATTTTTTTGGGATAAATAAGATATTTAACTAAAAACTAGTAATGCAAATTCAAATACATAAAAAAACGGGAAGTAAAACTATACTCCCCGCTCTTGATATTAACTAAATTTCAACTAAACTACTGTACGATCAACTTTTGTGATTTTGATCTTACACCATCGTTTAATTTTACGATATATAATCCCGGATTAAGATCAATTTTAGTTTCAAAAATTGAATTTGAAGTTGCTTTTATATCCGTTTTATGTACCATT
>JBDLJB010000080.1:0-5321 GCA_039714555.1 Bacteroidota bacterium
AAAATTACAAGAAGCGGGTACATAAAAACTGGTCCGCCATCATTTAAAATTCTGAAAAACATATTATTTAGATTTAAAATTAAACTACTTCGAAGGTAAGATAATCTTACTTTCTATAAATTTATTTGCGATAGATGAACAATTAACATCGTTGTTTAACAATTTTATTGCTATTCAAAAACAGATGTTTATTTTTCTTGTTGAATAACATTCCAATCGTAATTAATTTTTCTTTTTAAATAATCCTTTAAAGGTTCTAATCCAATTTTTGAACGACGTTGGTCAACAAACTCTGGATCTTGAATTGGAAAAGGTTCTAGAATTCTTTTATCATTATAACGAAATTGCATTCCATAGATTTGTTCTTGATTGCTATTAACTAAGATTCTATCTTGAATTTTTGCATACTCCATACAACTACTTTCATTCGTTATACATGCATTTCTTATTTGGTCCAAATACTTTTTTCTAACTTCATCGCTTTCATGATGATTGATTATTAATAAAGGTGCATCAGCAGCAAGTTTTCCAACCATAGAATAAGTAGGCCAACCATATTGGCTAATCAAACTTTCCATTTTATTGAAGTTATTTGAAGTAATATCTTGTTTCATTTGTGCAATAGGATAATACCAATGTGGGGCTTTCCCGTTTTTCATAAAATAAATTTTAGCTAAATCCATTTGATAATCTAAAGCCTGGTCTTTCATAATTAATTGTAACAATTGAACAGCATATTCTGCTTGTTTAATATTGCCATTTTTTTCTTGATACTTTTTTAATTGATGATTTTCTATACCTTTCCATCTCACATCGTTAGTTAATGAAATTAAATCATTATCGGCAAGAGCCCACAAACTAAAATCATTTTTTAAAGCGATCTCTAAATAATGATAAGCACTGTCTTTTTGAATATATGTGAGAGCATATGCACAAGCTAAATTATACGTATTTTTTGAATTCGATGGATTTGATAAAAAATCTTTTTTATACGCTTTTATTGCATCATCAATTAATCCTTCTTTACGCAGTATATCTCCTTCACTTTTTTGCCCATATACAAACGAAACAAATAATATTGAAATTATGTAAATATATTTTTGCATGATTTTATAAATTGATGTTATTTTCATTTAAAGGTGTTGCTAAAAGTTTTATTAATATACATACTGCTACTCCAAATACTGGAGCAATTAAAGTATTTGCTAATCCATGATAAAGTAAATTTGGTGCAATTCCACCGGCTTTTGAAATAAAATACAAGCTATGCATTAATCCTAAAAAAAGTGCAAATACTGCAAGTATAAGTGACCAATTTGATAATTTAATGAGTTTTGTATTAATTTGTAACTGATTTTCTTTATTCTTAATTTTTTTTATAAATTGAATTATTGCTATCACAAGAAGTATTAAAATAGTGGCCATAAATTTTAAATCTCCATTAGCAATAAATTCCATAAAAGGCATTCTCATAATAAATAGGTTTTAAGTTTCTAAAAATCAATATTAATATAAACTTTCCTTATAAAACTTTGATTTGCAACAGATGAATTATTAAATCAGTTAAATAGCTATATTAAAGGATAATTTACTTTTCTATGATAATTCTTGTGAAAAAGAAAGTTAAAATGGTAATTGGTCTATAAAAATACGTTAACTAAAATATAATCAGCATCTTTGAATAATGAATATCTCAGAAATACATAAAACAAAGTTTATACCCTTGCATTTTTTATTTTGGGTAGGTGTATGGTTTTTCTTCGTTTATTTTTTTAGTTATAATTCAAACAATACAAATTATGTAATCTGGTTTTCTAGTTTTTTATTGCCAATCTCTATGGTTACTACCTACTTTGTAGTTTATTATTTAATTCCTAAATACTTACTTACCAAAAAATATAAATTATTTGCTCTTTATAGTGCTTATACTCTTGTTTTCTCTACTTATTTAATACTAATTGCAATTTTTGGAAGTTTTGTATTTCTTTCTAATATGGAATTACAAAATATGCCACCCATGAGTCGGAATTATGTATTTGTTTTAATACTGGTTTATCTTGTTGTTTTTATTGTGAGTTTTATAAGCTTATTAAATCATAATTTTAATACCGAAACTAAAAATAAAGAGCTTCAAAATAAAATTTTAGAAACCCAGCTACAGATTAAAGGTCAGGAATTACAATATTTAAAAAAGCAAATTCATCCACATTTTTTATTCAATACCTTAAATACTATTTATGGTTTTGCTTTAAAGCAATCTAAAAATACACCAGATATTATATTAAAACTTTCTAATTTATTAGATTATATTTTATACCAGGTTGATAAGCCAAAAGTAAGTTTAAAAGAAGAAATTTTACATATTAATGAATATATTGATCTAGAAAAAATTAGGTTTCAAGATACTTTAAAAGTATCATTTAAAGCAAATAATATTGAAAGTGAAAAACAAATTGCTCCTATGATCATGATTCCTTTTGTTGAAAATGCTTTTAAACATGGTAATTTAATTGATGGATTTTTAACAGTAGATATTCAAATTAATTTGGAAGAAGATCAATTAAATTTTAAAATTAAAAATAGTGTTTTGAATGAAAGTTCAAAAGAAAGTAATAAAGGAATTGGATTGGTAAATATTAAAAAAAGATTAGATTTACTTTATAAAAATAACTATCAATTAGATATTCATAACAAAGACAATTGGTTTGAAGTAAGTCTAACCGTATCAAACTTAAATAATCTAAAAAATGTCTAAAACCATTCACTGCTTAATTGTTGATGACGAACCAATCGCTCGTGAAATTTTGGAAAATCATTTACAAAAAATTGATGCGATTCAAGTAATTTCAACCTGCAAAAATGCAATCGAAGCTTTTAATGCTATTAACTCAAACAAAATAGATTTAATTTTTTTAGATATTAATATGCCTGAAATATCTGGACTTTCTTTTGCAAGATCTATCAATAAAAACATTAAAATAATTTTTACTACGGCTTATAGAGAATATGCTGTGGATGGTTTTGATTTAAAAGCTGTAGATTATTTATTAAAACCCATATCATTTGAAAGATTATTACAGGCTGTAAATAAATATTTAAATGAAAATATTAATTTAATTACAGATAATAAGGAAGATCTAATCCACGATAAAAGCAATTTTATTTTTGTACGATCTGATAGAAAAATGATTAAGATTGATTTTTCTGAAATCAATTATATTGAAAGTTTAGGTGATTATTTAAAAATATATCTAAATGAAAAAAAAATAATTACAAGAGAAACTATTACAAGCATTGAAGCAAAACTACCAAAAAATGACTTTTTAAGAATCCACAGATCTTATATCATTTCAATTGATAAAATTGAATCCTTTACTAATGAATTTGTAGAACTAAATAAAAAAGCAATACCTATTAGTAGGAGTTATAAAAAAGATGTAATACAAAGATTAGACAATGTTTAGTTTTAAACGAAACTATAGAAAGTGACTTAAAATCTGTACAACTTTTAGTTGCAAGTCCGAAATTAAATTCAAAAAACTATTTAATATCAACCTTATTTTAAAGTTTGTTAAAACATGTGCTATTTAGTTTCTTAAATAGTTTCTTTTTGTGTTTTTGTATATAATTTTATGAACATAACAAAAAAAATACATATAAATGGCTGATAATGTGCATTATTCCCTTTAATAACTGTTTTATAACCTTTAAATTAATTCGATATTTTTTTATACATCTTTTTTTAAATTTATATCCTGTATTCTCTTAAAAAAATATTTCTAAATGAAAAATCATATAACTATAATTTTATTATTAATATCTATCGTTATAAACTCTCAAAACTCACCTGGAGAATATACTGTAGATAATGTTAAGATTAATACTAGATTTTCTGACTTTGGAACAGCCTTTTTTGGAAAAAATAAAATTGTTTTTGCAGCTCCAAAAAAAGGAGTAACTACAATTTCAAAAACAGCTTGGGATTATAATAATCAACCTTTTTTAGACTTATATATAGGTGAAATTAATGATAAAGGTGAAATTATAAATAAACAAAAAATGCCAGGAGATATTAATTCTAAATATCATGAAGGTGTAGTTTCATTTACCAAGGATATGAAAACTGTTTATTTTAGTGCAAATAATTATATGAAAAAGAAAAACAGAACGGCTTCAACCGGTACTAACAATATTCAAATATTCAAAGCTACTATTAATGAAAATGGTGATTGGTCCAACTTAAAACTATTACCTTTTAATAGTAATGAATTTTCCACTGGTCATCCTGCATTAAATATAGATGACACAAAATTATATTTTGTCTCTGACCGACCTGAATCTATAGGAAAAACAGATATTTTTGTAGTTGATGTATCTGAAAATGGCACTTACAGTGAGCCAAGAAATTTAGGCCCTAGAATCAATACAACAGAACGTGAAATGTTTCCATTTATAAGTGATGATAATATTTTATATTTTTCATCAAATGGGCATCCGGGAAGTGGTGAATTAGATGTTTTTGCAAGTAAGATTTTTGATACTACAGTTTCTGAACCAATAAGCTTAGAGGCTCCTATAAATAGTGAAAAAGATGATTTTTCTTATATCATTGATGATACAAAACATAAGGGATATTTTTCTTCAAACAGAAAAGGAGGAAAAGGAGATGATGATATTTATAGTTTTTCGGTATCTCCTCCAATATATATTGAATGTAATCAAGCTATTTCTGGTGTTGTTAAAGATCTAAATACTCAGGAAATTTTACCTGGAGTTCTTATCGAATTGTTTGATGAACAAGGGATTGAGTTAGAATCTTTTATTTCTAAACAAAATGATGCATCCTTTAGTTTTGAACAACCTTGTAATGCTTCCTATAAGATTGTAGGAACATTAAAAGGATATTTACCAGAAGTAATAGAATTTAAAACTTTAAATGATTTAGATCTACCACCCATTGAAATTTCAATGAGTTTACCTCCTGATGAATCAATAGTGGTTGACAAAAAAATTGACCCTGATCAAGTTATTTCAGGTGTTGTTAAAGACATAAATACTCAAAAAATATTACCTGGAGCTATTGTTGTATTGCTTGATGAACAAGGAAATGAGTTACAATCTGTTGTTTCAAACAAAGATGATGCATCCTTTAGTTTTGATAGACCCTCTAATAATTCTTATAAGATCGTTGTATCTTCAAAAGGTTATCTAAATGAAGAAATCGAAATAAAATCTTTTAATGGTTTAGAAGATCAATCTCTTGTTGAAATATCTATGAGTTTAACCCCTGATGAATCAATAGTGGTTGACAAAAAAATTAA
>JBDLJB010000081.1:0-4911 GCA_039714555.1 Bacteroidota bacterium
AAATAAACAATCAACAAAACACTAATAATACATATAAAGCCTATTAAAAAGGGCTTTTGTTTGATTAACTTAGAGTAATATCTTAATTCATTTGCCATATTACATTAGTTTTAGGGCATTTTTTTTGTTTTTGTATAAAGAATGCAACAATCATTTTTTGTGCAATAAATATTATATGAATTGTTTTAATTAATTTATTACATTTACGATTAGAAAAAAAAGATATTGCTATACATAAAAACCGAAGTGTCGAGGGGACGCTTCGGTTCTTTTTTATTTGAATATTATTAATAGCTACATGGCTTTAAAAAACTAAAGTAACATTTACTTATTATTTTTTAATGTTATATTTGGAACTTCATAATAATTTGAATTTATTTGAATAACCAAACCGGAGCACTCCTCTTGTGCGCTTCGGTTTTTTTTGTTTAAAATGTTTATTTTACGTTTTCCATGACATTAAAGAGTATGGAAGGTATTTTACAAGAACAATTAATCCGGGAATTCACCTAGTTGGAAAGAAAAGCGTTTGTTGAAGGAGATATTGATTTGAATATTATGCTTAGTGAGATTATTGATCATATGGAAAATGAATCTGATAAAAACAACCCGGAATTAATGTTATCTGGCAAATAACACTTATAAACGTGTATATTTGTGTGGTTATAACAAGTTAGGCAAAATTAGTTCAGCATATTGTTCACAATGAAAAGATTGAAAAGAATAATATTTAGATTTATAATAATTTCTTTGGTATTCGTATCAATTTGTGTAGCAATTATTTCTACTACTGGATTTGAAATACAAAAAAATCCAATGGAACATTTTTTCTCTCAGCATGAACAAATTGACTCTCTTCAATGGAACAAGACAATTCCTAAGGCGTTAATCCATGAAGATATAGATTTTATGATTAAAACAATTGAGGAAGTGCACCCCAATCCATTTTCCTATATCAGTAGAAACAACTTTTATAAAAAAGCTGATTCAATAAAACAAACTATAACAGATGATATTACAAGACTTGAATTACAACAAACCTTAAGCTACTTTATTAATTCAATTAATGATGGACATACTCAAATAAAGTTTCCTGAATTATCTGATGAAGAGGATAATAAATCTAATTTCGACCAAGCACATTCTGATATTAAAAAGATAAATACATATAAAATATTAGAGGAAAGTATTGGGTATCTTAAAGTGAAGGATTTTGTTATAGATAAAAGGGATTTTTATAATAATGTTGATAGTATTTTTGCAAAGATTCACAATGATTCTATCGGTAATTTAATCATAGATATTCGGAACAATCCAGGGGGTAATTCGGAATTAGCAGATTATTTAATTTCATGTATATATAGCAAACCATATAAGGGAAATTCAAAAATACTTATAAAGCGTAGCGAACAATATTATAAGTATATGAGAGGATATTTTTCATGGTGGTTTAAACCCTTTTTAACATTTATTAAGCAAATAAATGATTATAAACATACACCCGTAGGAATGGTATATGAAGATATAAAGGGATTCAAAAATCCAATAAATATCAAATATAGATTTAAAGGAAAAATATATTTATTGATAAATTCAAATACTTTTTCGACGGCTCTAGGTTTTGCAACAGTTATTAAGGATTATGAAATTGGGCATATTATTGGAGAACAAACTAAGTCTGAAGTAAATGAATTTGGAGATATTTATCCATTTGATTTACCCAATAGTGGACTTTGGGTTTGGACTTCGGCGAAAAGATATATTAGACCAAGTGGAGAGTTAACTATCGGTGGGCTTAAACCTGATACATTTGTAGAGGACGTCAATGACAACATTTTAGAATACACAATAAGAATGATAAAGAGTGAATATTAACTTTGCCTAATAAAGCCTAAACTGCATTAAAACGCAGTTTAGCCAAACCGATGTGGCATAAAAAATAAGATGAACGAACTTAAAGAATATTTAAATAAAGTGCTACATTTTACGGAAAGTGAAATGGAAGTATTTATATCTTTTTTTTCAGAAAAACACCTTGAAAAGAATGAGTATTTCGCAATTGAAGGAGAGTATTCGTTAAAATTTGCTTTTATTAACGAGGGAGTTCTAAGAGCATTTTATCGCAACAATGAAGGGAATGAATACAATAAAACATTTTTCACTCAAAATAGATTTGTTGGAGCATATTCTTCATTAGTTTCCCATCAAAAAAATCTGATTAATATTCAGTGTCTTACGGATTGCACTTTACAAATTGCCAACTTTACTGAAATCTCAAAACTCTATGATACAAATCCTAAGATAGAACGACTTGCTCGAATTTTAGCAGAACAGTTTTTTGTGAATAAGGAAAAACGAGAAATTGAATTGGTTATGTTAGATGCAACAGAACGCTATAAAATTTTTCAAACAGAACATCCAAATTTAGAAAATATAATTCCACAGTATCATATTGCTTCATATTTAGGAGTTACACCAACTCAATTGAGCCGAATTAGAGTAAAAAAATAAAATCTTTACATATGTAAATGCACAGCATTTCTATTCTTATGACTTTTGCAGTATAAAAAATCATAGGATATGAAGATTAATAATAATAAAATATTAATTACAGGTGCAACAGCTGGTATTGGTAAAGCACTTGCAGAAACTTTTCTCAAATTAGACAATCAAATTATAGCAGTTGGCAGAAACAAAGAAAAGTTAAACGAACTCTCAAAATCAGATGACCGAATTATCCCTTTTCAATGTGATATTTCTAAGCAAGAAGAATTGGATAGATTAATATTATTCATTGAACAAGAACATAAAGATTTAAATATTTTAATAAACAATGCAGGAATTCAATACAATTACAATTTTATTGAAGAACCACAACTGCTTCATAAAATTGAATATGAGGTAAATGTAAACCTTCTTTCTCCTTTAAAGCTAATTGCATTACTCTTACCTACATTACAAAATAATGAAAACTCAGCAATAGTAAACGTATCATCAGGATTAGCCTTAGTCCCTAAAATGGATGCACCTGTATATTGTGGAACAAAATCAGGAATTCATATTTTCTCAAAATCACTTCGATACCAATTAGATAAAATAAAGGTTTTTGAAATTATTCCAGCACTTGTAGATACAGCAATGGTCGCTGGAAGGGGAAAGGGGAAAATTCCACCTCAAAAATTAGTAGACGAATTCATTAGAGCATTCAAAAAAGACAAATATGAAATTAACATTGGCAAAGTAAAGTTGCTGAAAATTATAAATCGAATTAGCCCTTTGTTAGCAGATAAACTAATGAAAGGTGGTCGTTAAACTTTAAACTAAATAAAGATGAAAAGAATAATAATACTTATAGCGATAATATTGTTTGCTAACATCTCGTATGGACAAAAAAACACTGTGCTAATAATAATGAGTTCAGCGGATACATTAAAGTTAAATAATGGAGAAAAATTAAGACAGACAGGTGTTTTTCTTAATGAATTTTACTTGCCCTATAAAATGCTGTCTGACAATGGTTATCAAATCCAATTTGCAACACCTAATGGGATTGTGGCAACTATTGACAATGAAAGCACCAAGGATAATTATTGGAAAGACGATTTAAAGAAAAAGGAAGAAGCAGTAAATTTTGTTGAAAATGATAGTCTATTTAATAACCCAATAACACTTGAAGAAGCCATTGAAAACAGGAATGATTATATTGGTTTGGTCATTCCGGGTGGACAAGGATTGATGATTGATTTAAGCAAAGACAAAAACATTCCAATTCTATTAAAACACTTTGCAAAAGAAAAAAAACCAACAGGACTTATTTGCCACGCCCCGAGTTTAATTTTGACTATTCCAAAAGAAGAAAACCCGTATATAGGTTTTAAAGTTAATTCCGTTTCACCTTTTGAAGAATTTGTTATTGAAAGATTTATAATGAAAGGTAAACCTAAAAATAGAAAGATTGCTAAACAACTGAAAAAAATGGGTTTAAACTACAAACAAAAACTTCCTAAATCAAACTTTGCAGTTAAAGACAGAAACTTAGTTACAAGTCAAAATCCATATTCAAGTTCTTCTTTCAATATTCTATTTTTAAAAGCATTAACGAAATATTTTGAAGTAGAAAAGTAGAATAAAAAATGCCCTATAAAATGTTTAACCAACAATAGCTAAACAAGTTGTTTCATTGCAAGTAAAAAGTAAGAAAGAAAACCGTACCTTAGTAGGAACAAAACAAAAAATAGTCGCTACTGCGGTTACATGAGACCATTATGTGCAACCTGAAATCAATAAATTTTATAAAATAAATATCAAAATGAAAAAACTAATTATAGGAATTATTTTAATCTTCACAAGTGTGAACTTGTCCTTCTCACAAGATTCTAAAATGGAACAGGAAATTATCAATATCTCAAAAGAAAAATGGCAATGGATGGCGGACAAAAATGTTGACAAACTTGCTATACTTTTTGACGATAAGTCAAAATTTGTTCATATGAGCGGAACTTGGAAAAAGGACAGGGAACTTGAAATTATTAAAACTGGAAGTATTTGGTACAAGAATGCTGATGTCCACGATGTCGCTGTAGAAATTTTTGAAGATACTGCCATCCTTTGGAACCGGATTACGCTCTTGGCAGTAGTACGGGGTAATGAGGTGTCCAATCTATTTACAGTTACCGAAATCTATCAAAAGAAAGAGAGTGGATGGAAATTATTAGACTTAACCTTTAGTAGTGTGCGTGACACTCATAAAATCGAACATTAGTTGGCGGATAAAAAATGAATGACAGCACACAACAAAGGCTCCTATGAAAAGCAAATAGGATTCCAATCAACCAATATTCAATTCTTTTGCTTAGTCTTTTCTCTTTAATGTACCAGTTGCTTATTATAATTATGTTTAAGTTTAATATT
>JBDLJB010000082.1:0-4835 GCA_039714555.1 Bacteroidota bacterium
ATTAATCATGTTTTGTGCTATATGACAACTCTAAAATTACTCAAATGAATAGATCCCGCTTTTCAGCGGGATTAATTCGACTAACTATTTTTATTGTGGCCTATGGCCTTATAAAAATTGAGTCTCATTAAAAAAACCGCTTCAAAATTAATTGAAACGGTTTTTCTTTATTGTATAAAGTTTCATTAACAATTAGATAATATTTCTCTTATTTATAAAACTAATATATTTCTAAAATCAACAACATTATATTGAAGGATCATCCGGTGTATTTGAGTTGTTAAATCTTTCTTCAGCAGGATACGGATAATAGTTCCTATTTCTTTCACTTAGATAATCTGCTTGCTGTGATGGCACAAAGTTAGAATGAATCCTCCTAGAATCTTCTAGACGCATACCAGACATAAACAATTCAATACTACGATTTCTAAATATCTCATCCATAACCGCATCCTTATCACCAGCGTTACCAGTCCATGCCCCTAAATTTGCATTAACCCCAAACACATCATTATTTTTTTCTCTAACCATATTAATATAAACAACAGCATTACCTAAATCATTTTTCATAGCGTATGCTTCTGCTTGTATTAATAACATCTCACCAGGTAAATATACCGGTATACTCTGACCTCCAGATTCAAAGAATCCTTTTAGGTTTTCAACACCATGAGCTCCAAACTCAGCAACTTCAACTTCATCAGCCGGAGATAAATAAAATTCAATTCTACCATCATTTGCTTCTGGAATTAAAGAACCTGTCAAACCAAAATTATCTTGTGGTTTTGTATCAGGATCATCTTCAACTGCAAATACAAAAACCGCATTCTTGTTAGTTGCTCCATCATATTGCCAAACAGACATTGAATTTAAGTCAACTAAATTTGCTGCAGAAATTGCAGAATCATAATTTCCCGCAAAAAGATTGTAACGAGCTAAATATGCATTAATCATATTTGGCAAGTCCATTCCTTGAATATATCCTGAAAACTCATCAGAAATTGGATTCGAACTAATATCATCATTTGCACTTGTTAATAAATTGATACATTCAGCTAACACCTCACTTCTTGAACTAAAAATAGCATTTCCATCTGAGCTATTCGTAATTGGAGCTTTTTCAAAATTTTGAATTAAATAACCTAAGGCCATTGCTTTAAAAAACTTTGCATAAGCTTTTAGACCTGATTTTGTACCAGGATCCATCTCGATAGCATCTACATTTTCCAAAATAGATTCTGCAGCCCCTTTATCTCTTAATAATCTATTCCACAAACGCGTAATACCTGCATTATCATTAGGTAAACCGGAACCTCCGGCCACTAACTCTCCCGGAGTAACATAAGTAAGTAAATTACCCAACTCTCTCGTAGATAAACCCGATATCTCAACAATTGGAGACATTGTTGAAGTTGTGAAATGATTTGTCATCCCAACAGCTATCGTAATCAAACCAGATTTACTGGTTAACACCTGATCTTCTGCAGGTTGATTTACATTAACAAAATCTGTTTCACAGGAAGCAAAAATCAAAACAAATAATAATAGTTTAAATATATTTTTCATCTTTCTTTAGTTTAAAAATTAATAGTTACACCTAACTTATATACCTGAGGAATAGGTACATTTGCCATATCCTGTCCCCTTACTCCATTTGATTGTCCTTCGGTGTTAACTTCCGGGTCAAAACTATAATAATCATCTATGGAAAATAAATTGGTTCCACTTGCTGTAATCTTAATATTATCAACTATATCATTATCTAAAATCCAGTTGTAATACATAGAAATTTCACGCATTTTTATATAAGATGCATCTTCAATAAATGATTCAAATATGGAAAAATTAGGACTGGAACTTCCTTTAGGTATTTCTCCTGTTAATTCCAGAGCTGTTTGCTCCCCTCCTTTAAATAAATAACCCATTCGTTTATCCCAACTCATCATATCATTACCTTGAACAAAATCAAATTGAAATCTGAATCCAAAATGTTTATATTCAAATTCATTGGTCAATGAAGCAACAAAATCAGGATTAGGATCTCCAATAACTTTTTTCAAAATAGTTCCGGTTGGCTGCCCGTCTGAATCATAATCCTGAACAGGAACCTGTATAATTTGCCCGTTACCTAAATCTTCTTCTTCGTAATGTCCTCTTGCTCTTTGTACAAATCCATTACTATCTAACAGTCTGTCACCATTTGAATCGGTTGCAAAAAAGGTACCATAGAATACACCCAATGCTTCATTGGTTTGTGCAATTGATGTTCCCCACATACCTAAGGATAATCTACCTCCCTCTACATAAGTAACCTCATTCTTATTTTGACTTATTGTAGCTGTAATATTCCAATTAAAATCACCTTCTATTGGCCTTGCTCTTAACAATACTTCAAAACCTTTATTAGTCATACTCCCTACATTATCAAAACGATTTTCATATCCTGTTGAAGGCGATAATGTTCTTCCAATTAACAGATCTTCTACATCCTGATTATAATAACCAAATTCTAACCCAAGCCTACCGTTAAACATAGCTAAATCGAAACCAAACTCAAATTCAGTTTGTCTTTCCGGCTTCAAATCGGCATTCCCTTGTAATGAACTAGGGAAATATCCAATATTTCCGTTATAGTTTAGCTGGTTATAATTAGTAAAGATTTGATATGGATTTAAAGCAGTTAAATTACCTGCCTGCCCCCATGCTGCTCTTAACTTTAAAGAATTAAATGTATTCCCTACTGAATCCTGCCAAAAATCTTCATCCGAAATAGTATAAGACCCACTTATTTTAGGGTAGAATTGCTGTCTTTCGTCTTCTCCAAATACAGATGCTCCATCAATTCTTGCAGCCAATGTTAAAAATAATTTATTCTTATATGCTAAAGTTTCCTGTAAGAAACCTCCCCAGTAAGACGATTCATCTCTGTAATCTGTTCCTCCTACTGCATTACTAGGATCTGTAACAATTACACCTTCAACCGGCCCAACCTGATCATTTCTTACACTAAAATATGTATTCTTCTCTCTCTGGTAAGTATATCCGAAACCTGTAGTTGATTTGAAATTATCAGTAATATCAAACTGATAACTCATATTGAAGTCTGAATTAATCATTGTAGAATTAATCACTGACTTCTGAGTCTCCCCATTAGGTCTTGTATTCACACCCCTTGGTATATATAATAAACCTTCAGAATTAGAATGATCTAAACCAAAAGTATAATTAATTCGAAAACCTTCAAAAGGAGTTGCAGTTAATTGAATATCTGAGATAGACCTAAAATTATTTTGAGAAGCATCAATTCTATCTATAGTTTCTCTTGAACTTGGCATCCACAATCCAACACCCGGATAATTACCAAATTCATCGGGATCTTGGTCATTTGTATTATCCGCAAAAAGTAATGCTGTAATTGGCCCATAATTTTTACCATTTGGCATATCCTGGCTCTTATTGACTGAAATATAAGTCCCTGCTGACATTTTTAGCCATTTATACAGATCCTGATCCAAACGTAATCTAAATGTTTTTCTGTTAAAGTTCGTATTTCGTACTATACCATCGTTATCAAATAATGAACCCGATACCGCATATTTTGTATTATCTGAACCTCCTGTAACATTAATCATCGTTTCATAACCGGTTGATTGTTTAAAAATATAGTCCTGGTAATCATACCTGGTAGCCGGTACAGCCACACCATCTGCATTCCATTCTAATTGTGCATCATTATAAGGTAAAGTTCTTCTTACATTATTTATATTAAAGCTTGAAGTAAATGTTACTTTCGGTGCTCCTGAGACTCCTTTTTTAGTAAAGATCTGAATTACACCATTACTAGCCCTGGATCCGTAAATAGCTGCAGCGGCAGCCCCTTTTAAGATCTCCATACGCTCTATATCATCCGGGTTGATATCAACCAATCTGTTTTGTGTATACCCTCCCAAATTAATAGCCTGATTGGACTTATTGTTCACAACAACTCCATCTATTATATAAAGAGGATCTGAACTACCTGTCAAAGTACTTGGCCCTCTTAAACGAATAGACATACCACCTGAAGGGTTCCCTGAATTTCTGGTGATATAAGCACCAGCTACCTGGCCTTGTAATGCTTCACCTATACTTACAACTGATTTTGCATCACCCAGATCTTTTGTAGTCACGGATGATATTGTTGAACCTAATTGTTTTTTTGTAGCAATACCGGAAGTACCTGTTACAATAACTTCATCCAAACGTAAAAGATCTTCTTGTAAAGTTACAACCATAGTTTCACCGTCAACATCCACACCCTGTGTAACAAAACCTACGTTTGAAAATATCAGAACATCGTCTTGCGATACTGAAATTTCAAAATTACCATCAAAATCTGTTGATGTTCCCTGGCTGGTTCCTTTCACTTGAATGCTTACACCGGGGATACCATCTCCGGAAACATCTTTTACCGTACCCGTAACAATATTTTGTGCAAAAGCTGAAAAAATTGTTAGTGTAACAATAAGAAAAGAGGAAATAATTTGTTTTCTCATAATTGCTAAATTTTGATTAATAATTTGGTTGTTTTTTAATAAAATTTGGACTAATATATAAAATTATTAATAAAATATGCGTTTTTTTGCATTTTTCCGCCCTTTACTACGGCTTATATCTAACGAAACATGGCTTAAATACCAAATACATAAAGGATATTTATATCTTTTTATCTTTACTGAAATTCCTTTGAAAAAAAATGATTAAATAAAAACATAAAAAAAACTGTCTTAAAAAATAATTTTTAAGACAGTTTTTTAATTTTTAAAATAGAACTCTACCAACCTAACTTATATCCA
>JBDLJB010000083.1:0-4835 GCA_039714555.1 Bacteroidota bacterium
GCAGTTCTGCCACTTCTATGGGTATAATATTCTATCTGTTCCGGTAATTGGTGGTGAATTACAAATGCTAAATTATGCACATCTATTCCTCGTGCTGAAACATCTGTAGAGATCAATATTTGAAGTGATCTGTTTTTAAATGCACGCATTACTTTATCGCGCTCTTTTTGTTGCATATTGCCTTCAATGGCTTCTGCCGAAAACCCTTCTTCTTTTAATTGACTGGCTAAATTTTGTGTTCCGGCTTTGGTTCTGCAAAATATAATACCTCTCTGGTCTTCATTAATATCTAAAAACTTAATGATGGCTTTTGTTTTATTCTTAATAGGTGTTAAAAAATATTGATGATTTATATTTTCATTGATCAAAGTATAGTTATCTACAGTAACACGTTTCGCTTTTGGCGACATATATTTCTTTATGATCTGTTGAATTTCTTCAGGCATGGTTGCAGAAAATAGCCATATATTTCTAGTACCGTTGGTAGATTTTAATATTCTATTGATATCCTTTTGAAAGCCCATGCTTAGCATTTCATCAGCTTCATCTAAAACCAAAGTCGAAATTTGATCTAAATTAACTACGCCTCTATCCAGTAAGTCGATCAATCTTCCGGGTGTGGCAACAATAACATGTGTGGTTCGTTTTAAATTATTTAGTTGTTTGTCAATTTTTTCTCCTCCAAAAACAGCTTCTATAAAAATCTTTTCATCAACATATTTGGTTAATTTAAACAATTGTTTTTTTATTTGCTGAACTAATTCTCGGGTAGGTGATAAGATCAATGCCTGAACATTTTTATTTTCAGCATCTATTTGATTTAAAATTGGTAAACCAAAAGCAATGGTTTTTCCGGTTCCGGTTTGTGCCAAACCTATAAGATCGGTTTTGGAATTTATCAAAGCAGGAATTGTTTTTACCTGAATTTCAGTAGGATTTTTAATTCCCAATTCATTCAGTCCTTTGATATAATTTTTGTTTACACCCAATTCAGAAAATGAAGTCATAAATTTTTATTTTGGTACAAAGGTACGTTTATTAGTGAGACTCTAATTCCGCTTTTTAAGTGAGGATTTTGTTTAAGTCCTTTTTATTTGATATTCATAGTTAATTGAATTCTCTTTCTGGCAATATCAACATCTAAAACTTTTACAATTACCTGTTGGTGTAAATTAACAACTTCGTTAACATCACTAACAAATTTATCGGCTAAATTTGATACATGAACCAAACCACTTTCCTTGATCCCGATATCTACAAAGCAGCCAAAATTTGTAATATTATTTATTATTCCGGGTAATAATTGTCCTTCTTTCAGATCATTTATGGTTTTAATGTTTTTATTGAAAGTAAAGATCTTTGCTTTTTCACGAGGATCTAAACCGGGTTTTTCAAGTTCTTTTACAATATCTTCTAAGGTTAATAAGCCTACATTTTCAGAAGTGTATTTTTGTAGATCTATTTTTTGTAAAAGTTCTTTATTGCCGATGAGTTCAGAAATATTTATTTGCAGATCTTTAACCATTTTATGAACAATTGAATAGCTTTCAGGATGCACTGCCGAATCATCCATAGGATTATTTGCATTTTTAATCCTTAAAAAACCGGCACTTTGTTCAAAGGCCTTATTACCCAATCGGGGAACCTTTTTTATTTCATCTCTGCTTTTAAAAGGGCCGTTCTCATTTCTATATTGTACAATATTTTCTGCCAATTTTGACCCGATTCCCGAAACAAAACTCAGCAAGGATTTACTTGCGGTATTTATATTTACACCAACTGTATTTACACAACTTTCCACCACTTTATCCAAAGCATTTTTGAGTTTGGTTTGATCGACATCGTGTTGATATTGTCCAATACCAATCGATTTTGGATCTATTTTTACCAATTCAGCCAAAGGATCTGCTAAGCGCCTACCTATAGAAATAGCTCCTCGAACAGTAACATCATAGTTAGGAAATTCTTCCCTGGCAATTTTTGAGGCCGAATAGATTGAAGCTCCGGCTTCGCTTACTACAAAAACTTCCACATCTTTGTTAAAACGTATTTTTCGTATGATGGCTTCCGTTTCACGGGAAGCAGTACCGTTTCCAATGGCAATTGCATCAATTTTATAAGCATCAACCAAACTGTTGATTTTTCTTATCGCACCAATACGATCATTTTGAGGCGGATGAGGATAAATAGTTTCGTTGTATTCTAAATCACCTTGTTTATCTAAACAAACAACTTTACAACCGGTTCGAAAGCCGGGGTCGATAGCTAAAATATTTTTTTCTCCTAAAGGAGCTCCTAAGAGGAGTTGGTTTAAATTTTTTGCAAATACTTTAATAGCGGCATCATCTGCTTTTTGTTTGGCGATTTGTAGATTTTCGTTTGATAAAGAAGGAAATAATAATCGTTTATAAGCATCTTGAATTGACAATTTAATTTGTTCAGTGCAATCGTTGTTAGACCGAATAATTCTATCTTCTATTTTAGCAATAGCTTTATCATGATCTATCTCCACTTTTACACGAATATATCCTTGGTTTTCTGAACGTAAAATAGCTAGTAGTCTGTGAGACGGACAACGATTTAAACTTTCTGACCAGTCAAAATAATCACTGTATTTTTGAGCTTTATCATCTTCGGACTTTGCTTTTATAAGTTTGGTATTTATCGTTGCAAATTTTTCTAACTGCCATCTAATTTGATTTCGAATATCAGTCCTTTCGTTGACCCATTCAGCAATAATATACCTTGCACCTTCTAAGGCCTTTTCAGAAGTTTCAACCTCATCATTTACATATTTTGAAGCAATATATTCTATATCATTGGCTCGCTGACTCATAATAATTTTTGCGAGAGGCTCCAATCCATTTTTTCTTGCCGTTTCTGCTTTTGTTTTTCTTTTTTTCTTATACGGAAGGTAAATATCTTCTAAAATTGTTAGATCAAAAGTTGATTCAATCTTTTGTTTTAGTTCATCAGTTAAAACATCTTGTTCTTCGAGTGATTTTAGAATTGATTTTTTTCGGTTTTCTAACTCATTAAATAACTCATTAAATTTGATAATTTCGGCAATTTGAACCTCATCTAAATTCCCTGTTCTTTCTTTTCTATATCTAGAAATAAACGGAATAGTACAATCTTCATTAATTAATTGGATGGTATTTAAAATTCCTTTTTCAGGAAGATTTGTTTTTGATTGTATGAATGAGATCAATTGCATTATTCAATTTTATATCATTTAGGAGGTAATCTATTTAAGAATTAAGATAGGTTACCTCCTGAATAATAGTTATTTAATATGTTTCAAAAAAGAAATATTAACTAACCTGTTCACCATTAGTTACTGAGTCTTTTTGATGGATAGTATCCTGGGGTTTAAAACTTTCTACAATACCACTAACAAAAGTAAATAAAAAGTGTCATTATTCGCTTAGTGTTACAAAATCAATAAAATTTTCTCTATCAATAATCTGAGTTTTAGCGCCATAAGCTTCAACAAATTTTTTGGGAATTTTCGTTTTACTTTTTTTATTCCATTTGAATTCATAAGCAGAAATAGCACCGTTTTTTTCTTCTATCCAGTCAATTTCTTGTTGTTGTTTGGTTCTCCAAAAATAATAATTAGTATAGATATGATGGTAATGAAAATACTTAATACGTTCGGAAATTAAAAAATTCTCCCATAATGCTCCTTTGTCATTTCTTAATTCAATACTATTAAAATTTGTAATAATTGCATTGCGTATTCCATTATCATAAAAAAACACTTTTTTGTTGAACTTAATTTCATTTCTAAGATTTCTACTAAATGATTTTAACCTAAAAACAACAAAAGCTTTTTCAAGAAGTTCGATATAATTACCTATTGTTTCTTTATTAACCCGAAGTAGTTTAGCCAATTCATTATACGAAACTTCTGAACCCATTTGATAAGCAAGAGCCTGAACTAATTTCTCTAATATCTCAGGTTTTTTGATAGTTGATAATGATAAGATATCCTTATATAAGTAACTATTTGTTAATGTTTTTAAAACCTCTATTTCTTCCCCTGTATTATTAATAACATCAGGATACATTCCGTAGATCAATCTGTCATTTAATTGCTGAATTGAATTTACATACCCTTGATTTTTTAGATATTCTTCCCAAGAAATTGGAAACAATTTATATTCCCATTTTCTACCTGTAAGACTTTCACTTATTTTATTATTTAAGTCAAATGCTGAAGAACCGCTTAATATTAACTGAATTTGTTTAAATTGATCAGTAATAATTTTAGCAGTTATACCAATATGGTTTATTCTTTGAGCCTCATCTATAAAAACTATTGTGTGCTTTCCAATAATCCTTTTTAACTGTTGTGTATTTATATTTTCGAGTAATTGACGTGTAGAAATATCATCACCGTCTAAGAATAAGTACTCATCAAAATCATCTAAAACATTTTTAATTAAGGTTGTTTTTCCTGTTTGGCGTGGTCCAATTAATACTATTGTTTTTCCTTTAAAAAATTTCTTTTTTATGCTTGAAAAAATAATTCGATTTACCTTCATAGAGATTTAATTTTACTATGCAAACATAAAAAAAATACTCTAAACAGCCAAAAGTTATATATTTTGGATGGTATAGCGTCCAAAAGTTATATATTTTTTAGTGCGATTAAATTAAATATCTTCTTTTGATGAAGAAAGTAGAATAACCTGCTGACAAAACAAGATTAGAAATTGATTTTTTAAACTAACTTGTTCGCCATTAGTTACACTATCTTTTTCAGGCTCAATAAAAGCTAATTTCCCATCAGGAGTTTCGGTCATTAAAATCATTCCTTCACTTTCAAC
>JBDLJB010000084.1:0-4511 GCA_039714555.1 Bacteroidota bacterium
GTTTACAGTTAGAAAGTGTTATCATTCTTGGTGAAGACCATATGACAGCAGTTCCTTCCACAATCCTAAAAGGATTAAAATTTCTATACGGGAAGTAAGGTGAAACATATATAAAAAAATATTTATTATGAAATTTAGATCCATTTGGGTGCATCCATCCATTTTTATTTTTTTAGGATTTTTATTAAGCTTATCTTCTTGTAAAAACAACAAAGAAGCAAAAATCATTTGGGATAAATGGGGTGTTCCACACATCTATGCACAATCAGATTCTGATGCTTTTTTTGCAGAAGGCTGGGCGCAAATGCATAATCACGGTAATCTAATACTAGAACTATACGGAAGGTCAAGAGCTAAAAGTGCCGAATATTGGGGTGAGGACAGACTGGATAACGATATTTTATTACATAGCTTAGATTTTCCCGAAATAGCCGAAAAATGGATAGAGACTCAGGACCCTGAAACTGTTAAACTGATAAAATCATTTGTTAAAGGTATGAATGCCTATGCAAAAGCTAATCCAAATGTTTTTGAAGAGGAGAATAAAGTAGTTCTACCTATTGAATATAAAGATATTAACCTTCATTATTTATATGTGATTTATACCAAATTTATTGGAGGAAGAGATCTTGGAACGGTTGATAACTGGAATGAAGTTGGCTCTAATGCTTATGCCGTTGGAGCTTCTCGTTCTGTAAGTGGAAATACAATGTTGGTGCAAAATCCACATCTGCCATGGTCTAACGAATTCTTATTTACAGAAATGCACCTTAATACACCTACAAATAATGTGTATGGTGCTACAATAGTTGGTTTGCCTGGAATAACTATTGGGTTTAACGAATTTCTGGGATGGTCTCATACAAATAATACTATTGATAATGCAGATGTTTACGAATTGGAACTAGATGCCGATGGATATTTACTGGATGGCAAGCATGAGAAATTTAAAGAAAAAATTAAAACCATTAAGTTTAAAAATAGCGATGGGGAAATTGTTGATAAGGAGATTCAAATTTTTCATTCTAAACATGGTCCAATCATTAAAAAAGCACAGAAAAAAGCACTTGCTATTAGAATGCCTGGGTATAGCAGGTCCAATGATATGTTACTACAATGGTGGCATATGGGTAATGCCAAAAATTTTGATGAATTTGAATCTGCCCTTAAAACACTTCAAATTCCCTTTTTTAATGTGATGTATGCTGATAAGGATGGAAATATATTTCACCTTTTTAACGGTCTTATTCCTGAAAGAAAAAGCGGAGGATGGGATTATTGGTCTAATATAATAAAAGGTGGTAAATCAAAGGATATATGGACTACTGTTCACCCATACGAGGATCTTCCAAAAGTAAAAAATCCTCCAACAGGCTGGTTGCAAAATGCAAACGATCCTGCATGGTTTGATACTTATCCTCCGGCATTAGATCCTGATGATTTTCCCGGTTATTTCTCACCAAGAAGATTGGCATTCAGGCCACAACGCTCAATACGTATGCTTTTAGAAGATGAGTCAATTACTTATGATGAGTTAGTTGATTATAAATTTTCTACCCGATTGGGAATGGCTGACAGAATTTTGGATGATCTGTTTATTGCAATTGATCTTTATGGAAATGAAATGGCAAAAGAGGCAAAAGCTGTTCTTGAAAACTGGGATCGTAAGGCAGATAATAACAGTACTGGTACTTTGCTTTTTACTGAATGGGCTTTGCAAATGAAACCATGGATTCAGGATATGTATAAAATAAAATGGGATGAAAACGATCCATTAAATACGCCTGATGGTTTGGTTGATCCAAAACATGCAGTAAAATTATTGGAAAATACAGCTGCAAAAATTAAAGAAAATCATGGAAAGCTCTCTATGCCATGGGGCGATGTTAATCGAATAAATTACAATGGTATTGAATTACCGGGTAATGGCGCCAATGGCGTTTTTGGAACTTTCAGGACAACTTGGTCGAGAATGAGTGAAGACAATTTAAATTACATATATGGTGGCGACTCCTGGGTTGGAATAATCGAGTTTGGAGATATCGTTAAGGCTAATGTTTTATTAAGCTATGGGAATTCTACACAGGAAAGTTCACCCAATAATGGCGACCAACTTAAGCTTTTTTCGGAAAAGAAATTAAGACCTGCGTTTTTTTACAAACAGGATGTTATGGATAATGCTAAGACAATACAGGTTTTTAAAAATGATAAATTTGTAAATAAAAATTTAAACAATGAATAAAATAGTACAACTATTGTTAGTAATTACACTTTTTTTTAGTGTAAGTAATACAGGTTTAGCTCAAAATGATTTACCTTCAGATTATCTATCATCGGAATTTCACAAAAACAGACGTGATGAATTCAGGAAAATGATGCCTGATAATTCTATGGCAGTTATTTTTGCAAATACTCAAGTGGGTTATAATTTTTTGTATCATTTAAATCCGGACTTGTATTATTTAAGCGGATATAGAGATGCAGATGCAGTTCTTTTCATTTTTTCAGAGAAGCAAACTGACGGCAAAAATACTTTCAACGAAGTGTTTTTTGTGCCTGAGAGAAATCCTGTAATTGAATCATGGAATGGTAAAAGATTGGGTGTAAATGGTGTAAAAAAGCAATTAGGATTTTCAGATGTGTACCCTGTAAAAAGCTTAAATAGCTTTAATGTAAACTATGATAAGTTTGATTATATCTTATATGGGAATATTCCGGTATATAATAACAAGCCTAGTAGCGATTATGATTTAAAATACATTATTGATGTTCTAAAAACAAAAATACATATTGATAGGGATGTAGATTTACATAAAGAAAGATTATATATCGCTAAAACCCTTACTCATAATAATATATCATCTATTAGTGCATATTACATAAGAAAAACTGAGCTAAATAATAAATATAATAATGATCCTGTTTTAAGTGATATAATCAATAATCCCGATTCTTTAAAAATTGATGATATAATAACAAGAGCAAAAAAAGAACCGGTTTGGGGTACCGATATTTATAAAGAAATAATTACTACTCTTCGACAGGTTAAAACAGAAGAAGAAATCACTTTACTGAGGAAAGCTGTTAATATTACATGTAAAGGACATGTAGAAGTAATGAGGACTGTGTCTCCAGAAATGAGCGAGAGGGAAATAGAAGGAATTCATACTTATATCCATAGACAAAATGAATCTGAAATAGAAGGGTATTCACCGATAATTGGTTCAGGAGAGAATGGGTGTATTCTACATTATGCTTTTAACAGCAAAAAACATGTTGGAAATAATTTAGTATTAATGGATGTTGGAGCTGAATATCATGGATACTCTGCAGACGTGACCCGAACTATTCCGGCAACAGGAAAATTCACTAAAGAGCAAAGACAATTATATGAACTGGTCTATCAGGCACAGGAAGAAGTTTTTAAATTATGTAAAGCGGGTACTCAATTTGCTGAATTGGATAAGAAAGCAAAAGAAATATTGGCAAACGGACTGTTAAAAATGGGGATTATAAACAGTTTGGATGAGGTAGGTTATTATTACCCACATGGTTGCTCCCACTATCTTGGCTTGGATGTTCATGATATAGGAGATTATCAGGAATTACAAGAAAATATGGTAATTACAGTTGAACCGGGAATTTATATCCCGGAAGGCAGTAAGTGTGATAAAAAATGGTGGAATATTGCTATAAGGATAGAAGATGATGTCTTAATAAAAAAAGATAGTTGTGAAATCCTTTCTTTGTCGGCACCTAGAAAATGGAATGAAATAGAGAAAATACAGAAACAAAAAAGTAGTTTTCAAATTAAACTTTAAATCCGCAAATGGATTTCTATTACAAAGCCGTACTGCATAATAAAAATTTGAATAGATTAAAATGAAACATATAAAAAAGAAAATATTGATATTATTAGGGCTTGTACTTTTTATGAGCAGCATTTCTGTTATTGGACAAAACAAAAGTGAAAAATCCGCTCAGGAAATATTTCCGGACACACCCGAGAACCGTACTTTGGTGCAAGAGGCTTACGAGCAGTTTCTCGATATTAACAAAAAACATGGTCATTTCATCGAAGTCAATGGCGTTAATATGTTTTACCTGGAATGGGGCGATAGCAGCGGTACTCCGCTGATCTGGTCCCACGGCTACTCAAGCAGCGGTTTTGAATTGGCTGCCGTAGCGAAGGAATTAGTCGAAGCTGGTTATCATGTGTACTCTATCACCTATCGTGGCCACGGTCAAACTCAGGTGGATGATTATAATTTTTCGCTTGCACATATTGCCGATGATATTGCCGCAATGATGGATCAACTGGGCATAAAGAAAGCAGTGATTGGTGGGCTTTCCCTGGGTGGTGGTGTTAGCACAACTTTTTATGAGAATTATCCGCAAAGGGCGCTTGGTTTGATACTCGAGGATGGCGGCGGCGATGCAGTGCAAATACGTACTGAAATAATGTATCCGGAAACGAAAGAAATGATGAAGAATTGGCCTGAACTTCAAAC
>JBDLJB010000085.1:0-4490 GCA_039714555.1 Bacteroidota bacterium
TTATTTTGATTATTGAAAATATCAATCAGAGTATAAAATTAATTCAACCCAAGTGAATACAAAAAATATTCATAAGAATATCTCTTTGGATATCTTCTATTCTGTAAAAAATATCTAGAATATTTGTAATTAAAATGAAACCAATATTAAATGTATTAATATCAACCATAGATAGTGGGATTAATAATATAAAAAATCTTCTCTTAGATGTAAGAGAAGATGTGTCATATATAATATCTCATCAATATACAAAAGAAGCGTTTAAAAAGATACCAAGTGAATTAGATAGAGAGGATATCATTATTTCTCAAGTTCCCGGAAAAGGAGTAACGAGATCAAGAAATAATGCTATTAGAATGGCACAGTCTGAAATTGGTTTGTTTTCAGATGATGATGTAACGTATACTCATGAATATTTTGATAAAATTATAGCTTTGTTTTCTAAAAATTTAGATATAGATGTCGCTATATTTAAAATTAAAACCCCGGAAGGATTTCCTGAATATAAGGAATATCCAAAAGAGCAAATTATTATAGATAGATTACTTTTTTCAGTAGGTACCATTGAGATTGCTTTCAGAGTTAATCGGATCAAAGACTCAAATATTAATTTCGATGAAAGATTCGGAGCAGGACAGAAATTACTTATAGGTTCTGATGAGAGTATTTTTATTATAGACTGTTTAAAAGAAGGATTGAACGTTTGGTTTATACCTGAGTATATTGTCAATCATCCATTTGAAAGCACATCAAGAAAGTTATCAAAATATGATAATCGAAAAGTAAGTGTAACAGGTGCATACGATGCCAGGGTAAACGGTTATATTGCAATACCTAAGGCTTTGTTTGGTACAATTAAAATTTTACCTGATTTAATTAAACATCAAAAAAATCCTTTAACCTATTTAAGAAAAAGATTGTTGGCTGCAATCTATATTTTAAGGACAAATGTTAAATATCGATAGGTTAAAACATTCAACTTAAAATGTATATTGTTTAATGAAGATGTCTAGGGAAGCTTAACTTTCGGTGGTCCTGCTCATAATAGATGAGAGTAGTTCATTATCAGATATGGGCTATTTTTGCTCTGATTTTTTTTAATGAGTTTTAAAAATTCTATTTGAAATTTTACTTAGTGACTCAAAAAATACACTCCAAAAATTCTAAATAATTAAGTCAAGATAATTTTACTGAAAAAGTATTTAGCTCGAAATTGAAGAATGTTAAAAAACTTAATAAAGAAATACTTTAATAATTTTAGTTTTTTCTATAGTTATTTTGGCTATCGTATGTTTGTATCAATAGGTTTATCTATTGCTGTAGGTGTGCTTGATGGTTTTGGAATTGCTATGTTTTTACCACTTCTCCAAATGGTATCGGATCAAGGTGTAAGTGATCCGGATAGTTTGGGATATATGGAATTTTTTGTTAAAGCATATGATTCAATAGGCGTTGAAATGAATCTTGCAGTAATACTATTTACAATGGTGATCTTTTTCATCTTAAAAGGCATCGCCACTTATGTAAAAGCATCCTACAATGTATATTTACTTGAATTGTTTAGCCGTAAACTGCGGATACAAACACTTAAAGGTATTAATGGTATCAATTTTAAAACTTTTGTAGCTTCTGATATGGGTCGTATCCAGAATGCGATGACGGGTGAAGTTGATCGTTTAGTACGGGCAAAGCTCAGTTATTTTAGTACAATACAACAAAGTGTAATGGTTATGGTATATGCCATCTTTGCTTTTATGACAGATTACCGTTTTGCTATCCTGGTTATTCTAGGGGGACTTACCACGAATTTCTTTTATCAGCTAGTATACAAAAAAACTAAGAAGGCTTCCAGAGAATTATCTTATCAATATGATGTATATGAAGGAAAAATTATTCAGCATGTTCGAAATTTTAAATACATTAAAGCTACCGGATTACTCAACTATTTTGGAGAACGTTTACGCAATACTATTTTAGATATTCAAGCCAGCAGGGTGAGGATTGGTATGCTGTCAGCATTTATGACTGCTACACGAGAACCTATTATGGTGGTCATTGTAGCTTTGGTGATTTTTATACAAACTACTTATTTAGGAGGGGAATTAGGTACTATTTTGTTAAGTTTGCTTTTCTTTTATAGGGCTCTTACTTCAGTCACATTGCTCCAGAATTCATGGAACCAGTACCTAACAGTGTTTGGTTCCATTGCAAATATGAAAGATTTTCTAAAGCATTTAAAAGATCATAAGGAATCGAATGGACAAGAGACGATCAAATCTATTAATAAGGGTATTGATTTAAGTAATATTACTTTCAAATATGGAAATACAGTAATTCTTAAGAGTTTGTCTCTAAGGATTAAGCATAATGAAAGTGTAGCATTTGTAGGAGAGAGTGGCAGTGGTAAAACGACATTGGTAAATATTCTTGCTGCACTTTTACCTGTAAACAGCGGAAAATATATGATTGACGGGATACCTGTAGAAAATATTGATCGTGGAAGCTATCAGCAAAGAATTGGTTATATAACGCAGGAACCCGTTGTATTTAATGATACTATTTTTAATAATATTACCTTGTGGGCTGAAAAAAGTGAAAAGAGTCAGAGACGTTTTGAACTGGCTATAGAACAGGCATCATTATCTGAATTTTTGTCAGAGCTTGAAAACGGACAGGAAACTGAACTGGGCCACAATGGAATAAATATGAGTGGAGGGCAAAGACAACGTCTTTCTATTGCCCGTGAACTCTATAAAGATATTGATATCTTGATTATGGACGAAGCAACATCTGCTCTCGATTCTGAAACCGAACGTTCAATTCAGGAAAATATTGAGGCTTTGCAAGGACAATATACTTTATTGATTGTTGCACATCGACTCTCAACGATACGTAATGTGGACCGTGTAGTATTTATGGATAAAGGTGAGATTATAGTAGAAGGAAACTTTGAAAGGTTGGCTGAAACTTTTCCAAAATTTAAAAAAATGATAGAGCTTCAAGAACTATAATAAATTTATTCTGTGCAAAAAGTATTGATCATTTGTGATGTTTATCCGCCTAGTTTTGCCCCCCGTATGGGATACTTAGTAAAGTATATGAGGGAATTAAATTGGACAGCAGATATTGTTACTCGCAGTCAGGATAGGGATTTTAGTTTTAGATCACTTAGTGGTGATGAAAAGGTCGTAAGAGTAAAGGGAGTACAGGTTCCAATGATAACGATGAAGGATAAGGTTAAGAGATTGTTCAGACAAAAACATAATCATCTACGCAATGGTGACCTTATTTCAACTCATATCTTAAATAATCTGAATCGAAAAGATTATAATTTGATTTTATGCTCAACAGCGCAACAAACTTTTATTTTATATGCAGCATGGAAAGTGGCAAAAGCTTGGAATAAACCATGGATAGCAGATTTAAGAGATCTTCATGAACAAATGCCTAAGCTTCCAACTACTTCTAGGGGTATGATAGGAAATTTATTAGAGGAATTTCAAAAGAAACATAATAGATTTACTTTAAAGCTGCGAAACAGGATGTTAGGTGCAGCCAACCTTACGACGACGGTTTCCCCCTGGCATGCTGCACAAATAGAAAAATATAATACGAATACTCATTTGATATATAATGGTTATGATCCGGATACATATTCCCCCAGGCAGGTTAAGGACATGAAGTTATTTAAAATAACCTATACAGGAACGGTTCATCCTGAAAGACATAACCCCGAACTTCTTTTTCAAGCTACAAAGAGTTTGAAGGAAAATAATATTATCACTGAGGCAGATTTTCGTATACAATTTTACGTTCCCCAAAACAGGAGGAAAATTATAAAAGATAGTCCATCCTTTTCTTCAATTGAGGAGTTTGTAGATTTTTATGATTATATAGATACTTCAGAAGTGCCTAAGCTTTTAAATGAATCTGCTGTTTTATTATTATTATCCAATTTATTTGAACCTGATGGCCCTAAAGGTTTGATCTCTACGACAAAATATTTTGAATATCTGGCTGTTGAAAGACCAATTTTATGTGTTCGTAGTGATGAAGATTTATTAGAAGCCTCAATAAATGAGGCAAATGCAGGTGTTGCAGCCCGAACTCATGAAGAAACCTATGATTTTTTATTTAAAAAATGGAAGGAATGGAAAGAAAAAGGTTTTACCACAATTGATATCAACAAGGAATATACACAACAATTTTCAAGGAAAATACAGGCAAAACAGTTTGTTGACCTGTTTAATATGTTACTTATAAAAGATCAAACCTAGCTTCAAATTTATCAGATCGATAAAGTGTATTTAGATAAGTATATAAATTTAACTTAATTTATGAAAACAAAAAAAATTCTTGGTATATCAGCGTTTTATCACGATTCTGCCGCTGCAATTATTATTGGAGGTGAAGTTATAGCCGCAGCTCAGGAAGAACGTTTTACAAGAGATAAACACACACCTGATTTTCCAAAACATGCAATTAAATAC
>JBDLJB010000086.1:0-4272 GCA_039714555.1 Bacteroidota bacterium
GTTATTAATACATTTACAAGTAATTCCTAAGATTAAATTTATCTGTTTTTAAGTTTTTTCCTTTCCTTATCCTCTATTTTCGCAAGCTAACAATGTATTTTTCAACAACATGGCTATTGTCATGGGGCCTACGCCACCAGGTACCGGAGTAATATATGCAGCCTTTTTACTAACACTATCAAAATCAACATCACCAGCCAAACGATAACCCCGTTTTTTAGTGTCGTCTTTTACTCTGGTTATACCAACATCAATAATAGTAACACCATCTTTTACCATATCACCGGTTAAAAATTCTGCTTTACCCAATGCAGCTATAATGATATCGGCTTCTTTAGTTATTTCTTCAAGGTTATTAGTTCTACTATGAACTAAAGTAACAGTGGCATTACCAACATCTCTTTTTTGGCTTAACAGAATACTCATGGGTCGGCCAACAATATGACTTCTGCCTATTACGGCTACATTTTTACCTGAAGTTTCAATTTTATAACGTTTTAATAGTTCCATAATTCCAAATGGAGTTGCAGGCAAAAAAGTTGGAAGATCTAAGGTCATTTTACCAACGTTAACCGGATGAAAACCATCTACATCCTTTTCAGGATCAACAGCCATTAAAACTTTTTGTTCGTCGATATGTTTTGGCAAAGGTAATTGAACAATAAATCCGTCAATATCTTTATCGTTATTTAGATCAGAGATCTCATTTAATAACTGCTCTTCTGTAGTATCTTCAGGTAGGTCGATCAAAGTTGAGTTGAAACCAACTTTTTCGCAGGCTTTAACTTTACTATTTACATAGGTCATACTTGCACCATCAGTACCAACCAATATTGCAGCTAAATGCGGAGTTTTTTTTCCTTCAGATCTGCGTTTTGTTACTTCAATCGCAATTTCATCTTTAAGATCGTTTGATGTTTTTTTTCCGTCGAGTATAGTCATGGTTTTTAGTTTTCAGTAAGCAGTAGTAGTTGGCAGTTAATTAACACCGATTTTTTCAGGATTAAGAATCATAAAATTAATTAGTTTACCAACTTCAATACTTTTATTAGTCAATGTTTCTTTTTGTTCTATAGAGATATATTTACATACTTCAGCAAAATCGATATAAACCTTTGTTTCTGAATTTTCACTGTCAAAGTCAGATAATTTACTTGTAAAATATTTTGGGTATTTTCTTTTTCTGTAAGCTACTGCCACTGCCTAACCCATTCCTTTCATCATTTGCATCATTTTCTTTTGACCGCCACCTTGCATCATCTTCATCATCTTACTCATTTGTGTAAATTGTTTAAGTAATTGATTTACTTCCTGAACTGTTGTGCCTGAGCCTTTTGCAATACGCTTTTTTCTACTGGCATTAATGATTGCCGGTTTTGTTCTTTCTACCGGAGTCATTGAATAGATCATAGATTCAATACCTTTAAAGGCATCGTCATCAATATCAATATCTTTCATCATTTTTCCTGCACCGGGAATCATTCCAACAAGATCTTTCATATTCCCCATTTTTTTTATCTGATGGATTTGTTTTAAAAAATCATCAAAACCAAATTGATTCTTAGCGATTTTCTTTTGTATCTTTCTGGCTTCTTCCTCATCAAATTGTTCTTGTGCTCTTTCAACCAACGAAACAACATCACCCATTCCCAAAATCCTTTCGGCCATACGATTTGGATGGAAAACATCAATAGCTTCCATTTTTTCACCTGTACCAATAAATTTTATGGGTTTATTTACAACCGATTTGATAGAAAGCGCAGCACCACCTCGAGTATCTCCATCTAATTTTGTTAGAATAACACCTTCAAAATTTAGAACATCATTAAAAGCTTTTGCTGTATTTACAGCATCCTGACCTGTCATAGAATCAACTACAAAAAGTGTTTCTTGTGGTTGAACAGCTTTGTGAATATTTGAGATCTCATTCATCATTTGCTCATCAACAGCCAAACGACCTGCGGTATCAATAATCACAACATTCTTGCCATTACTTTTTGCGTATTTTAATGCATTTTGAGCAATTTCAACAGGGTTTTGATTGTTTTCTTCGGTGTAAACCTCAACGTCAATTTGCTCACCAACAATTTTTAATTGTTCAATTGCCGCCGGACGGTAAACATCACAAGCAACTAAAAGCGGTTGTTTGGTTTTTTTAGTTTTGAGGTAATTTGCTAATTTTCCTGAAAAAGTTGTTTTACCGGAACCTTGTAATCCCGACATTAAAATCACTGTTGGTGTGCCGGATAAATTGATGCCTACTGTATCGCCACCCATTAATTCGGTTAACTCATCTTTTACAATTTTCACCATTAACTGCCCTGGATTCAAGGAAGTTAATACATTTTGTCCCAAAGCTTTAACTTTTACTTTATTGGTAAAATCTTTGGCTATTTTATAATTAACATCCGCATCTAAAAGAGCTCTTCTAACCTCTTTTAATGTTTCAGCTACATTGATTTCGGTAATACTTCCGTGCCCCTTTAAAACATGTAGGGCTTTATCCAGTTTGTCACTTAAATTATTAAACATAATATCTCGCTTCGATTTTTAGAATTGCAAAGATAATAAAGAAATAAGATAAAAAATAAAAAGATTGAGTGAAAGAAAGATCGGGAGGAGGGGTTTTTGATTTGAAAATGAATTGAATTAAAAATTTAAAGATGAGCTAATTTGAAAATGAATCGAATGAATAAAGAATAACAAATCATTAACTAGTATCCGTAAATTTTATAGTAACCCATTGAATTACAATTATGTTAATAACTGCTTAAAGAATTCCCTATTTTACTAAGGAATAACATTGTTTTCTTCTTTGAATAAATTATCTTTACAGCCTTAAAATTGTTAACCTGATATTAGGTAAAATGACTTCACCTGTAAATTGGTAAATGTCATTATTAAGTATTAGGGAATGATATGAAGCTTTCAAATAGTTGATTAAGCTTTAAACTCATCTCAAACATTGGGACTGAGGAAAGCGAAGCTATGTTTAGAAATTGTGTAGAAGAATTATTTAGAGATTGAATGAAGAGGATATTTTTGATATATTTATTTAAAGATGAATAATTTATATTTGTTAGTCAAAATTCAAAACTCTATTATAGCTAACAACCAAGAGCTTATTGTTTAAAGATTTTAGAATGACCAAACACAAACATTTACTATGCAAAAAACAGCCTTAATTACCGGAGTAACAGGACAAGATGGTGCTTATTTAAGTGAATTTCTTTTAAAAAAAGGATACAAAGTTCACGGAATCAAAAGAAGAGCCTCTCTTTTTAATACAGATAGGATAGATCATTTATATCAAGATCCACATGTTGACAATCAAAATTTTGTTCTGCACTATGGGGATATGACCGATAGTACCAATTTGATTCGTATCATACAGGAAGTACAACCGGATGAGATCTATAATCTTGCAGCTATGAGTCATGTTCATGTTTCTTTTGAAATGCCAGAATATACTGCTAATGCGGATGGAGTAGGTACTTTGAGATTACTGGAAGCTGTTCGTATTTTGAATATGGAGAAAAAAGTTAGAATTTATCAGGCTTCTACTTCAGAATTATATGGTAAAGTACAAGAAGTTCCACAAACTGAAAATACACCTTTTTATCCAAGAAGTCCGTATGCAGTTGCAAAAATGTATGCCTACTGGATTACCGTAAATTATCGTGAAGCATATGGTATTTATGCATGTAATGGTATTTTATTCAACCATGAATCTCCTATAAGAGGGGAAACTTTTGTGACAAGAAAAATTACCAGAGCAGTTGCTAAAATTGCTCTCGGACTCCAAAATAAATTCTATTTAGGAAATTTAGATGCAAAACGTGATTGGGGTCATGCCAAAGATTATATTCGAATGATGTGGATGTTATTACAACATGACACACCGCAGGATTGGGTTATTGCCACCGGGAAAACAACTTCTGTAAGAGATTTTGTTAATATGGCATTTGCGCAGATAGGAGTAACATTAGAATTTAAAGGAGAAGGTGTTAACGAAAAAGGTTTTGTAAAGGTAGCTACAAACCCTGATTATCCGGTAGAAATTGGTAAGGAAGTCTTAGCAGTTGACCCAAGATATTTCCGTCCGACCGAAGTTGAATTACTAATTGGAGATGCTTCCAAAGCCAAAAATGAATTGGGTTGGGTTCCTGAATATGATCTAGAAGATCTGATTAAGGATATGATGCAAAGCGATCTAAAATTAATGCAAAAAGATCAGTATTTACACGATGGAGGATATGATGTGTTGAATTA
>JBDLJB010000087.1:0-4170 GCA_039714555.1 Bacteroidota bacterium
ATCTGTGATCGCGACAGGATTCGAACCTGTGACCGTCTGCTTAGAAGGGAGTGGCTCTTTTGTTGTAATAAGCTGTAATAGAGATTATTAATAAGGTATAAAAAAATAATCGGCTGAAAATCGGCTGAAGGATGAAATAAGAGTATTTTTAATGACCATCTGCTTGGTAGGCTTTTCCATATTTGATATATATAGTTGAATAACAAGCTAGTAAAAGCGTATTAAAAATTATGTACCTCATTTGAACCTCTTTTTTCTATATATTTAGTAATTAGACTATTAGTAAGAAACTAGTAAGGTAAATATTTTTAACCATTTCTGCTAAAATTTTGTAGTGGATTAAAAACTACTATTTATAGTAGCTCGTTTTTTTCTCCATTTTAGAAATAAGTATTTACTGCAAATTCAAATTGAGAGATAAATATTTCTTTAAACGCAGTCAAATTATTTTGTTCATAAAAAATCAGCATTGCTTTTTTATATTCAACAGAATCAACAGTTCGGAAAGATAAAGGGCAATGTTGATGATTCATCAATATTGCATTGCTAACAATTCTGGCAGTACGTTTATTTCCATCAACAAATGGTTGAATGTATGAAATCAACATTAAGGCTAGTAAAGCTTTTTCGAATATACTTTCCTTCTCATTAACTAAATCACACATATTAGACAATGCTTCTTTAATTTGAAATTCGTTATCAAGTGGACGATAATTGGTGCCTGAAATACCAACCCTATGCTTTCTGATATTTCTACTTACACCAAGTTCTTTAGTTAATAAGCTATGAATATCTTCTATTTTAGAAATAGACAAAGGGATCAAGTAGTCAGATTCTTCAACAATAAAGTCAATTGCTTCCTTGTGATTTAAAAGCATTGTAGCTTCTTCTCTTGTTTTTCCTGCTGCAGTTTCTTTCTCTTTCAATAGTTGCTCTGTTTCAAGCAAAGAGTACGTATTACCTTCTATTTGAGATGACTTCCAACTTAAATCGATAGCAAGCCTTTCAAGCTCGTTTTTATATTCAATTTCTGACAGTACTGAAATGTTTCTTTTAAAATCACTTTGAAGTTTTGATAATTTATTTAATTCATCTTCTGTAAAAATATCGATTCTCTTTAGAGTTTTGGAGACTAGGTTTAAATTGAAATCTTCAATTATAGTTCTTTCATCAATTTCCTTCTCATAATATTTTTCAATGTCTATTATTTGCAAAATATCATAAGCAGGGGAAATTGAGTACTTTGTACTTTTTCCCTTACCACTCTTTATTATAAGGTTTTCCGAAACTAAATTAGTTATGGTTCTCTTTACTGTTGCATAACTGATTGATTCTGAAATTAACTCATGAATTTCTTTTGAAGAATATTCCCTTTTGTTCTCTTTAAGAAGATTTAAAACTTGCTTTTTTCCGTTACTGGCCATGCTATTTGTTTCTTTTAAGCTCACAAAGATAAGTAATAAAGCTCAAAATTCACTGTTTATGATCCTAAAGGTTGTTTTTGAATGAGCTACAACTATACTTTTATTAAAAATATCTCTTAGGAAAGTCTGTATGTATAAGTCTTTGGGTGAAAATTGAGGAAAGTAAACATATATAAAATACTACCATTTTTTACCCATTTTTAACAAAATATGACCCTTTTTAATACATAAAATGTGTTTTTTGCTGATGTAGTATAATAAGTAGGATAAAAGTAGTACAACAAAAGTGTGAACCTAATTAAAATCTGATTAATAATTCTGAGTTAAAACTTCAGTCGGAATACTAAGGCTTTGACTTAATTTCCTGATCATACCAATTGTTAATTTTCTTTTTAAGACTTCACTTACTCTGCTTTTTAGCCCAACAACTTCTGCCAAGTCTTTTTGTTTCATCCCTAATTGCTCCATTCTAAATTTAATGGCCTCGATTGGATCTGGCATGCCAGCATTTCATAATTCCTTTTGATTTTTTAATTCAGATTCTAATAATTCTAATAAATCTTTTGCCAAAACTTTAATTTCTTTATATTTTATATTTTGGTTAAGGGTCGAAACCTTCTTACTTCCAACTGCTGAAATATAACCAGTATTTTGACCAAGTTTACTAAAATCAGTAAATGGACGATTTAATGAATTACCAATAAGTATCTCCAAAGATTCACCACCTAGTAGAGCTCCATCTACAATTTGCTGCGAGTACCTGTTATGTTGATATAACTGAAGACTTATTTCTCCATTTTTTTCATTTCTATCGTTAGTAGTATAATATTGGAAAATTTTATCTCGTAAAACTTTATTTAAAATTAAATTTCCCTTACTGTTAGCCTCAATTTGTCTGATTGTACTTTTTTCTGGAATAAAATATGATTCATGAAGTAATTCCATATTTTGATTAATGAATACTATCAGTTCACTTTTCGAAAGTTCTTTTCTAGTTGCTACCGTAATAATAATGGAATCAATCTTGTTGATAAATCCTTCGTTAGTTATAATTCTGTCATCTAATGTCTTTACATCAGACTTAATATCTCTTCTTAAGTCTGTCAAGTAAACATTAGCAAGTTTCATATTTTTTTGTTCTTGATTCCAATTATTGATCCATAATGCAATCAGAATTCCAATAACTACTAATACAATTTCTCCAATAGCATAAAATAAATATTTACTGAACTTGTTTTCAATTAGAAGTCTTTGTCTAATTTTTCTAAAGAATTTTATCATTGGTTAGTTGATTTTTATTATAAACTAATGGTTCGAGTATGATTTTTAAAAACATTTCAATTAGTATCTGCCCATGTAATATCTTAGACAGTTTAAAGATAAGACAATTGACAGACTATTGAGATAAATCAATTCAAAATTTAGACCAACTTCCTAATGGACAGTTGGTCAATATTGCTTTATGCAATTTTATCTTTATTAAAAATATCCAACAGCAAATTAGTATATATATGTTATTGTCAAACAGTATATTAAAAATGAAATACATAACTTTTTAGGTTTTAGGAATATTCTAAATTGCACAATAATTGTATTACTTTTTGTTAAATATTAGGGTTTTACTTTATTTAACAAAAAACTGAACCCCGTAATAAACTGGGTTTCTTAGGTGTGATCGTGGCAGGATTAATTTCATTGACCCTGATAACACTCCGTGCTGATATTCAAAACGAGAGTATAATGTACAGAGCATCTGCCTGGTAGTCAGATGACAAAATAATTTTCTAGCCGTATGAAGGCTATTTTCTCATTTCAATATAATCCTTCGCTGTTAGTACTGGTATTTTAGAAGTCTTAAAATCTTTTAAATTCCGAGTTATTATTATGTTTACTTCGTTTTCAATTGCAGTATGATATTGAATAGCATCTTCAAAGTCTTTAAAATCTGATTCAAGAGAAAGATCAATAATTTTATCATCCATTGGTAGAACTTCAACAAGAACTTTAAATTTCCTTAAGATTTTTCGAGCATTACCCAATTTCATTTGTTGAGATAGAATGTAATAAGTATTAGCAAAAGTTAAAGATGATACGTAGAGTTTCAATTCCTTTTTGTCAGATAGTGTGAATAATTCTTGAGCTTCTATTATAAATTCTTGTCGTCTTGCTAATAAATCCAATACGATATTTGTATCTACTAATATTCTATCCATTATGAGTATTTTTGAGATAAGAAATCCGTATAGTCTTTTATATAGTCAATTTTTTCAAGTTCTATCACTCCTGTTAAACTTTCAACTAATGGGCTAATTTTCATTTTAGTCTTTTTGCTTATTGTAACTGCTTGCAAATAACTTTCTATCATTCTTGAAAGACTTATATTATTCTCCTTTGCGTATTGTTTTGCTCGTTCAATTACGCTTTCATTGAGTTTTAATGTTAGTTTTGAATCCATAACTCTATTTTATACGTGCAAATATAATTAATATTTACGTATAAATCAATTATTATTTCAAAATATTCATTTTAAAATTTCTGAATGGTACTTGTGGGTAACGGTAGTTTGTTTAAAAATATTCGTTATTATTTAATATACTGATAAATTTAAGCTGATTTTCGGCTGAATTACTATATTAATGAACTGTATTTGGAGTTACAAGACTATTAAAAAGTGATAAAAAACCTTAAAAAAGTTGACTAAAAACGAAGAAACCCCGTATAATACGAGGTTTGTCAAGTGATCGCG
>JBDLJB010000088.1:0-3918 GCA_039714555.1 Bacteroidota bacterium
AAAAATAAGTTTAATTGTACCAGTTTTTGGTTCATTTATATTTCTGGTTGGAAGGCTAGGAATTATTATACTTATTTGGATGCAAAAAGATTAATTTTTTAAATACAAATCTAATATTAAGATATTCATTTCATGGTGGAAATGAATATCTTTTTTAAAAATAATTTTATCGTATATTTGCGATATACAATAAAATAATATGAAAAGAACAATACTAGATTTTCAATATTCAGAAGATACCGACGAGTTAGCAAAGTTGGCTAAGGCTTTAAGTCACCCAGCAAGGATAATTATTTTAAAGCATTTATCACAATTAAATTCTTGTTATACGGGAGATTTAGTTGATATTTTGCCATTAGCGCAGGCTACAGTTTCACAGCACATTAAAGAATTAAAAAATGCTGGATTGATTGATGGTGTAGTTAATCCACCAAAAGTGAAATACTGTATCAATCAAAAAAAATGGAAGCAAGCTCAAAAATTATTTAACACTATTTTTGAACAAGATTTCAAGAAATTTAAATGTTGTTAATTTAATGGAGCATGATATTATAATAAGTGAATTGTTACCTCAACATTGGAATAAAGTTTCGAGAACAATTAAGCACTAATTAATCGCTTATGGCATATAGCTTAAAGTATAAAACAAGACAATGAAACTAATAGAATTTATTACAATCCTAGAAAAAAACTTTGATAAAGAATTAAAATTTGAGTACGCTCCTAGTAAAGTTGCTGGAGCAAATTATCATTTAACAGAAGTGAAAAATGTGCAATTTGACACCACTGATTGTGGTGGACAAACAAACTTTTGGAAAGAAACTCACTTTCAATTATGGGAAAGCCCTAATGAAATTGGTAAAACTGAATTTATGAAAACTGATAAAATTGATTCTATTATAAAAAAAGTAGATAAAATAAAACCGTTAATGCTTGATACAGAGTTGAAAATAGAATATGGTAATGATAACTTCTCAACTTCAGTTATGCCTATTGAAAGTATAGAAATTTATAAAAGTGAGGTTTTAATAAAGTTACATGCTGAAGTTACGAAATGTAAAGCAAATGATGATTGTGGAATTTCAACTCAAGATGAGGTTGAGGTTGGTTGTGATTCTGTAGGTTGCTGTTAAAATGAGAATATATTAATAGGCTAAATAGAAAAATGGTAAAATTGCTGATAATAATAATGTACATTTATAAAGCAAAAAACTAATAAAATTATTCATATCTTTTCTATGAAAATTGATAAAAACCTTAAAAAACTCCCTTTAACAAAATCAAATCCTAATTCATTAGAATCTCTTTTCGGAAAAAGAGATATTACCCCAATGTGGGTTGCTGATATGGAATTTGAAATTGCCAAGCCAATTCAGGAGGCATTAATAGGTAGGATTTCTAACTCAGGATTTGCTTATGAATATAAACCAGAATCATTTTTTAAAGCACAAAAAGAATGGTATATAAATCATTATCAACTCAATTTAGTTAAAGAACATATTTTATATAGCCCGAGCATTACAACAACAATTGCTGTAATTATTGAGAATAATACAGAAAGGGGCGATAGTATAATCACTCAACCTCCGGTTTTTATGGAATTTCGTGATGTAATTAGGAAAACCAATAGAAGGATTACAAAAAATTCTCTAAAACTTGAAGGTACTCAGTACAAGATAGATTTTGAAGATCTTAGAATAAAATCAAAAGAAGAAAAAAACAAAATTTTGATTCTATGTAATCCTCACAATCCGGTTGGTAGGGTTTGGACAGAAACTGAACTTAAAGAAATTGTTTTGATTTGTAAAGAGAATGATATAATTCTGATTTCTGATGAAATACACAAAGACATTGTTTTATTTGATAATAAGTTTACATCTGTGCTTTCTTTTAAAAATGAGTATGATAAAATTGTAGTTGTAACATCAGAAGCGAAGACATTTAATTTACCTGGAATTTCAGATTCAATGGTAATTATTCCTGATGAAGATATTAGAAACTCAGTAAAGAACACATTTAATCGATTCAATTTAGGAAGAACAAATGCATTAACAAGAGTTGCTTTTGAAGCTGCCTATAAAAAAGGTGATTTATGGCTTCAAAGTTTAATAGAAATAATAGAAGATAATGTAAATATTATTGATCAAGAACTTTCAGAAAAAAATTCCAGAATAAAGTTAATTAAACCTGAAGGTACTTATCAAGTTTGGTTAGATTTTAGAAACATATTTGATAATACTAAAGAAATGTTCAAATATATAACTGAAAATTCTGGAGTTGCTATGAATGCCGGCCATTGGTTTGGTAGAGAAGGAGCTTTATTTATGAGAATGAATATTGCTACCAACAAAGAAAAAGTACAAAATTCAATTCAAAAAATTATTAAAGCTGAGCAATTATTTAAGAAATAATTATTAAAAATTACATCGATGAAAACAAGACTCAAATTTTTAGATCGCTATTTAACCTTGTGGATATTTTTAGCCATGGCTATAGGAGTAGGATTGGGAGTGATATTCCCAAATATGGCAGAGATCAATGAAAACTTATCGGTTGGAACTACAAATATTCCTTTGGCAATTGGATTGATTTTGATGATGTACCCACCATTGGCAAAAGTTGATTATAGTTTGATACCGGCAATTTTTAAAGATACCAAGCTGATGTCACTTTCCTTATTTTTAAACTGGATCGTGGGTCCAATCTTAATGTTTGTATTGGCAATTATATTTTTAAAAGATTATCCCGGTTATATGACCGGATTGATTTTAATTGGTTTGGCAAGGTGTATAGCAATGGTAATTGTCTGGAATGACCTGGCAGGTGGAAGTAGAGAATATGGAGCAACTTTAATTGCTTTGAATAGTGTATTTCAAATTTTTACATATAGTTTTTTTGCTTGGTTATTTATTACTGTTTTACCCCCTTATTTCGGAATTAAAGGTTATGATGTAAATATTTCAATTTGGGAAGTTTCACAAAGTGTTTTGATCTATTTAGGGATTCCATTTGCAGCCGGATTTTTAAGTCGGAAATATTTAGTCAAAACCAAAGGAATTGATTGGTACAATCGGAAATTTATTCCATTTATTTCTCCAATTACTTTAATTGCTTTATTGGCAACCATTGTTTTAATGTTTAGCCTAAAAGGCGAAATGATCATGGAATTACCCATGGATGTGGTGAGAATTGCAATTCCATTAATAATTTATTTTACTTTAATGTTCTTTGTTAGTTTTTTCATTGCTAAAAAAATGGGTATAGATTATAAACGAAATGCTTCAGTTGCATTCACAGCAACAGGGAATAATTTTGAGCTGGCAATTGCAGTTGCTATAGCTGTTTTCGGTATCAATTCACCACAGGCTTTTACCGGAGTTATCGGTCCGTTAATTGAAGTACCGGTATTGATTGGTTTGGTGAATGTGGCACTTTATTTTAAGAAGAGATATTATTGATTTGAAGATTTGAAAATGGTTGGTTGAAAATGTTAACCTTAAAGATGAAAAGACATTAACAAATATAAGAAAATGAAAATACTAATCCTATGTACAGGTAACTCCTGCCGCAGCCAGATGGCTGAAGGCTTTTTAAAAGCATTTGATAAGAATTTAGAAGTCCACTCAGCAGGAACTGATCCATCGAATGAAGTGCACCCCAAAGCTGTAGTTGTAATGCAAGAAAGAGGTATTGATATAAGCAAGAATTACCCTAAAAATGTAGATAAGTTTTTAGATCAGAAATTTGATTATGTCATCACGGTTTGTGGAGGTGCAAAAGAAAGTTGCCCTGCTTTTTCGGGAAAAGTAAAAGATCAGATACATATCGGGTTCGATGACCCGGCAGAAGCAACAGGAACTGAGGAAGAGATCTTTGCAGAATTCAGAAGAATAAGAGATGAGATTGAACGAGATTTTG
>JBDLJB010000089.1:0-3841 GCA_039714555.1 Bacteroidota bacterium
TTTTTGCTGACAAAATTGGGATGTTCTTTTCATACACAAAATATAAAATTTGGTTTAATGAAAACTTTAACATCCCGCTCTTATTGTATCAAAAAAGTTGAATCTTTAAATACAATAATTATGAGTAGTGTTAGTGAAATACAAGTAAGTTATATCAACAAGATCAAATCTAAAAAAACTCATAAAATAACTTGTTCATCAGATATTGCAGAATTGTTATTTGACACCTGGAATAAAAACACTATCGAACTCCATGAATCTTTTAAAGTAGTTTTACTCAACAATTCAAATACAGTTAAAGGAATATTTGAAATGTCATCAGGAGGAATTACCGGGACATTAGTAGATGTAAGAATATTATTTGCTGTTGCTTTAAAAACATTATCTACTGGAATAATATTAACTCATAACCATCCTTCCGGAACTTTAAAACCAAGTCAATCTGATATTAGTTTAACTAATAAAATCAAACGTGCTTCAGAGCTTTTAGATATAAAACTTCTGGATCATTTGATCATAACACCTAATCAAGAATACTATAGTTTTGCCGATGAAGGTATTCTATAGAATTCTTCCAATTTATTTCATTAATTAAATATATAATTGTGTTTATTCGGAAAATCACATCATTATTATTCGTATATTTAAACCATCAAAATAATTACTTTCAAACGAAGTATAACGATCCAATCTTACCTCACTTTCATTAATCGTTATACGATTTATTTATTAAATATTATAGAATTTCTAATTCTAAAATGCAAATTGTGTAGCGATTTGTTTTCTGTTTTTGATCACGCTTGTGTGATCAGAAATGGAAAAGCAAGAGGGTAACACGCTTTGCGGTGTTACAATTGATTTACGGCTATAATAGACTGATTTATATGTAGTTGAAATTTTACTAATAGTATAATAGAATAGGGTTTGCTGCAAATCGCTCCAAACCAACAGTAAACAGGCAATTTTTTGCAGCAAATATGGAAAATTTTTCAAAATATAATTTTTCAGGAATCAATTTCAAGAAAGAAGTTGCATCCAGATTTAGGGAGTTTTCTAAACAGATCTCCAAGTCCAATACCGAAGCATTGGAATCCATGCTGAATTTTTTTGATTGGAACGGTATATCACCAAATGATAATCTGGATGTTAAAATCGATGGTACAAAAAAACGGATCAATGCACTTATTGCTATTGTGAAAAATATTGAAAAACACCAAACCAAACCTACCAATGCAATGTTACAAACACTATTTAAAGAAGTTTCAACTGCTGAAAATAACGAGGAAGAAGAATATGATTTTGGAACACCAGACTTAATTACTGAAAATGAAGAACTTTCCCATTACCGGAATGAATATTTCTCGACTAGAGAAAATCTCAATGCTCTAAAATATGATATGGAGGAGATCATAAACAAAACCACTTATGTACATGGCAGTTTTGGCGGTGGATATTTAAAACTGGATATGACCAAAGAAGAATTTGAAAACTTAAAACAAAAATTACAAGATGTATATCACCATAACACCTCAGAAGCTAGGGAATAATTATTCACAAAGTGCAAGTGACTTTGTAGCCTATCTCGATAAGGAAAATGAGGGTAAGCCCATTGAAGAAAATGAACATTTTTTTAATCAATTTGGAGAGGAAATATCGAGCAAAGAAGTAATATCTGAAATTGATCAGAACACTTCTAAGTTGAAGAAAAGGGAACCTAAATTTTATTCTATCACTGTAAACCCGAGTGAATACGAATTAAAACGTTTACAAAATCATTCTGAAGAACTAAAACGATATACACGAGAAGTGATGAAAGATTATGCAAATTCTTTTAATCGAGAAATCAATGGACGTGCAGTTACTGTTGATGATATTAAATATTTTGCAAAAATAGAACATGAACGCATATATAACGGAACTGATAAAGCCATTAGAGAAAATGCTCCTTATCATAGAAAAGTTGCAAGACTTAGAAATGAAATCAGTCAGGTAGAGAGTGGAGAACTGAAGGGAAACATCAAAAGGAAACAACAACTAATCAAAAAATTAGAAAGAGAAGCTCCACACAAATTAAATGGTAAAATGATTGTGCCAGGAATGAAAAAAGAAGGCTCACAAAGTCATATTCATATTATTGTTAGCAGAAAAGATATGTCTAACAAATATAGTTTGTCTCCCGGAAGTAAATACAAATCTTCAGAAGTGGTAATGAACGGTAAAACTGTAAAACGAGGTTTTAATAGAGATAGTTTCTTTTCGGCATCAGAAAAGACATTTGACAAATTATTTGGTTATAAACGAAATTATGTTGAGACTTATTCTGCTAGAAAGTCATTCCTCAAACAACCTGAAAAATATTTTGCTGGTATCATGGGATTACCGGCCAATGAAAGAGCTATTGCTTTTAAACTGTTGGGGAAGTCAGGTGTAAACACATCACTAATGAATATTCCAACCAACAAAGTGCAAATAACATTAAAGGTTATAAAAAAGTTAAAGAGAGGGTTTGACAGAGCTATTCAATCAAGTTCTATTGGTGTATGAGTATTTCAATAGCACATATAATCCTTTTTATCATTGTTCCTCTGCTATTGACGAGCACAGTTTTGTATGTGTTTTTCCATCAAGAACGGTCAATGACCGCAGATAAAAAATACCAGGTTCATTTTAAATTGAAGAATGGAAGATTTAAAATTGATAACATTAAACGAGGTGCATCGATTATTGGTGCAGCTGGAAGCGGAAAAACAGAAAGTGTGATCTATAATTTTCTACAGCATTTTAGTAAGCATAATTTCTGTGGCATTTTACACGATTATAAAGATTTCGAACTCACGGAAATCGCCTATCCACTTTTTAGAGATAAGGGTGTGAAGTTTTATACCATTTCATTTGATAAAATACACTATCGTGTAAATCCAATTGCACCAAGATATTTACCTAATGAGGAAAGTGTTAATGAAGTTTCTAAGGTGTTGATCGAAAATTTATTGGAGCAAAATTTATCAGATGCTATAGGTAGTTCAAAGTTCTTTTCTGATGCAGTTGAAGGTTTGTTAAGTGGACTTATCTGGAAGCTAAGAACGAGTTATTCCCAATATTGCACATTACCACATTTGATTGCTTTATTTCAATCAATGAATACAAAAAAGCTGGTTGCATTTTTAAGTTCAGATCTGACCTCGAAAAGTATGGCAAGTGCATTTATTAATGGCATTGAATCTGAAAAACAAACTGCAGGTGTAAAAAGCACCTTGGCTAATGCCTTTAAAAAAATCAGCTCACAAAAAATATTTATGGCATTGTCTATGGATGAAGTACCATTAAACATCAATAGTAAAGAAAACCCAGGGGTAATCTCTATTGTTAATAATCCAAAATATGAATCCTCTCATTCACCCATTATTGCTTTGATAATGCATACGGTTATTAAACAAATGAGTGTTCGGGGTCAAAGTTCCTCTTTTGTAATGCTGGAAGAAGCTCCAACAATAAAGTTGCTCAATATGCATCGAATTCCCGCAACTTTGAGGAGTTATGATATTTCCACAATTTATGTAATGCAGGATAAAATTCAAAATGATATGCTCTATGGGGATAAAGCCAGTAAAGCCATTTTGAGTAATCTGTCCTATCAATTCTTTGGTAAAGTGAATGATCCGGATACGGCAAGATATTACGAGCGTTTTTTTGAAATCGTAAAAACGAAGACTACCAGTATCAACAAAGGTTTTAATCTTAATTTTGATACAAGAGTAACCAAAGGTGAAAAAGAAGTTTCAAAACATAGAGCCGATGTTTTTTTTAGATTAAAGCAGGGTGAATTTATTGCATTTGCTGA
>JBDLJB010000090.1:0-3495 GCA_039714555.1 Bacteroidota bacterium
AAAGATGAATTAAAAAAAATAAGAAAAAAGATCAGTAAAATTCAAAATACCATGTACGCTCATGGTAAGTATAGTGTTTTGGTGTGTTTTCAAGGTATGGATACGGCAGGAAAGGACAGTTTGATCCGTGAAGTTTTTAAAAGTTTTAATACCCGTGGTATCAATGTACATAGTTTTAAGCAACCAACTGATTTAGAAAAAGATCATGATTTTTTGTGGCGGCATTATATTGCCCTACCTGCTAGAGGTAAATTTGGAATTTTTAATCGTACACATTATGAAAATGTGCTAGTTACTCGTGTACACCCTGAATATATTTTAGGAGAGAATATACCTTCAGTGAAAAGTGTTGATACTATTGATGATACATTTTTCCACAAACGTATGAATCATATTAATAATTTTGAAGAACATATTGCTGAAAATGGAACGATCATTTTAAAATTCTTTTTAAACATCTCTAAAGAGGAACAAAAATTTCGTTTGCTTAGAAGGATAAGACTTGAAGAAAAGAATTGGAAATTTTCATCAGGTGATCTCAAAGAAAGAGAGCTATGGGATAATTATATGGTTTGTTATGAAGATATGTTGAATAGAACTTCTACATCAAATGCACCTTGGTTTATAATTCCCTCTGATGATAAACCAAGTGCCCGGTTACTTGTAGCAAAAATAATTCTTAATACTTTACAACAATATACTGACATTGAAGAACCTGAATTAGACGCCAAAACCAAAGCTAATTTTGAAGAGTATAAAAGAATTTTAGAGGGCGATAACTAGAATACTTTATCCGCCCATTATTTCTTCATCACCACCACCATCATCAAAACGTTGACGTTCACGTTTCTTTTTTTGTTTGAATCTATACGTAAAAGATAATCGAATTTGACGTTTTCTCCATTGAAACTCACTTTCAGAATAATATGAATCAGTAAATGTTTCCATTTCACGTTTACGTGAATTAAAGAGATCACTTATGTTTAATGAAATTGTTCCGTCACCTTTTAAAATATCTTTACTAAAAGCCATGTTTGCCATGAACATGCCATTTCTTTTGGTTTGTGAATTTTCACTAGGCCCTCTATACATCATTGTTGTTTGCCAGTCAATATCAGCAGGTAAAACTACTTTTGAACTAAATCTGGCAAACCAACTAATATTTGTTGAACCATAATCAATTCCTTCATAAATACCTTCAATTTCAGAATTGTAAAAATTAAAACTACCATTTATTCTCCAACTTTTTATAGGAGTGTAATTAACTGAAAATTCAAATCCATATCTATCATTTGTACTTAAATTTATTGGTGTTCTTCTAATAATTGGTATACCATCTTCGGTTGTTTCACCTGTATCTTCACTAATAAATTGAAAAACATCAGTAGCATGCGTATAATATAGAGAAGAGTTAAATGTTACTTTATCCCAGCGTTTAAAATATCCCAGATCAATTCCATCTGATATCGAAGGATCTATATAAGGATTTCCTTGAAAAATATTATTTTTACTGGTACGTGAAGGAAAAGGATTGATAAACCTTGATCTAGGGCGACGAATTCTCCGATTATAACCCAAAGTAAAATTTTGATCTTCTGATAGTTCATAAGAAAGATTTACAGTAGGGAAGTAGTCAATATAATCTTTCTTAGCATCTAGATCTTCACCTGTAACTGATATTTCAATATCTGTAATTTCCATTCTTAACCCAAATAGTGCCGAAAGTTTACCAAATTTATTTCCATATTGAGAATAAAGTGCATGAATTTTTTCATCGTAATTAAATATATTGGAAATATTATCATCTTTTATAAAATCTCCAAATTCATCTTTAAACCAAATAGAATAATCAGTTGTTTGGCTATTCATATTAGACCTAAATCCCGCTTCAAATTGTTGATCTTCACCAATTGGTAACACATAATCTCCTTGTAATAACAGTTTATTTTGTATTTCATCAGTAATATCTTTTTCATCTTGTTTTTCAACAGGTGCAGGATAGGTAACATTCTCAGTTATATAAGCTAAACCCTCTCTATTATTATCTTGATATTGAAAATCTAAAGTTAATTTGTGTCCACTTTTCTTAAAATTATTAATATAGTTTAAAGCGTATTGCCAGTTTACATAATCATTATCTTCTTCACTATCTCTATTATATATTTCATTTTCTATAAAATTTTCATCATATTTTTTTGTCAAATTGTTGATAAATGTATTTCGATTAGATTTCCTGTAAAGAACACTACCAGTTAAAGAAGAGTTATCTGTTAAAAAATATTCTATACCAAAATTGGTATTTAAATTTCCTCCTTTTCTATTGTAATCTCTTTCTTCAAAAACATATTTACTGGGTATAGAAGTCGAAAAATACTCAGTATCAAATTTGGCATAACCAGGGGAATCACTATAACTATAGCCTGTATTATTAAAAAGGTTAAATTTTTTGGTGCGATAATTTAAATTGGCTGAAAATCCATAAGATTCAGGAATACCACCATTAATAGTAGTTGATCCGTTAAAACCTAAAGCTTTACCTTTGCGTAGTATTATGTTGAGAATACCGGCAGTACCTTCAGCATCATATCGAGCACTCGGACTCGTTATAACTTCAACTTTTTGTATGGCATCTGCGGGAAATTGACGAAGTGCTTCGGTATCACTAATCCCAACCAAGCCACTCGGTTTACCATTTATTAAGATTCTTACATTTTCATTTCCTCTTAAACTTACAACACCATCAGTATCTACAGTTACGGATGGAACATTATCTAAAACATCACTTGCTGTTCCGCCTTTTACGGTCATATCTTTACCAACATTGTATATTTTTTTATCAAGACGTATTTCAACAGTACTTTTTTCGGCAATTAATTCTACCTCACCAAGTGCTTCGGCATCATCTTCTAAATAAATTGCACCGAGATTAGTATTCTGATCAATTTTTTTATCTCCTAGGGTTTTGGTCTTGAATGATAAAAATTCTATGCTAATGTTATATTTACCTTGTGGTACTTCAATTATAAATTCACCTTTTCGATTAGTTATTCCACCAAAAATTCGATCTCCTTTTAGTGGTTTTAGTATAATTGTAGCATATTCTAAAGGTTGATTGGTAGATTTTTCATAGACTCTACCACTTACATCAAACATAGTAAGATTTCTTTTTTGTTCTGTATTTTTAGGGTTTTGTCTCTCTTGTGCAGATATTGAAAAAACTATAAAAATTAGTGTTATAGTAAAAAGTAATTTTTTCATTAATTAAAATTTAGATTTAATTTAAGACAGCCGAAAGGTATTTTAGTTTAATGAATATTGTGTTAATTGTATGTTAAAATAATGACTAGAAAAAAATTGATAAAATGTAGTTTATTTTAAAAAAAATATTATTTTTGAATAGAACATTTGTGCTAGTTGTTATAATTTCACTGTTTTTTTCCCCGGTAGTATATGCCCAGGATGAATCGCCCCAGATCCTTATTGGCCTTGTTCGAA
>JBDLJB010000091.1:0-3493 GCA_039714555.1 Bacteroidota bacterium
TTTTTGATTTTGAAGGTTCTATGATCCCGGAAATTGCATCATTTTTTAGGAGTTTTGGAGCTGTAAAGGAGGAGTATTATCACTTGAGTCAGAAACGATTGTCTCCATTTTTTATCTTGAATTAACCTCTAAAATTTTATAATAAAGATCTGAAAAATCAGAACTAATTTTTTCTTTACTAAAATGATCCTTAGCATATTGATGCATTTTGCCTTTCTGTTTATTTTCTTTTTCTTTATAAAGCTCCAAAATTGAATTTAGTAGCTCTTTTTCATCTTTAGCAGTAATTAATTTACCAAAATCACTTGGAAAATGCTCACTAATTCCTCCCACATCAGTTGAAATAACTTTTGTTCCGCAAGAAAATGCTTCTAAAATAACACATGGTAGATTTTCGTAATTACTAAACATCAACATGACATCTGATCCTTGAATATAAGCTGCTACTTTTTGATGTGGAATTTGATCAATTAACCTAATGTTTTTGGGATCAATATGAAGTTTGTCAATTAATTTTTGATATTGAAAAGGATTATCGCCAATCAGATAGAATAAGAAATCAGGAAGATGGTTTTGCAGTTGACCAATTACATGCAATATTCCTGTAATATTCTTATGATTGTCAACCAAACTTGATACGTGGATTAGAGTATAAGTATCTTTTTTCTTTTTAAAGGGTTGAAACTCTTCTGTATCGACAATATTTTCAACAACTTTGTATTTTCCTTTCATTCCAATATTCTGCATATTGAGAGCTAAATTTTCACTTACCGGACAAACATAACTTGATTGTCTTGTTATTATTTTTGAAAGTACTTTTTCACCTTTATTTAAATATTTAGATTGTGGTTTTAAATAGCCCGTAAAATGTTCTGTAATGATATAAGGTTTTGAATAAAATAGTTTTAACCATACAGCTATAATTCCTACAGGGAATAATCTGTTAACATGAACTAGGTCAAAATCTCCGCTAAGAGATACTAATTTTTTATAAGCAATAAAAAACTGAATCTGCTTGGATAGAATATTCTTTACCGGCTTTAAGTATGTAATTAATGTCCTTACACCGTTAATATTTTCATCGGTGATTTCATTTTTCAATATTGAATTACTTGTTATTACATGCATTGCTGTAACTTTGTGTTTAGTTGCAACAGCTTCTGCATGGCGTTGAATAAAATCACCATTATTAGGTAAAATTTTTGACGGATACCAGCTATTAATAAATAATATATGTAATTTTCTTCTGCCCAAATTTATATTGGTTATTTTAGCAGGCTAAAATAAAACACTTTTTTATAATTATTCTCAAATTAAGATAAAACAATATTTTTGAGTCACTACGGGTTTACCATATTAAGAAATAATACACAAGATTTAAATTTTAAATTTTCACAAGAAAAGACATTTCGATCAAAATCAGGTGTAAATTATTATTTTGGTTATCATTCTTTTAGAAAATTTCACAATGATAAGATCTTTGAAGAGGATAATGAACTTATTATAGGTATAGATGGAGTTGTATTGAATTTATCTTCCCTAAAAAATAAACATGCCATTTCTGATCAATTTCAGTTAATGAAGCATCTTTATTATAAAAGAAAAGAAAATTTCGCATCTGATTTTAAAGGAGAGTTTACCGGATTTATATTTGAAAAGAAATCTGCTTTCCTGCTATTTTTTAATAACAAGACAGCAACTAAGCAATGTTTTTACTCTCAGGTTGAAAGCACTTTTATTATTACCCCTTCTATCAAAAATATTATTGACCTGAAAAACAGTTTCAATTATAATAGTTCCTTAGATTTTTCTGCATGTTACAATATGTTGACATTTGGTGGAATGATAGAAGATCAAACACTTATAAAAGGTGTAAGAAAATTAAATGCCGGTGATTATTTAAAATTGGAAGATGAGAAGTTTTCTTTAAATAAATATTTTGATTTTAATAATATTGAATATTCAATATCGGATAAAAAGCAGGCAATTGAACAACTAGACAAAACTTTTGAAAGCGCTGTTGAATTAGAATATCAAAAAGATCAAGAATACAATTATAGGCATATTGCTACTTTAAGCGGAGGCTTAGATTCTAGATTTAATGTGATGCTAGCTAGTAGGTTAGGGTATAATAATGAAACTTTTTGTTTTTCACAAAGCAATTATTTGGATGAGAAAATTGCAAAGCAGATTTCAGATGATCTGTATCTAAATTTTCAGTTTATACCATTAGATAAAGGGGAATATTTACAAGACTTAGCTGAAAATGTTGAATTGAATAATGGTTTGCAATTTTATCTCAGTGCAGCTCATTTTAATTTTGCTCTCAAGAAAATTAATTTAAAAGATTTTGGTCTTGTACATACAGGTCTTGCGGGAGATGGCATTTTGGGAGGATTTTTATCGAAAGGAGATCATCCGGATTTTTATTCCAATAAAATATCCTATAAACTTGTAGATAAGTTAGAAAATAAATTAAGTATAGAGAGAAAATATAAAAATGAAGAGGTTTTTAAACTGTATCAAAGAGTATTCAATGTTACTAATTTTGGCGCCTATGTTGTAGAACCACATCAATCTTATTTAGTTTCTCCCTTTTTGGATGAGGATGTTCTCATTACGGCATTATCTATTGATCCTAAACTAAAAAAGAAGCAGGTCTATTTAGACTGGCTAATTAAAAAACATCCATATACCACAAAATATAAATGGGAAAAGACCGGTTTTAAACCTAATGCAAAATACAAAACAGAACTGAGTAGATATACAAATAAGATCAAAAAAGAGTTTTGGAATTTGACCAAACAACAACAAAAGTTATCTATGACCCCCGAAGACTTTTGGTTGAAATCAAATGTAGAAAATCAAAACTTTTATAATAATACATTCCATCAAAAAATTGATAGAATTAGAACAAATCAAGAGTTGTTTAAGGATTTAAAATTTGTTTTTTATCAAGGTAATATAAATGAAAAAGCAGCAGTACTTACCATCTTAGAAATGGTAGATAAATTTAATCTTAAGATTTGAATTTTAAAAACTTCATACTCGAATTTAAAAACAGAGCCGGTATTCCGGTTGTTTTTTCAGCAGTTGTCGAAAAAACAGGGGGTTTTCTACTAGTACTTATTTCAACACACTTTATCACAAAAGAGTCTTATGGGTTGATAGTTTATGCTAACACTGCTTTGGTTTTTCTTTTCCCTTTTATAGGCTTTGGAATTCATCAATCATTACTTAGGTTTGGGTCACTAAATGGATCGCAGCTGAAGAAAAAGAAATTATTCAATTACACTTTTAGAAAAGGGATAAAATATTCAGCTGCTCTAATCTTATTTGTCATTTTATTATCTCCGATAATCACATCCAACCTAAAATCTTCTAAAATTTATCTAATAATACTGAGTATTCAATTAATTAGCTTATTCGTGTATGAAATGATTAGAATTTATAGCAGACTCATACATTTAAATAAACTTTATGCTGAAATTAC
>JBDLJB010000092.1:0-3384 GCA_039714555.1 Bacteroidota bacterium
TATACAGCAAGGGATACAGGCGTTTTTGTAATTTTGATAACGCACTGAATACGCATTAAAAATAACGAAAAAAATTAGTAAAATTTTAACAAAGATTTAACATTTAAGAACTACTAAAAAATCACTTTATGGGTGTTTTTATGAGAAATTATGTTTTTTGACAAAAATTAAATATCTGATACATTTTGTAGTTTTATCCAAATCTATTTTTTCAAATAAGATAAATAATAGCACAAGTAACCGATAAGAGAAAATAAGAATATATTCACTTAAATTAAGTAATTTCATATTGCATATCGCTATATGCAATATTTTATAATTCGCAATTCGCGAATCACGAATTTGATATTTATAAACACTAAACTATCTGTTCAATATAATTAGGCGTTCATTGTCACTGAACAAGCAGCTAAAATGAACGTTTAAGGTTTTGATTAAAATTTTTAGGAAAAGCTTCACAAGCTATAATTCACCATTATCAATTTATAGTTCTTCTCAATTTCATCAATTTCCTTTTCCGATAAAGCTGAAAACTCTTTTTCTTTTGCTCTCCTTGATATTAAACCATCATTTTGTTCCAGAAAACGAACTAATAAGGCTACCATTTTATCGGGCATTTCAAATTCATCTTCTATATAATTTTTAAATTCATCGTATTTATTCAAATAAGAAATTTCTTTAGGGATAATTCTCTCAATTGTATCTTTAACACAATCATATAGAAACTCAGCTTGCTTTGTCGCATCAAAATACCTGTAATAGTCACCAGTATCATTCAATACTTCAATGTTGTGATCTTTTGTTTCTTTCCAATCTATAAAATCAAGTATCGAGTGTGAAAAATGCTCCAGTGTTTTTTTGTAATCAGCTATATAGTCTAAAATAGATGCTGAAACGGGAAAGATGAGGCCTTGCTGTGTAAAACCTTTTTCTGCCAGAATATGATGAATTATATAGCGGTGTATTCTACCATTTCCATCCTCAAAAGGATGAATAAAAACAAAACCGAAAGCAATACTGGTTGAAGTAATTATAGCATCTATATCGTCTTTAGATAATAATTTATTGGTATCTATCAAGCCAGTAATTAAGTTTTCTACATCTTGCCATTTTGCCGAAATATGTTCGGGAATAGGTTCACCTGATATGCGATCATACTCACCAACAAACCCTCCTTTTTGACGAAAACCCATATCTACAAAACGTTGATTTTCTATTACAACTTGCTGTAAACGCAATAATTCATCTTTGGTCAATTCTTTTGTTCCTGCCTGGCCGATCACTTTTCCCCAGCGAGCTGTTCTTTTGCTTTTTGGGCTTTCACCTTCTATTGTAAATGATGCTTTGGAATCTTTCAGTAATAAGAAAGCTGCTGTTCGTTGCAACAAATCTTTTTTAAAATCTTTAAGATAATTCGTGTTCTTTTCTTTAAGATTTTCTTCAATATACTTTTCCAATTTTGGAGTTTTTCTGATCAAAGGGCAAAAGTCTACCGTTCCGGGAAGGTTGTTTATTATTCTGTGTCGGGATGAACGACCTCCGGTTTTTATAGCATATTGTAATCTTTCATCTACTAACGGAACATAGTTCTTTATTGTCAAATTTGGAATTGGCAATTGCTTTTGCATCAACCATTCGTATAAAAACCATATCTTTCGTGAATATTGTCCAGTTGATTCTATCCTTAAAATTTCTAAAACATCTTTTTCTATTAGTTTTTCAAATAATTTTTTAAAAAACAACAGATTTATGCCTTCATATTTTAATGCAAATACTAAATGTTTGTATAATTCCTTATTGGGCTGATGTCTTGGTGTAAATACTTTCCACTCCTCAGTTTCATAATTTCTATTTTTTCTACTAATCAAACTTATTTTGTCAGGAATAGGAAGCTGTAATTGCAAATCCTCGATGAGAGCAGCATACCCTACTATACTTCCTTCTTCAGGTAATGTTCTACCGTGAAAAACAGGTATGTTTTGTGAATTATAGGTATATTTTATCATTTTTTGTAAAAATTAAGTATTCAAAAGTAGTGAAAAATAGATATAAAATATGAAAAATAGGTATAAAGTGCAATGATTAATGAAAAACAGGTGTGACTTTTCAATTAAGGATCGAGAATTTACTTTTCCATTCTCAAAAACTATACTGGATAAGCCGGTCAAACTGAACCACCTTAGCCGGATGAAAGTGAGCAGGGTAAAGTAAGTGTTTAAAATCGATTCATTTGTGGGTTAAATTTAGTGTAAAGTCTAATCTTTAACTTGTGTAAACGATGTGTCTTAACGAACATAGCGGATTTCAGGTCAGAAATCCTTATTTGAGCATTTTAAGTCTGAATTGTAAGATTGACTAGTTTACCATCGAAAAAAAAATTCATTAGGATTTCTAATTAGACTAACCTCACCATAAAGTAACATCTGTTGTAGTATTAAATTTGGTGGTCGTGTGAAATACCATAAATTAAATAGTTGAGAAATTTATTATTAATATATCAATTGAAATCTAATTTTTCCTTCAACATAATATTATATAATGATGAAGAATGCTTTTATAAGATTTGATTAATCATTATATAATACTATACTTCCTAAAATATCTTATTTAGGATTTTGTCTTGATTTAAGAACTATGACAAAACTAATAATCGATATCAAAATAAATATATACAATGGTATTAAACCAATAAAGAAATAAAGAAATTCATGAGTTTCGGATATGCTAGATTGTATATTATGCATAACTAGTCCTACAAATGCAATAATGATAGATATCCCTGATACTATACTTAAAATTTTTAATCTTTTCAATTGCTTTTTAGCTAATTGTGGTTCAATTCCTTCGTGAAAAATACGTTTCTTTTTCAAAAACATCACTCCTAAATACACCCAAAATGCTAATGATAAAATCATACCTAAAGGAAAAAAGAATAGCAATAACAATGAGCCTAATCCAATCAAAATCTTGTATAATAGTTTATTTTTCATAATATATTGTATTAGTTTTTATGCAACTGACATATTTTATTAATATTTACAATTACTAGCTAAAAAAGAAAGTAATAGTAGAATTGTCTTGTAGTAAGTAGAATGTTAAATATAATGAATTTTACAATCTTAAGAAAGTTTTATAGAGATAAAGAAGAGGATAATAAAAATATCTTTAAAACATCATATAGCCCATCTGTCATAGTATGATGTGGAAGTTTATTTATACCACCCTATTTGATTGAATAAATATGATTATTATTCTGGATTTGATTATTGTAACGGATGAAATTTAAACAAATATAGAATAGTTGGAAGGAACTAAAGCTACTAAATTGCAACAACGCATCCTATGAAAAGCACTAGCCTAGTTCTTCAAAGTTAATATTTAATT
>JBDLJB010000093.1:0-3314 GCA_039714555.1 Bacteroidota bacterium
TATAAATTATCGCATCACTGAATTTAAACAATTCTAATGCATCAGCTACCAATCCTACCGGTGGTGTATCAATTACAATATAATCGTATTTTTCTGATAGTTTTTTAAATAATTCATCTGTTGAATCACTTAGAATCAATTCTGAAGGATTTGGTGGCATAGGCCCGGATGTAATCACATCTAAATTTTCAACTTCCGATTTTCTAATTACTTCATCTAAACTCTTTTCACCAATCAAATAATTTACAACACCAATTTCATTATTAAATTCAAAATCTTCATGCAACTTTGGTTTTCGTAAATCAAATCCTAATAAAATAGTCTTTTTACCACTTAAAGCAAAAACAGTAGCCATATTGATTGCGGTCATAGTTTTTCCTTCTTTACTTACAGATGATGTAACAACAATTGTTTTTGTTTTGCTGTCCCGTTTAAATAAAAATTGGATATTTGAACGTAAAGCTCTAAAAGACTCTGAAAATGTAGAATTTGGTTCATTAAAAACAACAAGTCGGTTTTTATAATTATTTTTTCCTAAAACACCTAAAACCGGAATTTTATAGGTTTTTTCAATTTCCTCAACAGTATTTAATTTATTGTCTAAAACCTCTTTTGTAACAATAAATAATAAAGGTAAAATAGTACCAAGCATTAAACCAATTAAATAATTAAATGAGCCTTTTGGCTTAATTGGCATTTGACCTGTATCTTTAGCTTTGTCTAATACTTTAATATCGGAAACATTCGCTGCTATAGCAGTTCCTGCTTCATAACTTTTTTGTTTTAAATAATTGTAATTTGCTTCAGTTATATTGTATTTTCGCTGAAAGTTTAAAAGCTTTTGCTCTTTTGGAGAAAGTGTTCTTAGCTTTGAATTATTTTTAGCAATCCTTTTATTTACATTGTTCAAGCTACTCTTTGTAGTACTCTTCATTGAAGCTATATGCTCTAATAAATATTCCCTTTCCAAAGAAATTTCTTCATTAATCTTTTTTAACGGAGGGTAGGAAGGCTTAACTGTAAGCTCCATATTTTCTTTGGCTTTGGAAAGTGAAATTAAAGTGCCAACAGACTTTGATATATTCGGATCTTCAATATCTACCAAAGCAGGTGCAGGAATATTCTCATCATACTGATTTCTGGCACGAATATAAGTTTCTAAATTTTTATAATAATCTAACCTGTTTCTTATCTGTTGTGCTTCATTATCTAGTGCCGTAGCCTCACCAAGCAAATTTGTCCCTTCTGCAGATAGGTCGTAAATATCATTACGTTGCTTATATGTTCCTAAATCAGTTTCAATATTTTTAAGATTTTTTGACTCAACCTGGAATAAAGTATCAATATACTCTTTCGTCTTTAGAGCATATTGGATTTTTTGCTTACGCTGATCCCTATCAAGAACCTCAACTGTAGCATTGATATAATCTTGTATCTTCTTTTTATTAGGACCATTCAGGCTTAATTGAATTAATGAGGTACCTTTTTTTAGAGTAGAAACATCAATATTACTAAACCTATTTACTATCCCGTTAAAACTATTAAACCTTACGAAAAATGTTTTTCCGGTAAGATCCTGATTCAAATAATCCTTATTAATCGAAAAGTTAAAGAAAGGAGTTTCCATCATTTCTCCTATTATAAACTTCGCATTATAAGTTTTTGAATTCGGTTCAATCGACTTTGTATCTTCTAATTTATAATTGATCAATCTATATGCCTCTTCATCAAATTCAACTGAAACAGAAATTTTATTATCATTTAAAAAATCAATCTGAATAGGCTTTCCCAGTAATTGATAACTGGAAGTATCAACGTTTATAACGAATGGTACATCCCCATAAACGTCTTCTTTTCTGTATCTACCTTCCTTTAAATAATCAACATAATATTTTAACTGGTTTACTACTTTTTCATTATGAGTTCTGGATTGTAAGATCGTTATTATTGTTTCAACCTGATCACTAGGCCCACCCCAGTTAAAAGCAATATTTGTACTACTAGCAAATAAAGGATTTTGCTCATCCTTAACCGTAATAATACTCTTTAGATTATATATTTTTTGAGTTCGGCGATTAACAATATTTGCAATAATCAATCCTAACAAAATTGTAACCACAAAAAGTTTCCAATGGTCAAGTATTTTAAAAAAATACTCTTTTATATCAAAGGTATTCAGTTCGTTTATATCGATTTTTTGATTTTGTAATTGTTTCATCAAAAAAATTAATTTTTAAGGTTATCAATTAATAAAATTGAGGTCGTCAAAAGCGATAAAATTGTTATCACAGTAGTTAAAGATTGCATTCCAGTTGTACCGGTTCCCCAAGATTTTTGTTTTAAGGGTTCTACGTAAATAATATCATTCGATTCCACATAGAACATATCAGAATCAAATGCATTTACATCTGTAAGATCTATTCTATATTTTTTCGTTCCTTCAATATTTTTACGAAGAACAGTTATATTTTCTCTATTTCCTGTTATTTGAATATCACCTGCATTTGCTAATGCTTCAACAATATTTACCTGATTCTGGTACATTATAACCGTACCAGGATTTTTCACTTCCCCTAATACAGTAAGTCTGATACCTGCCAATTTTACAGTAATAAAGATATCCTCATTATTTTTAAAATAAGTTTCAAACTCTTTTTGGATTTTCTCTCCCACTTCTTCTGCTGTATAGCCTAAAACATTCAGTTCTCCAACATACGGAATTTTGATATTACCATGCCTGTCAACAGTATACGAAGTGAAATACAATTGTTCTCCAGTTACCCTATTAGTATTGTTTGATGATGTTTCTGTATTCTTGAACAATTGAACCAATTCAGCATCTGCAGCTTTAATATCAATATACAACATATCATTCACCTGCAATCGATAAGGTTTGTTTTGTAGTTGCTTAATTGAATCTTTTGAAACAGGCTCCCCTTGAAAATATATCAGGTCTTTATTTGGAATACATGAAGTATATAGCACCGATAATAAAATCAGTAGTAAAAATTTACGCATATCATTTTGATTACTTATGTTGGCAAATATAATTTTAAAATTATTATGTAGCAATATATTTTCTATTATTTTAGCAATTAAAACCCATATTGTGATAGCAATAATCAAATCCTATTTAAAGTTTTTATTATCCTCAACCAACCAACATGGAATTCACTCTCCTTTCGTATATGACTTGACTACTAAGTGTTTTTACGTATCATCAAAAGAAGTGAATGATCTTACTAATAAGGTGAATGATTATAGAAAATCCTTATTAAAAAACACCCAAACAATTATTGTTACTGATTTTGGTG
>JBDLJB010000094.1:0-3182 GCA_039714555.1 Bacteroidota bacterium
ACTATAATTTCATCGGCAAATGAAACTGATTCTAGGGCTTCTTCGATATGAATTTCCTCATTAAAAGTAGGTATTATGGCTGTTAAATTAACCTTCTTCATCATTTACATCAATTTTGCTGCGAATTTAACTTTCTTTTGTCAAATCTAATAGTTAATTATTACCTTTTATTAGGAAATGATTGAACATTAATTATGCATATTTTGAATATTTAGTCTACTAAAGTCTTCTATTACTTTTACAATATTAATTGAATTACTTCTTGATAACATCCAACTCTCTTTTTTCTTACAATTAATTAATTTCATGAATTCAGATATTTCATACCTTAATCCATCACCATCAAACTGGATGAAATATTTTTTATTAAGATTTCTATTTTCGCGTCTCACTTCAAATTCTTGAGTTTTCCACCATGGAGCAAATACATATATATACCCCTTTGTTCCCGAAATTACAAGGTCTCCTTCAGATTTTACTCCCAATCCTACTTTTAAAGTTGCAAAGGCATCTTCATATTCTAAATTTATTTTTGTAAAAATATCAACATTATTTTCATAGATAGAATTATATGAAATGGCTTTTGGTTTCCCCAACAGTTTCTCGACAACCAATAGAGGGTATGAGGCTAGTTCATTAACACTTCCTCCTGCCTGTTCAAAATCAAACTCGCGATTAGATTTATTTTCGAGTTTTGTAAATGTTGCATCAATATGACATATTTTGCCAATAACTTCAAATTTTGCAAGATCAATTAATCTATTAAACCCAGGTGAATACGCAGTTTTGATTCCTTCCATTAAAACTAATTTTTTTTTATCTGCTATCTCATATAACTCAATTAACTGATTTGAATTAAGTGTAATTGGCTTTTCACAAAGAACATGCTTACCCTTTTTAAGAGCTGATTTTGTCATTTGATAATGTAATTTATGAGGAGTTGCAATATAGATCACATCACACTTATCAACTAATTCTTCGTAATCATCAGTACAAAATTCCAATTCAAACTTATTACAAAATTTACTGGCATTTTTAATATTTCTAGAATAAACACCTCGTATATTACAACCACTAACATACTTAGATTCTGGCACAAATCTTTCTGCAATCCTCCCTGAGCCTGCAATCCCAAACTGAATATTTGAAATTTCTTTATTTCTAAGCATTGTACTTGAGATATCTTTTGTTCTCTCCAAATATAACACCTCGCAATGTTCTTTTAAAAAATCAAATTTTCCACGCCAATCTGATCCTATAACAAAAACATCCACATGGTATTTTTTTATGTCAGATATTTTCTGACCTTCATATTCTTCAGTAATAATCTTGTCAGCCAACCCTGTTCTTCGAATATTCTCAATCCTTTCTGCAATAGTCTGAGAAACATTTAATTTACCTCTTTCAATATCATATTGTTCTCCTGTAACACCTACAATCAGATAGTCACCTTGTTCTTTTGCTCTTTTGAGAATATTATAATGCCCTTGATGAAACAGATCAAATGTTCCATACGTTATTATTGTCTTCATATATAATTATTTTATTCAGCAATTCATTACAATTGAAATCATTACATTTTACCAAATATTTTATTAATTTTTAAACGGCGTAACAGTGATAACTTTCTATTTTCAGGCACGCCATTTTCTTCAATATAATTAGAGACTACTTCAACCATTCTCAAGGAAGAATTCCCATCATTATATGGATGATATTCTTTAACAATATTTGCTCGCTGCAATTTAAAGTTATCTTCTTCCAAGTTAGTTTTTATTCTGTTAGAAAGATTATTATACTCTAAAGAGTTATCCCATTGAATATTACCCGAATTACTCTTAAAAGTAACAACAGGTTTATCTAAAAGCAAAAATTCATAAACCACTGATGAAGTATCACTAACCATAATATCTGCCATTAATAAATATTTTATTATGTTTTTGTCTTCTTCAAAAATGATATTACTTGTTGATTTTGCAAGATTTTCATATTGACCAATTAAATTTAGATCTGTTAAATCGTGTAACTTAAAAAGAATCAAATATTCTTTATTTTTTGAGAGTTCATTAAATTCTTCTATCAAAAAAGGAAGAGAAGTCAATGAGGGTGAAAATGTTGGTGCATATAAAACAATCTTTTTTGCATTATATTTTTCTAATAAATTCTTTTTATATGCATCATATTTATGAAGATCTTTTCCGTAAACATCCAGTTTTGACCAACCGGTTTCAATTACATCAAAATCTTTATATTTATTTTTCAATTCAAAAAATCTTTCGGTAAAAAATGGTCCGGGAGTTAAATACAAATCAAAATAGTGACGAATTCTAAAGTGCCCTTTCTTCTCACCTGCTAACCCATGAAAAATTTGCACTTTTAAACCTCTCAAATAATGTGGAACTTCATTTCCAGGAACATAAATAGCATCACTTTTAAAAGCAATAATATCTTGCATATTTGATGTAACGGGTTCATCAGTAAAAGGAAATTTATCTATAACTAACTCTCTTACAAACCATAAATATTTAAATTTTTTTTCTTTTAAAACCTGCATTATTGGTTCTAAAATCCCAAAAGCATATGGATTTTGACAAAAAAGTACTGTTTTCACTCGATTAAGTTTTATAATTATTTATCTCTATTATAATTAGAGGATTAAAAACACATACTGCATTTCTAATCCTTTCCAACACAATGTTTATCATTCCATTTTTCAAATTAAGAAAAAAATATTAAGTAGTTTTACCAGATAAATTAATTTTCTCTGTTTTATTTAACCCACATAAGATTTTTTATATATTTCTAAACCGATACATCATATACATGTAAAACATCTAATCAGTATATTTCTCTACTTATTTATTTGAGATTACAAATATAAAAAGGCTATATAAATAAAGCATTTTAATTTTTATTCTTTTTATTACAAAAAAAGGTAAATTTGCACAAATTTTAAAAAATGGGACGAATACTTGCATTGGATTTTGGAGAAAAACGTACCGGTATTGCCGTAACGGATGAATTGCAAATAATTGCCTCAGGATTAACAACTGTTGAAACTGATAAAATCATCCCTTTTTTAAAAAATTATCTGCAAAATGAAAATGTGGAATTGTTTTTGATAGGTGAACCCAAGCAAATGGATAATTCTGCATCTGAAAGTGAAATTTTGATTAAACCAT
>JBDLJB010000095.1:0-3126 GCA_039714555.1 Bacteroidota bacterium
ACACAAATACCTTAATTCAACCTGATCAGAACCTGACATAATGTGCATATTAATTCTATTATGATTATTCTTTACATACTCTAAACTTTCTTTTATAAGCAATTTTGGATCTGTAAGTAATTCCCTCATTATTGAAGAGAATTTATCTAATAAAAATAACATTTTATCATCTGAAACACTTTCTTTTCTAACCTCTTCAAAAAAATAGTTAAATTTAACATAACGGGAAAGGCCTCCATTATTTCTGTGAAAGGCCATAAGTTTATTCACATCTTCTGCAGGATATTCACTGAACACTTTTTCAAATCCAATATCCCTGATATCATTTGAATTCATTAATACCCCATCAAAATCCCAAAAAATCGTATTGATCATTTCCTATAGTATTTATCGTAAATTAATTCTGCCAATTTAAAATCTTCCTGCCAATCAATATCAAATGATTTTATTCCATCCATAACATATAGATTCGGTTTATTACCAACTCTATCATTATTATTTAGATAATTTGACCTTTTCGATATAAAAATGGCACTATCAATTTCATAAAGATCTTCTAAATCTTGAGTTTGAGGCCACTTCTTATTATTCGCTCTGTTAATTAGATCATTTTTTTCTTTACTCCATAAATAATTATTAAACTTTTTTGCACTCATTAATGAATCATAATTATTCATATTTTCAAAATACAACTGAATTGCATTTTCATAATCATTCTCATCAACAAAGGGCGATGTTACATGAGTCCATAGTATATTATTACAATCTGTTATAGAAGGAACATACTTAATTAAATCTACAAGGTCTGTTGAAGATAATGCTAATTTATCAGGTCTTTCAATGACCCTGACTCTTTGGTCAAACTTCTCAAATTTCTTCCCTATACTTAAACTGATTTCATCATTTGATGATAAAATTACTTCATCTACACTTTTTATTTTAATTAACTGCTCTAATTTTAATTGCAGCAAACCACCCTCTTTACCACCAAAAATTCTTGTATTTTTATTCTTAACTCTTTGGCTTCCTTTTCTTGTGGGTAAAAAAACTGCAATACTTTTGTTTTCCATTAATTTAACTTTTGAACAAATTTCAATAAATATATATCAATGCTGATTAATACATTTTTATATTAATTAAATAAGTGCATATAAAGAAGTTGTTGGTAATGATGTATATTTTGTAGGTAAAACAGATTTAAATTTTAAATCAGACTTCTTTAAAATTTTAAATAATTCTTCATTTTCATTAAACAATTCCAATTCTTTATTTGAAATGGCATTATCATATCCATCATAGCCTACAAAGAATATTTCTTCTACTCCCATATCTAATGCAGTTTGTATTGCAATGGCTGTTATTGAATCTTTAAATACTTTAGTAATACTTATTTCATTTAACTGAAATGCCTTTTCCTTGAAAAATGAAGGAATATATGTCCCCATTACTCTTGGGTATGGAGGTAATATTGCAATCCTGTCCTTTGTATCTATTTTCTTAAGTGTACTTTCTAATCTATACCCTTCATTACCTGCTAAACAATGAATTTGTTTATTTTTTACATTATTGTAGGGACTTGCATTTTTTGAACTAGTATGGATAACTTCTATTTCTTCATTCTTTTCCAGAAATCTTTTTATTGACTCGGAGTGAATCATTCCTGATGGCCCACCACCAATTATGAGTGCCTTCTTAGATTTTATTTCTGGTGAAAAAACTTTTAAATTTAGGTTGTCTTTAACTCCTTTTGATTGATTTGACAAAGCTATAATGATACTATTAAATGAATAGTAACGCTTTCCAACCCAATCCATAACTTCTTTTTGAGGTAAAGAATTAGCTCCCGATACCATATATGGAAGGTTTGTACCCCATTCATATTCTTGTTGTAAAATACTAAAACTATCAACTATCTTGGTCAAAGCATTGAAATCAAATTCAATTTTATTTTTTGCTATCAAAGATGTCAAAAGCAACTCAGTTTTAAGATTACCAGCACCTCTGCCCATTCCTGTAATCGTTGCATCCACAATATCTACTCCACAGTCAATGGCAGTCAAAGTATTAATAAGTCCCAATTCCAGATTATTATGCCCATGAAATCCAAGTTTAGTACTAATTTTTGATTTTACAATATCAATAATTTCTTTTACTTCATTAGGATAAATACCTCCATAGGAATCTACCATATAAAAATAATCAATAACACCATCAACTTTTTTAATCTGAGACAGGAAATCTTTATTTTCAATCCATGTAGACATATACATTACATTAAACCCTACTTCAAATCCCATTTTCTTAATTACTTTTGCCAGCCCGATTGCTCTTACTAAGTTTTTTGGATTAACTGCTACTCTTATCATATCAACCAAACCAATAATAGGGCTTAAAAGTTCGGTTGCATCTTCAATCGATACGTCCTTTTCATCCAGCATTACCGATATCTTTTTATTAGATGATAAACGGATCTCTTTGATGACATAATCCGGGCAATAAAAGAACTCTCCCATATATTGAGGCTTTATTTTTGAACGATAACCGATCTCAATATAATCAATAGGTAAATTATTTAATGTTTCAATGTAAGTATCTACAAGTTCAGGGCTAAAATCCCAATTGGTATAGTAACCCCCATCACGAAGTGTACAATCTAATATTTTCATACTATTTAATGTTTAAATTAAAATCTTATCTTTTATAAAGCTGTTTTGGATACTGCATTTGAATATTATTTTAGCATCGTTGAAAGTCAAATCTTGCTGGTTTTCATTAATCTAAAATAAAAATTTCTTGAAATTTATTATTTAGATCCCCTGCGGGGATGACATTTCAGCGGAAACCCTGAGGCTGAGCCTGTCTGGCGGAAACGCAAGTCTCGAGAAATTCTTTTTATTTAAATTCCTAGCTGAGAATAATATTTATAATTGATTGATGAATTCAGATATATCCGAATCCAGATATATATTTTTTCTATATTGTATTTGACATTGGTCATTAAATTCTGAACGAACCTTAACATTTTTGATAGATTGTAAAAACTCATAAAACTCATTTTCGTTGTAACATGTTTTACCTATGGCATCCATCATTGGTTTTAAAGGTATACTGTTCAATCCCAGGAAT
>JBDLJB010000096.1:0-2905 GCA_039714555.1 Bacteroidota bacterium
TTTGGAGCATAAAGTTCTATCTGTGTACCTGTAAGGAAATACTTTGCACTTACCTCATCAGAAGAGAAGGCATCAGGCCTTTCATTGATCTCATCAAAGTCTGAACAACCAACCGATAAAAATACCAGCATTAAAATCAAACTTATTTTTTTAATTAATATTTTCATAATCTTTTATTTAAAATTTAAGATTTATATTTAAACCTAAAGAACGTACGGTTGGTACATTATTTACAGAAATTCCCTGACCGGAAAGAGCTGTTCCCAAATTTGCCTCCGGATCAATATCATCAGCTTCTTTATGTAAGAAAAATAGATTTCTACCGATTAGTCCAAAAGAAGCTCCGGCAAAACCAGAATTAGCCAGATATTCGCCAGGTAAATTATATGTTAAGGCAAACTCTCTAAGCCTGATGTTGGTTTGATCATAAACGTATTCAGAGCCAATACCAGAATAAGAACCCCAATATTGTTGAGAACTTATGTTTTCTGTATTTTGTACACCGGTTCCCTGATTGATCGCATCTACAACAACACCACCATCTCTATATAATAAACTTCTTTCTGATACACCTGATCCATCTAATCTAGATGAAGTTGAAGAGTATATTTCTCCTCCAAACCTTGCATCAATTAAGAATCTTAATGAAAGATTTTTATAAGTAAATGAGTTTGACAAACCACCTGTCCAATCAGGATTAGAATTACCCAAATATTCTGGAGAATTTGATGCTAAAGGTCTTCCTTCAGCACTTACCAGTAACTGGCCATTATCGTCTGTTTTCCATGTTGTACCATAAATATCACCTATACTACCACCTACTTCAGCTCTAATAGAAACATTTCCGCTATTGGTTGTATTTAGAACAAAAGAATCTAAACCATCAATAAGTTCAATCAACTTATTATCATTTTTAGAGAAATTAAAAGAAACATCCCATCTAAAGTCATCTGTTTGTACAGGAACTCCACCAATTAAAAATTCAACACCTTTATTTTCAACTTCACCTACATTTTCTCTAAAGTACTGATATCCTGTTGCTGGAGGTACAGGAACATCGAAGATCATATCTGTTGTATTGATCTTATATACTGAAAAATCAAAATACAATCTATTTTGGAAAAATTTACCTTCTATACCAAATTCAGAAGAAACAACACTTTCCGGTCTTAGGTCTGGGTTGAATTTAACTATTGGTGAATTAAGGGTTGTTAAACCTAAATATCCTTCAGATGGTACAGCAAAAGTTTGATATAACTGATAAGCATCTGTATCATTACCAACCTCTGCCCAACTAGCTCTTAATTTGAAAAGGTTCATAAAATCATGATCAGGATCAATAAACTTATCTAACAAGATAGAATAACTTACGGATGGATAGAAATATGACCTGTTATCAGATCCTAAAGTAGATGACCAGTCATTTCTACCTGTAACATCCAAATACATAAAATCATCATAAGACAAACTTGCAGAAGCATACAATGAATTTACTTTCTTAGTAGCAACCGGACTATGTGAATTTGTTTGAATATTTGTGTTTGACAAAAATGCCCTGGTAGGTATTTTAAATTGTTCCCCTCTTACACGCATCAACTCAGATGTTCTTATAGAAAGATTACCTCCAACTATTGCGTTTAAACTAAGGTTATCTGTTAATTCTTTATCAACTTTTAGTAAAAAGTCAGAATTAAATTCGGTATATTCAGTATTTTGATAAGTCACACGTCCATATCTTCTAAAATGATGTCCAACTTGTTCAACCACATCCGTTCTGATATTAGTAACATCACCACCAACTCTAACAAAAGCAGACAGCCAATCAGTAAATTGATAGTCAAGCTTGGCAAAGCCAATAAATCTACCTCTCCTTTCATCATTTATATCATATTCCTGAATCCAATAAGGGTTACCTAAACTTTTGCCCGTTCCAGTATAACTTATTACATCATAATCACTTACTCCAGAGATAGGATCATATAAAGCAGGGTTATCCATCTGGTATTTTTTCAGATCATTTGTAATAATATTTCTTGGCATATAATACACATAACCTAAAACTCCCTCTGATCCTAATTGCACTCTATTATTAAGTTCTTGCGTAAAATAAGTAGCTTTTCCGTCAAAACTCAATTTATCACTCAAATTAACCAAAGATCTTAAATTAAAGTTATGACTCTTCAATTCAGAATTTGGTAATATAGAAGTCGTTGCATTATTTGTATAAGAAAATCTTACACTATAATCATCACCTCCTTTAGATAATGACAATGTATTAATAATTTGTGTAGAAGTTTTAAAGTAATCCTCCACATTATCTTTTTGCGCTGTATAAGCTTTATTTTCTCCTGTATAGTACAATTGTTCAGAACCGTCTAATTTTGATCCCCATGAAGATCCCCCCATGGTTTCTAAACTAGAAAATGGAGCTCCATTATCTCCTTGTCCGTATTCATTTTGATAATCCGGCAAGAACATTGCATTACCCATTGAAAAATTGGAAGTTAAAGAAACCCCAAGAGTTTCATCCATTCTTCCTTTTTTTGTTGTGATCAATAAAACACCATTTGCAGCTCTTGACCCATAAAGTGCAGCTGCATTAGGCCCTTTTAATACTGAGATCGATTCAACATCATCAGCATTAATGTCGGTAATACCACCACCGGTAACCGTACTGCTGTATACGCTACCACCGGAATCAGATCCTGCTGCGTTAATAGGAACACCATCCACAACAATAAGTGCCTGATTTGCTCCTGTTAAGGAATTGTTCCCCCTAATAGTTATTCTGGAGCCCGATCCTAAGCCACCTGATTGGTTTACATTAACACCTGCTACTTTACCTACAAGTGAATTTGCAACGTTGTAGCTTTTTACAGTACTGATCTCTTCAGAATCTAATTCT
>JBDLJB010000097.1:0-2790 GCA_039714555.1 Bacteroidota bacterium
TATTGCTGACAAACCAACTTGCGTAAAGGCTCTTAACAAGCAAAAACTATGGTGACCAACTAATAATTCCCGAAAGGGAATACTATCCTCCTAAAAAATAAACCCGGAATTTAGTTCAACATCTGCTTCAAACTTGGCTTTACAAGCCGTTGAAGGCTATTTATTGTAGGTAGTTTTTTATTCTCTTTCAATTTCATTCAATATTTCTTTAACTCTTTCTAAATCTGAGTCAAGCACTTGAAGTTCAACTTCAAATGTAGCCATATGATTCATTATTTGAGTAGTAAATTCATTACGCAAGAAACATTTTATTCCTTCTGACTCTAATCTACTCTTTAGAACAATTAAATCTAATTCGGTATGGGATTCTTTTATTGTGATTAATTTCATTTCAAAAGTTTTATTAATTAATCTAATCGTTTAACTAATTTTATTATAAATAAGTGTAGGGTCGGTTATTAAAGCCTAAGTAAATGTACACACTTCCAAAATGTTATCAAATGATATTTTAGCTACTTGGTAACAAATAGATTGCCTGGTAAATTCCTAAAAAATAGACTTATCATTATTACGTCAATAGAATTTAATTTTTCCATACTATTGCACTTGTATCTCTATATGAGTGTTGTAGTTCAATCAATTTGTTTTTTAGATACTTAACCTTTTTTTCATATTTAGGATCAGCGTATAAATTATTCATTTCATTTGGATCTGTTACCAAATCGTATAATTCCCAAGAATCAATTCCATAATTGAAATGAATTAATTTATATCGATCCGTTCTGATTCCATAATGCGGACTCACCAAAAAGTCTTTTTCATAATAGCGATAATAAATAGCCTCTCGCCAATTTTCTAAAGAGGAACTCCATGTATTATATAATGATTTACCTTGCATATCCTCTGGGATTGCAATGTCTGCCAGATCTAGTAAAGTAGGTGCAATGTCCAGGTTCTGTACCAAATGTTCAGAAGTTGACAAATTCTTAATTTTCCGGGGATATTTAATTAACAGAGGTGTGCGAAAAGCCTCCTCATACATGATACGTTTATCGAAAAAACCATGTTCTCCGAGAAAAAATCCTTGGTCAGATGTATAAATAACAACCGTATTTTCTTCTAAACCATTTTCCTTAAGCCAAGTATTTATCTGACCTACACTTTCGTCAACAGCTTTGATACAATTCAGATAATCGTTTAGGTATCTGCTATATTTCCACAGGATCAGTTCTTCTTTATTGTTTTTTACGCTTTCATACTTCTCCAATTGGGGAGTATACCTGTTGTTCCATGCTAGTCTTTCTTCATCTGTAAGTCTTCCCAGGCTGCGTTCAGTTTCCTCATGGAACCAATTATTATCATATACTTCATTTGTTTCGATAGGTAACTTAAAATCCATGTTGAGATGCATGTGGTCATCTATTCTTAAAGCCATTCCTTTTTTAATTGGTTCTCTCCCGGAGTAGTTGTCAAAGAAGTTTTCCGGTAATCTATAATCCTCATCACGTTCTTTTAAATGTCTGATTGCCGGCATCCAATTCCGGTGAGGAGCTTTATGGTGCATCATCAAAAAGAAGGGTTTGTTCTTATCTCGTGTATTCAGAAATCGTATGGAGAGCTTTGTAATTATATCGGTAACATAGCCACTATAAACTGTATCCTTCCCCATTTTTATGAAATCGGGATTATAATAATCACCCTGCCCCGGCAATATATTCCAATAATTGAATCCGGTTGGAGCACTTTTTAAATGCCATTTTCCAACAATAGCGGTCTGATATCCATTTTGCCTTAGAATTTTTGACACAGTTTGCTGACTTCCATCAAAATAGCTGCTGTTATCTATTACCCCGTTTAAATGCGAAAATTTTCCAGTTAGAATAACTGCCCTACTTGGTGCGCAAATTGAATTCGTAACGAACGCCTTTTGGTATAAAATTCCTTCATTGGCAATTTTATCGATATTTGGAGTTTGAACCAAACTTGAATCGTAAGCACTTATTGCCTGATAAGCATGGTCGTCCGACATAATAAAAATTATATTCGGCCTACTTTCATGATCCCTTGATTGATTATTTGTACACGAAATTAATAAGGTATAAAAAAAAACTAAAAATAGAATATTCTTAAGATTTACGTTATCCATTGTATTTTATTTATATGCCTTTATGGATTTTAACTTTTGATGTAGCCAGTTTATTATTTTTTCACGTTATCAATTCAATCATTCGGGGCATATTTTTCGTCCTTTGTGATTTCCATTTTGCCTTCCAAATACCACTCTCCTTTATATCTCACTGCACCGAAATAAAAGTGATTATAATCTGAGTTGTTCAATTTTGTATGAATTAAAAAGGGAAGATATTCTTGTTCTTTCGACGAATACTTATATAAAAGAACAAAATTTAAATTGCTCCAATCTATTTCATTGGTTTCATTTAGATTTACAATTTCCAGAAAGTTCTTTTCGTATTGAGGGATAATCATATTATCATATGCAGTCTCGTATTGGGTCATTAATGAATCTCGCTCTTCTTTGTCAATATATTCTGGATCATTATTTTCTTGTAATTTCAAGACTACTTTCTTTGGTAACAATAGAGATTTAAAACTGTCTATGTTATTGCTTAAAATACTCTCTACTATTGAGTTTCCTAACTCTTCTTTACTCTTACTTTGACCATGGATATAGTTACTCATTACGAATAATGATAAAAGGGAGGTTATAAAAATGATTTTTCTGTATTTCATAATATTATTTAGTGTTTAGAATATTTTTTGTTCGAATTG
>JBDLJB010000098.1:0-2550 GCA_039714555.1 Bacteroidota bacterium
AAAAAAAGTTACCCCTTTAATGCAACAATACAATAATATCAAGATAAAATATCCTGATGCCATGTTGTTGTTTAGAGTTGGTGATTTTTATGAAACTTTTGGAAATGACGCCAAAAAAGCTGCAAAAATCTTAGGCATTGTATTAACCAAAAGAGGTGCAGGTAGTGAGACCGAAACTGCCTTGGCAGGATTTCCACATCACTCTTTAAATACTTACTTGCCTAAATTGGTTAAAGCCGGTTTAAGAGTTGCTATTTGTGATCAACTGGAGGATCCAAAAATGACTAAAACCATTGTAAAACGTGGTGTAACCGAGCTAGTTACTCCTGGTGTTGCTCTAAACGATGAAGTTTTACAAGCCAAAACAAATAATTTTTTGGCCGCTGTTCATTTTGGAAAAAAATTAATAGGAGTTTCATTTTTAGATATCTCAACCGGTGAATTTTTAACTGCACAAGGCGATGCAGAACATGTTGATAAACTCCTTCAAAATTTTAATCCGAGTGAGATCTTAGTCCAAAAACAAAATAAGAACAAGTTTAATGAACTTTTTGGCGAACAATATTATACTTTTTATTTAGATGATTGGATCTTTCATACTGACTATGCCAATGAAAGCCTTAACAAACATTTTAATGTAAAATCATTAAAAGGATTTGGTATTGATGATTTACAGGAAGGAATTATTTCGGCAGGAGCCATTTTATTTTATTTATCGGAAACACAACATAATAAACTAGATCATATTACCAATATTCAACGAATTATTGAAGATAATTATGTTTGGATGGATCGGTTTACAATTCGTAATTTAGAGTTGTATTATTCTACATCAGCAAATGCTGTTACCCTTTTAGATGTTATTGACAAAACCATTTCACCTATGGGTGGAAGGTTGCTAAAACGTTGGCTGGCTTTACCTTTAAAAAATATTAAGGAAATTAAAAACCGACATGAAGTTGTAAAGTATTTTATTGAAAATGAAAATATATTCGATGAGATTACAAACCAGATCAAACAAGTAAGTGATATTGAACGACTCATATCAAAAATTGCAACCGGTAAAATAAATCCGCGGGAAGTAGTGATGTTAAAAAACTCATTAAATGCAATTGCTCCTATTAAAGAAATTACCGAAAACAGTAAAAATATATCTTTGCAAAAGCTCAGTAATCAAATAGATAACTGTTTGGTGTTACGTGAAAAGATCTTAAAAACAATTAATGAAGATGCTCCGGTAAATCTTAATAAAGGAAATGTAATTGCCAAAGGAGTTTCTGATGAGTTGGATGAAATGAGAGCAATTTCAACTTCAGGGAAAGATTATTTAAACAAAATGTTAGAACGTGAAACCGAAAGAACCGGTATCAGTTCATTAAAAATAGCTTTTAACAATGTTTTTGGCTATTATATTGAGGTTAGGAATACGCATAAAGATAAAGTACCTGAAGAATGGATCCGCAAACAAACTTTGGTATCTGCAGAACGGTATATTACTGAGGAATTAAAAGAATATGAAGCTAAAATATTAGGAGCTCAGGAAAAAATCGGACAATTAGAGCAAGAACTTTTCAATGATCTTTTACAGTTTATGTTGAATTATATTTCTCCTGTTCAAAAAAATGCACAAATTATTGCACAAATTGATTGTTTGAGTTCATTTTCTAAAAATGCTGTTGACAATAATTATATAAGACCAATTATTGATGATAGTACCGATCTGGAAATAAAGAATGGGCGACATCCTGTAATTGAAAAACAATTACCCCCCGGAGAAGAATACATTGCCAACGATTTGGTTTTAAATAGAAATCAGCAACAGATCATTATGATTACCGGGCCTAATATGAGTGGAAAATCGGCCATATTAAGGCAAACTGCACTCATTGTTCTGTTAGCTCAAATGGGTAGTTATATACCTGCTCAAAATGCCCGAATTGGAATTGTTGATAAAATATTTACCCGTGTTGGTGCAAGTGATAATATTTCAATGGGTGAATCTACTTTTATGGTAGAAATGAATGAAACGTCAAGTATTTTAAATAATCTATCCGAACGAAGTTTGATCTTATTAGATGAAATTGGTAGAGGAACCAGCACTTATGATGGTATCTCAATTGCTTGGGCTATAGCCGAATACATTCATGAACATCCCGCAAAGGCTAAAACACTTTTTGCAACACATTATCATGAGCTCAATGATATGACAGAAACTTTTGAGCGTATTAAAAATTTTAATGTTTCTGTAAAGGAATTAAAAGACAAAGTAATTTTCTTGCGTAAATTGGTTCCCGGTGGCAGTAAACACAGCTTTGGGATTTATGTAGCTAAATTGGCCGGAATGCCTACTCCGGTAATTCATCGTGCCAATAAAATGATGAAACATTTAGAAAAGAGCCATGCTTCAGAAGATATGCAGGAAAAATTAAAACAGGCTACGGAAGAAGATCTGCAATTGAGTTTTTTTAAATTAGACGACCCGTTATTAGAAGAGATCAAAGAAGAAATTTTGACTACTAATATTGATACGCTTACTCCTATTGAAGCCTT
>JBDLJB010000099.1:0-2260 GCA_039714555.1 Bacteroidota bacterium
AATGATATTTATAAAAAATATTTTAAGCCTGAAGCAACACCTAAGCACTATATTAAAGCAAGTTATATAGCTTCATTTTTAGTAGTAAGTTTGGGTGTTTTTATGGGGTTCTTTGCTGACTCCATTAATTCATTAACCTTATGGATCACAAGTGCATTATTTGGTGGATATGTAGCTGCCAATTTCTTAAAATGGGTCTGGTGGCGTTTTAATGGTTGGGGATATTTTTGGGGAATGTTGGCAGGATTGATCATAGCATCGGTCCAATATATTCTCGAACAAAATAAAGGAAATCTAGCCGAGGGATCATTCTTTTACGAATTGATAAGCATTCCTGCTATTTATTTATTTCCAATTATATTTATAGTTTCCTTAATTGGATCATTCTTGGGTACTTTTTTAACAAAGCCAACAGATATGGCTACTTTAAAATCATTTTATAAAAATGTAAAACCTTGGGGGTGGTGGGAACCTATATATAATGAGCTTAAAAAAGAAGACAGTTCTTTTACTAAAAATAATGATTTTTGGCTAGATATGTTTAACGTCTCTATTGGTATTATATGGCAGTCAGTAATGATCTTATTACCAATTTATTTTGTTTTTAGAGATTATTCAAAAGCTGGAATCGTATTAGTATTGTTTATTATAACTAGTATTATTCTTAAATTTACGTGGTTAGATAGAGTTCGGCGTATTCCAAATTAAATAATTAAGAATCAATGAAAAATAAAATTATTCCTTGGGAACAGAGACCAGATGATAGTACCCAAATTGTATGGCGTTATTCTAAAAATCCAATTATCGACAGATATGCAATTCCTTCATCAAATAGTATTTTTAACAGTGCAGTTGTGCCTTTTAAAAATGGATTTGCAGGAGTTTTTAGATGTGACAACAAAGCTGTCCAAATGAATATTTTTGCCGGTTTTAGTAAAGATGGAATTGATTGGGAAATCAATCATAAACCCATTGAAATGAAGGCAGGAAATACTGATATGATTGAATCCGATTATAAATATGATCCTCGGGTTGTGTTTATTGAAGACAGATACTGGATTACCTGGTGTAACGGTTATCATGGGCCAACAATTGGTATTGGGTATACCTTTGATTTTAAAGAATTTTACCAATGTGAAAATGCCTTTTTACCGTTCAATAGAAACGGAGTGTTATTCCCAAAAAAGATCAATGGTAAATATGCTATGTTGAGTCGTCCTAGCGATAATGGGCATACACCTTTTGGTGATATTTATATAAGCTATAGTCCTGATATGAAATATTGGGGAGAGCATCGTTGTGTAATGAAAGCAACACCATTTGAAGATAGTGCCTGGCAGTCAACTAAAATAGGTGCAGGTCCAATTCCAATACTTGTAGATGATGGTTGGTTAATGATCTACCATGGGGTAATAACTACCTGTAATGGATTTAGATATGCTATGGGAGCAGCCATTTTAGATGAAAATGATCCATCTAAAGTTAAATATAGAACTCAAGAATATTTATTGGGACCAGCAGTAGATTATGAAATGATTGGTGATGTTCAAAATGTTGTATTCCCGTGTGCAGCTCTACATAGTGTTGAAGAGGATAAATTAACTGTTTATTATGGAGCTGCAGATACAGTAGTAGCTATGGCATTTGGGCACTTAAGTGAAATAATAAAATTTACAAAAGAAAATAGTTTATAATTATAGGTGAGTATACTAAAAATATTAAGCAGATGAAGAATAGTTTTTTAACTTTAGTTTTTACTTGTTTTGTCTTGGTTAGTTGTGCACAAAATAAAAAACAAATTACACCAAAAATCCATATTGCTTATAATACATCAGAAAAAATTGCGATTGATGGTAATGATTCTGAAACTTCCTGGAAAAATGTTGAATGGTCAGATGCTTTTATTGATATTCAAGGAGTAAAAAAGCCAAAATATGAAACCAAAATTAAAATACTTTGGGACGATACTTACTTTTATATTCTAGCTAAACTTGAAGAGCCACATGTGTGGGCAACCATTAAAGATCGTGATGCTATCATATTTTATAATAATGATTTCGAGGTATTTGTTGATCCGGAAGGGAATAATCATGGTTATTACGAATTAGAAATAAATGCTTTAAATACTGTTTGGGATTTATTTATATCGAAACCTTATCGGGAATTAAATCAACCAATATTAAACGATTGGAACGTTACAGGCCTGAAATCGGCTATAAAGGTTAATGGCACACTGAATAATCCAAATGATATTGATAAA
>JBDLJB010000100.1:0-2245 GCA_039714555.1 Bacteroidota bacterium
AAAAAATATTCATCCCCCTAAGAAATGAATATTTTAAATTTTTGATTTATTTTAAAAATTAATCCTTTTGCATCCAGGTCAATATGATTATTCCTAATCTGCCAATTAAGAAAATAAACAAACCAAAAACCGGGGCCAAAAAACTAATTTTTAATCCTCCGGCTAAAACCGCGGGTGAAATATCCCCAACTTCTTCAATTGTATCAAATGCTGAAATTAATCCTAAACTTTGACCTAAAAAACCCCAAACAACAGCAAATAATGAAATAGAACCTATTAGGCTGAGAGTTTTTTCAGTATTCCCTTTTTTAAGGAACCCCTTAACTAACAGGATCAATACTAAAATTAAAATTAACAGCAATGTGTACATAAATAAAGGCCCGCCATCATTTAAAAGTGATAAAAACATATTTATAAGATTTTAAATTAAACTATTTCGAAAGTAAAACAAAACAGTCTTCAAAAAATTAATTTGCGATGATTCGACAATTTCCATAGGTATATAGCGAATTTAGCATTAAAAATGTAATTCTAATTTCTAAAGTTGTAAAAATGACAGGTAAATTGGTATTCCGTCTATAAAAAAATGTTGTTTAAAATATTTTACGCAACTTGCAATGATGAATTTATCCCAATTAAATAAATCAAAATTTGTAGCTTTTCATTTTCTATTTTGGGTCGCTGTATGGTTTTTCTTTGTTTACTTTTTTAGTTATAATTCAAACAACACAAATTATGTAACCTGGTTTTCTACTTTTTTATTACCGATAACTATGGCCACCACATATTTTGTGGTTTACTATTTAATTCCTAAATACTTACTCACCAAAAAGTATAAACAATTTACTATTTACAGCATTTATACTTTGGTTTTTTCGACCTATTTAATTCTAGTTGCAATTTTCGGAAGTTTTGTATTCCTTTCTAATATGGAAATACAAAATATGCCACCAATGAGCCGAAATTATGTATTTGTATTGATATTGGTCTACCTGGTTGTTTTTATTGTGAGTTTTGTAAGTTTATTAAATAATAATTTTAAAACAATTTCAAAAAATAAGGAACTTCAGAATAAAATATTAGAAACCCAGTTACAGATCAAAGAACAAGAGCTAAACTATTTAAAAAAGCAAATTCATCCGCACTTTTTATTTAATACGCTTAATACAATTTACGGTTTTGCATTAAAGCAATCAAAAAATACACCCGATATCATATTAAAACTATCTAACTTATTAGATTATATCTTATATCAGGTAAATAAACCAAAAGTGAGTTTAAAAGAGGAGGTGTTACATATTAAAGAGTATATTGAACTGGAAAAAATAAGGTTTCAGGACACTTTAAAGGTTTCATTTTCTGTAAATGATATTCCGGATGAAAAGCAAATTGCACCTATGTTATTGATCCCTTTTATTGAAAATGCTTTTAAACATGGCAGTTTAATTGATGGATTTTTAAATGTGGATATTAAAGTTAACCTGATTGAAGATCAATTACAGTTTTCTATAAAGAATAGCATTCTAAGTGATGATTTAAAACATGGAAAGGCTGGAATCGGACTAGAAAATATTAAAAAAAGATTAAATTTACTTTACAATAACAACCATAAATTAGAAATTAACAATAGTGATAAATGGTTTATAGTAAACCTAACTATTTCGAATTTAAACATCCTAAAAAATGGCTAAAACCATTCATTGCATCATTGTTGACGATGAACCAATTGCACGTGAGATCCTGGAAAATCACTTACAAAAGATTGAGACTATTCATGTAGTTTCAACCTGCAAAAATGCAATTGAAGCCTTTAATGTTATAAACTCAAAAAAAATTGATCTGATTTTTCTGGACATCAATATGCCCGAAATATCCGGTTTATCTTTTGCAAGATCCATCAATAAAGATATTAAGATAATTTTCACTACAGCCTACAGAGAATATGCTGTAGATGGTTTTGACCTGAAAGCTGTAGATTATTTATTAAAACCAATATCGTTTGAAAGATTATTGCAGGCAGTAAATAAATTTTCAGATGAAAACATTCTTGTTAGTTCAGGTAGTAAAGAAGATCTCATCCATGACAAAAGTGATTTTATATTTGTCCGTTCCGATAGAAAAATGATCAAAATAAATTTTTCTGAGATCAATTATATCGAAAGCATAGGAGATTATTTAAAAATTCATCTACCTGATAAAACTATTGTTACCAGAGAAACTATAACAAGTATTGAAGTTAAACTCC
>JBDLJB010000101.1:0-1980 GCA_039714555.1 Bacteroidota bacterium
CAAATATTTTATTATCTTTTAAACAATTGAAAATAGATTTTTTATATTTTAAGTTTATAAATAAAATGTTCTAAACCATTTCTTTTAATTTCAAAAACAGTTTCCATCATTTGCCCTAATTTTCCTTTAGGGAAACCTTTATTTCTATACCACACCAAATAATATTCAGGCAGATCTATCAAATAAGTACTTTTATATTTTCCAAAAGGCATTTTATAGTTTGCCAATTCTATCAAGAAATTTGGATCTGGAGTCATTAAGTCTCGGGTCTTGAGAAATGGGTTTTATTTTCCATCAACATAATCTTGCAAATAAGCAAAATTCTTGGTAAGTTTTCCATTTTGAGTCATTCGTGCTCTTTCTAAAACACCGTCTTTGTCATTATTAAAAAATGCAGGGATTACTGAATTAACAAAATTATGAGCAAAACCAAGGGAAGCATCCTTTGGTAATTCATTGGGTAAGTTATCTACTGCCATTACTGCAATAGCATTTTCATTTAAAAAATCTATTTCTTTTTCAGTCAAAGGATCATAACCGTATATTGGATTTGCAATTGTTGAGGCTCTTAAAGTTGAAGCCACAGGCCCATCAATATCACAGCTGATATCTGCAACAACTTTTATACTAAAATCGGGTGATTTGGCTTCATCTCGTGTAAATATATAAGGAGCTCCGGTTCCATAAAAATGACAAGCAATATAAAGATCACTTTCTTTTGCAAATCGATAAAAATCACTTTCGTATTCAGTAGGGTTTTTAAAGAAGTCATACATATCAATCACTTTACCATCCTTGCGTTTGTTGTAATCTAATACATCAATTTGAGTATAAACGGCTTCATCAAATTCCTTAGTTAAGTATTCATCAACGGTTACTTCTTTAATCCCCATTCCATCTAACATTTCTTTAGCACCATTACTAACCCTTCCTTTTCCTGTTAATACAATTTTGATATTGGAAAGTTTAATTTTTTGTAGGTGATCGATAAGATCTTTTTGATCGTAAAGTGTTTCTGCTTTTGGTAAATTAAAAGTTTTGGTTTTTAGACCATAAGTTCTAATTCCGTTATAAGCACCTACAATTCCTGCGTACCTGCCAAAAGCAACCAAACGAATTCCTTCATTATTAGTGATTACCTCATGATCGTACAGTTCAATATTTTTTTCTAATATCGCTTTTAACAAATTTCTGTTATAAGGTTGTTTTTTGATAGTATGTGAAAAGAAAAAATATTTTTTATTCGGAATTAATGCATCAATAGGCACTTCTTTCACACCCAACATTACATCACAATCCTCAACATTTTTAGTTATTTCCAAACCAATTTTAGAAAAATCTTCATCAGAAAATGTTCTATTCTTTGAGCTTTCTACCTTTATCTCAATTTTAGGAAAAGTTTTAATTAATTCCTGACAGGCATTTGGAGATAGTACTGCTCTTTTATCAGGTGGATTTTTACGTTCTTTGATAATTGCGAATTTCATTTTGGTATAGAATTTGCACAAAAGTATTTGGTTTTGTTTAGATGTACAAGTATTGTTAAATGAAATTAATACATTTGCAAACTTAAGTTCTTTTACAATTGGGGATGACCGGTTTTGACAGCAAGGTCAGTCATAATATAAGCATGTCGAGCCATGAAATAGCACTCGTAAAAATCGATTTCAAATCTATAAACGGCGAAGATAATTACGCTTTAGCTGCTTAATCCGAATCATAGTAGGATGAGCCTTGTCACGCCAGGCGTGAAAGCTGAATGTCTCTTGAAAGCCTTGGTTAACGGCGTTCAGTTTAGGGGCATCGTAAAAGTAAACCTAGAAAAACAAAAGCTTTGGTTGTTTTTTGAAATTAAAGAAGCTAAGCTTAAAGTAGGTTGTTTTTAATCGGCTTTAGGACAAAAATCGAATAAAAACTAAGCATGTAGAAAATATTTTGGTTGCTTGTTTGGACGAGGGTTCGACTCCCTCCATCTCCACT
>JBDLJB010000102.1:0-1852 GCA_039714555.1 Bacteroidota bacterium
GAAATTCGGAAATTGAATAAAGTAAGTTTTGTAAAATGCTAAAAATGATATTGGTATTAGCAAAATTGAAAAGTATCCTAAGTATTTATAATTTTTCATACACGAATTATTCCTTCTTTTAGTGAATAGAGAATAGCAAGTACATCTTTTTTCTCTTCTTCACCATGACTATTCATTTCCATTGCTTCAAGTATATCATCTACTACAGCCATAAATTCTTGTTCCGAAATATTCATACCTTTGTGTGTTGTAACCATGTCCCTGCCTTCATAAGATTGTGGGCCACCTGAACCAGCACTAAAAAAGTTAACTGTATGTTTTTTAATAATTGCCAAACGTTCTGGCTCTTCTAAAAAAGGGAGAAACCTTGGATTAACAATAGGATTTTTCATATGAGTTGCAACTACGTCATCTACAAGTTTTGTAATACCTTTTACTTCTCCTAATCTTTCATATAGTGTTTTTGCCATAATTTTTTTTGAGTTTTCTTTTTTTATTATATAGTATGAGACTAGAGTAATAATTTGAAACTATATAACCTATGATAATTTAAGTGACGAAAATATGATATTAGAAAAAACTTCAATTCTATTTTTAATTCAAATAATAGTAATTTTGATTCATTTAAAATTTAATTTGAAATGTGAACTCTCATCAACCTATAGGCAAAAAGTTGTTGTAGTAAAAGAACTCCCAAATAAAAACTCCTTGATACTTTGCTTAAAACTAATATTTTAGTTTTTAATATATTCTTCTAAATCATTGGAATTTAGGAATAAACCAATTTCCCTATAACCTTTTTCAATTGCCTTAGATTCAAGGGCATTTATAAACTCTCTTTTGTTTTCAATATTAGAATTAAAAGTTCTTTTTAATGTATTCTTAATTAATAAAAGCCATGATTTTTGTTCAGAAGGCAATTGTAATATTTTTTTATTTAATGTCATATCTATTAAATTAAAAACCCCGAATTGATACATAGTACCAATCGGGGCTATTATAAAACGAATCTAATATAAAATTATTGCTGAGGAAATAATTATCCATTATGTGAAAGGGGGTGATTTCACATAATGGATATATTGGTTTATTCTAAAGCTCTCTTCTTAACGTATAGACAAAAAGTTGTCGTAGTTAAAGAGACACTTCGTATTCATAATAAAAGAAAGTTTAAAATAAAAAAAGTGGCCTAATTATATAAAATTAAGATATCACAATTCCTAACATAAATCTTATTCAATATTTTCATTAAAAAAACCTCAAGTGACCAAATCGTGACCAAGAATATGTGATTATATGCAATAATCTGCTACTAAATTGTATAAAAAAAGGAATTACGATTAAGTAACTCCTTGTCATTCCCGTGCAAACGGAAATCTTAGACTTTACACGAGATTCCCGCCTACGCGGGAACTATCGCCTCCACAAATAAACCAACATCAGTTTTATTTACTTTGGCTAATTTATTCTTAGTCAATTCTTTAATAGCCTTATCCCACTTTTTATTGGATAAACCTGACTCTGTTTTTAGATCATTTAGAAGTGATTCGTTTTTCTTTTTAAGTATCTCTAAAACTCCTTTTGCCTCATCACTAAGGGCTATTGCCTTACGTTCAGGTTTCATTTGAGGAAAAAATAAAACTTCCTGAATAGAAGCATTATTGGTCATAAACATTACCAATCGATCTATACCTATACCAATACCCGAAGTTGGTGGCATACCATATTCTAATGCTCTAACAAAATCTGTGTCAATAAACATAGCTTCATCATCACCTTTTTCTGATAATTTTAACTGATCTTGAAAACGTTCTAATTGGTCAATAGGATCATTTAACTCAGAATAAGCATT
>JBDLJB010000103.1:0-1848 GCA_039714555.1 Bacteroidota bacterium
ACAACCTTATAAAGGCACATCTCTTATAAGTTATATTTGAGGAATAAAACTGTATTTACGGTTATGGTCCTACCAGTTCAAATCTTTTTCATATCCTAGTTCAATAAGAAAATTCCCATATTTGGTTTTAAACTGATTTTTCAATTCCTCTGTAAAATATTTTCTCCATTCACTTTTGCCAGATCGCACAAAGTTTATTGCTTTATTCGAATTTTTTAGGTAAGAAGAAGTGTTGGATTGTTTTTTCTCTAATAATTGCATTTTTTGAAAGCTTGAATTATCAATAGCCTGCTTAATTTCCTGTTCATCTGCATTTAACTCTAAAAATTTGGCAACAGTTTCGACAGCTTTAAATTCATTAGTTTTTATATCCTCATATTTTAAGAATAGGATATTATCTTGTGCATTTAATGGGCTGTTAAACCATTCTTTTAAATGAGTATCCCAAGGATCATAACGCGAGTCTACACCATTGATAAATTTTTGAATAAATTCTGTTATTGAATCATTAAAGTTTGTATTGTATTTTTTGTGATAGAAATAGAACGAAATAACAACATCTCTTGGGTCACGATAGATATAAATTACTTTTGGATATGATTCTATATAACGTTCATGACTTTTAATTATTCTAGGGCTGTGGTACCTATCTAATTCTTGTTTGGATGTTAGATATATATCTGGAATAATTGAATTAAAATTGTTAAAATCAACTTTTTCTTTGTGAATTAAGTTTCCGATTAAGAATCGTAACCAGGTATTTCCGGATTTTGGATAGGAAACCAAAAAAATATCATTTTTTCTAATTTTAGAGTATTTCCCATGAACTCTATAATTGAATAATAATTTAATACGTAATTTAATTGCGGGAATAAGTTTCATATTTGAAAATCGTTTAAAATTCTTATTTGATGAAGGGAATTGTATAAATATCTGTTTTAATTTTTACCAAAATAACTTTAATTATATTTTCGCTTATAAGTGTTGTAGCTGTTGCAATAGCTGCCCCAGTTGCCCCAAATTTTGGAATTAGAATATAGTTTAAAGCTAAATCAAATATAGCTAAAGAAATTGTTATATAGCCAAGTATTTTTTCATAACCTGTCTTTATTAAAATAATTCCAGTTGCCCCTGTACCGATATTAAATAGTTGTCCTATGGCTATAATTACCAAAGCCCAGTACGCAGTAATAAATTCAGCCCCCCAAATACCCAATAAATATTTCCCAGCTATAACAAAAATTACAAGACTAAATAGGCCAATAAAAACTAAGCCTTGTGTTACTTGCTGTACCATTTTTTGTAATTCTTTCTTTTTTTGTCGGAGTAAAGAGAAGCAATTTTTGGGGACAGAGTTGAAACTGTTAATAGATGAAAAAAACTGGTTAAAAGTCCTAACCGGGCTGCAACACTGTACAAGCCCATTTCTCTTGCATTACCTAACCACCCCAACATTATTGTATCTGCATTATTGGCAATAAGGGCTGTAGAAGATACAATCAAAAGTGGCACAGCTACTTTTAACATCGGCCAGGTTTGCATTGTTCGTTTTCCCTTAAAACGAAACAGGCTCCGCCAGTACAAGCCAACTGTGGCAGTCACCGTTACTCGTGCAATGGCGTATAAAATAGCAATGTTTATTACGGTAATTTCTATATTTAGTAAAAGTAGGACGAGTATTCCTAGACCAACCACTGCAGTACTTAGGGTGTCATTTACAAGGCTACTTTGCCATATTTTACGGAAACCGTTTACCCCGGAAGCAAATATTCGGGAGAGAATTTGAGGAACAAGGATTAAAAGAGATATTATTAAAGGAACCTTTAGTTCGGGTTCATTAAAGTCTCT
>JBDLJB010000104.1:0-1800 GCA_039714555.1 Bacteroidota bacterium
AATTGTATATAGATTAGTTGGAGGAACAGGTATTGGATTAGCCTCAATATTATCACCTATGTATATAGCAGAATTATCTCCTGCGAAACTAAGGGGAAGATTAGTTGCATTGTATCAATTGGCAATAACTATTGGAATTCTTTCAGCTTACTTATCAAATTCGTTTATTGTTGATTTATTTCCTTCCGGTAATACAGATGTGTGGAGATGGATGTTTTTAACAGAAACAGCACCGGCACTACTGTTTTTTATTGCGCTTTTATTTATACCTGAAAGTCCGAGATGGTTATTGTCAAAGAATAGAATTGAAGAAGCAAAAGCTATTCTTTATAAATACTTACCTAAGAGTGAAGCTGATATTCAGGTTAGTTTATCAGCCTTACAGCAGAAGGAAAAAACTAATATTTTTGAAATACTAAAGCAAAAGAAATTAATATCTTTAATAATTATAGGAGCTGTTTTAGCTGCTTTTCAACAACTTAGCGGAATAAATGCTATTATTTATTATGGACCGGAAATATTAAGTAAAGCAGGATTAACATTAGGCGAATCATTAGGCGGACAAGTATCTATCGGAATAGTAAATGTATTATTCACGCTACTAGCTATATGGAAAATTGATTCATGGGGTAGAAAACCACTGCTTTTATCCGGCATTATTGGAGTAATAATTTCTCTAACAATGTGTGGATCGTATTTTTTATTAGATATGAATAACACCATCCTAATAATTATATTCATAACATTATTTATAGCATGTTTTGCATTTTCATACGGCCCGATAACATGGATAATTATATCAGAAATATATCCTACAAAAGTAAGGGGAACAGCTATGTCAATAGCAACACTTTCTCTTTGGTTAACTAATGTTTTAATTGCACAGTTCTTCCCAAGATTTAACGCATGGTCAGAAGGAGGTACATTTTTAATATTTGCAGGAATTACATTTGCAGCATTCTTCTTTGTAAAACGTTTTATTCCTGAAACCAAAAATAAAAGCCTTGAAGATATTGAAAAACAACTATTAACATAAACTAATAAACACACTTCATAAAATGAAATATCTATTAACTTTATTATCCATTATCTCCTTTAGCCTGGTATTTGCACAGGTAGGAAATACCATATATTATCAAGGATTCGATCAAGAAATAGGAGGAACTAATTTTGGTTATCATTCACCTATTCCAGACATAAATACTTCTCTAATATTACGAGGGAAAAAAGAATATGATCCAATTAGTTGGAAAACAGAAGCTGTTCCCCAAAACTACAAAGGTAAGTACATAACCTTTATCTGGGCTTTTGCTATGGATGTCACTTCAGATCCATCTACATTTAAATTAAATGTTAATGGCAAGAAATACTTTTCTTTTGAAAATTCTAAAACATCAGAAACAGGTATAAGAAGGTTTGAAGGGAAAAAGGGTGCTGAATTGATTTTAGATACTTACATGATTGATAAATACAATGATCAAATGGGTTTTGCATTGCTAAAACTTCCTGTTAAATCATTAACTCCGGGACAGCCGGTACTTCTTGAAATTTCCTCAGAAACAATAGATAATGATGCATGGTATATGACCTATAAAGGAAATCTTATAGATAAAGTTGAAGTGTATCAAAACAAAGTAGTAGCAAAAAATGATGGTAAGTTATTCCATTCTGTAAGTGTGGATTTTACTCATATTGGAGTAAAATCTGAGGCAAGTATCACTATAGGAGATGTAAAAAGAATAATCAAACTAAATACCGGATTCAATAAACTTGAAATTTATCTTCCTAAAGTTGATAGAG
>JBDLJB010000105.1:0-1716 GCA_039714555.1 Bacteroidota bacterium
GTATAATTGGTGCGGCAATATACAAAAAAACGCTTCTAAATTATTTAGAAGCGTTTTGAAAGATTATGAATTTGCAATTTGCTTTTCTTTTGGCCTGATCACTAATTTATCATAAACATATAGGGCTATGATGGTAAAAATTCCAATTCCAACAATCACATACCAGATCTTATTAGGATGGTAATTCTCCCATAACATTTGTGTGACTTCCCATTTACCCATAGATAATTTTTCAGATGCCAAAGCGAAATAATCGTTTTTGGTAAAACTTTCAGAGATTTCAGGCATATCGATACCTCTTGAAGCCATTTCAGTTTGTAATAGACTTAGTTTATCCGACCAGGATTGATATAAGTTACCGGAGATAAATTTAGTAAAAAAGTTACCCGCAGCAACAGGCAAAAAGTATGTTCCCTGGTATAAAGCTTCTTTTCCTTTTGGAGAAATCAACGCAATAAATGAAGAGAATGTTGGGTTTGTAGTCATTTCTCCAATGGCAAATATTACGGTACCTAAAACTGTATACAATACATTATTTGTGTAAAAGGTGATCCCTATACCAATAGCAGCAATAATAAACCCTCGGATCATTGCGCTTACATGCCTCATTTTTATTACAAAATAGGAAACGAACATTTGCAGAAAAACGATCATTAGTGCATCGATGTTGGTAAACCATTCGGGTTTTACCTGTCCGTTTTCATCACTAACCAGGTTTCCAAGCCATGGCCAGAATTCGGTAATTGAAGCACTCAATGCAGAAGAATCCACCCAATCTTCGATGAAGTTTGGCAAAGTATAGAATAACTGGTTGAACATCGTCCAAAACCCGACCATTAAAATCAATAATACAGTTAAACGGGTATCTTTTACTGCTTCTATAATCTTTTTCAAGGAATTCAAAATGGCTTTACCTAATGATTCTTTTTCTGTTTCTTCTCTATAAGGTTCTTTAAAGAATAAAAGCAAAATCAAAAGATTGATTCCAATAACAACAGCCCCTTGAATGAAAATAAGTTTCCAGCCATAAGTAGTTCTTAAATATGATGAGGTAGCCGGGCCGATAAACCCACCGATATTTACCATCATATAAAAAATACCGAACCCGAGCGTTCCGTTAGATTTATCTGTAGATTTTGTGATGATAGCTGAAGCCACCGGTTTGAACATAGCTGCTCCGATTGCAACAAATAAAAAGACAAAATACATGCTCCAATATGTGTTTACTTCACCCATCAGATAATAGCCAATAATTAAAATTACATAGGCAATACTTAAAGAAATTTTATATCCGATTCTATCGGCAATTACTCCGGTAAAAATGGGTAACAGGTAGAGCAAACCTGTAATATCAGACATGATATTCCCTTTTTGGATATGATCGAATCCCAGTCCGCCAGTATCTGTTGAACCAACCAGGTAAAGTGCAAATAGGGTGAATACTCCATACCATGCCCATCTTTCCATGAGCTCCATAAAACTAGCTAACCAAAAAGTTTTATTAAAGGAAGTCAGTGTGCCTACAAACGATTTTTTTTCTGTACTCATAATTATTTTATTAAAAACAAACCCTGTCAACCATAATGTCGGCAGGGTTTGGGTGTTCATTTATAATTCTTTCATTGATCTTAGTGAATTCCTTTCATTGCTTTATTTAAAATTGGCGACAACAAAAACAATAGAATTGTTGAACCAAGTAATATCCACATTAAAAAC
>JBDLJB010000106.1:0-1668 GCA_039714555.1 Bacteroidota bacterium
GTTAATTGTAGCTCATCGGCTTTCAACTATCCGTAATGTGGATCGTGTAGTATTTATGGATAAAGGAGAGATTGTAGCCGAGGGGAATTTTGAAAAATTGGCTAAAACATTTCCAAAGTTTAAAAAAATGGTAGAGCTCCAGGAACTATAATAAATTTACTCTGTGCAAAAAATATTAATCATTTGTGATGTTTATCCACCTAGTTTTGCCCCCCGTATGGGATACTTAGTAAAGTATATGAGGGAATTAAATTGGACAGCAGATATCGTTACTCGCAGTCAGGATAGGGATTTTAGTTTTAGATCACTTAGTGGTGATGAAAAGATTATAAGGGTAAAGGGAGTACAGATTCCAATGAAAACGATGAAGGATAGAATTAAGAATCTGGTCAAACAAAAGCATAATCATTTACGCAATGGTGATCTTATTTCAACCCATATATTAAATAATTTTAATTCAAAAGATTATAATTTGATCTTATGCTCAACAGCGCAACGTACTTATATTTTATATGCAGCATGGAAAGTGGCAAAAGCTTGGAATAAACCATGGATAGCAGATATAAGAGATCTTCATGAACAGATGCCTAAGCTTCCCGCTACTTCTAGGGGATTGATAGGAAATTTATTAGAGGAATTTCAAAAAAAACATAATAGATTTACTTTAAAGCTGCGGAACAGGATGTTAGGTGCTGCCAACTTTACGACAACGGTTTCCCCCTGGCATGCTGAACAAATTGAAAAATATAATTCAAATACTCATTTGATATATAACGGTTATGATCCTGCTTCATACTTTCCCAAACAGGTTAAAGACATGAAGTCATTCAATATAACCTATACAGGAACGGTTTTATCTAAAGAACATCAGGATCCAACGCTGTTATTCCTTGCAGTAAAGAAACTCGTAAAGAATGGAGTTATCGATAAAAAAGAATTTCGCATTCAGTTTTATACTTCTTTAAATAGAAGAAGACCAATATTAGAAAATAAGGTCTATGCTGAGATAAAAGAATTTATTCATTTCTTCGACTATGTAGATACTTCAAAAGTACCTCAGCTTTTAAATGAATCTGCTGTTTTATTACTATTATCCAATTTATTTAAACCAGATGGGCCTAAAGGCTTGATCTCTACGACAAAATATTTTGAATATCTGGCTGTTGAGCGGCCCATTTTATGCGTACGTAGTGATGAAGATTTGTTGGAAGCTTCTATCAAAGAGGCAAATGCAGGAATATCTGCAAGGACACTTGATGAGGCCTATAATTTTTTATTTATAAAATGGAATGAGTGGAAAGAAAAAGGTTTCACTACAGTTAACATCAACAAGGAATATACAAAACAATTTTCCAGGAAAATACAGGCAAAACAGTTTGTTGACCTGTTTGATCAGTTACTTGCAAAAAAACAAAATTAGGGCAACTCTATCATATTAATGAGGTACAGCTCAAGAAGTATAATAATTTAAAATAATTTATGATAACAAAAAAAATTCTTGGTATTTCGGCATTTTATCACGATTCTGCCGCAGCAATTATTATTGGAGGTGAAGTTATAGCAGCAGCCCAGGAAGAACGTTTTACAAGAGAGAAACATACACCTGATTTTCCAAAACATGCAATTAAATACTGTTTGGAAGAGACAGGTCTGGAAATTGATGAGTTA
>JBDLJB010000107.1:0-1624 GCA_039714555.1 Bacteroidota bacterium
AATAAAGTTGCTGATTTTTTGTTTTAAAATTTGTTTGTGAAAATCCGATTACCGAAATCAATAGAAAAAGTAATGTTGTTTTCATTTTAATCTAATTTTTATCAAGGGTTGATTAATAAGTTAAAATTACGATTATAATACTAAATAAAATATAATCGGATATTAATTTTGCTATACTGTATACAAAGTGTATATTTGTGTATGTTTACGAATTTATCAAATAAAGAAATACAGTCATTAAAAGCCATTAGAAAGTATTTATACGAATTTGGTAAAATGCCCAGTGTCAGGGAATTAATGAGGGAATTGGACTATAAATCTCCACGTTCGGCCTCTGTACTTATCCAAAACCTTGAGGAAAAGGGTGTTTTAAAAAAGAAACAGGACGGCAGCTTTCAATTGTCGGAATTTGAATTGCCTGATAATTACGGAACAAGAGAACAAACCGTAAAAGTGGCTTTACTGGGAAGTGTTGCCTGCGGATCTCCAATTTTTGCTGAAGAAAATGTGGAAGCTGAAATACCTGTCTCCATAAAACTATTAAAAAAAGGACATAAATATTTCTTGCTAAGAGCAAAAGGAGACTCTATGAATGATGCCGGGATCAATGAAGGTGACCTGGTTTTGATACGACAGCAGCAACATGCTCAAAATGGCGATAAAGTTGTGGCTTTAATTGATGATGAAGCTACAATAAAGGAATATCACCATAACGGCAGTTTGGTTGTATTAAAGCCAAAGTCTAAAAGTAAAAAGTACCAGCCCATAATTCTGTCTGATGAGTTTAGAATACAAGGAGTTGTTGAAGCAGTGATTTCAATCTAAAAATTATAACACTCACATGTATTTTTATTATCCAGTACACATATTTTCTATGATCCAAGTACAAATTCTATAATGAAATAATGATACTCTGGGATATTCTGAGAATCGAATATTTAAAATTTTCTTAACTCAAGTACAGAATATCGTAAAGAATAAATACAGCTTCTAGATTTTTGACATAATATGGTATTATAGCCATCAAATGATGATGAATACGAGCCGTAATTTCTTTTAACATAATATCTGCCGATATAAGCCAAAGAAATTTAACTTCAACAATGTTTAAAGATATTTAAGCCGCAAAATGGCTTAAACATAATATCTAACGATATAGAGCTATAGCTGCCATATCTGATATTATGTTAATCAGCAAAGCTGAACGCCATTTTGCTACAATAGTATTTGTACTATAATTAATATTATGTTAAATAGAGTTTTTGTAAATCTACTTCACTCTATTTATTCATGGATCTTTATCCACTCTATTCTGTTATTCTCTTCAGATAACTTAATAACCAGCGATTTCGTATGCAAAGGCCAATATCCTAAACGTTTCTAACTTATTGTGTAGTATAGATAATTATCGTTAATTCGGTTTGGATCACCAAGTAACTCTAATATTTGACCTTTATTAAGTGTCCTGACAGTATCATTATAAACAATGTCTTTAAGCATTAGATCTCTGTAAAGATAATCCGTACCTTTCTTAGCTCTCCACTTTGTTTTGTTAAATGTTATCTCTTTCATTGTTTCTACAGGCTTTTCTTTCCTATCACAATTACAGGATAAAAAACTTAGA
>JBDLJB010000108.1:0-1616 GCA_039714555.1 Bacteroidota bacterium
GTGGAAATTATATGAAATGTATCGCAATCAAAAGAAATATTATTTAAAAAACAATAAATGGCTAACCTCTATTGACAGCATTGGCGAACGAGAAATAATAATTGATTCTAAAGTTATAAAACCTGTTTTAGAAAATCATAGCCAAGGTTGGAATATCACTGTTGTAAGTCCTTTTACAGGTAAACAAATAGTTATAAGAGAAGACGGTGAATTAATTATAAATTAAACATAAAATGAAGATATATAGAATACTATTTTTTATATTGATAATTCTTTTTTCATGTACTAAAAAAGTACAGGAAAAAGGTGACATTGTTGTAAAAGAAGAAATACAAGCTTTTGATTTTGGAGTTTGGATCACAGCAAAAGAAGGAAAATCTGATGAGGAATACAGCAAAGAATTTAAAAAGTATAAAGAAGGTGGTATTGATGAAGTATTAATTAATACGCTAACCGATACTCTAGAATTACAACGGCTTGTGCCAATAGCCAATGAAGCCGGATTACGAGTACACGCCTGGATTATGGCTATGAATCGCCCGGGAGATTCTGTTGCATTACAGCATCCGGAATGGTATATGGTAAGCAGAGAAGGTAAATCGTGTTTTGACACCCGTCCATATGTTGATTATTACCAATGGTTATGCCCAACTAGAAAAGAATCTCGTAACCATGTTTTAGGTTTGGTAGAAGGCTTAGCTAAAGTTGAAGGTATTGAAAGTGTACACTTGGATTATATTCGTTTTCCAGATATATTTTTACCAATAGGATTACTTCCAAACTACAATTTAAAGCAAGATACAGAAATGGCTGAATACGACTTTTGTTATTGCGATGTTTGTATAAGTACTTTTGAATTGTTACATCATAAAAATCCTAAAGAAAGCGAAAATATTGCTATTGATATAGAGTGGAAGAACTTTAGATTAAATGCCATAAAAGCAGTAGTAGATGATGCTTATGAGATTGTTCATAAACATAATAAAAAATTAACAGCAGCAGTATTTCCTTATCCGGAAATGGCAGATCATATGGTACGCCAGCGTTGGGATAAGTGGAATGTAGATGAAGTGTATCCTATGATATATCATGGTTTTTACAACGAACAAATAGATTGGATTGGCTATGCGACCAGGCAGGGTGTTTCCGATTTAAAAGGAAAAAATGTGGGTTTAAACTCAGCTATTTATATTCCACCGTTTACTTCAGCCCAAGAGCTTAAAAATGCTATTATACTTGCAAAAGATAACGGAGCAAAAGGAGTTGCTTTTTATGAAGGAGATAATTTAACCGAAGAGTATTTGACTGCTATAAAGGAATTTAAACAAACTTTAAACTAAGGTGTCTTACCTAATATTAAAATGCAGTTTAGTTTTATTGCGATAAATAAACAAGGAGAATATGGGGGTATAGTTTAAGATCGGGATTTAATTTTGCTTTATTCGATTAAGAAAAAGGCAATAGAATGGAAGATTCACTATTCAAAATTGAATGGAGCTAATAATATCAATAATATAATTAATGGATAAAATCATTTTTGACATGAAAAAACTTTTATTTTTTTTACTATTTATAAGTATAATTTCCTGTAAATCAGATAAGCCAACAGATAAGCC
>JBDLJB010000109.1:0-1577 GCA_039714555.1 Bacteroidota bacterium
AACGGTTTGAATATGCGTAGTAGCGGATTTTAAGGTACTTACCTTTCAATTTAGCATTAAACTTTGTTCAAAGATACTAACTTTGTAGTTAGCACAAAAACCGCTATTACGTATATTTTTTGTTACCTGCTGGCTTTCGGCTTTCTTACATATCTAAGATTTCTCCATCAAATGGGATTTTAACTTTTTCTATTAAATTACTCAGTTCTAATTCTTTTTTTAGTTCAGCTCTTGTTGTTGGGCAATGGTTAATTGCTTCTAAATGATTCGCAATAACTTCTTTAGGTGAATTTTTTACAAATTTCAGAATATCATTCATTTTCATCAACAATGGGTTAAATAAATCTAATTGAGCAGTTCCGCAAGCAACTATACTTATATCTGGTTTATACTCTTTTAGTACTTTATCAACTGCATTTGTATATATAGTATCCGCACTTATATATATTGACTTTTGATTAGGCAATTCAATATAAAATCCCATAACATTCCCCATTGGTTTGGATATAAATCCATAACCGTGTTTTGCCGGAATACCTTCAATTACTCCATCAAGAAAATCGTCCTTTTCCCAATAATTTATGGGTCTAACAATATTTAGTCCTTTTTTCTTAAACGCCTTTTCATCTCTAATACTGCAAGTAATAGGAATGTTTTTATCTATTAAAAATCGTTCAGCTTTTTTGTCAAGATGGTCAGGGTGTCTGTGAGTAATTAAACAATGAGTTACTTTTTTTAGTATTTCTTGACAAACGCTTGGTAAAGGAATTATTGGATTTTTTTGTGCTTTAAATCGAAAAAAAGTCAAAGGTGCCCAACTCCCTTTTTTTCCTAACATTGGGTCAACAAGAATTACGTCTTTTTCTGTTTCAATAACCATTGTTGCATTTCTAAAATGATGAATTTTTAGCATATCTACTTACTTTTTTGTGTTTGAAAAAACAAAAATCCATAAAACCAATGATAATTCCATTGATTTGAATCAAGAAATACGTTTACGAATTCGGCTTAAAGTTTCAGGTGTAATGTTTAGATAAGATGCAATGTGATATTGGGGAATGGATTGTAGCCATTCAGGTTTATAAATCAAAAGTTCTTTATATAATTCATCAGGACTTTTGGTAATTCTATTGTATTCTAAAAATTCTTTTTGTTTTAATATTTTTTGAAAAGATGCATCAACTAGCGATTTTCCACATTGATACTTTTTCAATAGTTCAATAAATTTTTGTTTGTCAATAACCAGTAGTTCTACTTTTGACAAAGTTTCTTGATATTTCTTAGTTTTAGAATTGCTACTAAATGTCAATAGGTCTGTTATAAATTGTGGTTTAGCATAAAAATTTATATTTATATCTTTTTCGTCTGTAGAGTAGTATTCTCTAATAATTCCTTCGTTTAAAAATCTAAGTTGTCTTTCTAAAGTGTTTCCTTCAAGAATAATCTGATTCCTGTTGTAAGACTCGGTTTTGAATAAGGAATACAGTTCTTTTAACCCTTCTTTATTTAGAGGGAATTCTGTTTCAAAAAACTTAGATATTTTTGCAAAGTTTGTCATTTATTTGCTTGCAGGTAAC
>JBDLJB010000110.1:0-1516 GCA_039714555.1 Bacteroidota bacterium
CCAGCGCTTTTACGATGCAAATATTACGGGCTATTTCACAATTTGTTTTTTCTTTTTTCATCGGCATAATCTTAATTTTTTTCTCCTGGTTATTTTTTTATGAAATTTCGATGATTTGATGACAATCAAGGTGTAGCCTTTATACTGTAAAGGTTTATCTCTTCATCAAAATGTCATCGTTTCATCAAAAGGCATCTTTTTACTCTTAGTTTTGTCATCATTTTTATTTTTGATGACAAAGTGATGACAGAATGATGACAGCCTCAGCCCCTATAAAACCTAGGGAGTTAGTCATCGTTCATCAAATCATCAAAATTCTTACTCAAAAAATCGTGATCGATGGTAAAATACCTTCCTTTTGCTTCAACTAATACGATGTCACCATCACTCAAAATCACAAATTTTTGATAGCTGTTTGAGTTATTTTGATTGGTTAATTTCCAATCATTTTTTAGTATTCTTCTCAGCTGTGTAAGGTCTGTTTTTACCCTTGTCCTATTGAGTCCGTGTAAAGCATCTATTGGGCAAAGTTTTACACTTTCCAGATCAAACTTTTCCATTACTGAAATAATAATGCTTACCAGTTCTTTTTCAACCCTGTTCCTGTTGTTTTGGACAAGACGCTTTAATGCTTTGGTTTTGATCTGCTGCGGAGTGAACCACATTCTTGTTTTATTTTGTGTAGATAGTTCTCTATTTTTTAAATAGAAAAGGAAACCCGGAATCTCACTGATAAGCTTGGATAAGAAGTTGGTATCTTCCTTTTCAAAGGTTGGAACTTTTATTACCCAAAACCTTGTTTCATTTGCATCAATTTTTATAAAGTTATCCTCATTATTACTGCATAAAATAAACTTTCCGAAAAACTCAACATCTCTTTTATCTTTTCCTTTGGCTTCAAATTTATTGGTGTTTGTTGTACTCAAATATTTAATTCTCTCGGTCAGTTCTTCTTTATTGAATAGAACTTCATCGATACAGATCAATAGTTTATTAGCCCAATCAGAATTGAATTGACTATTGAAGCTTTCATTGGTTAGATAAGTGAGGTTGTTTTCAAAGATCTCTTTTAACCATTTTAAGTAGGTGCTTTTCCCTGTAGATCTTTCTTTACTCACCAAACATTGGATGGGTAGGATCTGTACTGGTTTTAGAAATAGTATTTGAAGGTAATCCAATCCCAGCTCATATTGATCTCCAAAAATATGTTTAAGGAAAGTTTTAGTGGATTGAAAACTATCTTCTGTTGGTATATTACTTAAAGGATAGTAGGTGTTATAAAATCCGGCAAAGTATTGTTTAAAATCTATATGACTGGGAATACAGGTAAAGCCATCATATTTTGGAACTTTACTAATGTAATCCTTGCCGTGATCTTGTCGGATGGTCTCAATACTCCAGGTAACCAGTATTTCATTAAAATGACCGGCAATTGTTGGAGCTTTTACCTTTTTGTAATAGGATGTACCTACTCTAATATAGGGTATGCTTTTCATAGAAAATCATTTATTAACCA